>CADCHY010000007.1 GCA_902801365.1 uncultured Succiniclasticum sp.
ACTACCGATACAGCTACCGCTATTTTTTTCTGCAGTTTCTTTTTCCGGCTCATGATTATATTACCCCTCTGTTCAAAACATTACGGACTGCCGCGCCGGACGGCGCTGCCGCCGGACGGGACAGGTTACACATTGATCATTCGATTTCTTCGAAGCCTTCGAACCTGAATGGAGCGTTTTTTGGTTTGCAGAGAACGTTATAGGAAACAATCTGCAGGGCAAGCTTTCTTCCGTCTTCCAGTATCTTATCTACCTTAAATACGTTTTCGGGATTGTGAAAATAATTGTCCGGATTATAAAGAGGCGGCTCGTGCCTGTACAGGCGGTAGCCATGGGAACGGAGGTATGCGAACAGCGCGTCTTTCTTATCTTCACGGTCCGCCTCGGCATAAATAACCGGCTGATATTTCCGGATTGTTTCTTCTGCGCCCTGCAGGACCTGAAGCTCCATGCCTTCCACGTCGATTTTCAGGAAGTCGCAGCCCGGAAGGTCAAGGGAATCAATGGTGATGGCCTCCACCGGTTCTCCCTCAGCGGAGTGTTCAAGTTCCACTCCGCCCCAGTTGTTAATCCGGTTCACGTCAAGCACGGGAACCGGGATTGTGCGCTTACCGCTCCCGATGAGGCATTTCTGCAGGCAATGGACGTTCGTGAGGCTGTTAAGCGCAACGTTTCCGGCAAGAAGCTGAAAGACGAGCCGTTGCGGCTCAAACGCCCAAACCTGTCCCTGATCTCCTGCAAGCTGTGCCAGATGGATTGTATGGGAGCCGATATTGGCGCCTGCTTCAACCACGATATGGCCCGGCTTGACGATTTGCTCGAAAACATCCGCTTCGCCCTGGCTGTATTCCCCGTAAAGCCGTAACGATCTCCCGATAAATTGATCCAGCTGGTTGTACATGATTTTTCCATAACGGAAATCATGGCAAAGATTAACAGGCCACATAAGGTTCCCCCCACATATATAATACCCCAAATATATGATATATGTTTAATTATTATCCAACTATATTATATAGCAAAATCGGTCGCTTATCAATAAAAATAAGACAAAGCCTGCATATTATACAAGCTGTGCCCGGATGCTGTACTACCGGTCGTGTCCGTGCTGTCGTCAGCATTTATAACAGACCGCCGGCCGGAACGCCCTCTTGCATTTTTCCGGTGTTTTCGTTAAATTAGTAAGTAGGAAACGGAGGTTTCATTTATGGCGGAGGGGAAGAGAAAAACATACGTGAGTTTTGACGCAGGGCCGGTGACGCTGGACAGCGGCCTGGCGGGCGTGAAGCTTGACTTCAATTACGGGGCGAGGGTACTGCTGCCAGACGATGGGAAATACCGGGTCCGCTTTACGGATCTTGACACCAGCTCCATCTTGTACGATGCAGAGGGGCGCAACGCCCTTGTCACCAGTACAAAAAAATATTACATCAATTTCCGGGTGGAAATCTGGAAGGATGGCGTTCCTGCGCTGGTCCACGACCTTGACCTGGCGGGCCGCAACGTGCATATCCGTTACCCCGTGGGTACGCTGGGGGACATCCTGGCCTGGTTCCCCTATGCGGAGGAATTCCGCAAAAAGCACCGGTGCAATGTTTATTGCTCTATGAGTCCGGAGATTGCCGGTCTTTTTGCTCCCGCTTACCCCCGGATCCGGTTTATCGAACCCGGCACGACACCGCCGGACTGCTATGCCACCTATTATATGGGCATCTTCTTTCCGGCGGACGACCGCTTCCACCAGCCGGCTGATTTCCGCGTGACCGGGCTGCAACTCAACATACCCTACATTCTGGGGCTGGACGTGGTGGAGCGGCGGCCTGTGTTGACGCCGTCAAAAAAACGGCCTGTCAAAGAGCCGTATGTCTGTATTGCAACCCAGGCTACCAGCCAGGCCAAATACTGGAACAACCCCCGGGGCTGGATTGAGACGGTGGATTATCTGAAGGCGTTGGGCTACCGGGTGCTGTGTATTGATAAGGAGAAATGCCACGGCTACGGGCGGCACTGGCACACCATCCCCTACGGGGCTGAGGATTTCACGGGCGCCCGGCCCCTGCAGGAGCGGGTGGATTATCTGGGACATGCGGATTTCTTCATCGGTCTGTCCAGCGGACTGTCCTGGCTGGCCTGGGGCGCGGGCGCGCCGGTAATCATGATTTCCGGTTTTACCCTGCCTTATAATGAGTTTTTTACCCCCTACCGGGTCATCAATTTCCACGTATGCAACGGTTGCTGGACGGACAGCAGCGAGGAATTCGTCCACGCGGACTTCGGCTGGTGCCCCCGCCATGCGGGAACGGAGCGGGAGTTCGAGTGCAGCCGCTTCATCAGCTCGGGTCAGGTCTGCCAGACCGTGCAGCGGCTGATGGCGGACTACGGCCTGCATCCGGAGCAGGGAAAGGTAAGAAGGAGAAAAGCAAATGGAAAATAACGCCGTGGGAAAAGAACCTTATATGGTGTTCGACCCGCCTGCCGCGCCCACCCAGGAAACGGATGTGCCGGGGCTGCGGTTTGATTTTAATAACGGCCTCAGGGTGTCAGTGCCGGAGGGAGATTACCGGGTGCGGTTCATTGACCGTGACAGTCATCTGACGGTGTACGACGCAAAGGCTTCCAACGTGATGGCTACCAGCACAAAGCGGTATTTTGTGAATTTCCGTCTGGAGGTCTATACGACCCGGCCGGAAGAAACGCTCCTGTTTGCCCACGACTACGACGCCAAAGGCAAAAAGGTATTGTTGAAATTTGCAGGGCCGGCCCTGGGGGACATGCTGGCCTGGTTTCCCTGCGCGGAAGATTTCAGGGAAAAGCACGGCTGCGAGCTTTATGTGCTGACGGATAAGCGCTATTGCGAAATTTTGCAGGCGGGGTATCCGGACGTTCACTTTCTGACGCCGGAGGACCCGCGGCCATCGGATCTCTACGCAACCTATTACGTGGGGCTGTTCGCCCCCTGGGACGACCGGAACCTGCAGCCGGTGGACTGGCGGGTGATGGGCCTGCAAGCCCACGGGGCGTATCTGCTGGGCCTGGATCCGGCGGAACGGCGGCCACGGCTTCTGCCCTCGGCGAAGGCGGCGGAAGTCCGTCCCAAAGAACCGTACGTGTGTATCGCCACCCAGGCCACGGCCCAGTGCAAATACTGGAACAACGCCCGGGGCTGGATGGACACGGTTGCCTATTTGAAGGAACTTGGCTACCGGGTACTCTGTGTGGACCGGGAACGGGTGACGGTAAACGGAGTTTTCGGCAATGCCATCCCCTATGGGGCGGAGGATTTCACCGGGGATCGTTCCCTGCAGGAACGGGTGGACCTGTTCTCCGGGGCGGCGTTCTTTGTGGGTCTGGCCAGCGGACTGTCCTGGCTGGCCTGGGGCGCGGGCGTCCCCGTTGTGATGATTGTGGGCTTCACTGCGCCGGGAACAGAATTCCACACGCCCTACCGGGTGCAGCAGTTCCACACCTGTCACAGCTGTGCCAACGACCAACGATACGAGCATAAATACGACGACTTCGGCGCCTGCCCCTGCCATCACGGTACCGATCGGGAGTTTGAATGCACCCGCTGCATTACACCAGAGTATGTGCGGGACGTGATTGACAGGGTGAGGGGCGGATCTTAAAATGTTCCGGATTCGTTGACAAGTTCCGAATATAAAGGATATAATAAAACACAGAAAGGTCATGTGACTGACGGAAGTGGATTCACCACATGGAGCATGACTGTGAATGCCGACCGTCTGGGCGAAAGCACAGGACTGGCCGGCTTTTGCTTTTATAGCAGTGAAGTGTTTGACCGGATCATCCTGTTAAAAAAAGAATCAGGTTTAAAAGCAAAACGTCAAGGAGGAATCGACACATGAATGAAATGGCGCTGAAGTATGGCTGCAACCCCAATCAGAAAATCGCGAAAGTGTATATGAAAGACGGGAAGGACCTGCCTTTTACCGTGCTGAACGGCCGGCCCGGCTTTATCAACCTGCTGGACGCCTTCAACAGCTGGCAGCTGGTAAAAGAATTAAAAGAAGCTACCGGTTTACCGGCGGCGGCTTCCTTCAAACACGTAAGCCCGGCAGGCGCGGCGGTTGCCACGGAGCTGAGCGATACGCTGAAGAAAATTTATTTTGTAGACGACCTTGAACTGACACCCATTGCTTCCGCCTATGCCGCGGCCCGGGGCGCGGACCGCATGTCTTCCTACGGCGACTTTGCCGCCCTGTCTGATATCTGCGACAAGGAAACGGCGCTGCTGCTGAAGCGGGAAGTTTCCGACGGCGTCATTGCTCCCGGTTATACGGAAGAAGCCCTGGAAATCCTGAAAAGCAAACGGAAAGGAACCTACCTTGTGATGCAGATGGATCCGGATTACGTGCCGGAGGAACAGGAGACCAAGCAGGTCTTCGGCATTTCCTTTGAGCAGAGCCGCAACAACGCGAAGATCACAGCGGACCTGCTGACAGAACGTCCTACGAAGAACAAAGAGATTCCCGACGTGGCTGTCCGTGATTTACTGGTATCGCTGATAACATTAAAATACACCCAGTCCAATTCCGTCTGCTATGTGAAGGACGGCATGACCATCGGCGTGGGCGCAGGGCAGCAGTCCCGCATCCACTGCACCCGTCTGGCAGGCAACAAGGCAGACATCTGGTGGCAGCGGCAGAACCCGAAAGTCATGGCCCTGCCTTTTAAAACGGATATCCGCCGCCCGGACCGGGACAACACCATCGACGTGTATATTTCCGATGACTATGAAGACGTGCTGGCGGAGGGGACCTGGCAGCTGTTCTTTACGGAAAAACCGGAACCCCTGACCAAAGAAGAAAAGAAAGCCTGGGCGGCGAAGCTCACCGGCGTGGCCTTAGGCAGCGACGCCTTCTTCCCCTTCGGCGACAACATTGAACGGGCCCACCGCAGCGGCGTGCAGTACGTGGCCGAAGCCGGCGGCTCCATCCGGGACGACCATGTGATTGAAACGGCGGACAAGTACAATATGGCAGTTTCCTTTACCCATTTACGGCTGTTCCATCATTGATAAGGCGTTTGCTCGCGCGGCAATGCACAACAAGCTGCAAATTGCCGGCAGAATCATAGTATAAATCATTATGAACCATTCATTTTTTCGTCAGGATACTGTGGAATTGGCCCGCAAGCTGTTAGGCTGCCTGCTGGTTCACCGGACACCGGACGGCGTGGCCGGCGGCATGATCGTGGAGGCAGAAGCCTATGTGGGCGCCATTGATAAAGCCTGCCACGCATACCGGAACCGGAGCGAACGCACGGAAATCATGTACCACGACGGCGGTTATGCCTATGTGTATTTCATTTACGGTATGCACCACTGCTTCAACGTGGTGACCGGTCCGGAAGGGGAAGGTAACGCTGTTTTAATCCGCGCTTTGGAGCCGGTCATAGGTCTTAAGCTGATGCAACGGCGGCGCAATACGAAGTCACTGCAGAATTTATGCAGCGGGCCGGGGAAAGTGTGTCTTGCGCTGGACATCACGAAAAATGAATATGGGTTGGACCTGTGTAACGCGGATAGTCCGTTACACCTGATTCAGTACAGGCATATTCCAGATGCGAAAATTGTGGCATCGCCCCGCATCAATGTGGCCTACGCGGAAGAAGCGGCGGCCTGGCCCTGGCGGTTTTATGTGAAAGAGAACCCGTATGTGTCGGTAACCGGCAGTTGAGTTGCAAGAATTACAGTAGTAAAAAAGAAGGGTGCAGGGTTTTCATAAAACCCTGCACCCTTCTTTATAGAAATACTTATTCCAGCAACAGCGTCCTGCCGCTCTTTAACGTAACACCCTTTGCCAGCGCTTCTTTCAGTTCGGTATTGCCGATATATCCGTACTTCAGCATTTCTTTCAATACAAGACGTACTCGTTTGGCGCAACCGCTGGGATTTTCATAGGGATTCAAAGCGCTGGGTGCATAGGGCATGGCTGCCAGCATGGCACTTTCGGGCAAAGTCAGTTGTGACGGGTCTTTGCCAAAAAATTTTTTTGCTGCGTCCCGGATGCCATAGGCTCCGGCACCAAAGTAAGTGGTGTTGAAATACATTTCCAGCACTTCATCTTTGGAATATTTGCGCTCGACCAAGGTCGCCAGAACAGCTTCTTCTACTTTACGGGCCATTGTCTGTTCGCTGCTCAGGAAAACATTTTTAACCATCTGCTGGGTGAGTGTGCTTCCTCCCTGCTGCACTTCGCCTGCTTTCAGGTTGACAAAGGCCGCCCTGGCGATGCCGGTGATATCCAGGGCGCCGTGTTTATAAAAGTCGTGGTCTTCGATGGCAAGCAGGGCTTTCCGGGTGTGGCCCGGAATTTTCCGGAGACTTATCCAGTCCGGATCTGAACGTAGCGAGTTAACGGATTCTTCCACGTGCCAGACAGTAGACACTTTCACTAAAGCGGAATCACTGCCTTGCTTTACCTGTTTACCCAGTTTGTCAGCGCCTTTGGCAGCAGTATCCGCCAGCTTTCCGGCTTTGTCCGGCAGTGCAGTGCCGTCCAGCGCCTTGCCTGCGGCTTTTGCTGAGTCGCCGACTTTATCGGTTACGGCTTTTGCCTGGTTACCTGTCAGGTCTATGATGTTTTCGATTTTAGGATTCTTTTTAAAATCTTCCGCTGCCTGGCTTATGGGTTTGGGAATCTCGGGCTGAGGACCCAGCATATTCCACCCGATAAAGAGCAGGACAAAGAGCACGGTAAGTCCCAGTATCTGCGGAATCCGGTTTTTCTTTTGTTTTTTCTTGCGCATGGTAACTCCATTAAAATGTTGTATTGCAGGTCAGGGAAAGACAGGAGCAATCGTTGACGTGTTTGCGATGTCTTTTCCCGACAGCGTTAATCTGTTAACACCATTGTACCAAGCCGGAAAGCATTTGGCAAAGCCGCTTTGTGAAATTTTTACTATTAAAATGTGAAAGAATATGGTAAAATACTAAATTATAACAGGAAAGCCTTTTGCAGCCTGTTCTTTACTTTCATAAAGATGAGAGGGGTTATCATGAAATTAAAGCATAAGGATTTGTTGTGCATCCACGATTTATCGACAGAGGAAGTGCTGCTGATTCTGGACGTGGCGAAAAAGCTGAAGAAAATGCAGAAGATGGGCGTTCCTCATGAATTCTGCAAAGGTAAGACCCTGGCCATGATGTTTTCCAAAGCATCTACCCGTACCCGTGTTTCCTTTGAAACGGGCTTCCACCAGCTGGGGGGCCATGCTATCTATCTGAGCGACAGGGATTCTCAGATTGGCCGCGGCGAACCGATTCGTGATACCGCCCGTGTGCTCTCCCGTATGGTGGACGGCATCATGATCAGAACCTTTTCCAACGATTCCGTAATCGAATTGGCAGACTACGCGTCCATTCCGGTCATCAACGGACTGACGGACCTGCTGCATCCCTGCCAGGCCCTGACGGATCTGCTGACCATTGAAGAACAGCTGGGCTCTTTAAAAGGCCGTAAGCTCGTATACGTGGGAGACGGAAACAATATGGCCCATTCCCTGATGTACGCCTGCGCCAAAGTCGGCATGGATATGGTCTGCGCTAGTCCGAAAGGCTATCAGCCTGATCCGACGGTCCTGCAACAGGCACAGGAAGACGCGGCACAGACGGGCTGCACAATTTCCGTGGAAGAAGATATTGCCAAAGCAGTTAAAGGAGCCGATGTATTATATACGGATGTCTGGACAAGCATGGGACAGGAAGCGGAACGGGAAATCCGCCTGAAAGCGCTCCACGATTACCAGATCAACAGCGAACTGCTGAAAGCGGCCAACCCCGGAGCTATCGTGCTGCACTGCCTGCCGGCTCACCGGGGCGAGGAAATTACGGAAGACGTGCTGGAAGGACCGCAGTCCTTTGTGTGGGATCAGGCGGAAAATCGTCTGCATACTCAAAAAGCCATTATGGTACTGCTGATGAGCGATGCTGAACTGTGATGCATACAGCTTTTATGCAGAAAAAACAAGATTTTGTCTGCATTGAAAAGTACCATAGCAATCTTCGTAATGCATAAACGGTTTTATAATTATTCAAAAAAAATGAAAAAAGTTGCATAAAAGCACTTGCATTTTTTTAATTACGTGCTACAATAAGCATGTTAAAACTTTATCTGCAGCAACTGCGATTGGCAGGGGCATGCAGTCAAACACAATTACGACAAGGGAGGCCCGTTAAAATGGCAAAAGTAAAAAAGGAAAACATCAAAAAAGTTGTATTAGCATACAGCGGCGGTCTGGATACCTCCGTTATCATCCCCTGGTTAAAAGAAAATTATAATAACTGCGAGATCATCGCGGTCTGTGCTGACCTGGGTCAGGGCGACGAACTGGATCCGGTGCATGACAAGGCCATCAAATCCGGCGCCAGCAAGTGCTATATCCTGGATCTGAAAGAAGACTTTATCGCCAATTATGTATGGCCCTGCGTTAAGGCCGGCGCCGTATATGAAAAGAAATATCTGCTGGGCACTTCCTTTGCCCGCCCGCTCATTGCCAAGCATTTGGTGGACATTGCCCACAAGGAAGGCGCCGATGCGGTGGCTCACGGCGCTACCGGCAAGGGCAACGACCAGGTGCGTTTTGAACTGACCGTAAAATCCCTTGATCCGGATCTGGCCATTATCGCGCCCTGGCGTGAATGGGAACTGCGGTCCCGCGATCAGGAAATCGATTACGCGGCAGCACATAACATCCCCATTCCCGTATCCCATGAAGACGACTATTCCATGGACCGCAACATGTGGCATCTGTCTCATGAAGGTTCTGATCTGGAAGATCCCTGGAACGCGCCTCAGGCAAAGATGTTCCGGGTAACCTGCACACCGGAAACCGCTCCGGACAAACCGGAAATGCTGACACTGAAATTTAAGAAGGGCGTTCCTGTAGCGGTCAACGGCAAAAAGATGAGCCCGGCCAAGATTGTGGAGACACTGAATGAAATCGGTATCCGCAACGGTGTAGGCATCAGCGATATCGTGGAAAACCGTCTGGTCGGCATGAAGAGCCGCGGAGTATATGAAACCCCGGCGGGCGCTATCATCTACTATGCCCACAATGAACTGGAAAACCTGTGCCTGGACCGTGACACCTATCATTACAAAGAAGGCCTGGCCATCAAATACGCGGAACTGGTGTATGACGGGAAATGGTTCTGCGCATTGCGGGA
The DNA here is from genome assembly GCA_902801365.1 of uncultured Succiniclasticum sp. Lineage (GTDB taxonomy): Bacteria > Bacillota > Negativicutes > Acidaminococcales > Acidaminococcaceae > Succiniclasticum. The sequence continues at coordinate 9,191 of CADCHY010000007.1, forward strand.
AGCCCTGGAAGCCTTTGTGGATGAAACCCAGAAGACCGTTACCGGTACAGTCCGCCTGAAACTGTATAAAGGCAACATCATCAGCGCCGGCGCCAAGTCCCCGTATTCCCTGTACAGTCAGGAATATGTGACTTTCGGCGAAGACGAAGTATATGACCAGAGCGACGCAACCGGTTTCATCAATCTGTTCGGCCTGCCGTTAGCCGTACGGGCCATGATGAAGAAAGGTACGCTGAAATAATGGCCAAATTGTGGGGCGGTCGGTTCAGTAAGAATACGAACGAATTAGTGGACGCATTCAATGCGTCCATTAATTATGATAAGCGTTTGTACCAGGAGGATATCCGGGGCAGTATTGCCCATGCCAATATGCTGGTAAAGTGCGGCATTATTCCGGAGGCAGACGGAAAGAAGATTGCGGCGGGACTGCAGGATATCCTGAAAGATATTGAAGCCGGCAACTTTGAATTCAGCGTAGCGCTGGAAGATATCCATATGAACGTGGAAGCGCGACTGACGGAACGGATCGGGGATGCGGGGGCAAGACTGCATACGGCCCGGAGCCGCAACGACCAGGTGGCGCTGGATATGCATATGTATATGAAGCGGCAGATCGTGGAAGTAGCGGAACTGCTGCTGGAGTTTGAAAAAGTAATCCTGGCTGTGGCGAAGCAGCATGACAAGACACTGATGCCCGGATACACTCATCTGCAACGGGCCCAGCCTATTACTTTCGCCCATCACCTGCTGGCGTATTTTAATATGTTGCAGCGTGACTTCCGCCGCCTGCTGGGCGTGTGGGAGGACGCGGACATTATGCCCCTGGGAGCCGGGGCCATTGCGGGAACTACGTTCCCCATTGACCGGTTCTATGTAGCGGAGCAGTTAAATTTTAAAAATGTATATGCCAACAGCATGGACGCGGTAAGCGACCGGGATTATGTGCTGGATTTTCTTTCCTTTGCGTCCGTATTGATGATGCACATGAGCCGCCTGTCCGAAGAGCTGTGCCTGTGGAGCAGTACGGAGTTTGGTTTTGTGGAGCTGGACGACGCCTTTGCCACAGGTTCTTCCATGATGCCCCAGAAGAAGAATCCGGATATTTCCGAGCTGGTGCGGGGCAAGACAGGCCGCGTCTACGGCGAGCTGATGGCTATGCTGACTACATTGAAAGGCTTGCCGCTGACGTATAATAAAGATCTGCAGGAAGACAAGGAAGGCCTGTTTGATGCCATTGACACGGTGAAGTTCACGCTTCAGGTCTACAGGGACATGATTGCTACCATGACGGTAAATACAGACCGGATGCGGTGGGCGGTGTCTCACGATTTTTCCAATGCTACGGACCTGGCAGACTATCTGGTCCGGAAAGGGCTGCCGTTCCGTAAGGCCCATGCAGTAGTGGGACAGTGCGTGGCCTATGCCATTAAAGGACACAAATTCCTGCTGGACATGACGCTGGATGAATATAAGCAGTTCTGCGAACTGTTTGAGCCCGACCTGATGCAGGCTCTGAATCCCGAACATTGCGTCAACGCACGGGTTTCCTACGGTGGGCCCAGCTACGTGGAAAACGACAAGCAGTTGGAGAAGGGCGAAGTAATCCTGAAAGAGCAGGAAGAAACGCTGAAGGGGCTGCGGGAAAAAATCTGAGTGAAGCAGAATGGAATAATCCGGCAGGCTCAAAACCAGCCGGAGTGCATACGAATTAACCAGTGTTTCCTTGAATAGAAATGAAAAACTCTTTTGTCGGAAGGTTTTCATAGTTTTTTTGAAATTTTCTGCAAAAGAGTTTTGATTTTTATAGCGAAATTTACTGCCTTTTGTTATAATATAATATACAGGTTTATGACCTATATATTTTTTGTTATTCTATAGAAAGACAGGGTGAAACCGTTGCTGGAACAATTTCAGGCATTAGCAAGGACAATAGGTATCTTGGATTTAATTGATACCGGTCTTGTTGCCTTTTTTCTGTACAGAATTTATATAATGTTGAAAAATACCAGAGCTGCTGCATTGGTCAAAGGCCTGATGGTATTGGCGGCATTGGTTATTGTCAGCAAATGGCTGAACCTGCACGTCATCAACTGGATATTGGAAAAGGCCATGACCATGATGATGGTTGCTTTACCGGTTGTATTCCAGCCGGAACTGCGTCGCGCGCTGGAACAGATTGGCCGCGGCCGTCTGTTCCGTAAACGTGTTGAATTGGATGAAGCAGAACTGAATGATATGATCGAAGCGGTGGCTAATGCCGCGGTCATCATGGGGCAACGAAAGGTCGGGGCCCTGATAGTGTTTGAAAGGGCAGTAGGACTGGAAGAAAGAATTGAAACCGGCATTAAGATTGACGGACTGGTGACGGATAGTCTCCTGTTAAATATTTTTGAAAAAGACACGCCTTTGCATGATGGTGCGGTCATCATCCGGGGCAACCGTATCGTTGCGGCTTCCTGCCTGCTTCCGCTGACTGATGCCAGAGGCCTGAGTCAGGAACTGGGGACGCGGCACAGGGCGGCTATCGGCATTTCCGAACAGTCGGATGCGCTGGTAGTGGTGGTCAGCGAGGAAACAGGTACGGTTTCTGTTACCAGGAATGGCGAAATCTACCGCTACCTGCGGCGGGAAGATGTTGTCGACATGTTACAGTCTGCTTTTGTGGGGCACAATCATTTTACACTGAAACAGATGATTTTGGAGAAGCTGGATAAAATCCGTAATAAAAATGAGAAAGAAGCAAACGACGTTAAGCAGATTGTGAAACCGGGAGGCAAATCATGATTAACAAGAACACTGAGAATCGTGATAAATGGTTTGCCAGGTTTATGTGTGTGCTTATTGCCTGTTGTTTATGGCTGTACGTGATGAGCGAGCAGAACCCCATCGTAGAAAAGGAATTTGCGGTTCCGCTGGTTTCACGCAATCTGACAGAAAGCATGATTGTGTTTAATGTTCCTGAAAAAGTAAGCGTAAGGGTCAGGGGTACCCGTACGGCACTGGCTAACATGCCGGAAAGCGATATTTTTGCTTTTGTTAATTTGAGCAAGCTTTCTGTAGGCACACATACGGTCCTGATCAATGCCCGTTTTGCCAGAGGGGATGTGGTGCAGGTTACTCCTCCGGCAGTAAATCTGTTTATTGATGTGAAGAAGGACAAAATCGTGCCTGTCACTGCGGAAATCATCGGTTCTCCCAATAAGGATTTTGCAGTAGAAGAACACAGGCTTACACCCTCTGAAGTTAAGATTCAGGGAGCTGCTACCCGCCTGGAAGCGTTGGATAAGATTTTTGTTCCTGTAGATGTGGGGGGGCGGAGTGAAGACTTTACTGTGACACAGAAACCGCTCGCTGTGGCGAAAGACGGTATGGATATGCAGGATGTGACGGTTGATCCGGCAGAAGTTATCGTGCACACAAAATTAAAAAAGAGATCCCAGACGGCGACGGTTCTGGTTAAGGCTGTCTATAAGGGCGCATTACCGGATGGGTTAAAAATGACAAGTTCTACTGTCAATCCGTTTAAGGTTACCGTGTCCGGGCTTCCGTCCGTAATTGATAATCTGAAAGAATTGGAGCTGGAACCGGTCCAGTTGGACAGCATTACTAAAAACACGACCGTGCCGGTGAAGATAATTTTGCCTGACGGAGTAAGAGCGGACAGGCAAACGGTTGACATTGATCTTACGGTGGAAAATGCTTCTGTGGAAAACACAAATGAATAGATGTTGAAATAATAAGGAAAGAGTAGAGGAAAATTTATCCGTTGCCGGCAGAATAGGCGTGAAGGAAAGCTCTTTCCTTTTATTATTTTTAGAACTTATAATATTTTAATGGCAGACTGGAGAAGAATGCAATGACGGTTATGCAACTGCGGGTAAATGATGTCCGGATGAGCCTGCTGAAAGAGAAAACATTAAAAGAATGTGTGGCGGACAAACTGAGCGTAAGGAAGTCGGCATTGCGGAAGGTACAGGTGCTGCACCGCGCTGTCGATGCGCGCAGAAAGAATAATATAGAACTGCTGTATCACGTAACCGCGGAAGTAGATTTGCCCCAGTCTGTTAGCCGGAGCATACTAAAGAAACCGGGTATCAGCATATTTGTCCCTGCACAGCCGGAAGCCCCCCAACTGGGAGAAACGTCCATGAAAGAACGCCCCGTTATCATCGGTGCAGGTCCGGCGGGTCTTACCGCGGCTTTAGAACTGGCAAAATACGGATACAGGCCTGTGGTTATTGAACGGGGAAGGACAGTAGAGAAAAGGGTGGCGGATGTTGACCGATTCTGGCGTACCGGAAGGTTCGACCCGGTGTCTAACGTCCAGTTCGGTATGGGCGGAGCCGGAACCTTTTCAGATGGCAAGCTGACCACCCGTGTCAACGATCCGGTAATGGCCGACATCCTCCAGGCGTTTGTTAAAGCCGGGGCTCCGCAGGAGATTTTAACCGAACACAAACCTCATGTGGGAACGGATAAGTTACGGGCCATGGTACAGGGGCTGGCTGCGGAAATTGAACGCTGCGGCGGCGAGATCCGCTGCGAGACCCAGGCTGTCGATTTTCTGGTAAAAGATAAACAGCTGACCGGGTTGTTGCTGAATAACGGGACGGTGCTTCCGGCAGAAACAGTTATTCTGGCCTGCGGTCACAGCGCCAGGGACACGTATAAGGCACTGGCTGCCAGAGGTGTTGGCATGGAGGCAAAGGCTTTTGCCATAGGCGTACGCGTGGAACATCCCCAGGTGTTGATCGATAAAGCCCAGTATGGGGAGTTTGCCGGACACCCGCGGCTGGGGGTGGCTGATTATGCGCTGGTTTATCACACGGAAGACAAAAAGCGTGTGGCCTATTCTTTCTGCATGTGCCCGGGCGGGCAGGTCGTTGCCGCAGCTTCCGAGGAAGGCGGCGTAGTGGTCAATGGTATGAGCCTGTATCAGCGGGACAGCGGAATTGCCAACAGCGCGTTAGTGGTTAATGTTACCCCCAATGATTTTGGGACGGATCCGTTGGCGGGTGTAACGTTCCAGAGAAAATATGAAGAAATGGCTTTTGCGGCAGGCGGCAAAAATTATAGTGCCCCTGCCCAAAGTGTTCAGAGCTTTTTGCAGGGGACTCAGCCCACATTACGTGACGCACGGAAATACCTGGAAGAAATGGCAATGCAAAACAAGACTGTAAGTCCGGCCGGACAAGCCGAAAATTCATTTTCTGCAACCATGCCGAGTTACCGGCCCGGTGTGACGGAATGTGCATTGGAATCGATTCTCCCGAGCTATGTAACAGATACATTAAAACAGGGAATCCAATACTTCGGCCGCAGGATTCAGGGATTTGACGGACCGTCAGGTGTTTTGACAGGCGTGGAGACACGTACTTCCGCCCCTTTGCGGATTGTGCGCGGCGCAGATTTCCAAAGTGTGACTCACGGTGGGCTTTACCCTTGCGGCGAGGGATGTGGCTATGCTGGCGGCATTATGAGCGCGGCGCTGGATGGCTATCACGTAGCAAGAGCTGTAATGAGAAAATTTAAGCCGCTTTAATCTGGCCGGACAAAAGAAATACGGTCAGCTCTCTGTGTTTTCCCGACATGATGAATTTCAAATGAAATGAAAAAGAGTTGTAACAAAAATCTTAAAAAGTTTTGTTACAACTCTTCTTTTTTGTTTTCATAGTCTTTGAGCAGGCACCGGTAAAGGGCCCAGGCGGAATAACAGTCAACCAGGGCGCGATGTTCGCCGTCTGCCTGGAGGTTGTAATACTTCATCAATGCGTCCAGACCGAATTTGCCGCCCGTCTGTGTAGGCAGCAGACGTTTTGCGATGCGCTCCGTGTCCAGAAATCTGGGCAGGAAGAGCTTCTGACGGTGAAATCTGCGGCAAGCCATATTGATGTTCATAATATCGTTATAACCGATATCATGCCCTAATACAATACTGTCACCGACAAAGGCAAAGAAATCATCCAGCACATCGGCTAATTTGGGCTTTTCCGCCAGCATGTCTTCGGTAATTCCGGTTATGGCGACGACCCGTTTGTTCAATTTTGTAATCGGTTTTACCAGTTGCTGGTAAATTTCCTGGATTTCACCGGAAGGAGAAATCCGGATAGCGGCAATTTCTGTGATATCTTCTTCCAGAAAGCCGGCACATTCCAGGTCAAAAACGATGAAACCGCAACGGCAGGGATGGGGAATTTCATTTTTGTTAACCTGATTTTGCACCTGCCTGCGCCAGTTTTGCCTCCGTTTTTTGGCCAGTGCAAGCTGTTTCTGCTTTGGTGTCAATATAACTTCTTTCATACTAATCGTCCTGAAATGTTTGTAAGATAAAATTATTATAACATATCAGGATTTTGCCTCCAAATGAAATTTTGGTTTTTGTTCCGGAAAACACAACGGTTACGGGAAGATAATTCAGTTGTGAATCATAAAAAAGAAATGGCGAAACGGATCTGAAAACAGAAACGTTTCGCCGTTTTGTGATGTCTTTTCCCGGCTTGCGAGTTAAGCGGGTTAATTCACAATTACAATTAGTCGTTTACTTTCTCGTCAATATTTTTCTGCATGCGGGCGATGAAGTCTTCCAGGCTCATTGCGCCAAGATCGCCGCCGTGGCGCTGACGTACCGCAACGGTGCCGGATTCTGCTTCTTTTTCACCGATGATCAGCATGAAGGGCACTTTCTGTACCTGGGCTTCGCGGATTTTTTTGCCGATTTTTTCATTGCGGTCGTCCAGCTGGGTGCGGTAACCCAGTGCAAACAGCTTGTCATTGACTTCTTTTGCATAAGCCTGCTGTTTGTCGGTGATGGGCATTACACGAACCTGGTTCGGAGCCATCCATACAGGGAAGGAACCGGCATAGTGTTCGATCAGGATGCCGATGAAGCGTTCAATGGAACCGTAAACAACGCGATGAATCATGACCGGACGGTGTTTCAGCCCGTCTTCCCCGGTATACTCGCAGTTGAATTTTTCCGGCAGCTGCATATCAAGCTGAATGGTGCCGCACTGCCAGGTACGGCCGATGGAGTCCTGCAGATGGAAGTCGATTTTCGGACCGTAGAAAGCACCGTCGCCTTCATTGACGATATAATCAAGGTGGTTGGCTTCCAGCGCTTTACGCAGGCCTTCGGTGGCCAGTTCCCAGGAAGCGTCGTCACCCATGGAATTCTCCGGACGGGTGGACAGTTCGGCATGGTATTTCAGACCAAAAGTGGAGTACACTTCGTTAAACAGTTTGATTACGTTGGTGATTTCCGGCTGGATTTGTTCCGGGGTCATGAAGATATGGGCATCATCCTGGGTGAAGCAGCGGACACGGAACAGACCATGCAGCGCGCCGGACAACTCATGGCGGTGAACCAGGCCCAGTTCCGCGTAACGCAGCGGCAATTCTTTGTAGGAGTGGGGGCGGGTATTGTAAACCAGCATACCGCCGGGGCAGTTCATGGGTTTGATGGCGTAGTCCATATCGTCAATCTTGGTGAAATACATATTTTCCCTGTAATGATCCCAGTGGCCTGAACGGATCCACAGATCACGGTTCATAATCATGGGGGTCATGACCTGTTCATACAGGTATTTGCGGTGTATCTGGTGCCAGTATTCCAGAATGGCATTGCGCAGGCGCATGCCATTGGGATGGAAGAAGGGGAAACCGGGGCCTTCGTCATGCATGCTGAAAATATCCAGTTCTTTGCCCAGCTTGCGGTGATCACGCTTTTCGGCTTCTTCCAGCATGTGCAGGTAGTCGTCCAGTTCTTCCTTGCTGGGGAATGCGGTTCCGTATATACGCTGCAGCATCTTGTTTTTTTCGTTGCCGCGCCAGTAAGCTCCGGCCAGGCTCATGAGTTTAAAAGCTTTTACCCGTCCGGTGGAAGGGCAGTGGGGGCCGGCGCACAGGTCGGTAAAGTCGCCCTGGGTATACAGGCTGATGACCGCGTCTTCCGGCAGATCGTTAATCAGTTCCACTTTATAGATTTCTTTTTCCGCGGCAAAACGGGCCAGGGCATCCTTGCGGGGAACTTCACTGCGTACCAGCGGAAGATTTTGTTTTACAATTTTTGCCATTTCCTTTTCAATGGCGGCCAGGTCTTCCGGCGTAAAGACATGTTCGCTGTCGATGTCATAATAGAATCCGGTGTCGATGGCAGGACCGATAGCGAATTTTACTCCCGGGAACAGGTGCTGGATGGCCTGGGCCATTACATGGGAAGCCGTATGGCGGATGGCATGCAGGCCTTCTTTGGTGTCGGGCGTAACAAATTCAACGACAGCATCTTTTTCAACGGTATCGCTGAGGTCTTTGTTTACTCCGTCTACCACGGCTAACAATGCCTGCTTGCCTAATTTCTGATTTAAGCTTTTGGCGATTTCCAGATAGCTGGTGCCGGCAGCAAATTCTTTTACACTGCCGTCTTTTAAGGTTACTTTTACATTTGACATTTCCATTTTCCTCCTAAAATAACGAATGCTTCATTGGTAACGCAGGACTTCAAACAAAACCGGAAAACTGTTCCGAACGAATCTTTTGAAAGAATCACAGACATTTTTCCGGAAAATAAAAAATCCCCGTTCCCAACACACAGGGACGAGGTTAATCGCGGTTCCACCCTCATTGACTGCACAGGCAGCCCACTCAAGAACCGGTAACGCAGTTTACGCGGCGCTTGCTAATCAGAAGAAACTTTTCACAAGGCAGTTTGAAGGTGGTTCCGTTTTACGCTTGCGCTGCCGCTCTCAGCAATTACGGCATTTTCTGTAAGGCAGTATGCAAAACATGGTCCTTCGCATTACTTTTAAGGCTATTTTGTTTATGCGTAAATTATAGCACTTTAAATTTACGTGTCAAGCGTGAAAATTATCATAATGTAATTAAAATTAAGAAAGTGTACTTTCCTTTTAAATCAGCTTGCGTTATAATTATATAATACAAAACTAAAATGGAATATTATGCTTTCCAATTAAGGGAGAATCATTTTTCTATCATGAACAGTGTACAGTTGTTTAAGAGTATTTTAACAGTGTTCAGTTTCATACTATACGTATTTACCGGAACAGCGGCGTTGGCAAAAGAAAAAACAGCACTTCTGTTTATTCCGCTGGATAACCGTCCGGTCTGCTTTTCTTATCCGGTGAAAGTTATGGAAGCGGCTGGCTATAAAATCTATACGCCGCCGGAAAATCTGCTGGCCAACCGTACGTCTGCAGCAGATACGGAAAAGCTTTGGAAATGGTTGGAGAGCAGGGCGGAAAAGGTAGATGCTGCTGTGATTTCCACAGACACCCTGATTTATGGGGGGCTGGTGGCTTCCCGCACCCATTCGCTTACCATGGCAAATCTGGAGGCCAGGGTTAAACGTCTCCGTGACTTGAAAGTGGACAAAGACACCCGTTTTTACGGGTTCAGTACTCTGATGCGCACTCCCCGGGAAAGCTATGGCAATGTAGAACCGGAGTACTATTCCAATGTGGGGCCAGCCATTTACCGGTATTCCCAGCTTTCTGACAAGTCAGACCTGCATGCGGAAACACTGTTGGAAGATTTTGAAGTCGGCGCATTTGAACGGAATCTGGCAAAGGACCATCTAAAAGACTGGCTGGACCGCCGCAATAAGAACATGGCAATCAACCACCAGCTGGCAATGCTGACCCGGGTGGGACGGTTTGATTATTTTGCCATCGGCAAGGATGATAACGCGCCTCTGTCTCACACACATATGGAAGCACGAAAAATATCCCTGAACAATGCATACCTGTCTGATGAGTCCTTCCAGATACTGCCCGGTGTGGACCAGTTGGGTTTGTTGATGTTAACACGTGCGGTAAACGACTTGGAAAACCGGACTCCGGCGGTTTGCCCGCTGTATGTGGAAGGTGTCGGTCCCAAAACCATTCCGCAATATTCTGATATGCCGCTGGGGAAATCGGTTCCGGAGCAGATCGTTGCTGCAGGCGGAAAAATTGTATACAGCCCTGACGCAGCGGATGTTGTTCTGGCCATCAATACGCCTGCGGACGGAACAATGTACGACTCTACCAATCTCTCAAACCAGTATTATGCTTCCCCGGCAAATAAACGTTATATTGTAAATCTGGGAAAAATGTTAGAAAAAGGCGCAAATGTTTCACTGGCTGACGTAGCTTTTTCCAACGGCGGCGATAACGGATTTATGAATGAAATGTCACTTCGGGGCTTTACGGAAAAATTATCCGCTTACAATGGATGGAATACGGCTGACAACACTATAGGCTTTGCGATTGCCCAGGGAATGCTGGCGCCCCGGATTGCGAAAGAGAAGCAGCTGATGCTGATGCGGGAACGTATTTTGGATGACTGGTATTACCAGTCTAACGCCAGGCGGCTTATTACGGATGAACTGGAAAAGAATAAAAAAACAGAATATAAATATACAATAAATGAAATGATGCCGAAAATCAAAAAACAGGCTTTGGACATTATCAATAGGTTAGCAGTTAATTATGATATAACGGCAGGTACGAAATTTGATGTGGTATTCCCCTGGAACCGGTTGTTTGAAGTGGATATCGTAAAACTGCAGCAGGATAAAAATAAATTCCGGTTCCGCAGCCGTTCTGCCAGAGGGATGCTTCCGGATGTACCGGTGTATTCTAAATGAACAGGATATGGCGCAGGAGCTTATCAGAAGGAGAGCAGGCTTATGCTGGATTCTATTTTTGAGCCGGGCATTACGGGAATCAGCCCTTTCGCTATCATAATATCCTTGTACCTGGCATACTATGTTCATAACGACGCGCGCAACCATAATAACCCGCGGGCGTTGTTGTGGGCGCTCGGAACTTTTATGGCATGGATTATATTCTTTCCTCTATATTGGTTTAAAAATATGCGGGGACGACGCGACTAAGAATCCGCTGACTTTTTTCGGCTGGAGGGATACATGGATATAACGAAAGAGACAAAAGAAAAATTGAAAAAAACAGTTTTTAAAGAACCGTTCAGTTACCGTAAATTATTCATTTCCACATTCCTGATCAGCGCTTTCACCGTGGGCGGGGGTTTTGTGCTCATTCCGCTGATGAAAGCAAAATTTGTGGACGAGTACGGCTGGCTGGAGGAGAACGAAGCGTTGGACCTGGTTTCTATTGCCCAAAGCGCGCCGGGTGTTATGGCGGCCAATTCCTCTATTATTATGGGCTACCGGATGGGCGGTTTTCTGGGAAGCCTCACGGCGTTGTTAGCTACCGTCCTTCCGCCGCTGATTACCCTTACCGTCATTTCGTTTTTTTATGATGCTTTTGCTTCCAACCCGTATGTGAGGATGTTTTTGAAAGGGATGCAGTGTGGCGTGACGGCCATACTGATAAAGGTGGTTCTGGATCTGGTAATTAAGCAGGTGAAGAAAAAGCTGGCGTTGCCTCTTGTTGTCATGGCGGGAACCTTTATTGCCGCGGTTGTTTTCAAAATCAACATCATGCATATTATAGCAGTGGACGCCATCATCGGACTGTTTCTGATGCGCGACCCCCAATATGATTAAGGAGGTGGAAGCAGATGGATATTCTGTTACAGTTGTTCCTCAGCTTCGCTGCGGTAGGACTTGTCTGTGTAGGCGGCGGCTATGCGTCCATGCCCTTGATCCAGGCAGAGGTAATTGACCGGCATGGCTGGCTTACCATGAATGAATTTGTGGATATCTTCACACTCTCCCAGATGACTCCCGGACCTATCGGCATTAATGCTGCGACCTTTGTGGGAAGCAAAGTAGCCGGTATTCCCGGTTCCATTGCAGCCACGTTGGGTTTTGTTTTCCCCTCTGTTTTTATTGTCTTGTTTTTAGGTTACCTGTATTATAAGTATGGAAATGTATCCGCTATCCGCGGAATTCTGAATGGATTGCGCCCAGCTGTGGTGGCACTGATCGGCAGTGCCGGCCTTAATTTCATATTACTGGCCTTCTGGAATAAGGAGAAGCTGCCGGTAGATTTGGCAAAGACAGATTTGGTCGCGGTAGTAATTTTTGTTTTGGCCTGGTTCGCCCAGAAGAAAAAGACTGGCACTATCACGCTGTTGTTTTCTTCCGGTGTGGCAGGTCTGGTACTTTATCTGGTTACGGGGATGCATCCGTAATAATTTACAGAGCCTGGGTTTAAAAAAATCTGCAGCATACTTGACATTGCATGAGCTCTGTGCTACTATATTCGAGTAACAAAGAAGAAGCCATCCGCTTCTCACCTTGCGGCTACGCTCGACAGGGTTGAATACAGCGATTCGCGCGGGTGGATTTTGTTCCGCCCGCGTTTTCATTTTTGTTACATATCCTGTTTTGGAGGTGAACCGCTATTAGCAAGGCAGACTTACGCATTAACGATGATATCCGCTGGCGCGAGGTACGCGTAATTGACGAGAACGGACAGCAGTTGGGCATTATGTCCAGCCGTGAGGCGAATGCCATTGCCCAGGAACGTCATCTGGACCTGGTGGAAATTTCCCCGCAGGCCCGTCCCCCCGTGTGCAAGATATTGGATTATGGCAAATATCGTTATGAGCAGCAGAAACGGGAAAAAGAAGCCCGTAAGAAACAAAAAGTCTTTGAAATTAAAGAAGTAAAGCTGCGCCCCGGTATTGAAGACCATGACTTTGGCGTTAAGTTTAAGAATGCGGCGCGTTTCCTGGAGGAAGGCAACAAGGTCAAGGTAACGATTATGTTCCGTGGCCGTGAAATGAGCCATCCGGAACTGGGCGAGGCGCTGCTGGTCAGAATGGCTGAGGAATTGGGTCCCGCAGCCGTCGTAGAAAAGAAACCGAAATTGGAAGGACGCAACATGACCATGATCGTTGCGCCTAAAAGTAAATGAAGGAGGATGTAAATTATGCCTAAGATGAAAACCCGCAGAAGCGCGGCAAAACGCTTCAAAGTAACCGGTACCGGTGAATTCAAACGCGCGAAAGCATTTCGCAGCCACATTCTGGAACATAAATCTCCTGCCCGTAAGAGAAATCTGCGTAAAGCGGGTCTCGTTCACAAAACCGATCATGAACGCGTAGCAAAAATGCTGCCGTACGCATAAGAGTTTGAGGATACAGGAGGAGAACAATCATGGCAAGAATTAAAGTTGGCGTAACTGCCCATCGTCGTCATAAACACATTCTGAAACTGGCAAAAGGTTATCGCGGAGCAAAGCATCTGTTATTCAGAAAAGCTAATGAAACCGTAATGAAAGCGCTGATGTATGCACGTCGTGACCGTCGCGCCAAAAAACGCGAGTTCCGTCGTCTGTGGATTGCCCGTATCAACGCTGCTACCCGTGCTAACGGCCTGTCCTACAGCCGTTTCATCTGCGGCCTGACCAAAGCTGGTATCGCTCTGGACCGCAAAGTGTTGGCTGATATGGCAATCAACGACGCTGCTGCATTTGCAAAGCTGGTTGAAACCGCGAAAGGCGCGCTGTAATTTGTAAAATATACAAGAAGGAAGAACCTGAATCCGTTCAGGTTCTTTTTTTATGTGTTATAATAAACCTGAAGCAGTAATTGTTTTGGGAGAGGATAATATGGAAATCATTACCAGCGTAAACAACCAGCGCGTAAAAGATGTTGCAAACCTGAAACAAAAAAAATACCGGACGGAAACAGGGGCTTTTTTTGCGGAAGGTCTTCGTGCGGTGATAGAAGCGGTACAATTTGCTGACTTGTCCGAGCTGTTTTTCATAAAGACTGAAGAGAACAAATTAACTGAAATCATAAAAACAGCAGAAGAAAAGGGCGTGCGCCTTTATTGTGTCGATGAAAAAGTAATGGCGAAACTCAGCGATACAAAAGCACCCCAGGGTGTGTTGGCTGTCATTAAAATGCCGAAGGACAGATTGCAGAAGCTTAATCCGGGAACTTCATCGGACAACAACGCGCCCGTTATTATTCTGGACCGCGTTCAGGACCCGGGCAACCTTGGCACGATTATCCGTACGGCAGACGCGGTTGGGGCGCTGGGCATGATTTTACTGGAAGGCTGCGTGGACGCATTTTCACCGAAAGTGGTGAGGGCTTCCATGGGTTCACTGTTCCATTTGCCCGTTATTCAGGATGTATTTCCGGAAGAAGCGCTTACCTGGTGTTACCGTCATGGTTACGAACCAGCAGCTACTGCTTTGAAGAATGCGCAAAACATGTATAAAGCAGACCTGAGTAAAAAGATGGCTTTTATTTTCGGAAACGAAGCAAACGGCGTGGCAGAAGAATTACAGGCCGCGGCGGAAACACGTCTGTTCATTCCCATGGCAGGACAGGCTGAATCCATGAACGTGGCAATGGCAGCAGGCATCGTTTTATTTGAAGGGTTACGGCAGCGTAAGTTTTTCCGTTAACAGTTTGCAATTGAAAACCGCTGCAACCGGTCAACCGGTTGCAGCGGTTAATTCTTTATAAGCTGGATTAATACTTATTTCACATCACTGACAAAGTCGTTGCAGATGCGGTTCAGCATGCCGTCGTATCCGGAATCCTGCCGCTCCCGGGTATCGATGCAGTTATAAACGGTACGTCCGGTGCTGCGGTCCTTCAGTGTAAACTCCACTTCGGCATAAGCATTGGTAATCCACTCGCCCGGATGCTGGATCAGTCTCTTTACCGGGATGGTAATAGACCGTTCCCTGCCGTCCCTGCTTTTCTCAACTATTTTTTTATTTTCGTAAATTTCCTCCACCCAGGGTTCTTTCCAATAGGTGTAGGTAGCAAGAGTATGAACGGCAAGATGCAGGTCTAATCTTGCCCTTGTGGGCTCCTCCGGGGGTATAATAAGATTCTTGTTCTTTTTGGCTAAAGCGGTTCGCAGGGAGTTCAGGGCGCGGCCTGTGGGATTGCTGTCTTCCTGCAGATCGTGGGGATGGTTTGATCTGGGTGAGTAAACGCATTCCGCCAGATACAGATTCATTATGTTGCTGAAATTATAGTTAGGATCTTTAAACTTGCTTTTGGAAGCGGACGCGGAACTCATGACGGTCATCATCAATACGAGTGTAAGAATAAACAGTTTTTTCATATTAACCCCCTCCTGCATAATTCACAAATATCTCAGAAATCAACTTCCGTATCGTAGTAGCAGCATTTCAGCAGCTTCACCATTTCTTCCTGGCTGGGCTGGCGCGGATTGGAACCAGTGCAGGCGTCCAGGATGGCGTCGGCGGCGATGCGTTCCACTCTCTCCAGGAACACTTCTTCCGGCACAAAGCCTTTGTCTTCCGGCAGGCCCTTCGGTCCGTAGTGGTTGATGCTGTGGGGGATGTTCAGGTCGTCGTTCATCTTCCGCAGGTAGGCGATCAGCAGATCGACTTTTTCTTCGTCGCTCTTGCCGCCTAAGTGCATGTAGTCTGCAATGACGCCGTACCGTTTCAGGGCGGCAGGGTCTTTGGAGTTAAATTTGATTACTTTCGGCAGGTACATGGCGTTGGCCGCGCCGTGGATGATGTGGGCGCCGTAGTCCGCAAAAGCAGCGCCGGTCTTGTGGGCCATGGAGTGAACGATACCCAGCAGCGCGTTGGAGAAAGCCATACCGGCCAGGCACTGGGCGTCGTGCATGATGTCCCGGGCTTCCATGTCGCCGTTGTAGGATTTTACCAGGTTCGCCTGGATCAGTTCGATGGCGTGGATGGCCAGTGCGTCCGCATAAGCGCTGTGGGCTGTGGAAACATAGGCTTCAATGGCGTGGGTCATGGCGTCCATACCGGTGTGAGCCGTCAGTTTCTGGGGCATGGTGTGCACCAGGTCAGGGTCCACGATAGCAATGTCCGGCGTAATTTCAAAATCGGCGATGGGATATTTGATGCCCTTCTGATAATCGGTGATGATGGAGAACGCCGTAACTTCCGTGGCGGTGCCGCTGGTGGAAGAGATAGCGCAGAAGTGCGCTTTCGTACGCAGTTTGGGCAGGCCAAACACTTTGCACATATCCGCAAAGGTGGTTTCGGGATATTCGTATTTGATCCACATGGCTTTGGCTGCGTCGATGGGGCTGCCGCCGCCCATGGCCACGATCCAGTCGGGCTGGAATTCCTGCATGACGGCCGCGCCGTTCATGACGGTTTCCACGGACGGATCGCTTTCGATCCCTTCAATTACTTTGGTTTCCATGCCGGCTTCCTTCAGATAAGCCAGCGCCCGGTCCAGAAAGCCGCCGCGTTTCATACTGCCGCCGCCCACACAGACGATGGCCCGTTTGCCTTTCAGTGTTTTCAGTGTTTCCAGCGCGCCTTTTCCGTGATACAGGTCGCGGGGTAACGTAAATCTTGACATGATAAAGACCTCCTTTATAATGAAAAACTGTAAAAATGTTTGTGAGAGCTTCGCCATAAATATTATACTACAAGGCGGGCGCAATTTCGAGCGAACAATCTTTGAATAATAGGGATATATTTGCTTTTTTATACGAAAGCAGATATTATTTTGAATAAGGGAGAAACCTGCTGATGGTTCCGCAGGAAAGGTGATAATAATGAAAAACAATAATAATATGACACCCGATTATGATTTATTAGTGGAACAGGTGAAAGCGTTAGGTGAAGAAGAAAACTACTGGCTGCCGGTGCTGGCTAATACCTCTGCGCTGTTGATGAACGCCCTGCCGGACTTAAACTGGGCCGGTTTTTATCTGATGAACCGTGATTCCCTGGTGCTGGGGCCGTTTCAGGGCAACCCGGCCTGTATCCGTATCCCACTTTGTGCCGGCGTGTGCGGTGCGGCAGCGTTGCAGGATAAAGTCCAGCGGGTGGATGACGTGCATCAGTTCCCAGGGCACATTGCCTGCGACAGCGCAAGTAATGCAGAAATTGTGATTCCCATCCATAAAAACGGGAAGCTGGTAGGCGTGCTGGATATTGACAGCCCGGTAATGAACCGCTTTACAGAAGCGGACGAAGCGGGGCTGAAGAAAATCGTGGCAGCGCTGGAGGAGATTGCGGAGTTTACGGATTAAACATCACTTTCCCTTGCCCAACCGTCTTTCTTGTGCTATAATACTTAAGTCAATTGCATAACGTCCCTAATCAAAACATTGCACAAGGAACGGGAGAGTAGCGTTTTCAAAGCATAAAGAGAGTCCGGGCAGGTGGGAGCCGGATTGTGGAAACTGCGTGAAGTTCACCCGGGAGTGCCTTTGCTGAACATGCAAATGCAAAAAGTAGGCAGAGCGTTTGCCGCGTTAAGGCGCAAGAGTATAGGAGTCGCTGATTGATTTGTCTGAACTCGTTTAATCTGTAATTCCTTTAAAGTAGGGTGGTACCGCGGAACATCACTTTCGCCCCTTCACAGGGACGGAAGTTTTTTTATTTTATTGCTTTCACAGGAGGCATGGACATGAGTATGAAAGAGATGCTGCTGGAGCTGAGGGAAAAAGCCCTGGCAGACCTGGAAGCTGCAGCCAGTTCCCAGGAGTTGCAGGATTTAAAAGTAAAATATCTGGGCCGCAAGGGTCCCATGACGGAAATCCTCCGGGGCATGGGCAAAGTGCCGGCAGAAGAACGGCCGAAGATCGGCGAGATCGTCAACCAGGTGAAGCAGACGCTGGAGCAGTGCCTGAAAGACCGCACGGAGATTTTGCGGGCAGAAGCGTTGAAAGCAAAAATTGCCAACGATAAAGTGGACATCACGTTACCCGGACGCAAACCGGCGGGCGGGCATCTGCATCCCATCACGCTGACCAACCGGGAAATCAAAAAGATCTTCATGCACATGGGCTTCGACGTAATTGAAGGTCCGGAAATCGACAACGACTACTTTAACTTTGAAGCGCTGAACCTGCCCAAGGATCATCCGGCCCGTGATATGCAGGACACTTTCTACATTACGGACAATTTCCTGCTGCGCACTCAGACCAGTGGCGTACAGGCCCGCACCATGCAGAGCAAGGAACCCAATACGCCCATCCGCATGATTTCCCCCGGCGCGGTGTACCGCAACGATTACGACGCCACCCATTCTCCCATGTTCCATCAGGTGGAAGGTCTGGTGGTGGATAAGAATATCAGCCTGGCAGATTTGAAAGGCACCCTGGAAACCTTCTGCAAGGAAATGTTCGGCAGCAGTGTGAAGATCCGTCTGCGCCCCAGTTACTTCCCGTTCACGGAACCCAGCTGTGAAGTGGACATCAGCTGCGTGATCTGCGGCGGCAAAGGCTGCAACGTGTGCAAACATTCCGGCTGGCTGGAAATCTTAGGCGCCGGCGAAGTGCATCCCAACGTACTGGAAATGAGCGGCTACGATTCCAGAATCATGAACGGCTACGCTTTCGGCATGGGTGTGGAACGCATCGCCATGCTGAAATACGGCATTGATGATTTACGGTTATTCTTTGAAAACGATCTGCGGTTCATCCGCCAGTTCCGGTAAGGGAGGGATAGAAAATGTTAGCTTCGATTGCATGGTTAAAACGCTATGTTGACATTGATGTAACTCCCGAAGAATTGGCTGACAAGCTGACCCGTGTGGGGCTGGAAGTGGAAAGCGTGATTCATCAGGGACAGGGAATCTCCGGCGTGGTAACCGGTAAAGTTACAGCGATAGAGAAGAATCCCAAAAGCGATCACCTGTGGGTGTGCCAGATGGATTACGGCAGCGGTGAGATCGTACAGATCCAGACCGGGGCCCAGAATGTGAAGCTGGGGGACATCGTTCCCGTGGCTACGTTGGGCGCGGAACTGCCTAACGGCATGAAACTGAAAAAAGTAAAAATGGCGGACGTGTATTCCTACGGCATGCTGTGCAGCGCGGCGGAACTTGGCATCGACAACAAGCTGCTGTTGCCGGAACAACGGGAAGGTATCCTGATTTTGTCGCCGGATACCCCCATCGGCAAAGACATTAAAGATGTGCTGGGCCTCAACGATACGGTGCTGGACATTGACCTCACCGCCAACAAGCAGGACTGCTTCTGCATGACCGGCATTGCCCGGGAAGCGGCGGCAGTGCTGGGTAAGACCATGCGCATGCCGGACACCAGCGTAAAGGAAGCGGCAGGCGGCGACGTCCACGACATGCTGCGTGTTGCTATTGAGATTCCGGAACTGTGCAGCCGTTTTACCAGCCGCGCGCTGAAAAATATCAAGATTATGCCGTCACCGGACTGGATGCAGAATGAGCTGCGCGCCTGCGGTGTGCGCCCCATCAGCAATGTGGTTGACGTGACCAACTATGTGATGATGGAACTGGGGCAGCCTATGCACGCCTACGATTATGACACGCTGGCCGGTCAGGCCCTCATTGTGCGCCGGGGTAAAGCAGGGGAACACCTGCAGACCCTGGACGACCAGGACCGGGAACTGACACCGGACATGATTACCATTGCGGATACGGAAAAGGCCGTGGGCCTGGGCGGTGTTATGGGCGGTCTGATCACCGAAGTAACAGATAAAACCAAAACCGTTATTCTGGAAGCGGCAGCGTTCAACGGCCCGTCGATCCGGCGCACCTCCAAAGCGCTGGGCCTGCGCAGTGAAGCCTCCATGCGTTTCGAACGGGGCGTGGACATTGCCAACTGCCATCGCGCGCTGGACCGGGCGGCTCATCTGCTGGAAGAAATGGGAGCCTGCGAAACGGTCTGCGGTATCGCGGACGCGTACCCCGTTCCTTACAAACCGGCAGTGATTACGGTTACACCGGAAACCATCAATACCCGTATCGGCGTGAACATTCCCAAAGAGGAAATGATAGTGATCCTGCAGCGCCTCCAGTTTAACGTGAAGGAAGAAAACGGGGCACTGGTAATTACGGCGCCTACCTGGCGGCAGGACGTGACCTGCGATGCGGATATTTCCGAGGAAATTGCCCGCATGCATTCCTACGATAAAATTGAAAGCCACAATCCGGAACTGGCCCTGCGTCAGGGTAAGGAAGACCCCATGGAAGAAGTGAAAAGCGAAGCGGAAGACTATCTGGCTTCTGCCGGCCTGGACGAAGTGATGACCTACACCTTCATCCATCTCTCTTTTGTGGATAAAATGATGCTGAAAGCGGACGATGCCCGCCGCAACGTAATCAGACTGATGAACCCCATCAGCGACGAGTTCGGCGTGATGCGTACCACCATGCTGCCCAGCCTGCTGAACACGGCGGCGTACAATCTGGCCCGGCAGGCGGAAAGCGTGAAGATTTTTGAAGTGGGCCGGGTGTACCTGCCCAAGTCCCTGCCCCTGACTGAACATCCGGAAGAACGGCGGGTCATCGGTGCCGTGATGAGCGGCCGCCGCAATGAACTGAACTGGACCAGCGGCAAGGACAACGTGGACTTTTATGATATAAAAGGCGTAGCAGAAGGTTTGCTGGCAAAGATGCAGCTGACGGACTATGAACTGGCTGCCTGTGAGGAAACTTACATGCACCCGGGTAAGAGCTGCGTCGTAAAAGTTGGAGAAAAGGTAATCGGCTATTTCGGCTGCCTGCATCCTACGGCTGCGGCTAATTTCGATGTGCCTGAAGAAACCTATGTGCTGGAACTGGAGCTGGCGCCTCTGGCCGAATCGGCTCTGAAGGTTCCCCAATACACGCATCTGGCCAAATTCCCCGGCACCAGCCGTGACATTGCGGTAGTGGTTCCCAAAAACGTGACCATGCAGGAGCTGGAGAGCGTACTGCGGACCAATGCCGGCGAACTGCTGAAAGGGATCCGCGTCTTCGACGTGTACACCGGAAAGCAGGTTGCGGAAGGCTGCAAGTCCGTGGCCTTTAATCTGACCTTCCAGGCAGAAGACCGCACGCTTACCGACGGCGAGATTGATCCCGTCATCAAAAATGTGGTGGAGAAAGTGGCGGAAGCCTACGCGGCAGAACTGAGAAAATAAGAAAAAATAGCGGAAACACTTGCCCCCATAAAAAAATAAGGGTAAAATATATAGTGGTATGCTTTTTTGAAATCCGGCCTCATGGCCTTAAGAAGGGAACATTTTATATGGAAAACAAAGAACGTTTAGTAGGTACTGTATCCAGAGGCATCCGTTTACCCATCATCCGTCAGGGCGATAACCTGGCAGACATTGTAACGGAAAGCGTGCTGAAAGCCGCGGCAAGCGAAGGCTTTGCCCTGCGCGACCGGGACGTTATCTCCATCACGGAATCCATCGTGGCCCGTTCTCAGGGAAACTATTGCTCCGTAGATGACATTGCAGCGGATGTGAAAGCGAAGTTGGGCGGTGAGACCATCGGCGTCATCTTCCCGATCCTGTCCCGCAACCGGTTTGCCATCTGCCTGCGCGGTATTGCCAAAGGTGCGAAGAAAGTCGTGCTGATGCTGAGCTATCCTTCCGATGAAGTAGGCAACCATCTGGTAAGCCTGGATCAGATCGATGAAGCGGGCGTAAATCCGTTCAGCGATGTGCTGACCCTGGAAAAATACCGCGAATTGTTCGGTGCGACGGTTCATGAATTCACCGGCGTGGATTATGTTGACTATTATAAAGAGCTGATGGAGTCCAGCGGTGCGGAGGTGGAAGTAATCTTCGCCAACCATCCGGAAGCCATCCTGAAATATGCGGACAAGATTTTGAACTGCGACATCCATACCCGTGCCCGCACGAAACGGATTTTGAAAAAAGCCGGTGCAAAAGTGGTCTGCGGTCTGGACGATATTATGACGGCATCTGTCAATGGCAGCGGCTACAATGAAAAATACGGTCTCCTGGGTTCCAACAAATCCACGGAAGACAAGGTAAAACTGTTCCCGCACCAGTGCCAGTCCCTGGTGGAAGAAATCCAGGCAAGGGTGCTGAAAGCTACCGGCAAACACGTGGAAGTCATGGTATACGGCGACGGCGCCTTCAAAGATCCTCAGGGCAAGATTTGGGAACTGGCGGATCCCGTGGTTTCCCCGGCCTTTACCAGCGGTCTGGTAGGAACACCCAATGAACTGAAACTGAAATATCTTGCAGACAATGATTTTGCGAACCTGTCCGGCGAAGAGCTGAAGAAGGCCATTACCGACAGTATCGTGAAAAAGAGCGGCAGCCTGGTTGGCAATATGGCATCCGAAGGCACCACGCCCCGTCAGCTTACCGACCTGATCGGTTCTCTTTGCGACCTGACCTCCGGCTCCGGCGACAAAGGCACCCCGGTTGTTCTGGTGCAGGGCTATTTTGACAACTATTCCAATTAAACTGTATTGCATAGCAGGCCTGAATGAAAGCCTGCTATGCATTTTGTAATTTTAAGGCAGAAAACAAGAAATAATAGTTCTTACAAATCCGAAGGAGGCTCATTTATGGAACAGGCAAAACGTCCGGAAACGATGGAACGGATTACGACAGCCGAACTGGCAAAAGCGTTTATTGATGAACAGGTTGGAGAACTGCGTAAGCAGATTGGCGATAAAAAAGTGCTGCTGGCGCTGTCCGGCGGCGTAGATTCCTCCGTTGTAGCTGCGTTGCTGATCAAAGCGGTAGGGCAGCAACTTGTATGCGTGCATGTAAATCACGGGCTGCTGCGTAAAGGAGAACCGGAGCAGGTCATCAAAGTGTTCCGGGACGAGATGAAGGCAAACCTGATTTACGTAGATGCGACGGAACGGTTTTTAGGCAAGCTGGCTGGTGTCAGCGATCCGGAAACCAAACGCAAGATCATCGGCGGCGAATTTATCGAAGTATTTGCGGAAGAAGCGAAGAAACTGGAAGGTATTAAATTCCTGGCTCAGGGTACCATTTATCCTGACATTCTGGAAAGCGAACAGGGCATCAAGGCCCATCACAATGTGGGCGGTCTGCCTCCCGAACTGAACTTTGAACTGGTGGAACCGGTGAAACTGTTATACAAGGACGAGGTCCGCGTAGTAGGCAAAGAGTTAGGCCTGCCCGACAACATGGTATACCGTCAGCCTTTCCCCGGTCCGGGACTGGGCGTGCGGTGTCCGGGTGCCATTACCCGGGACCGTCTCGAAGCGGTGCGGGAAAGCGACGCGATTCTTCGGGAAGAATTCGCGAAGAACGGGCTGGAAGGAAAAGTATGGCAGTATTTCACTGTAGTGCCTGACTTCAAGTCTACTGGGATCCGCGATGGTAAGCGTACGTTCGACTGGCCGGTCATCATCCGTGCCGTCAACACTAAGGACGCCATCACCGCAACGGTGGAAAATGTTCCTTATGAACTGATGCAGCACATCACCGACCGCATCGTCCACGAGGTAAAAGGGGTAAACCGTGTGCTCTACGATTTCACTCCGAAACCCACGGCGACCATTGAGTACGAATAATATTTTTATCTATTAGTTATTGCGTTTGAGAAGGTTAATCAGAGGTTCTTCAATACTGAAAACGGAATGAAAAGTCTTGCGTCCCGGCGGAGAATACCGGGGCGCAAGTTTTTTTGCTGAATGCAAATATAATTAAGAAATCAAAAATTTTTAGATTTTTGTTCAATTTTAATTTTTTGGATATTGCTTTTTTATGGAAAATGTGGTAAAAAGACAAGGTGTATTTTAAACTTTATTAAATAATTGTAGAATTATTAGTGTGATTGAAAAAGTTTAAAGTTTTAAAAGAAGATTGAAAGGGGTTTGTTGGATGGCAGCTTTGAACTTGGAACAGTATGGCATTACAGATGTTAAAGAGATTGTTTACAATCCGTCTTATGAGTTTCTGTATGAAGAAGAAATGAAGTCCGGCCTGCAGGGATTTGAAAAAGGACAGCTTACCGAACTGGGCGCCGTGAATGTCATGACCGGCGTTTACACCGGACGTTCCCCCAAAGACAAATACATTGTCATGGACGAAAATTCCAAAGATACGGTGTGGTGGACTACGCCGGAATATCCGAACGACAACCATGTAATGAGTGAAGATGTCTGGACAAAGGTTAAGGACCTGGCGGTGAAGAAACTGTGCGGCAAGCGGTTGTTTGTAATGGACGCTTTTTGCGGCGCCAACAAAGATACCCGTATGGCGGTCCGTTTTATTATGGAAGTGGCCTGGCAGGCGCACTTCGTAAAGAATATGTTCATCGCTCCCACAGAAGAGGAACAGGCAAACTTTAAACCGGATTTTGTGGTTTATGCTGCATCCAAGGCCAAAGTAGAGAACTACAAAGAACTGGGGATCAATTCCGAAACCTGTATTGCATTTAACATTACGAGCCACGAGCAGGTAATTCTGAATACCTGGTACGGAGGTGAAATGAAAAAAGGCATGTTCTCCATGATGAACTACTACCTGCCGCTGCAGGGCATCGCTTCCATGCACTGCTCTGCCAACACGGACCTGAAAGGTGAGAACACCGCTATTTTCTTCGGCCTGTCAGGCACCGGCAAGACCACCCTGTCCACGGACCCCAACCGCTACCTTATCGGTGATGACGAGCACGGCTGGGACGACAACGGAATCTTCAACCTGGAAGGCGGCTGCTATGCCAAGGTTATTGACCTGGACAAAGAGTCCGAACCGGATATCTATAACGCACTGCGCCGCGACGCGCTGCTGGAGAATGTTGCCGTGGACGCAGAAGGCAAGGTGGATTTCCATGACAAGAGCGTGACGGAGAATACCCGCGCTTCCTATCCTATCAAACATATTGAGCATAATGTTAAGCAAATCCGTGCTACTTCTTCCGGCCCTGACGCGAAGAACGTGATCTTCCTGTCTGCAGACGCCTTCGGCGTGCTGCCCCCGGTTTCTATCCTGACTCCGGAACAGACCAAGTATTACTTTCTGTCCGGATTTACTGCCAAACTGGCCGGCACGGAACGGGGCATTACCGAGCCGACACCGACCTTCTCCGCCTGCTTCGGCCAGGCTTTCCTGGAACTGCACCCGACGAAATACGCGGATGAGCTGGTGAAGAAAATGGAAAAATCCGGTGCGAAGGCATTCCTGGTGAATACTGGCTGGAACGGAACCGGTAAACGTATCTCCATTAAAGATACCCGCGGTATCATCAACGCAATCCTGAACGGTGACGTGAACAAGGCTCCTACCAAAAAGATTCCTGTCTTTGATTTGGAAGTTCCTACCGCGCTGCCCGGTGTAAATCCGGCAATTCTGGATCCCCGGGATACCTATGCGAAAGCTGCGGAGTGGGATGTGAAGGCTAAAGATCTGGCAGAACGGTTTATCAAAAACTTCAAAAAATATGAAGGGAATGCTGAAGGCAGGAAACTGGTAGCTGCAGGCCCGAAACTGTAAGGGTTATTTATCAGGAGAAGATAAACTCCTGAGATGTTTATGAAAATTTAGAAATTCCGGAATGTGCTGCACGGTGCATTCCGGATTCTTTTATAAGGCATTTTTGAAAGAGGGCAGCAGATGGACAAGGTGTTACGTGAAGAAGCAGAAAAAATCATATATACCGCGCTTCAGGCAGTTCAGCCGGACGAAGCGGTGCGGCGCACGCTGAAGGATTACCGGTTTAGCTCCGGCCGGAAAATTTTGGTCGCTATCGGCAAAGCGGCCTGGCAGATGGCAAAGGCAGCGACAGATACGCTGGGACGAGTAGACACAGGTATTGTAATCACAAAATATAAACATGTGAAGGGTGATATTCCCTGTGTGGATTGTTATGAGGCGGGTCATCCGATTCCGGACGAAAACAGCTTTGCGGCAACCAGGAAAGTGCTGGAAATGGTAAAAGGCCTGGCGCCGGAGGACACGGTAATTTTTCTTGTGTCCGGTGGCGGCAGTGCGCTGTTTGAACTGCCGCGGATTCCCGCGGAAGAGCTGCAAAAGATTACGCTGAGTTTATCAAACAGCGGCGCGGATATTGTAGAATTGAACAATGTCCGCAAGCGTCTCAGCAGCGTAAAGGCGGGACGGTTTGCCCTGGCCTGTTATCCGGCGAAGGTACTGAGTATCGTTCTGAGTGATGTGCTGGGCGATCCTCTGGACAGCATCGCCAGCGGGCCGGCCTATCCGGACAGCAGCACCTGTGCCCAGGCGAAAGCCATTATAGAAAAATATAAAATTCACCTGTCTCCGGAAGCGGCAGTGCAGCTGGAACAGGAAACACCGAAAGAACTCTGCAACGTAGAAACATATATTAACGGTTCGGTGAAGGAACTTTGCGCAGCAGCGGCGCGGACGGTGGAAGAGATGGGATATAAACCGTTAGTTCTGACTGATGAACTTCGGTGTGAGGCCAGTTCGGCAGGCAGTTTTCTGGCCAGCATTTTGAAAAGCCATGCCTGCAGCAAACAGTCTCTCGCATTTATCGCCGGTGGCGAAACCGTTGTCCGTGTCACCGGGTATGGCACCGGAGGACGGAGCCAGGAACTGGCGCTGGCAGCAGCGCCCGGTATTGCCGGGCTGGAAGGCGCCGCGATTTTCTCCATCGACAGTGACGGCACAGACGGTCCTACCGACGCGGCCGGCGGCTATGTGGACGGGGAAAGCATCACTGCCCTGGAAGAAAAAGGAATCAATTTTGACAGTATGCTGAGGGAAAATGATTCATATCACGCGCTGGAAGCCATCGGCGGGCTGATCATGACAGGCCCCACAGGCACTAATGTGAATGATCTGGCGGTTGCGTTGCTGAAAAGATGACGGAATCACTTAAGCAGCGGACACTTCCGTTTGAATCAAATATTGAAGACGCACAAAAATCCGGAATACCTGGAAAACCAGGTGTTCCGGATTTTTTGCTTTTCTCAGTTCAAATTCAATTTATTCCTCTGCGAAAATATGGTAAAATTAATAAACAAAGTGATGTCCGGTGTTGCAATGACATACTATTGTCGAAAAATTGATATAACATGAAAAGAGTACAAATAAAAAATGTGCCGTTATTGTGCGAAAAGGAGGTTATCACATGAATAAGATGAAAACGGCAGCAACTGCACTTGCAGCAGTTTTTGCGTTTGCTGTCGCGCCGGTTTTTGAAACAGGCCTTGCAGATACAAGCGGTCTTGCGGGGACAAATGGGGTAACCGGTATAAGCTGGTCGCGTCCTGTTTTTGCCGAAGGTAACGGCGTGGATTACCAGCTGGGGCTGCACTACATTCCGCTGGTGACGCGTACGGAACACAGGGTGGACAGCGACGAAAAAGGGGATTTGCTGCGCGCCCGCTGGACCGGCATCAGGGTGACCGGTCCTGTGCCTTTTGAACCGAATATCAACAAATCGTTAGATGCTTACACAGCAAAGGAAGAGAAACAATTTGCGGAATCGTACAGGAAAATGCTGTCCGACGCCAAATTAGACCATAGTGAACGCGCGAAATACGGCGCAACGTTCTTTCCCGCTTTTGAGGATAACAGAGATATCTATGTGCGGCGGGCCGACTCCCTCGTGGTGAGCCTGCTGGAATCCGGTTCCAGTTATATGGGCGGCGCCCATGGCATGTATGGTTTTACAGGAAAAAACTTTGATACCTACACAGGTAAGGAGATGCAGCTGACTGATATTTTCACAAGCCCCACTGCCATGACAAATGCCATCAAACAGCAGCTGATGTTTGATTATCCCAAAGCATCATTTCAGGGAAACAACGGCGCCAGCATGCGTGAGATGGTGGACCAGCTGGCGAAGGAGGGGCATCTGTTCTGGACCATGGATCCCCGGGGCGTGACTTTCTATTTCAATCCGTACGTCCTCGGTTCTTATGCGGAAGGCGTTTTCACCACTACGCTGCTGTATTCCGAGAGGCCCGATATTTTCAAACATGATCAGTACACGGAAGCCATTAGTTGGCGGGGGACGAAGGCCTATTGCATGGAAATTCCTTCCTACCTGCCCGTACGTTTAAGCGACAGCCCTCGCGGTGACAGGCTTTCCGTGATGAATGATCCGGAAGAACTGCTCATTGATTACTGCGGTGAACAGTTGAAAGACAAGTTTAACGCAAAAAACATCCGTGCCACACTGGTATCTATGCCGGAGGGTGAACGGTATCTGTATGTGGATTATCAGAAGGAAGACTGGAAACACGCCGTGCGGGTTTATGCACTGGGCAACGAACCGGTCTTTGTGGGTGAATATGCCATGACACGCTTTATCTCGGATATGGTCGGCATCAATGGTTCGGACTGGTACGTGATGACTGATCCCCAGCAGTTTTACATGACGGCCATGCCGGGCAGCGGCTATGCTCCCTGGACAAAGCTGACCTGCCGGGTAGGCGCAAACGGCGCGCCGGAAGTGTATGAAGTGGAAGGCGGGAAAGGGTAAGAGTTTACTTATACGGAAAAAGGACAATTTATGGCAGCTCAACCTGTTTACAAAAGCAAGAACATAACCATGTGTAGTGACGGCAAATATCGCTGGGTGTATGAACTTGATATGTACAAATCCCTGGCAATCATTAAAGAACTGTGGAGAACGATACTTATCGCCATGGTCATTGTGCTGGCAGTTATGTTTGTTATAAATATTATGGACAGTGGCTTGATGGAAACGCTGATATTCCTTGCGCAGGCGGCGGCCATTATGGCTGGCATCTTTCTGGTTCTCAGCATTATAGGCTATCTGGTTTTTGCGTACATTGTGGGCGGAAAGTACTGTGTGGTTTTCGAGATGGTCGAAGCCGGAGTGAATCATAAACAGCATGAGAAGCATGTGAAAAAAGTGCAGCTGACAGGTGCGATTACAACGCTGGCTGGCGCAGCGGGAGGCAGTTTAAATACAGCAGGCACCGGCGTACTGGCAGCGTCGCGCACATCAATGCTGACTTATTTTGACGAAGTAAAAGAACTGGAAATTTTGCCGAAGGAACACCTGATCCGTTTGAATGAAACCCTGAGCCGCAACCAGGTGTATGCGGAGGATGAAGATTTTGCGTTTGTGGCGGGTTATATCAAAGCCCGTTGCCGGAACGCGAAGGTGAAAATATAAGGACAATAAGCTTACCGTTTTTTCACACAGAAAAAGTACTATAATTAAGGAACGAGGTGCAAACATGAAAAAGATTAGAATTATTGCGTTGTGTTTCATTTTGTTGTTTGGCTTTGCGAGCCTTACGCATGCAGAACTTCCGAACAACCGTATTGCGTTAGGCGTGCAGTTGGGAGCAAGGTTTGAACAGGTGAAAAATGTATTTGGCATTCCTGACCGGGTGACGAAGAACGAAGTAAAATCGGAAGCCTACGGTGATTTTGTGGAGACTACTTTCATTTACGGTAATAATTCCATTGTCGTAAAGTTTTATAATGAAGACGCATGGCGGATTGAGTCCAACAGTGATAACGGTTGGCGAACCCCGGACGGAGTGATGGTGGGCATGCCATTGCAGGGCGTGTATGACCGGCTGGGGAAAGAGGACATCAAAAGCCCGGCTGAAAACGGTGAAACGTTGTACTGGTATAATCATGATACCAGGAGCCAGGATAATCGCGGCAACCTGTATGTATTTGTGAAAAACGGACGTGTTTCCCGGATTGTAATCGCATATCAGTGAAATAAAGAGATTTGTTTTGTGCCTGGCGTCATGGACGATATAAATGCATCCGTAAAAGAAATACTATAATAGAACAGGAGGGCAGGGATGTTGAAAATACCAAAGATTTCTAAAAAGGCCTTAACACTTTTCATGGTTTATTTTGCATTTCTGTTAACGGTTGCCTGCGTATCCGGCTTTGCGGCGAACCCTTCTGCTGAAAAGGCAATTGGCCCGGAGGATATCCCGGAAGGCGTATACCGTCGTTTTTCTTCCGGGGAAGAGGTGACCTATCTGGTGGTGATGCATAAAAAAGGTGTGCTGGCAGGGGATCCTTTTAAACGTACTTACATAGGTATTGAGTCCGTGCGACGGAACCATCCCGGCGGAATACCGGACGGCAGCGTGTTCATGGCGGCCCGGCTGCGGAGCTCAAAAGAGTTTAAACTGAATCCGCCCACGGAGGCCGGTCCGGTTCCGACCGACGATATGGTCGCGTTTATGCTGGATTACGCGGAAACCGTCAATGCTGACGGAACAAAGGGTCTTAAGAAAAACCAGTCCCAGGCATATGTGATGCAACCTGCGTTTGACGGCCGCATCAACATCATAGGCGCGGAAACGCTGCCTGCGCCGTTGTGCGGACACTACATTCCGGTAACAGACAGGCCGGCTCCGCTGGTGCTGCAGCAGGCCATGATCAAATACATGCTGGAGGATTTCATTCCCGCTGCTACCAATATGGATAACCGTTCCCAGTTCTACGATTACAAGATAGAGTTCCTGACGGGGGACAATCCGCCGGTGGATTGCTGGGCAGGCTGGTACCTGGTTCAGGTATGGGAAGACAGGAATATGGATAAGTATGATTCCCGCTACCAGATGAATTTTATCGTAGGCGATACAGGCGATGAAATCAAACTGCTTACTTTATACGATGGAAAAATGTGGCCGGTGTATGAGGATGACCGTCTGAAGGGTAAAACAAACCGGGGCCCGCAGGTTGTGCCGAAAGGATAACAGGCTGTTGTATTGCCTTTCATGACAACAATTTGTAAAAAATTTAAGTAAACTCTGTGAGGAATGGGTTTTCCCATTCCTCATTTTAGTTTTTAATGGTATAATTAAAAGAGTATTCCTGTGACCAGTTATCCTATTATATAAAATATAAAGTTTGCTGAGGAGGGAAATCATTATGGCGGATCCGAGAACAGAACGCAACGCCTTATTAGGAGCCACACTGGTGAAAAAGTTACAGGCGCGGGCCTTTGACGCATATTACTGTGCTACGAAAGAGGAAGCGCTGCAGCAGGCACTGGCTCTTATTCCGGAAACCGATGTGATTTCCTGGGGCGGTTCCGCTACCATTGCGGAAATCGGGCTACTGGAGCATGTGCGGAAGAATTTCAAATGTATTGACCGGGATACCGCGAAAACACCGGAAGAGCGGATGGAGATTATGCGGAAGGCCTTGCTCTGTGATACATTTTTAATGAGTACCAATGCCATGACGACAGAGGGTGAACTGGTAAACATAGACGGCAACGGAAACCGTTGTGCCGCCATGATTTACGGGCCGAAACAGGTCATTGTCATTGCCGGGCTGAACAAGGTCACAGGGAATTTGCACAGCGCCATTGACCGCGCCCACACAACGGCTGCGGCCATCAACATCCAGCGTTTCGGAGCGAAAACGCCCTGTGCGCTGACAGGGGTCTGCGCAAACTGTAACTTTGCCGATACCATCTGTAACTATATCGTTGTCACCCGCCGCAGCAAACCGGTTCATAAGATCAAGGTTATCCTTGTAGGTGAAGACGTAGGATTTTAAGGAGATAAACGATCATGCAATTTTCTTCCCGTTTTACGATTGCCGTACATATCCTGCTGGCAGTCAATGAATTTGAGGGACAGTTCAAGACGACGTCCTTCTTTTTAGGCAACAGCGTCAACGTAAACCCTGTCATTATCCGCAAAACGCTGGGACAATTAAAAGATGCCGGACTGGTTACTGTGGAGGCCGGTGTGGGTGGCGCGGCTCTGGCGAAAGAACCGAAAAAGATCACACTGTGGGATATTTTCTGCGCTGTGGAAGACAAAAAGGAAGATTTGTTCCATTTCCACGATCCCAACCCGGACTGCCCCGTGGGAGGAAATATCCACGCGGTCATGGACGGGCGTCTGAAGAAGTTCAAACGGAACCTGCAGAAAGATCTGGATGATGTAACCCTGCAGGATCTGGTTAAGGATCTGCGTAAGGAACTGAAGAAGAACCGGAAGCTGGGATTCGCGCCAGCGCCTGCGGAAGAGGAGTAAGCATAAGGTTTCCGTGCAGGAAGGACTCGGAGGTGTATTCCCAATGAAAGAAGAGGACGTAAAGAAATTAATCGATAAACTGCAGTATTTTGATTACGACAAAGTACTGAACAAGATACGCAAGAACGTTAAAAAGCCGAGCGTCCTTGTGACCGGTGGTACCGGTGTGGGAAAGAGCAGCCTGATCAATCATCTCTTCGGCATGGATGTAGCTGCCACAGGCAACGGCAAGCCCATGACAGACCGCATTACCCGCTATGAGCCGGAGAATCTGGACGTGGTGCTGTATGATACCCTGGGCTATGAAGTGGGGGAAGATAAGCAGCAGCAGTTTTATAAAGACGTTATCGGTTTTGTGAAAAATGCCAACGGTCAGGGGGATATCAAAAAACATATACACCTGGTCTGGTACTGTATTTCTGCCGCCAACAAACGGGTGACTCCTACGGACCTGGACGCGATTGCCGCGCTGGAAGGGCTCACTAAAGTATGCGTGGTGCTGACACAGATTGACGCGGCTACCATGATTGAACTGGACGAGATGAAAAAAGTTTTGCAAAAGAAACTGCCGAAGACAGACGCGTTCATGGTGAGTATCGATCCGCGGATTCCGGAAGAAAAAATGCAGTGGAGCGAGCTTCTGAACTGGTCGGTGGAGCATCTGGATGCCGGATTGCAGCTGGCGTTTGCCCAGGCTCTGGGGCAGGAACTGAGCGCGAAGCATATCCAGGCAGACAAACTGATTCACAGGTACGTGGCGGCTGCCGCCGGTGCAGTAGTGTGCCCGTTACCCATGACGGACTCTGCAGCGCTGATTGCCATCCAGACGACTATGGCGACGCATCTTTTCAATTTCTGGGGCATCGACCGGGGAACTGACAAAATTAAAGAAGTTTTTGTCAACGTGGTGGTAGCCAATACGGGGCGGATCTTTTCCCGTTCCCTGTTGAAACTGATTCCCGGCGCGGGCTCCGTTGCAGCGGCCGTAGTGAACAGCGGCGTGGCCACCTCCTTCACGTACGCCTTTGGCAGGGCGGTTAATGAAGTCTGTTATAAAACTGCGTCCCGTATGGCGAAAGGGGAAAAGGTGGATATTACCTCGGCCTTTGCCATGGACGTGATCATGCAGCTGATCCAAAAGTATTATAAAAAGAAAGCGGAATGATTTTTTAGTAAATATTACAGGTGACATATGTCAGTCAGAATCTGGAACCGTACGGGAAGCAAAGGCCCTCATAAAAAAGAAGGCGCGTATTCCGGAACGGAAAAGGCCGCGAAAGAGTATCGCGGCCAACAGAAAACAGAACAGAAAGCCAAACCGCGCAAACCGGCTGTGCGGAATATTCTTGTGCTGGGAAAAACCGGGGTCGGCAAGACTTCCCTGCTGAATTACCTGTACGGTTTTGACCTGCCCACAGGGGCGGGTCTGCCTAAAACAGGCAAGGGTCTCCACGAGAATGTGATTACCCGGAACGGAACAGCCTACCACGTTTTCGACACCTGGGGGATTGAAGCGGATTCTCTGCCGGAGTGGCGGAAGGAAGTGCTGGCGCTGGTGCGCAAACGCAATACCTCGCCCCATATCAGCGACTGGTTCCACGCAGTGTATTACTGCTTTTCCGCCAACACCGCCCGCATTGAAAAAACGGAGATTGAAGAGATCCTTGTGCCGCTGCTGCAGTCCGGCTGCAAGGTGATCGTGGTTCTGACCAATGCGGAGGACGGTTTCCGGAAGCGGGAAAAGATAGAAGGCATGAAAGAGTATTTGCTGGAAGAACTGACAAAACGTCTGCATCGTGACCCGCAATTGGAAATCATCCCTGTTGTCAGTATTGCAGGCGAGACGCTGGCGGGAGATCCCATTTCCCGCTTTGGCCGTACCGAAGCGCTGGAAGCGGCGCAATATAATCTGGCGGACGATATTGAAAAACGTCTGCCTGCCATTTACAAAATGAACGTAATGAACAAGCTGGGTGCATGGAAGGAGCGCAGCCTGCTCCTGCTTGCCAACGGCAAGATCAGCTTTGTGTTGAATAACAATTCTGCAAGGCAACTGATTGATTTGATCAATTACGATCTGCTGAACACATTTGGTGCTATAGATGCAGACGGCGACAAGCTGGAAGCGGAAGCCAACGAATACCTGCTGACGGCGGGGGACAAAAAACCCATGGACCGGCGCTGGCGTCCGGACTTCAGCCGCATCACCTATGTAAAAGGTTACGAATACAGCAAAGGTTTTTCTGTCGGGCTGGCGGTGGACGTGGCTGCAAGTCTGCTGCGTTCTTCGAAAAGCATCCGTGAAAATCTGAGCCGCCGGGTAGAGAAGACCTATGCTGCAATCATGGACAGCATGAAGAGCAGGGGATAGAAACAATAATATAAAAGTTAACTAAAGACATATAAGTAAACTATAGAGAGGGCGACTCCGTTTTGTTAAAAGACATACTAAAGGAAAAATTCAGTGAAGTCATCCGGGCTATCTTCCCGGTTGTGGCAATCGTTTTGATACTTTCTGTCACAATAGTGCCCATGCCTACTCATGTGGTGATGGTTTTCTTATACAGCTGCATCCTGCTGATGATAGGGATGGTATTTTTTACCATCGGTTCGGAACAGGCTATGGAACCCATGGGCAATCATGTGGGGACCCGTATTACAAAAACCCGCAAACTCTGGCTGATATTGCCATTAGGCTTTTTGTTGGGTTTTATGATCACGATTTCCGAACCGGATTTGCAGGTATTGGCTAACCAGGTCCAGTCCATTCCTAACAGAGTGTTGATTTTGTCGGTATCAGGCGGCGTGGCGTTGTTTCTTCTGGCAGCCCTGATCCGTATGGTACTAGGAATTTCATTGCAACGGATGTTGCTGTTCTTTTATGTCATTGCTTTTGTACTGGCATACTATGCACCGCCGGATTTTCTGGCGGTGGCTTTCGATTCTGGCGGCGTGACGACAGGCCCCATGACGGTGCCGTTTATCATGGCTTTTGGCGTAGGCGTTTCGGCGTTACGGGGCAGCCGCCATTCTTCCCAGGACAGTTTCGGTCTGATAGCCCTCTGTTCCATCGGGCCTATCATTGCCGTACTGCTTCTGAGCCTGATTTTTAAACCGGAAGACGCGACGTTTGAACCGGTTGTGATTCCGAGAGTACTGCATTCCCTGCAGTTAGGCGGGCTGTTTTTGGCCGAGCTGCCGGATCAGATGCATGAAATTGCCCAAGCAGTTCTGCCCATTGCCATATTTTTCGGTATTTTTCAGCTGGTTTTACTGCATCTTCAAAGAAAGCCGCTGCTCCGCATTCTTCACGGTATTATATGTACCTATATCGGTCTGGTACTGTTCCTGACAGGCGCTAATGTGGGCTTTATTCCGGCAGGATTCGACCTGGGAAGCATTTTGGCCACGCTGCCCTATAACTGGATCATTATACCCATCGGCATGCTGATTGGTTACTTTATCATCAAGGCGGAACCGGCAGTGTATGTGCTGATGAAGCAGGTGGAAGATATTACTGCCGGCGCTGTCAGCGGAAAATTACTGCTTCGCAGCCTGTCCATCGGCGTGGCGATTTCGGTAGGCCTGGCCATGGTACGTGTGCTGACAGGAATCCATCTGTTTTACATGCTGATACCGGGGTATCTCATCGCGTTGATACTTACATTTATTGTGCCTCCCGTGTTTACTGCTATCGCCTTCGACTCAGGCGGCGTGGCATCCGGTCCCATGACAGCGACGTTTTTGCTGCCTTTTGCGATAGGAGCCTGTATGACTCAGGGCGGCAATGTTGTGACAGATGCGTTCGGTGTGGTAACTATGGTAGCCATGACACCGTTGGTCACGATCCAGCTGCTGGGAGTTATGTATATGGTAAAAGCACGCAGAACTCCCAAAACCAGTGTCAGCCAGAGTACGCTGGAGAATTTCGGGGACTACGATATTATCGAGTTGTAGGAGGTAGCAGGCTGTGGAAGTTTATTTAATGATAACTATCACAAGCAGGGAGAAGCTGCCTGGCTTTCTTGAGTTTTATGATAAGAAGCTGCCGGTAGGGTTTGTTTTGTTAGGTTATGGTACTGCCAAAGATGAGATTCTGAATATGCTGGGGCTGGACCGGTCTGAGAAAGCGGTCTGCCTGAATGTGGTGACAGATGAAGTATGGAAAGAAACCAAAGGGCATTTGCGGAAAAAGCTTTATATTGACGTACCGGATACGGGTATTGCATTCATCGTTCCCTTGAGCAGCATCGGCGGTAAACGGGAACTGGCATATCTGACGGCAGAACAGAATTTCCGGAAGGGAGAAGAATCCGTAATGAAAGATACAACAATGGAGTTATTGATCATTGTCAGCAACCAGGGACACAATGACATGGTCATGGACGCGGCCCGTGCGGCCGGTGCCTATGGCGGTACGGTGCTGCATGCCCGAGGCACCGGCGTGAACAGGGCTGAACTTTTCTTCGGCGTGCCGCTGGCTTCAGAAAAGGACGTGACTTTAATCGTCACCCAAAAGAAACAGAAAAATGCAATCATGCAGGCCGTGATGCAAAAGGCCGGCATGGATACGCCGGCTCAGGCCATTCTGTTCTCGCTGCCGGTAACAGATGCAGCAGGACTGCACGCAGTAGAGGAAGATAACGGATAGGGCGGAGGACAAACCCGTTTCATCAGTGCCTCCTTAAAGCATCTGTTTGCGAATAGTTTTTTGTCCGGAGCAATTTTAATATTATTATTCCTTTATTCTTGTAATAGTAAAATCCCGTTATGCGGAAGCGCCTGCATAACGGGATAAATATTTATAATGTAAAAGTTGTTTTAATCGTTGTGATGCTCTGCGTAAAACTCGTTATAATCCTTTAACATATACTGCAGCAGGGACGGAGTATCCAATCCGTAAGGGCAGCGGCTCTTGCACAGGTCACAGTGTACGCATTCTTCGATTTTCTGCATTTTGGCATACCACTCATCACTCATGAACCGTTTATAGGGTGAGCGGCGTAACAACATGGCCATTCTGGCTGCCTGGGGGATGTCAATACCCACTGTGCAGGGCATACAGTATCCGCAGCTCCGGCAGAAATTCCCCGACAGTTCCTTCCGGTCTTTATCGATAACAGCCTGTAGTTCTTCAGTCATCTGCTGATTAATATCCGTCAGTTTCAGCCACTGCTCCAGTTCCCATTCGTGCTGGATGCCCCAGATGGGAACCACGTTGTCGTGCTCCTGCATGAAGGCATAGCAGGCCGCTGCGTTGGTCAGCATACCGCCGGACAGGCCTTTCATGGCAATAAAACCCATGTCGTTCGTTTTGCAGTCTTTTACCAGTTCGATATCTTTATCCGTTGCCAGGTAGCAGAACGGGAACTGCAACGTTTCATATAATCCGGAATCAATGGCCTGATGCGCTACCTTCAACCGGTGATTTGTGATGCCTATATGCCGGATGTAGCCTTTCTTTTTAGCGTCCAGTGCCGCAGCATACGCTCCCTTTTCATCTTCCGGGGAAGGCATAACAGCGGGATTATGGAACTGGAAAAGGTCGATGTAGTCTGTCTGCAGGCGTTTTAAAGAAAGCTCGATATGCTCTGTTACCGTTTTGTAATCCGTGCCGCCGCTTTTGGTGGAAATAATAATGTTCTGGCGGACATCGTGCAGAGCCGTGCCGATTTTTTCTTCGCTGTCGGTGTACATATTGGCGGTATCAAAATAATTGATGCCGTTGTCATAAGCTTTGCGTAGCAGTTTTTTTGCCGCTTCCAATGAGATGCGCTGGATGGGCAGGCAGCCCATTGCGGTTTTCGTGACCCATAAACCGGTCTTCCCTAATCTGATTTTATTAATGTCCATGATTCCCCTCCCGGTAATTGTTTTCTTTAATATTATTGTTATAATCGTTAGCGGTTTTGGGATTCTGATTAAATTATATACGATAAATTCCGATTTGAATATAACTGAATAAAGAAAAATTGTTTCAGCGGGCTTAAATCAGTGAAAATAATAGTAAAGAAATCCGGCAGATGTTAAGAAAATGATTGTCATGAAGGGGAAAATATAGTATAATACGATAGTTAAATTTACTTATCTTATAAGCTGATATATTGGAGGAATTAACATGTCCGGACATTCTAAATGGGCAAATATCAAACACAAAAAAGGCAAGGCAGATGCTGCCAGAGGAAAAATAACCACGAAAATCGGCCGTGAGATTACCATTGCCGTGCAGATGGGCGGTCCCGACCCGGTTGGCAATATGCGCCTGAAACTGGCGCTGGCCAAAGCAAAAGCCAACAACATCCCGAAAGACAACATCAAACGCGCGATTGCCAAAGGCGCCGGTGAGACCAATGGCGCAAAATATGAAGAGATTACATACGAAGGCTACGGTCCGGCCGGTGTGGCAATCATGCTGGACGTGCTGACCGACAACCGGAACCGTGCGGCAGCAGATATCCGTCACGCCTTTACCAAACACGGCGGAAATATGGGTGAGACCGGTTCTGTCGGCTGGATGTTCAAACGCAAGGGTATCTTTACGATTGATAAAGAAGCCGGCTATGATGAGGATGAAGTCATGATGATCGCGCTGGATGCCGGCGCGGAAGACATGAAATCCAATGAAGACAGCTTTGAGATCGTGACCCAGCCGGAAGACTATGATGCGGTGGAAAAAGCGCTGGCTGACAACAATATCGAAACTGTGATGTCGGAAATCACCATGGTTCCGGATACGATGGTCCAGCTGACGGATGAAGACGCTGAAAAAGTCCGTAAGACAATTGACATGTTCGACGATATGGACGACGTACAGGAAGTCTATACCAACGCTGACTTGCCGGATGATGACGACGAGGAATAAGGAAGAGCAGGCAGGCTTCAAATGAGCCTGCCTTTTTTATATATTGCTTCACATTTTTGTCATTTGTGCCGTGTATAATTAATTGTAATAAGATTGTTTGATACAGAAGGCTGGAGGAACAGTATGCTGGCGTTAGGAATAGATCCCGGTACCGCTATCTGCGGTTACGGGGTGGTGGAGATGAAAGGCAGTACGCTGAAGCCGGTATTCTATGGTTCCATACTGACTGGCAAAGACTGGCGTCCGGAAGAGAGGCTGTTGAAGATCCATCAGGATGTTTCTGATATTATTGGTCATTTTCAACCGGAATTTATGTCCATTGAAAAATTGTATTTTAACCGCAACGTCAACACGGCGATCCCGGTTGCCCAGGCGCGCGGCGTAGTGTTACTGGCCGCTGCCGAGCATAATCTGCCGATTTTGGAGTTTACGCCGATGCAGATAAAAAAATCGGTCACAGGGACCGGCGGGGCGGAAAAAAACCAGATTATCTTTATGGTGCGGCGACTGTTGGGGATTCGTGAAGAAATTAATCCGGACGATACGGCGGACGCGTTGGCTGCCGCGATTTGCGGCCTGAATCAGGCAAGGGTGCTGCAGCTGCAGGCAAAAGGCGGTGCACGAATCGGGGAGATTCTGGAAAAACAGCGGAACCCGTTGAGCAAGAGATGAAAGACAACTGTAAAAGATATACTTTATTATGTTAATGGTTTTGATAAACGGCATTTGGAGCGTGCATTATGATTGGTTCAGTAAGAGGAACGGTAGCATATCAGGCGGCAGAATATTGCCTGATTGAAACGGCGGGTGGTGTCGGATACCGTGTGTTTATGCCGGTGTCCCAGATGCGGACTTTGTCCATGGGGCAGGAAGTTCGTGTCCTGACATATACGTCGGTTCGGGAAGATGCAATTCAGTTGTACGGCTTTTTGACACAACAATATTATGATCTGTTTGCGCTTCTGTTAAGCGTAAGCGGCATAGGGCCAAAAGTTGCGATAGGTATTTTGGGAGCGGCAAGGCCGGAAGATTTTTATCTGGCGGTGCAGAGCCGGGATCTTAAAATGCTGACCAAGCTCCCCGGTATCGGAAAGAAAACGGCAGAGCGCATGGTGTTGGAACTGAAGGACAAGATCGGTACCCTGGAAAGCGAAGAGAATGACAGGGAATTTGCCGCCGCAGTCAGCGGCGAAGGCAAATCGGAAGCAATCAACGAAGCCATGGCCGCGCTGGCTGCGTTAGGCTATTCCAATTCGGAAATTTTGCCGGTGTTGCGGAAGATTCCGGATTATGGCACATTAAAACGGGATGAACTGATTCGCAAAGCCTTACAGATTTTTGCTAAAAGATAAGAGAAGAAGAGGAAAACGATATGGATTTTGATGACCGGCTGGTGACATCGGAAGTTATGGAGTCTGATGGGGAACAGTACAGTCTACGCCCCCGGACGCTGGAAGAATATATCGGGCAGGATAAAGTTAAACAGAATATCTCGGTGTTCATTGAAGCGGCGCTGAAACGGAATGAAGCGCTGGATCATGTGCTTCTTTTCGGCCCTCCCGGTCTGGGGAAAACAACACTGGCAAATATTATTGCAAACGAACTGCATGTAAACATGCGTGTTACATCCGGTCCTGCCATTATGCGCCAGGGCGATCTGGCTGCGATTCTCAGTACGCTGTCGGAAGGGGAAGTGTTGTTCATCGATGAGATCCACCGTCTGCCGAAAGCAGTGGAAGAGATACTGTATTCAGCCATGGAAGACTATCAGCTGGATATTGTCATCGGTAAAGGACCGGGTGCCCAGAACGTCCGGCTGCCCCTTCCAAAATTTACACTGATTGGAGCCACCACAAGGCTGGGTTCTCTGGCGGCGCCGCTGCGTGACCGTTTTGGGGTGCAGTGCAGGCTGGAATTTTATCAGCCGGAGCAGTTGCGCATTATCGTCAATAAGTCCGCAGAAAAACTGGATGTGGAGATGACGCCGGAAGGCGCGCTGGAAATCGCCCGCCGTTCACGGGGCACGCCCCGCGTGGCGAACCGTCTTTTGAAACGGGTACGTGATTTTGCCCAGGTTCTGGGACAGGCTGTCATTGATCAGAAGTTGGCTGATGAGGCTCTTTCCCGTCTGGAAGTTGACCGTTACGGTCTGGACCAGAATGACAGGCGTATCCTGCAGACAATTGTCAGGACATTTGGCGGCGGACCGGTGGGCGTTGATACCATTGCGGCCGCTGTCAGTGAAGAAGCCGGCACCATCGAAGACGTGGTGGAACCGTATCTGATGCAATTAGGTCTGCTGCAGCGCACGCCCCGTGGCCGCGTGGCGACCAGGGAAACCTATCGTTATCTGGGAATTCCCTACCCGGAGGATGCAAGTGGCAAGCCAAAGGTCGAACAACCCTCGCTGCTGTAAAATGAGCTGTTTTATGTGAGGAAGGAAAACAGGCGATGGTTTCCCGACAGAAATGTGGAAAAATAAATCAGCGAACCTTGATGATTACTGAGTATTGAGAAAGATAGAACAATGAAATTATTATTACACGCCTGCTGCGGTCCCTGTGCCTGTTATCCGACAAAAATGCTGAGGTCGCAGGACGTAGATTTTACGCTGCTGTATTATAATCCGAATATTCATCCCTATAAAGAATTTAAACACCGATTGGCTGCATTACGGGAGCTGGCGGAAAAACTGGATTACCGACTGATTATTGATAAGACCTATCCGCTGGAAGAATGTGTGAAAGGGATGTTGGAGGAACCGGGTGTCCGCTGCGCGTTCTGCTACCGGATGCGGCTGCGTTA
Organism: uncultured Succiniclasticum sp.; assembly: GCA_902801365.1. GTDB lineage: Bacteria > Bacillota > Negativicutes > Acidaminococcales > Acidaminococcaceae > Succiniclasticum. Next base: position 50,488 of record CADCHY010000007.1, read on the forward strand.
TACGGCAAAATATGCGGCAGATCATGGGTTTACCGCATTCTCTACAACGCTGCTGTACAGTCCGTATCAGAAGCATGAACTGATTGTGCAGATGTCGAAAGCAGCAGCGGAAGAATTTGGTGTGGAGTTTTATTATCAGGATTGGCGGCCTCATTATCAGGAAGGCGTGGATATCAGCCTGGCTTTGGGATTGTACCGCCAGCCCTATTGCGGTTGTGTGTTCAGCGAACGGGACCGCTATATGGAATGGAAAAAAACCAAAACCGAAGCGGGATCTGCTCAGGCTTCCAATTACATTGATACAAGTGCTGCTGAACCGGAAAACAAACCTTTTGTCCGCATAAACAAAAACACTATTCAGCTTGCGAAAAAAGACACGATACTGTTCAAATGATGTTATACATGTTTTCAAGTTGTGTTGCAGGTAAACGGTATGATGAAACATGCTGCTGAAAAATATTTCAGAAAGATTATAGTTATAGCAATTTCCTGGTTGACTGTACTTTTTACAGTTCCGGTCCGCGCGTCATCCGTGATTGATGTGGGCCTGACAGTTTCCCAATTCTCTGCTGAACTGGTTGCGCCGTCCTCTTTTATTGCCACAGAACCGGATGGAAAGAAAGCAACGCTTAATAAAGGAAAATACTTTATTGCAGCTGATAAAGGAAACATTAAACTGGGAGACAGGCAGCTTGCCAGCGGAACTGTTCTGGAGATTGAGGAACAGGAAGATAAAAACGGAGCTTCCGCCGGCCGTCCCCGCCAGCATTTTACGGTGAACCGTCAGGAGTACCGGGGAACGCTGAAAATCTGTCTGACAAATGAAGGAAAGAAATTAACCGTTATAAACCGGGTACCTATTGAGTATTATGTTAACTCTGTGTTGGGACCTAAGTCTTCCCCCATCTGGCCGGACGAGGCGATTAAAGCACAGGCGGTGGCTGCCCGCAGCCTGGCCTGGTATTATAAGCATCATCCGGAAAACAATTTATTTGACGTGCGAGCAGTGGAGCCGGAAACTTTTTATGGCGGTATTCGCAATGAGAATAAGAATATAACCAAAGTTGCGGCACAAACCGTCGGGCAGGTTTTATACTTTAACGGCAGCCCTGCAATGACTTTTGCATGTGAAAGCAGCGGGGGCAGGACGGTGAGCGCTTCCGAAATCCTGCAGAAGGATATCCCGTATTTACAGGCAGTGGAAGACTATGATACGGACTGTCCCAGTTTCACATGGGAAAAAAAGATACAGGCTGTGACCATCAGCCGGCTTCTTGAACAGGGCGGGCATAAGATTGGACGGTTACGTGGATACCGTATATCAGACAGTGAAAAGCCGGATCAGAAAGACCGCTATCCCAGCGGCAGGGTTAAGACGATTTTCTGGCAGGGAGAACTGGGCAGCGTAACCATGACAGGTCAGGAACTGGCGGATATGCTGGCTTTGAGCAGCAACTGGTTTGACGTTTATGTTACTGATCCGGTACCGCAAAAGCTGGATGTACCTATTGAAAACGGGTATGGCATAGAAGTTGGGAAAAAACAGATTCCCATAGAAATCAAAGGCCGCGAAAAAAAATCGTGGCAGTCTGTTATTCCCGGCTATCACTTTTTAGAAGGAAGTGCGGACGAAACCATTTTATTTAAAGGAAAAGGGATTGGTCGCGGTCTGGGCCTGTCCAAGTGGGGTGCCAAAGGCATGGCTGATACAGCACCTGAAAACGCTGAGGATTATTATAAAACCATTTTGCAACACTATTATCCGGGGACTGAACTGATCTCCGCATACTAATGATTAATTTAGAAAAGGAACTGCCTGCCGGTACGTTATCGCGTAAACGGGTTTGTGCAATGTTTCCTGTATAAAGAAAAGAGACCTGTTATGAAAGTTACTGATTTTGATTATGATTTGCCCAAAGAACGGATTGCCCAGCATCCGATGGAACCGAGAGACCACAGCCGGCTGCTGGTGGTAGATAAAAATACCGGCGCCATGGAGCACCGGCATTTTTATAATCTTCCCGAATATCTTCGCCCCGGCGACTTATTGGTATTTAACGATACCCGCGTCATACCTGCCCGCCTGTTCGGCTATAAAGATACCGGAGCCCATGTGGAAGTGTTCCTGCTGACCCGCCTTAACAATACGGACTGGGAAGTGCTGGTCCGCCCCGGGAAGAAGCTGCAGGTTGGCGCCCATATAAAATTTGCGGAAGAATTATCCGGAACGATCATCGATCATACGGATTTTGGCGGGCGCATCATCCGTTTTGCGTTTGAGGGCGTATTTGAAGAAATACTGGACCGGCTGGGAGAGGTTCCGCTGCCGCCATATATTACGGCAGAACTGGAAGATAAGGAACGGTACCAGACCGTATATAACCGGGATCCCGGTTCCGCGGCAGCGCCCACTGCAGGGTTGCACTTTACGAAAGAACTGCTGCAGAAAATAAAGGACATGGGATGTGAGGAAGTGTTTGTCACCCTTAATGTAGGGCTGGGAACTTTCCGGCCGGTTACGGAGGAAAACATAGAAGACCATCCCATGCACAGGGAATTCTACAGCGTGACCCAGGAAGCCGCGGCTGCCATCAACAGGGCGAAGGCGGAAGGTCGCCGGATCGTTGCGGTGGGGACGACAGCGGTGCGCACGCTGGAATCTGCGGGCGCCACGGGAGAAGTAAAAGCCGGCAGCAGCTGGACGCAGATTTACATTTATCCCGGCTTCCAATGGCATATCGTGGACGCGCTGGTAACGAATTTCCATCTGCCCCAGAGTACGCTGCTGATGCTTGTATCTTCCCTGTCTTCCAGGGAAGTGATGCTGCGCACCTATGCGGAGGCAGTAAAACGGGAATATCGGTTCTTCTCGTTTGGCGATGCCATGTTTATTACAGAGCTGAAACACAAATAAACTTTTGTAATGTTAGGAGATTTCATGCACGCTGTTACTTATGAATTGATAAAAGAAGCAAAACAGGGAAAGGCCCGTCGGGGGCGTCTGCATACACCTCACGGAACCTTTGAGACGCCTATGTTCATGCCGGTGGGAACCCAGGCAACTGTAAAGACACTGGCCCCGGAAGAACTGTACGACATGGAAAGCCAGGTGATTCTGGCCAATACCTATCATCTGTTTTTGCGCCCCGGCAGCGGGCTGGTAAAAAAGGCCGGCGGCCTGCATAAGTTTATGAATTACAAGCGTGGCATGCTCACGGACAGCGGAGGATTCCAGGTGTTCAGCCTGGGCGAGATGCGGAAAATTACGGAAGAAGGCGTCATGTTCCGTTCCCATATTGATGGCAGCAAACAGTTTTTATCCCCGGAAGTTTCTGTACGGGTACAGGAAGAATTGGGGGCCGACATTGCCATGGCTTTTGATGAATGCATTCCCTATCCGTCGGATTTTAATTATACAAAAAAATCGACAGAACGGACCACACGCTGGGCGGAGCGCTGCCTGAAAGCCCATACCCGCCCGGACCAGGCGCTGTTCGGCATTGTGCAGGGAGGTATGTTCCCGGAACTGCGGAAAATGAGCGCAGAGTCGTTATTGGAAATGGATTTTGCGGGCTACGGCATCGGCGGACTTTCGGTAGGGGAACCCAAACCCGTTATGTATGATATGCTGGATCAGACCACCGACTGGATGAATAAACAAAAAGCCCGCTATCTGATGGGAGTGGGCACGCCGGACTGTATCGTGGAAGGCGTGAACCTGGGCGTGGATATGTTCGACTGCGTGTTCCCGACCCGGGTGGCCCGGAACGGCACGGCCATGACAGCCAGGGGCCGGCTGGTGATCCGCAACGCTGTGTACGCGGAAGACTTCCGGCCTATCGATGAGAATTGCAGCTGTTACACCTGCCGCAATTTCTCCCGGGCTTATATCCGTCATCTGTTTAAAGCGGAAGAGACCTTCGGGCTGCGTCTGCTGTCCATTCACAACCTGCATTTTCTTTTGGACTTTGCAAAAAAAATCAGGGACTCCATTGAACAGGACCGTTTTGCGGAATTCCGGAAAGAGTTCTGGAACAACTGGGAAGAAAAGGACAAGCGACCTGAAGATTTGAACTGAAATACATGCTGCTGCAGCGAATGAAAAATGTTGGTAAAGAAAAACTGTAAGAGTAAGTTTTCCTCTTACAGTTTTTTTAATTCTCAATAATAATTATCAATAGCATTGTAAAAATGTCATTTCCCTGAATTCAAAACAGGTAGCTTAACTTCTGAAATGCAATTGACATTTTTGTAAAATAATTGTATTATTAAAATGAACTTAAAACAGTAATAGTTACTAATAAAATCACTTTTTTAACAAGCTGTGCTTGAAGATGCGTGACACTGAAACGTTCGCCGGAACTGCCGGCATATTTTTCGTTTTCTTAACCCGCTTCTTCCTCTCTCACAGGTACATGCTTCCTTCGTTTATCAAAGACTGATTTAGCAGTCATCATTGGTTTTGTTAAGGAGGTAATGTAACATGTCCGCTATTGCACCGATTTCCATGCAGGAAGTAAGCGAAAAAGTTTTTCTGGCACGCAAGGGCCGTCTGGAAGAAGACGCACAGTTTGTGGTAAACCCGAGACTGTGCTCTACGGAGTTTATTCCTCTGGAAGAGCGTATGGCCGGCGAAAAGCCGGAGATTGCCGCTTGTCTTGCGAAACTGAAAGAAAAAGTCGGCAGTGAAACGTTTGCCAAACGCTTTAACGTTTTACAGAACATCAACCGTTCCGGAAAAAATCTGTTGATCGTTTCCGGCAACGAAAGGCTTCGCACCCTGTTGCTGAAAGAACACCTGCATGATATCATGGAAGCGTTTTCCGTGGATAATGTCAGGATTGTCGGCGGGGCAGGCTTTGGCGGAATAGACGCATTTTAAAACATTCCCGGTACTGTTTCCGCGCGTGCGGGGACAGGCCGGGTTTTCTTTGGAGAGAGAACTGTGAAACAGCTGTTTAATTATTCTACGGTTCCGGGATATGAAGAAGCTATCCGGCGCACCGGCAAGTCGCTGGAGGATTATCTGGCTATGCTGGGACTGGATGGAATCGAGCTTCTGGTATACCGGAGTGAACCGTACATGCGTCCCTTTGACAATGTTGCGGTAGGCGCCCACCTGCGTTCCTGGTTCTGCTGGTATGATTTGTGGAAGAATAATAAGGACCGCCTTTACCAGATCTTCCGGAGCGATGAAGCGTTGCGGGATTATTACGGCGGTACCCAGAAACGGGCCTGGCTGCTGCAGATTAAACGGAACATCCAGGCGGCCCTGATTGAAAAACCGGAGTATCTGGTGTACCGGGTAGAGGAAGTTTCCCCGGCAGAGCAATACTCCTGGAATTTCGATCACACTAACGCAGAAGTTATGAAAATGGCGGCAAGGGTCTTTAACCGGGTCAGCGACCAGGTCCCTGCGGACACGAAGGTGCTGTTTGAAAATACCTGGTGGCCGGGGCTGACGCTGCAGAATGCAAAGCAGACGGGAGAATTCCTGGAAAAAATAAAATTTGAAAATATCGGGCTGATGCTGGATACGGGGCATCTGCTGAATACCAACCCGGATCTACGGAGCGAGCGGGAAGGCATCGAGTACATCTGCCAGACCCTTAAAGAGTTGGGCGAACTCAGGCATTACATCAAGGGAGTGCATCTGAGTTGTTCCCTGTCGGGGGAATATCAGCGGCAGTCTCCCCGGATGATTCCCTCGCTGGAAAACGATGCCCGGCTGTTAAGCCATGTCTGTAATATTGACCAGCATAGGCCTTTTACCGATCCGGCTGTATTAAAGATTTTTGAGCTGATTGAACCGGATTATGTAGTGCATGTGTTGTATTACGATGATTTTAACCAGCTGGCGCGACAGATTACAGAGCAAAAACAGTTGTTGAATGCATAGTGTGGAAAAGGAAAACCGGTACAGGATTGAGCGATTCAATTCTGTACCGGTTTTTGTAGTTTTTCGTCATGTTTTATCTGGCAGAATGCGCCAGGTTCTCTTTCAGGAATTTTTCTGAGAGTCGGGAAATGTGGTATAATGACATAAAGAAATAAAACTATCAGGTAAATATGTGATGAGAAGGAGGAAAAATGCGAAAAATTGTACTGTTGCTTCTTTCTTTTTTGTTGTTGGTCAACTGTGCTACGGCTCTCGCCAAGTGGAACGACCGGGATATTGTGGAACGGATCCGCGCCGTGGGTAACACGCCCGCTGCCCAGAAAAAAGCGGATAAAATCTTCAGTGAACGCCTGAAGGAAGCAGAAGCAAACCGGGCCAGGGAGAGGGCAGAAACAGAACAGGGATACCGTACAGTGTATCGCAGGCCGGTAGTTGCCATCGTGTACGAGAACAATGCCAAAACAAAATACGATAATACAATTGACAAAAAGCTGTTTGAATATCTGGACGCTGCCCTGCCAGTCAGAACCTATGACCTGATTGACGGCAGAGGCTACAAGGCACAGTTGGCGGAAAGTGGTATTGAAGATATCGCGGATGCTGAACGGGCGGATATTGTGGACATATTGGCAGGCAGCGGAGTAGATTTTTTTCTGTATCTGGGTATTAATCCGGTGCAGGTAAAGGACAAGGGAAGCCTGTTTGCTGCAGGTAAAATTGCCAATACATCCCTGCCATTCAGAATCATTGACATTAACAACAACAAATATATTTATACGAAGACCTATACAGAATCGGCAAAAACCATGTCAGCCATTGGCGGTGTCGGCAGTAAGTCCGTTACGTTGGAAATTATGACACGGGTAGGCAAACAGATTCAGGCTGCCATTGAAAGCAGACTGCCAAAGACGGTGTCATATACGGAACAAATCGTGAGAGAGTAATCCGGAGATAAAACGTTCTGACAGGAATGGAACCGGATTCCTGTCTGATTGGTTCACAAAGCGGACAGTTTGAGAGGAGGTTGCTTGTATGTCTGGATTTTTAAAGAAAATCGGCCTGGGAATACTGGCAGTTGTAATACTTGGGCTGGCGTTTTTTTTCTTTTATGTTGTCAAAACGCCCCAGTACTCGCTGTATCTCATCCATAAAGCCGTGCAGAGTCACGATACAGTTTCCTTTGAGCAGCATGTAGACCTGGATACTATTTACAGCAAAGGCATTGATGACCTGATTGCGTCGGGATTGAAGGGGAAGAAGACCATCGGGGCCGATCCGTTTTCCGCCAGTATAATAAAACTGGTGAAACCAACGGTGGTCAAAGCTCTGAAAGACGCCACACTGGAGTCTGTCATGCGGGAAAGGCCGAAGGATAAAGTTCAGGCTGTTTCGAAGGAAAACGGGCAAACTGCGCAAAATGACAATGCCTTAAAAAAGAAAAACAGGAAAGAGGATATAATCCCTCTTGTAAAGAAACTGAAAGAGAGAGTAGACGTTTCCAACTTAAAAATCAAAGATGCGTCGATTACGCGCAAAGACAGCAATACGGCTGGTATTTCCGCTCTTTTGCACAATAATAAGCTGAATAAGGACTTCAATATTAATTTCCGTATGGATAAACTAGCTAACGGAGAGTGGCAGATAAAGGAAATTACGAACTTTGTCGAGTTACTGACAAAGGTGGAAGAAGCTACCAAACAGGCTGCCAGAGAAGCGGTGAATGAAACGGTGCAGGAAAAGAAAAAACAGTAGCGGAGAATGAAAAGCCTGCTGCGATAAGAAATAAGATATGACAGGATAAGATTTTTGATGCAATAAATGTAAAGGGGGAAACATCATGGATTATGCTGAACTGATGGAACTGGCCCGCCCCAGATTGGGAAAGGACTGCAAAGGCTGTCTGATTTGCAACGGACGTGCCTGCGGGAATAAGATGCCGGGACCCGGCGCCAAGGGCATTGGCGATACGGCGATCCGCAACTATGAAAAATGGAAAGAAATCCGTATCAATATGGACACGCTGGTGGAACGGAAACCCGTGGACATGAGTCTGGACTTTTTCGGTAAGCGCCTGAAATACCCGATCATCGCCGGACCGGTCGGGTTAGTAGCTGTGCATTACAGTGATGCCTATACGGATAACACATATAATGACGTGCTGGTTTCCGGCTGTGCCGCGGAAGGAATCGTAGCCATGACCGGTGACGGCGCCGATGCCACGGTGATGCAGTCGGCCTGCGCGGCCATCAAAAAGGCCGGCGGCATGGGGATTCCCACGGTGAAACCCTGGGGGCCGGAAACATTGCAGGAAAAGTTTGCCCTGGTAAAGGAAAGCGGCGCGTTTGCCTGCGCCATGGACGTGGACGGAGCCGGACTGCCCTTCCTGAAAAAGCTGAATACATCAGCGGGCTCCAAATCACAGGAAGAACTGGCTGAAGTAATCCGCAACGCCGGGGTACCGTTTATCGTGAAAGGCATCATGACCGTCAAAGGCGCTTTGAAAGCAAAAGCTGCGGGAGCTTCCGCCATTGTGGTGTCCAACCACGGCGGCCGGGTGCTGGACCAGTGCTCCGCTACGGCAGAAGTACTGCCGGAAATCGTAGACGCGGTACAGGGCGAAATGAAGATCCTGGTGGACGGCGGCATCCGCTCGGGCGTCGATATTTTCAAAGCCCTGGCAATCGGGGCAGATGCGGTCATCATTGCCCGTCCGTATGTGACGGCGGTATATGGCGCCGGGGCGGAAGGAATCCATGTGTTGACCCAAAAACTGGCGGCAGAACTGGAAGATACCATGGAAATGTGCGGCGCTCATACGCTTGCGGAAATCACGCAGGACATGGTAAGACTGTAAATTGTATTGAACAGGGAATTCTTTTTATGGATTTTCTGTAACATTCGACACAGTTATGCTTAAATAATAATATCTTTTCAAAAAAGTTGAATTTTTAGTTGACATTCTTCTTTTCCTCTGCTATTTTTAATCACAAGTTAAATACTATGATTTGGCTGTGAAGAGAAGAGTACGCAGAGGAAACTGCCACAGAGAGCTTTCATACCGGTGCAAGAAAGCGCGGGGAACTTTGCCGAAGATGGCCTTGGAGCTGACTGGTCGAAGTAATTGAGACCGTCCGGGCGCACCCGTTACAGTGCTGGGGTATTCAAGGAGAAGTCCCGCGTACCCGAGAAGCTGGTCTTGTAATATTTACAATTGCTGCTCGTGGTATCAGGATATATCCCGCGTACCCGAGGAGGCCGGGCGTGTGAGCGTCCGGTGAATATGGGTGGTAACACGATGCTTTCGTCCCATTGGGGCGGAAGCATTTTTTAGTTTCAGGTCTTTTCACAACCGCAGGGAGGAGTTACGTATGCCGGTGAAAATCACGAATGAGTTGTCAGCAGTGGAAAATTTGCTGAAAGAAGGAATCATTGCCATTACACGCAGGATATCCGTCCCCTGAAGATTCTGATCCTGAATCTGATGCCCCTGAAGAAACCTACGGAGCTGCAGTTGCTGCGTCTGCTGGGTAACAGCCCCCTGCAGATCGAAGTGGACTTCGCCCGTACCGTGTCCCGGGAAACAACCCACACGGACAATACCTATCTGGACAAAGCGTATCTGGAATTTGCGGACATCAAAGACCGGTATTATGACGGTTTTATCATCACCGGGGCCCCGGTGGAATGTCTGGAATTTGAAGAGGTGGAGTACTGGCCGGAGCTGGTGGATTATATCCGCTGGTCCCAGGATCATGTATTTTCTGTTTTGTCCTTCTGCTGGAGCGCCCAGGCTGTGCTGTACTATTTTTACGGTGTGCAGAAGCACACACTGCCGCGGAAATTTTTCGGTATTTACAGTTACGGTCTGACGGTAAAGCATCATCCCCTGCTGCGGGGCTTTGACGACCGGTATTTCATTCCCCAGTCCCGCCATACGGATATCGACCACCAGGCCGTGGACGCCGAACCGGACCTGAAGGTCCTGTCCCGTTCTGTGGAGCGGGGTATTAATATCTGTTGTACGGAGGACATGAGGCGGATCTTCGTCCTGGGGCATTTTGAATATGACCGGGATACTCTGGCTACGGAATACATACGGGACAAGAAGAAGGGCATGGACCCGGATCTGCCGGAATACTATTATCCGGACAATGACAGTACGGAGCAGCCTGTCTTCAAGTGGTGCAGCTACGCCCATCTGTTTTACAACAACTGGCTGAACATGGTATATCAGGAAACACCCTATGATTTGCAAACGCTGAAGAAAAGGGAATAAGAGACAGGATAAGCAAGACCTTTTGGAATTCAGCAAGATTCATGAAGCAGTTCCGATGAGAGATAAATCATAGCTGGTTATAACCTGCAATTCCATTGCAGGAAAATATAAAAATCATAAAAAAGGAGAGAAGATCATGACAAACTATAAATTTGAAACATTGCAGTTACACGTTGGACAGGAACAGGCAGACCCGGCGACGGATTCCAGGGCGGTGCCTATTTACCAGACCACTTCCTATGTGTTCCACAACAGCCAGCACGCAGCGGACCGGTTCGGTTTGAAAGATGCCGGCAACATTTACGGACGGCTGACCAATTCCACCCAGGATGTGCTGGAAAAACGGCTGGCTGCACTGGAAGGAGGCAGCGCTGCGCTGGCCCTTGCCTCCGGCGCAGCGGCGGTGACCTACGCTGTGCAGGCACTGGCGGCTGACGGCGGGCATATTGTGGCCCAGAAGACCATCTACGGCGGCAGTTTCAATCTGTTGGAACACACGCTGCCTGCTTTCGGCATCAACACGACTTTTGTAGATGCCCATAACCTGAGTGAAGTGGAAAACGCCATTCAGGAAAACACCCGGGCGATTTACCTGGAAACCCTGGGCAATCCCAACAGCGATATTCCCGATATCGATGCTGTTGCAGAAATTGCCCACAAGCACGGCCTGCCCCTGGTCATCGACAATACCTTCGGCACCCCGTATCTGATCCGTCCCATCGAACACGGCGCAGATGTAGTGATCCATTCCGCTACAAAATTTATCGGCGGACACGGTACCACTCTGGGCGGCATCATCGTGGACGGCGGGAAGTTCGACTGGAAGAAGAGCGGTAAGTTCCCCAATATCGCAGACCCGAACCCCAGTTATCATGGCGTATCTTTCTATGACGCTGTGGGTCCTGCTGCTTTCGTAACCTACATCCGTGCTATCCTGTTGCGGGACACCGGCGCCTGCATCTCTCCTTTCAACGCCTTCCTGCTGCTTCAGGGAGTAGAAACGTTATCGCTGCGGCTGGAACGCCATGCGGAAAATACGAAGAAGGTGGTGGAATACCTGAGTGCCCATCCGCTGGTAGAAAGCGTAAGCCACCCGTCTTTACCCGGACATCCGGATCATGCGTTGTATGAGAAATACTTCCCCAACGGCGGCGCCTCCATCTTCACTTTTGAAATCAAAGGCGGGCAGGAAGCAGCCTGGAAGTTTATCGACAGCCTGAAGATTTTCTCCCTGCTGGCCAACGTAGCCGACGTAAAGAGCCTGGTGATTCATCCGGCTTCCACCACTCATTCCCAGTTGACGGAAGCGGAACTGAAAGACCAGGGCATCACGCCCAGCACCATCCGTCTTTCTATCGGCACGGAGCATATCGACGACATCATCGCTGACCTGGAAAACGGATTTGCGGCGATAAAGTAAAAACGATATAATAATACCGGAATTTGATTGCAAAATTACCCTGCGCAGCGTCACGGTAATCACGTGGCGCTGCCACGGGGTTTCTCCGTTTCTGTAAATGAAAAATGGAAAGAGGTAAGCGTTTATGAAAATTGCAAAACTTACAATAGCGATACTGTTAAGCGTTGCGTTGCTCCTGCTGGCAGGCTGCGGTGGGGAAAAGAAACAGGAACAGAAGCCTGCGGAAAAACCGAAGGCCGCGCAGACGTTGAAAGTGGGAATGGACGCGGCGTATCCGCCGTTTGGTTCCCAGGATGTAACATCGAAAGAGTATGTGGGCTTTGATGTGGATGTAATCAAAGCGATCGGCGCGGCGGAAGGTTTTAACGTGACGATTCACAATATCCCCTTTGACGGGCTGATTCCCGCTCTGCAGGCAGGCAATATTGACGTGGCCATCAACGACATTACCATTAATGAAGACAGGGCCAAAAGCGTAGACTTTTCCAAACGGTATTACATCGCCGGCCTGGGCGTGGTAGTAAAGAAGGATAACAATTCCATTAAGACCGAAAAAGATCTGGAAGGGAAGCGGCTGGGTGTATCCATCGGTTCTACCGGGGAAGAAGCAGCTCGTAAGATTCCCGGCGCGAAACTGAAAGTTTTCAATCAGCTGAACGAAGCGTTTCTGGAATTGAAGAACAGCGGCGTGGACGCAGTCATTAACGATATTCCCACCAATGAGTATTATGTCAACACATCGGGGAAGAACGATGTTAAAACCGTGGAACTGGCCCTGACCCGGGAAGATCTGGGCATCGCTGTGAAAAAGGGAAACAAGGAGCTGTTAGGGAAAATTAACAGCGGTCTGCAAAAGATCAAAAAGAATGGTGAGTTTACAAAACTGTATCAGAAGTGGTTTGGCAAAGAGCCTTCGAAAGAACTGCTGGCTGAATGAGGAGGATCCGATGGCTTACATAACGAGTATCTTACGTGAATTTCCGTTGGTTGTGCTGGACGGCGCTTTTGGCACTGAGATTGCCCGGCGCGGCTTTGACACCAGGGATGATCTCTGGGCGGCGAAGGCGCTGTTTGAGAAACCGGAGCTTGTGAAGGCCGTGCACCGGGACTATTTTGAAGCAGGGGCAGATGTTTGCACCAGCGCCAGTTACCAGGCGACGGTGGAAGGATTTGAGGCTAAAGGTTTTACCCGCAGCCAGGCTGCGGAACTGATCCGGCTTTCCGTACGTCTGGTGCAGGAAGC
>CADCHY010000008.1 GCA_902801365.1 uncultured Succiniclasticum sp.
TGTGGCCCATTACTATGCGGATATCGGTTCCATGACGTACCTGAATTCCATTAAGCAGTTTTGTGAGCCCTTTGATCTTTTCGGTGGTATGATCAAAGGCGTTGTGTTTGGCGCAATTATCAGTATCGTGGGCTGCTTTAAAGGCCTGAACGCGAAACAGGGCGCGGAAGGCGTAGGGCTGGCCACTACGGCTTCGGTAGTCCTTTCCATCATACTGATTTTCATATTCGATTACTTTCTGACGGTTTTGTTGTATGTAGATAAATGAGCGAGGCACTATGGCGGAATCTGTAATATCCCTGCAGGGGCTGGAACTGGCCTTTGGCGAAAAGAAAGTGCTGCAGGGGGTAGACCTGGAAGTGAAAAAGGGTGAGACCATGGCGGTCATCGGGCCTTCGGGCACCGGCAAAAGCACCATCCTGAAGGTGCTGATCGGCCTGCTGGCTCCCACAGGCGGGAAGGTCCTGATCGAAGGACAGGACGTGTCCGGTCTGGGCGAAGAGGAATGGAATGAGATTCGCAAGCATATCGGGATGGTGTTCCAGTATTCCGCGCTGTTCGACTTCCTGGACGTGGGAGAGAATGTCGCCTTTGGACTGCGGCAGCATTTCCGGCTGCCGGAGGAGGAAGTGCGGAAGAAAGTGGACAGCCTGTTGCAGGATGTAGGGATGGAGGACGCGAAACAGCTGTACCCGGTGGAGCTTTCCGGCGGTATGAAAAAGCGGGTGAGCCTGGCCAGGGCGCTGGCGATCGAACCGCGCATCGTCCTTTATGACGAACCCACGGCAGGGCTGGATCCCATACGCATGATGAATATCAGCCGCCTGATCCGGGAGACGCAGCGCAAGCATAAGGTGACTTCCATACTGGTGACGCACGATATGGATTCGGTGTACGTGGCAGCCGACAGGGTCGCGCTGATCAATAACGGAAAGATTGTAGCGGTGGGAACACCGGAAGAATTCAGACATTCGGACAATCCACTGATCCGGGGCTTTATCACCGGGGAAGAGATTGCAGGAGCAACGGAGGCATTTCGATGAAAACAAGTGAGACAAAGGTTGGCGCGCTGACACTGGGAGGGGCAGTGATCCTCGCGGCCATGATCAGTTTTCTGGGAGCCTTTAAATTATTTGACAGCGGTTATGACCTGCATGTATCCTATCCCTCGGTGAACGGTCTGCAGGTCGGGAGCCCGGTACGGTATGCCGGCGTTCCCATCGGGACTGTCAAAGAGGCAAAAGTGGAACCGGACCAGGTCATGATCACCATGCATGTCAACAAAGGCGTTCAGATACCCCAGGAGGCAGAGTTTTCCATTGGCTCGGACGGCGTGATGGGGGAAAAGTATGTGGATATACGCGCGCCTAAAAAGTACAGCGGCGTGTATCTGAAACCGGGCAGCAGCCTGACCGGCCAGCCCGGCGGTGACATCAACGACTTCATGGCAAATTCCGGGAAGGTGCTGGAAAAAGTAGAAGGCATAGCGGATGCCCTGAATAATGTGTTCGGCGACAAGGAAGTCCAGAGATCCATGCGGGACGGCTTCATTAATGCCCGTGATATCAGTAACAACCTGAATAAATTTACAAAAGTGATGGCTGATTCTGCCAAAGAAAACCAGGCGGAAATCCGGAATATGATAAAACAGTTCAATCAGATGAGCGTCCGCATGAACAAGACCATGGCGCATGTGGAAAGCCTGATGAACGGCGTGGATGCCAATGGCCAGACCGGTAGAAATGTAGCCATGATGGCGCAGAATCTGGCGGTTACCAGTAAAAATCTGGAAACGATTACGAATACGTTTGCAGATGTTGCAAAAGATCCCCAGACAAAAGAGGATCTGAAAGCAACGATTCATAACGCCCGCGGCGTAACGGAACGTGCCAACAGAATTTTAGGCATGGGAGACGGTATGAAAATAAAAAGCCATGCCGATGTTTTCCACAATATCAAGGGCAGTGACTGGCGCAGTAATTTCGGGGTGCGGTTTGAGAAACCGAACAAAGGAACATTCGGTTATCTGGGCGCGTCCAGTATCGGGAATGACACCAAGCTGGACCTGTATCTCGGGAAGCGTTTCCATGAACTGAATGTCAGCGCAGGGGCTATGCAGGGGAAATTCGGCGTAGGACTCGGATATGATTTTAACGACCGGTTCCGTATCTATTCCCAGCTGTATGATTTTGATGACGCCAAGCTGCGCTTTGGCGGGGAATATATGATTAAAAATGATATTTTCCTGGTAGGCGAAAGCCTGGACCTGCTCCATGGCGGCAAACGGGATGTATACGTGGGGCTCCGGGCTTATTTCTGATAAGCCGGCACGCGGAAAGGAACGGTTTTTCCGGGCGCATCAGTCGATGGGCCTGTTGCTATAATTGACTTTTGTGTCATAAACCATATACAATTACTTGGCTGGTTTTTTAATCAGTAAACTGGAGGTATGGAAATGAAGATGAAAAAAACTGCACGTACAGCTTTGTTGGGTGCGTTGTTTACAGTGCTGCTGGTTCCGGGCGCTTTTGCGCAGGGGACGTTGCCGATCGATCTGCAGACTGCCATTGATAAAGCCTTTGCTTCCCATGCGGATATTAAAAAAGCGGAATACAGCCTGGATGCGGCGCGGGCGGACTATAATGCTGCCAGGGAGAGTTTCGGTCCCAAGGTGACGTTTTCCCATAATACCAGCCGGGGCGGTTACTGGGATGAGCAGTTTATACCGGGCAGCGGTTACAGTAAAAATCTCAGGACAGCGCACAGCAACACGTTTAGTCTTTCCGTACCCATATTTAATGCCGGCCTGAATGCGGCGGAGAAACAGGCCAAAGCCAGATACCAGAGCGGCGTATTAGGGGAAGAACTGGCCTTCATCCGGCTGAAGCAGACCGTTTCCACCGCCTATTATACCCTGCTGGCGACCATCGATGCCCAGAAAGTCTGTGAGCAGTCGGTAACGACCCTGCAGGACCATCTGAAAAACGTGCAGGCCCAGTATGATGTGGGCGTGGTGGCCAAGGTGGACCTGCTCCGCAGTGAAGTGGAACTGACATCGGCCCAGCAGGACCTGCTCAAAGCGGAAAACCAGCACAGTATTGCGGAAGCAAGGCTGAACAATATCATGGGAATTGCCCAGGATACCAAACTGGCGCCGGTGGAAGAGCTGGGTTACAAGACCTACGCGGAAACGCTGCCCCGCTGCATCGATTACGCCATGCTCCACCGTCTGGATCTGCAGCAGAGCCGTCTCCAGGTAAAAGCGGCGGAAGCGGCGCTGAACGGGGCAAAAGCCGGCTGGACGCCTACGGTTTCCGGCTCCCTTTCCAACAGCTGGTCGGACGACAGATGGCCCGGTGACGAAGGCAGCAACTGGGGCGCCGGTGTAGGCGTCAACATGAACGTGTTCGACAGCGGCGTGACGAAGTCCAATGTGGCCAGAGCCAAGGCAAATCTTATGGCTGCCAAGGAAACCTACCGGCAGGACACGGATAACGTGGAACTGGATGTGCGGAATTGTTATAACACCCTGCGGGAAGCGGAAAAGCGCATCTCTACCACCCAGGTTGCCGTAGCCAAGGCGGAGGAAGATTATCATATCGCCCAGGTCCGTTACGAAGCCGGTGTCGGCACCAACACGGATGTGCTGGACGCCCAGGTGGCGCTGAACAGGGCCCGCAACAATTTTAACAGCTCCCTGTACGATTATAACCTTGCGAAAACGGCCCTGGATACCGCCATGGGTATCGAAGCCCGTCCGGATGATTACAGGTACCTGACTTACGGCGAACGCTATAAAGCAACCAAAGCGGTATACAATGCGGCAGTGGAAGCTACCGATTCCGACAAGACGCTGAAAGAGACTGTAAAGGCCCTGGAAAAGGCCCGGTCGGAACGGCGGAAAGCGGCGTCGGCGGCAAAGAAGAAAGCCTGACGGGTTTAAGGCCGGTTTTAACGAAATTTATAAAATAAATTAGCCTGTCGGCCGGAACATCATTCCAGATGATGATCCGGCCGGCATTTTTTTGCCGGATATTGTGTCACAGCGTTGGTTTCAGCTGAAAAATTCACAGATGTGATACAAAATAGTGCTGTCATTCTGTGTCTCTTTTTGCTATAATATTTCTAATATGGGATATTAGTTTTATTTTTGCCATCATACCGGCCTGAAAGTCCGGCATGTGCATGGAAGACTGATATGAAAAATCATTAATTTTAGAAACCTGACGGGGGCGCGGATAATAAAATGAATCGGCTGGTAAAATGGCTTGCAGGCATCGCAGCGGTTTTTTGCGTCCTTTTTGTGGGCATTACGCAGATCGTGATGCCGGGTTTGCTGGAAAAGGCAGGACCCTATGCGGAAAAAATGGCTGCCGGGTACGTCAACGGCACGGTGCAGTTAGGTTCCGTAACCTGGCCCGGAAGCAATACGCTTCTGGTAAAAGATATCCTGGTCAGGGATCAGAAGCAGCAGACTGTCGCAACCGTGCCGGAGATCCGTGTTTCTGTGAACCCCTTTAAAGCGTTTTCCGGGCTGGAAAAGGCTGTTTCCGCCATAGACCTGGAAAGACCGACGGTTTTCATAAAACAGGATAAGGAAGAACATTGGAACTACGAGAACCTTCTGAAGCCTTCCCAGTCCGAAACGACCCCGTTTTACGGGAAGCTGAACATACATCAGGGAACGGCCGTGGTACAGCTTCCGGAGGGAACCTGGCAGTATCAGATCGACGGTTCGGTGGACGGGAGTTATAACCCTGCCTTTGACCTGGACTTCAGGGTGAATGCGCCCGGCATGGAAACGGCAACCGTATTGGGCAGTATTGACAATAAAGGCGTAGGCAAAATCGTCATGAAATCGGACCGGGTGGACCTGGCGCCCTATCATGCCCTGGCGTTGCGCTATGGCGGGGTCAAAGAAGCCGCCGGCCTGGTTACGGGGATCGACGGGGAATGGAATAACGACGGGAAAGACACTGTTTTAAGGGGGAAATGCACCCTGCAGGATGTACGGGGCCGTTATCAGATGAACGGGCAGGAACTGCCCTTCCGGATTACAGGGAACGTGTCTTCGTCAGACCACGTCATAACTGCGGATAAACTGCAGGTCAGCCTGAATGAGCAGGACGCCGTTTTGTCCGGCGCCCTGGATATCCATGACCCGGATAATCCGGAAGGCCATCTGTCGCTGCGTTCTGACAAGTTTACATATAACGGCGAAACGCTGAAGAATATTGAAGCGGAAGCGGTGCTGGCCGGAAATAAGGCTGCCGTAAATTATTTTACTGCCGCGTACAGGGACGGCAGGATCAGCGGGCAGGGCGTATACGAACCGGCTTCCGGGAAACTGACGGGAGCTGCTGATATCCGGAAAGTGACCCTGGACGGCGAAACGTTCAACGGGGAAAAGTTCGTGCTCAATGCCGGGCTGGCCGGCAGCGGAACCTATAACCAGGAAGACGGCAGACTGCATGTGAATGTGGCCGCCAACACGATGAACCTGCAATGGCGCGACACCCGGCTCAATGTTATGGATTTTGATGCTGATCTGACCAACGACGGTGTGGATATTCATACATTTTCCGCCTCGACCGGGAACGGCGCGCTGCAGGCTGCAGGCAGGGTGTCCTTTGATGGCGGTTACGAGCTGACGGGGAAGATGGCGAATATGCCCCTGGATCCGGTCCTGGCCGTGGCCGGGCAGGAAGGAGGCGGGTTTGTCTCTTCCGCTTCGTATCACCTGCATGGGCAGGGAAGCCGTGTTAATTTTGAAGGACCGGTAGAAATCCGGCAGGTTGCCTGCAAAGACCTGTTTGTACAGGATGGCAGCGGCTATGTTACCGTCCGTGATAATGTTGCGCAACTAAAAGACTACCGTCTGGTAATGGACCAGGGAAGTCACACGGCAAACGGAACCGTCGATCTGCGGGGCGGGGACCCGCGGTTTAATCTGGTTCTGGAAACGGAAAAGGTCCGCGTCGAACCGTTGCTGGCAGCAGCGGGGTTACGGGGCGTGATTACCGCGACGGGCAACCTTTCAAACCGTATGCATGTCACAGGGACCCTGTCTGAACCCGCCGTACAGGGTGACGCGGATATGTCCGACGGCAGCGTGGAAGGGTATCTCGTGGACTCCCTGACGGGCAGATATTTTTATCATAAAGGCGCCCTGCGCCTGGATAACGTTGTAGTTAAGGCGCTGTCATCCAAGTTAAAGCTGCATGGAGTCATGGATGCAGACCGTCATCTGGATTTTGAGGCGGAAGCGACGGACGTGGACCTGAGCCGCCTGCCTGTCCGCGAGGAGAATGTGGCGCTGGCCGGTTATGCTTCCGCGAAGGGACATTTGTCCGGAACCGTGGATACCCCTCTGTTTGCCGGCAATGTTTCCAGCGAAGAGTTTTTCATCAACGGAGTCCCGGTTAAAAATCTGAAAGGGGTCCTGGTCAGCAACGGGAAGGATATCAACTCCTTAAAAGGCGAGTGCGAGCAGACCAACACGGACGGGCTGACTTCCGCCTATATGATCGATCTCGCCCTGAACAGACCGAAGCGCGACCTGCGGGGCAGGATGGGGATCATGTACGGGGATCTGCAGAACATCCTGAAGATGGCCAAAGTGGATTTCCCTGTCAAAGGGCTGGTTGCCGGCACGTTGGAATTTAACGGCCCGGATGCGGATACAGTGGCGGATTTCTGGGGATATAACCTGGACGTCAACGGTGTAAAGTACGACCAGATGGCGCTGAAGGCGCGGCTTAACAAAGGTGTTCTGACCGTTGAGAATATTAAATTGCAGGAAGACAGGGCCTTTTTCCGGGAAGGATCGATCACGCTCCGCGGAACGGTGGATCTGCGCAAACGGGAAATGAATATGAGGGCGCGGGCGGTGGACGCGAATCCGGCTATCCTGACCGCGTTTATGCAAAAACCCCTGATCCTTACCGGTTCGCTGAATATGTCGGCGCAGATGGAAGGTCCGTGGAATAATCTGAAAGGAAACGGTTCCGCGGAGATCGTGCAGGGCAGCCTGGAAGAAGTACCCTTTGATAAAGTTTCCGCCGAGTTTGTCCTGGAGAACGACACCATTACGTTACGCCAGGTTTCCGCTGAGCAGGATGTTTATAAACTGACGGCGCTGGGCAGAATCCCGGTCGATGCATTCCGCGCAAGGGAAAACCGGAAAAACCCCGATGCGCAGATGGATATAAAGGTAGATTTCAATCAGGCCAGCCTGGCGGTTTTCGGGGCGCATCCCAGAATAGACTGGAGCCTGGGGGACACAAAAGGTATCGTTACCGTGGCAGGCACGCTGGACAACCCGCAATTGTTCGGAACCCTTGCTGTTGCGGATGGCTGCGTGAAGCTGAAAGATATCCATTCGCTGATTGATAAGGTTAACCTGAGAATGACTTTCAGCGGGAGCAAGGTTCTGGTAGAACAGATTTCCGCTGTTCTGGGAAAAGGCACGCTGGAAGGAAGCGGCAGCTATGATTTCAGGGCGTCCGGCGAACAGTCGTACCTGTTCAACGCCACAGCGAAAAATGCCGAGATCGATTCGGCAATCTTTAAAGGGCGCATCAACGGAACCTTTGCCGTATCTCCCGAGTATTACCGGATTCCGCGGCGCCTTCTGCAGAAACAGGCGGCAGGCACGGAATCTTCAGACAAAAATGCGCCGCGGGCGACGGGCATGGAGGAAGGCTGGCGTCCTAAAATTACGGTTGATGCCGGTCTGGACGACGTAACGGTCAATATGCCCACGGTCCCGTCCCTGGGTGAAGGAAGTTCAAACCTCGGCTTAAATGTTTCCGTGAATCTGGGTTCCAAAGTACATCTGTATAACAAATATTTGTATGACCTGTGGCTGAAAGGCATGGTTAAAGTTGAGGGAAGCACGGTCTTTCCGCGGATCAGCGGCGGCATTGATACGGACAAAGGAACCGTGACGTATCTCCGGACACGTTTCAAAGTGGAAAAGGGTTCTTTGCGCTGGCCGCAGTCTGGCACGTTCCTGCCGTATGTCAAGCTGGACGCAAACACAAAATTCAGCCGTTACCGGATCGCTCTCCAGGTTGACGGATCCCTGAACAAAGATACTCTGGATATGAAACTGCAGTCGAACCCGTATCTGTCAAAGAACGCCATTGTCCGGATGCTGACCCTGCAGCGCGCGTCCGCCGGCAGCGACGACATTACGAATGAAGACATGACGAATCTTCTGATCGCGGGGCTGGAGACCGGTTTGCTGGGAGACGTGGAGCATTCGATCAGAAAAGCTTTGGGGATCGATGAATTCCGTGTATATGTCGGGAAACTGGATAACGGCGTGGATTTTGATAACCGCATCATCCGTGAACTGACACAGGAAGAAAAAGACCAGTATAATTTCCTGATCGCGAAAAACCTGACAGAACGCTGGAAAATCGGTTATACCAGCAGTTTTGACGGAAAACATGAAAACATCTATACACAGTATCAGCTTACGGAACATATGAACATTACGTTTTCCCAGAATGAAGATCATGAAAGACGCTACAGCGTAGAATACCGTATTACGTTCTGAGGAGGTCCGTCCGGTCCGGCGGCACGGCTGCGAATTCCGCAGCCGGCGCTTTCCCGGACCGGAGAGAGGTTATTATGTTACAGAAATATCTGGAAGAACTGAAAAAAGTAAAACTTCTTTCCCCGGAGGAAGAGAAAGAACTCTGGATCCGGGAAGCGGAAGGAGACGAGGCTGCCCACCGGAAGCTGGTCAGTTCCTACCAGCCGCTGGTGTTTAAAACGGCTGCCCGGTTCCATATGCCGGAAGAGATTACGATGGAGCTGATCCAGGAGGGCACGGTTGGCCTTCTGGAAGCCGCGGAGAACTATGACCACACAAAGGGCGTGGCGTTCAGCCTGTATGCGCTACACCGCATCCGGGGCAGGATGTGTGATTTCCTGGACCGGGAATTTTCCCGCGAAGAGCTGTCCCTGGACAGGGAAATGGCGGAAGGCTGGAGTCTGACAGAGATACTGTCCGTTTCCCAGCCGCTTCCGGAAGAAGTTGCGGAACGCCGTGCGGTCTCTGACAGGGTGTCCCGGGCGGTGGAACGGCTGCCGCAGAAGGAAAGGAAGGTCCTGCAGGGGATTTTTCTGGAGAACAGGACGCCGGCTGACCTGGCTGCCGATATCCATGTAACGCCGAATCATGTATACCGTCTGGAAAAGCAGGGGGTCCGCAGGATCCGGGGGATGCTGTCCCGCTTTATGAGTGAGTTCAGGAAGTAAAATACAGGGGAAATACCTGCCCGGTACAATCATCCGGCGTAATCCCAGAGAAAATCAGTGGGATTAAGGTAAAAATCACAGAGAAAAGCAGATAATCTGAAATAAATGACCGATTTTAGCTTTTTTTTGCAAGTTAATTTGCCAAGTTGATTCAGATTATATATAATCATATGTAAGTTTGGAGGTGTAACCTTATGACTCAGAGCCGGTCTGTGTGCAGCCGGATCCGGAACGCGAAGGCCAGCCTGGATAATGCGGAACGCAGCTTCCGCAGCAATCAGGAGGTCCGCGGTGAACTGGATCTGATGCTTGCAGAAGCAGAACTGGATAACCTGCGGCAGAAACGTCCGGGTATTTCCTGGACCCGTCATACGCTGGCGGCCTGTTTTGCCGTTCTGGTGCTGGCCTCGGGATGTTTAGGCTGGTGGTGGGCTTCTGCGTATGGAGGGAACACGACAAGCGCGGCCGGATTGCGGGATACACCGGCAGCTGCGGCAATTAAGGAGCCGGCAGCAGGTACTGCGGACAAGCAGACGCCTGTTTCCCGGCAAGACGGCACGACTTCGGCTGCTGTATCCGGAAAGAAAGCGGATATAAAGGAAAAACAGGACGCTTCAGCACGGACTGCCGCACCGGATTTGCAGCAAGCCGTAAACAGGGATGGAGGCGTCCGTCTTTCGGCAGGCCAGATGCGCCAGCTGATCCGTTCCGGAAAGCAGGAACTGGAACATATACGTTAAATCAGATAAAAGATTTGTCAGTTTCACCGTCAGGTGTATAATATATAATCAAATTGTTAATACAGCATATGGTAAGAAATTACCAGCTTTACAGGGAGGTTAATTGGTATTATGAAACATGCTTTGGAAAAGCAGCTAACAGTCGGTTTGATGGCAACATTGCTGGTTGCCAGTCCCGTATTTGCGGAAACGACGACGACTGTGTCGGATTCGATCGGGCTCAAAAAGAAACCTGCCGCTACGACCGGCGAGCAGAAAACTGCGCCTGCGCCGGGGAGCGGGACTGCAAGACCGGCAGCCGTCAGGACGAACCCGTTAAATCTCCCTCCCGCCGGCAGGCCGGTTCCGGGGCAGAATATCGGAACGCAGGAAGAAGCAGCGGGCGGACTGGCTCCTTATCTCAATAAGACGCTGACAAAAGTCAGCATTGAAGGCAATCAGACCGTTCCGGCAGAGGATATCCTGAAAGTAACCTACAGCAAACCGGGTCTGCCGTTGACCGAAGAGGATATATCCAGAGACATGCAGGCCATTTATGGCATGGGCTGGTTTTATGATATCCGGCCGTCGTTCCAGACTGTGCCGGAAGGGGTGCAGGTAACCTATCACGTGGAGGAAAACCCCAAATTTGACCATCTGGTAGTAACGGGGAATACTAAGCTTTCAACAGAAAAGATCCGGCAGATCGTGAGTCTTCCGAAAGGCAAGATCGTCAACATCCGGGAATCCAATAAAAAACTGGGTTTTGTGGAGGAACAGTACAGAAGAGACGGCTATATCCTTGCCCGTATTACAGATGTGGGGTTCGAGCCGGGCGGGGTTCTGGCCATAAAGATCAATGAAGGCATTGTGGAGGACTTTAAAGTCAAAGGCAATGTCAAGACCAAAGACAAGGTCATTTTGCGGGAAATCCGTCTGAAAAAGGGCGAACCGTTCAATTCGGCGTTAGCCCGCCGTTCCCTGAACCGCATCCAGAACCTGGGGTTCTTTGAAGATGTCAATATGAAACTGAATCCCGGCCGCCAGCCTAACGCGGTGGAAATGGAAATTGATGTTGTCGAGATGAATACAGGCACGTTCGGTATCGGCGCGGGTTACAGCGATGCGGACGGCTTTGTCGGCATGGTTTCCATCGGCGATAAGAATTTCCGGGGAACCGGCGACAGCATCCTGCTCCGCTGGGAATTTGGCGGCGCTGATAACAAAAACTATGAGTTTACTTACCGGAAGCCCTGGCTGGATAAAAAAGAAACCTCGATGAACATCTCCCTTTATGATTTAACCAATGAATATGCGGATTACGACCGTAAGGGGGATGAAATTGCCCGGTATGATAAAAAGCGCATCGGGCAGGAACTGACGCTTGGACGCCCCCAGGGAGAATTTGTACGGCATTCTATCACGCTGAAGCACCGTGAAGACAAGTATGTTGAGAAGATCAGCGGGTATAACATGCAATATTATGAGGATTCTTTTAACAAGGAATTAGAGCCGGGCGGCAGGTATTCTCAGTTTAACGGGAAGTGGCCGGCCACTGCGCAGGAACGCCGTGATGAAAACTTTGGCACCACAAACAGTATAACCTACACCCGCGTGTATGATTCCCGCGACAATATTTATGATCCCCATGCCGGGAAACGGAATTCGTATTCGTTTGAATGGGCTGGTCTGGGCGGCGACTTCAAGTTTGAAAAAATCAGCGTGAACTACCGTTACTACCTGCCGTTGCGGAGAGACCGGGTGCTGGCCTTTGATCTGGCTGCCGGTTACGCCTGGGGCGACATGCCGCTGTCCCAGCGCTTCTCGGTAGGCGGCGCGGACACGCTGCGCGGTTACAAGGATGACCAGTTCCGTGGCAACAGCATGCTGCGCGGTACTGTTGAATACCGGTTCCCCATCCGGAAAAAAGTACAGGGCGTAGTATTCTATGATATCGGTTATGCCTGGGATAAACGCGATCAGAGCGCCTTTGACCTGGACCTGATGGAGCACGGCTATGGTCTCGGCCTGCGGATTAATTCGCCCTTAGGCCCGATCAAGCTGGACTGGGGCAAAGGAAAGCAGCGTAACCGCTTCCACTTCAGCTTTGGCGGACAGTTCTGATTATTATGTTAAAACCGGCAAGTTTGTTTCTGGCCTGCCTGCTATGGACGGGAAGCGTCCTGGCGGCGCCGGTGACAATGGTGAATGTGACCATCCGTGACGAGGCGGGCAAAACCAGCCCCGTGCTGCTCCGTAAGATGGAAGACAGCATGCAGGTGGTGGCTGCCCAGCTGTTTAACGGCAGGGACTCGGAGTTTATAGCGGCTGACAGACAGGGTTACGAACATCTGCTGTCAGAGATTTCCGATCGCGTGATTACCGGGTACCAGACGAACCGGGTCGTTCTTTCCACGGAACACGGACGGGACGGCGCGGCGGTCAGCCTGGCCTTTGCGGTTGCGCCCTGGGCGCAGACCGTGCAAAAGGTGGACGTGGACATACAGTTTTCCGGTGTAAGCCCGTTTGCCGCGGCCGCGCTGGAGGAAAAAATACCGGCCCTGCGGGAAGAACTTCAGAAAACGCTGCAGGGCGCGTCGCTGGACGCGGCCGACTGGGCGGGAGGCATTCTGCGGGGTCAGGTTAAAAACCGTGTGGAGGCGGCTTTACCGGACTTCAAGGCGGCAGTGGACCTGACGACCCGGGATGACAGCGCGGCGGTGCAGGTAATTATTTACCCGGTCGGGGAATTGGTCCGTACCGTACAGTACAGTATGGTTTCCCGTTCTATCCCGAACATATTGCTGATGAAACTGAAGTATAAATACGCGGATAAGGCAAAGTCCCTGCAGGGACTTCCGGTTTCTTATATTAAAACAGAGCACGGGTTGCTGGCGGACAGGCTGCAGCAGGAATTATCCCGGGAGCCTCAGGTCAGGCGGCACCACCTGAGACCGCAGGTCGAGGTCCGGCCCGGGGCGGAGACACAGCTGGATATTTCCCTGGAATCCGATGAGTACAGGATCTGGTTTGAAGGGTACGGTGATATCGGAAGAAAAGATCACAATCTTTCCGGCCGCGCCCATATCGGCAAGTTTATTTCCCGCAGGGATGAGATTTTCGGCGAAGCAGGCCTGGACCTGAAAGATGTAAGATGGGATTTCAGCGCCGGCTATGCATATCACTGGGGCAAAACAACCCTGTCCTATATGCGCCGTGTTCCGGCAGATGCCAATGTGTACAGGGTAGAATACGATTTTACTCCGAAATGGCGTTTCCGCTACGAACATTTCGGGGATAAGAAGGAAAACGAGTACGCGATCCGGTACCGTATCCATGAATTCCTGAGCGGGGAGTATGTGTACTCGACAAACAAGTCCTATTTCCGGATAGTGGGCAATCTGTAAAAAAATCTTGAAATATCCGGCGGAATGTTGAAAGTACCGGCAGGGGCTGGTATAATATATACGTATAATTATTTTTTAAGAAAGCAGGTAATTTCTATTATGATGGAAAAATTGCGGAACCCTAAAAATGTTAAGACTATTTCCCTGATTGTCGCGGCAATCTTTGTTATCGGCTGTTTCACACTGGCCATGAGCGCCGGCGGCTTTGGCAGCAGCGTTGCTTCCGCCGCGTCCAGCGAATCGGCGATCGGTGTGGTGGATTACCAGGTGCTGGTTTCCCAGTCCCCCCAGCTGGAGCAGGTCCGTTCTGAGATGCAGAAAGCAATTGCCGAAACCCGCAGGGAGTTTGACAATAACAGCAAGAACATGAATGATGACGAAAAAGAACGCTACTACAAACAGATGCAGGAGCGTCTGGCAACGAAGGAAAAAGATTTAATGGACCCGCTGCTGAACGGGATCAACGATACCATTAAAAAGATCGCGGAAAAGAAGGGCTTGAAAGTTGTAGTTGATAAGTCCACCGTAATCTACGGCGGTACGGATATCACCGATGAAGTGGCCAAAGCACTGCAGAATCCGAAGAAATGATAATGCATGAAATGAGGCTCTGCGGGAGCCTCATTTTCCATTGTAGAAGGAGGAAACATGATGCGCTGGCTTTTGATCGTTTTCACGGGCCTGGCGCTGATGCTTTCTGCCTGTAGCAAAACCGGAAGCGGGGAAAAGATCGCGGTTGTGCACTGGGAAAAAGTCCTGCAGGAACATCCGCAGCACGCCCGCCTGCAAAAGCTGAAAGACGAATACAGTCTGCTTTTGGATAAGCGCAGGGAACAGGAAATCGTCGGGAAAACCCAGATGAGCAGCCTGGCAAAGCTGCATCAGCTGAAGCGGAACAGCAAACAGAACTTCCTGTCAGCTGATTTCTTCGCGCGCATGATGGAAAAACAGGCGGCGGAACAGGAAAAACTGAAGCAGTTGAGCGGACAGTTCGCGGACCAGGTAGATAAAGAACTGGCTGAGGAAGAAAAGAAGCTGGATGAGCATTACAAACTGAGGTTGTTTAATCTGCGGCTTAAACTGGACACGGTCCGTATGATTCCGGAAGAACGCAGCCGGGTGGAGGCGGAACTGAAAACGCTGAAGGCTGCCAGAGACCGTGACCGGATGCTGCTGATGGAACATAAGATGGGGCTGGTGAACCAGCGGATGCAGCCGCATGTAGAAGCCATGCAGCAGCGCCTGGATGCTTACGCCCGTCAGCTGCAGGGTCAGATGATGGAAGAAATGAAAAAAGGAACGGATGATCCGCTCCTGAAAAAGGCCCCGGGGGCGCTGAAGGAACTGCTGGGTACAATTGACGAAGAACTGGACAAACGCCAGCAGGGCATCGAAACGCTGGAAACTTCGATAAAAAAGGATACGGAGAGCATCGTTATTAAACTTGCGAAAGAACGTGGTTATTCCATCATTTTTCATAAGTACCGCACCAATGTTTCGGCGGACGATGTGACCGGGGACGTAATTTCCGGCTTAAAGAAACTGGCGGCCCGCGCAGAGGCGGCGGCAGCGTTAAATAAAAAAGCCCCGGGAAGCACGGCAGGAAAATAAGAAACTTGACAATAATTCAGGAAGGACGAGCAAAGAACATGAAAAAAGTATTAGCGTGTCTTATGGTAGTATGTGCGTTGCTGGCATTTGGCTGCAGCGGGCGCAATGCGGCTTTTGGCGTGGTTGACATGAAAAAGGTTGAGACCGAAGCGCCGGCAGTGAAGACCATTAAGGAAGATTTGCAGAAGAAAGCAAAAGAACTGCAGGATCAGATGCAGAAAGAGACGGAAGGCAAGAGCAGGGAAGAAGCGGAAAAAATCGTACAGGATAAGAGAGCGCAGATGCAGGTTGCTTCCTCTGAGGCTCAGGCCAAATTAAAAGCCAGCCTGGACACTGCGTTAACGGAAGTATCCAAAGAAAAGAACCTCAGCGCTGTGCTGATTAAGGACGCAGTTCCTTCCGGCGGCGTGGACGTAACGGAAGAGGTTATCAAAAAGATGAAATAATACGGGACCCCGCCGTTATCGCTTATCTTTTTACAATATTCAAAACGGGTATATTTTGTTTCACCCATAACGGGCGGAGTTTCGTCCGTCCGTTTTTTCTTGATTTAAAAGCGGCAGGAACAATTAGCAGGTATGGTTCGGTCAGGTTATTCCTGATACAATAAGATGGAGAGCAGAGGGGTTGTGGAACTATGGAAAAGACATTACAGGAATTGGCTGCGTTTCTGCATGGCACACTGGAAAACGATGACCCTGCGTTGCGCATTACCGGTGTGAATGGTCTGGCAGAAGCCGGGCCGACAGAGATTTCGTTTGCGATTCCGCCTTACGTGGAATTCTGTCATAAAAGCCGTGCCGGCGCCATGATACTGGCTCCGGAGGACAGAAAACTGGACCGTCCTGTGATACGCGTGGAAAATCCCAAGCAGGCTTTTGCAGAACTTTTGGAATTGTTCCGCCCGCAGGAAGAGGTGCCCCGTGTCATCAGTCCGCTGGCGTACGTGGCAGAGGATGCTAAAGTCGGCAGGAATGTGGCTATCCAGGCTTTTGCGGTGGTAGAATCCGGAGCGGAGATCGGGGATGGGACGGTGATCTATTCCCATGCGTATATCGGACGCCATGTGAAGGTAGGCAAAGACTGCGTGATATATCCTAACGCTACGGTGCGGGAAAGCTGCGTCATCGGCAACCGGGATATACTGCAGTCCGGCTGTGTCATCGGCGGTGACGGCTTCGGTTTTGTGACGAACAACGGGAAACATAACAAGGTGCAGCAGACCGGCAATGTAGTGCTGGGCGATGACGTGGAGATCGGCTGCAACTCCTGTATTGACAGGGCGACCGTTGGCAGTACGGTTGTCGGCAACGGGACCAAACTGGATAACCTGGTGCATCTGGGACATAACGATGTGGTAGGCGAGAATAACCTGTTTGTGGCTATGGTAGGAATCCCCGGCAGCGTAACCATCGGCAATAACAATACCTTTGGCGGGCAGGCTGCTACGGTGGGGCATATCACCATCGGCAGCAATAATACGATGGCAGGACGTTGCGGCGTCATCAGCGATGTGGGTGATAACCAGGTGCTGGCCGGGTTCCCGCATATGTCCCATGTGGAATGGCTGCGCCAGCAGTCCAAGCTGCGGAAGCTTAATGAACTGATGAAAACAGTCAAAACCCTGCAGAAGGAAATTGCAGAGCTGAAAAAGAATGAGTAGCGCGGTGAAGATATGCTCGAATATTATGTAATGAAACTGGTCAGCAAAATATTCTGCGTGCTTCCGTGGAGCATAGGGCTGGCCTTTGGCAACATGCTGGGCAGGGTGGCGCCGCTGTTTGTGCCGGAATGGCGCATGAAGATGGCGGCGGCTAACGTAGAGGAATGCCTGCATGTGTCGCCGGAGGAAGCCCGGAAAATCGCCCATCAGAGCGTAGTCAAGTTTGGCCGCATGATTGTGGAAGTGCTGCGGTTTCCGCTGTTGAACAGGGATACGATAAACTCTGTTGTGAAAACGGATGGCCTGGAGTATCTGGAAGAGGCTTACGCCAAAGGAAAAGGGGCCCTGATGTGTACCGGGCATTTCGGTAACTGGGAACTGTTGGGGGCTAATGTCGCCCTGCACGGCTACCCGATGCTGAGCATTGCCAGGAAACAGAATAATGATGCCATGGACCGGTTTATCAATGAATACCGTGAGATCGTAGAACAGAAAGTTGCGTACAATCAGGGCAAGGAAGGGATCCTGGCCATGGGCCGGTATCTGAAAGAAAAACATCTGTTAGGCATTTTATATGACCAGGATACCAATGACACCGGCGTTAAAACGACTCTGTTTGGGAAAGAAGTGATCACGCCTGCAGGTCCCGCGGTTTTCAGCCGGACATTTGGCTGTCCGATCCTGCCTATTTTCATGCATTACGATGAAGACGGCAGCTGCCGGGCGAAAATTTATCCGCCGCTGTACACAGAAAAGACAAAGGACAAGGAGCGGGACCTCTCCCGGGTTACGGAAAAAATGATGGCGATCCTGGAACAGGAGATCAGGGAAAACCCGCCCATGTGGTTCTGGGTGCATGACCGCTGGAAAGATGGCAAGGAACGGTTCAGGCCGAAAAAATAGAATGTAGGGGAAATGCGTATGGAAAAACAGATAACATTGGCAGCCGGGGTGAGTTATTCCGGCGCAGGGCTGCATTCAGGGAAAGATGTGACCATGACGTTAAAGCCGGGCAATCCGGATACGGGTATCGTTTTTATCCGGACCGATCTGCCGGGGAAACCGG
The DNA here is from genome assembly GCA_902801365.1 of uncultured Succiniclasticum sp. Lineage (GTDB taxonomy): Bacteria > Bacillota > Negativicutes > Acidaminococcales > Acidaminococcaceae > Succiniclasticum. The sequence continues at coordinate 17,740 of CADCHY010000008.1, forward strand.
AAATCCATGCACGCGGGGAACTGGTCACTTCCACGCTGAAAGCGACGACCCTGAGCGAAAACGGCGCCCAGGTCTTTACAGTGGAGCATCTGCTGGGAGCGCTGTTTGCCATGGGGATCGACAACTGCCGGATTGAAATGGATTCGCCGGAACCGCCGGTAACGGACGGCAGCGGCCTTGTGTTTGCGCAGCTGGTACAACAGGCCGGACGGGCGGAACAGGAGGCGGAAAGAAAGATCTGTGTGATTGACAGGGCGTTTACCGTTTATGACGGGGATAAGTTTATGATGATGGTTCCCTATGACGGGACGCGTATCTCCTTTACTTCCGTCAATCCGCATCCCTTGCTGGGAACCCAGTATTTTGACCTGCTGCTGACAGAAGAAACATTTTTGAAAGAAATTGCGCCGGCCCGTACCATCGGCTTCATGCATGAAGTGGAACAAATGCGGAAGATGGGCCTGGGTCTGGGCGGCAATCTGGAAAACGCGCTGGTGTATGACGACACCAGATGTCTTTCCGTGCCCCGTTTTCCGGATGAATTGGTAAGGCATAAGATCCTGGACGTGTTAGGGGACTTATCCCTGCTCGGCCCCTGGAAAGGGCATGTTATTGCAGTAAAATCAGGACATTCGTATAATTCGCAACTGGCAAAACAGATTATTGCTTACAGGGAGGGTAAATAATGGCTATTACACTGGATGTTACCGAAATCAAGAAAATTCTGCCGCACCGTTTCCCCATGCTTCTGGTTGACCGGATCCTGGATCTGGAACCGATGAAATGGGCTGTTGGCATCAAAAATATTTCAGTTAATGAGATGCAGTTCCTGGGACATTTTCCTGACAATCCCATCATGCCGGGCGTATTGCTGATTGAAGCCATGGCCCAGGTAGGCGGGGTAGCCATGCTGTATCCGCCGGAAAACCGCGGCAAGATTGCGGTATTTGCCAAAATCGACAAAGTGCGCTTCCATAAGCAGGTGGTTCCCGGTGACCAGGTAGTGACCCGCGCGGAAGTAGTGAAGATCCACGGCAATATGGGCGTGATCCACTGCGCTGGCAAGGTAGACGGGGAACTGGCCTGCGAATGCGACTGTTTCTTTGCGATCCAGGACAAATAAAGGCTGCTGTACGCGAAATGACGGCAGCACAGAAATAACAAGAATCCGGTTTCCTGTTACCAGATAAAAAATGAAGAAAATTAAAGAAAAAAAGTAACATTGCCTATTAAAGGCATTGCAATGCCGGATAAACGGAAAATTTGGCCGAATATACAAAAAAACGGGAAACAAAAAAACACGGGTTTACAGGATTGTATTTCTTAAAGTATTAGCATGTGGGAATTTCTGTGCTTTTCTTTTCTGGCGCTGGACAAAAAGTTTTGCAGACAACATTCGTTAAGGATGATGAGGGGTCTGACTTCAGGGGAGTGAGAAAATGGCATCGGTAGTTACACCGTTACAAAAGATACACGAGACCGCGATTATAGAAAAAGGCGCGGAGATCGGCAAAAATGTAGTAATTGGTCCGTATGCGGTAATTAAACATGACGTGGTGCTGGGGGATGGCTGCATTGTAGGTCCGCATGTAGTGATCCATCCGTATACAACAATCGGCAAAGACTGTAAATTTTTCCCGGGAGCTTCCATCGGCAGCGTCCCACAGGATCTGAAGTTTAAAGGGGAACGCAGTTATACCGTTATCGGCGACCGGGGCGTGTTCCGCGAATGTGTTACCGTGAGCCGTGCCTGCGGGGAAGGCAACGAGACCCGTATCGGCAACGATATACTGATGATGGCCTATACCCATATCGCCCACAACTGTATCGTGGGCAACAACGTGATCATGTCTAATGTGGCTACCCTGGCAGGCCATGTGGTCGTGGAAGACCGGGCCGTCATCGGCGGCCTGGCAGCCGTGCACCAGTTCTGCCGCATCGGGCGGAACGCCATGGCCGGCGGTATGAGCAGAATATCCCAGGATATCCCGCCGTTTATGCTGGTAGCGGGGGATCCTGCTTTTGTGGCGGGCCTGAACAGCGTGGGTCTGGCCCGGGCGGGGATGCCGCTGGAAATCCGCACCCAGCTGAAAAAAGCATTCCGGATTCTGTACCGAAGCGGGCTTTCGCTGGAAGAAGCGGTCGCAACCATGGAACAGGAACTGGACAGCAGCGAGCCGGTGGAACATCTGATGCGGTTCCTGCGTAACGCGGAGCGGGGCATCATCCATACGCGTAAATAAAAACACGCGGCGCAACTGCAGGAGAAAATCAGTAACTTTTTCAAAATAATAAAGTGAAGGCAGCGGATTGTTTCGCTGCCTTTAAATCATAAATGGATGGTACACTTATGGAAACCTTGGGTTTACTGGCCGGGATCGGCCATCTGCCGGTTGATGTGGCGCAGTCCGCAAAGAAGCTGGGATATAAGGTCGTCGCTATTGCTGTGGTTCCGGAGACGGATCCGGAACTGCCGGAAAACGTGGATGTGTTTTATACCATCAATGTGGGCAAGGTGGGAAAGATCCTCCGGACACTGAAACAGAATGGTGTAAAGAATGTAACCATGATCGGCAAGGTCACGAAAGAAGTATTATATAAAACCGGGGTCGTAATCCCGGACCTGACCACCATCAGGGTACTGGCATCCCTTCCCGACCGGAAGGATGATACCATTATGAACGCCATTGTAAAACTCATCGAAGATGCCGGTATGCATGTGATGGACCAGACAGTGCTGGTCCGGCCGCTGCTGCCGGAGCCGGGTGTGCTGACGAAACGGAAACCGGCGGAACAGGAATGGAAAGACATGCAGTTCGGCTTCCGGATGGCCAAGGAACTGGGGCGTCTGGATATCGGGCAGACGGTAGTGGTAAAGAATCAGGCGGTCATGGCGCTGGAAGCCATTGAGGGAACTGATGCCTGTATTCTGCGGGGAGGTTTTCTCGGCAAGGGCGGCGTAATTGTGGCCAAAACAGCCAAGCCTGCCCAGGATAACCGGTTTGATATTCCCAGCGTGGGAACCACCACGCTGACATCCATGATCCATGCGGGGGCCACCGGCATTGTGATTGAAGCGGGCAGAACTTTGCTGGTGGACCGCAAACGCACCCTGGCCATGGCGGATGAAAAAGGCATAACCATTGTGTCCATGAGCGAATCGGAACTGGTGTGACGGAAACCGGTCAACGCGTTTTTTTCGTATGTGCGTTGGCAGGCTCATTCAGTGACAGGGGCGGCATTCACAAAAAATGAAATATTTATGGAATCAGCAGCTGAAAGGTTTATTCAGCTGCTTTTTTGTGTTATAATAAGATGATTTAGTATGTATAAAAATGGATAATTGTTGGCTGCGGCGGGAAACCTTCCTGACAGGGTAAGTTTTGCATTATAAAATACCTGCAGCGGCCGGCAGCACATAGAGGTATCATGACCAGGATATTGATTTCTGCGGGGGAAGCATCCGGCGACCTGCATGCCGGCGCCGTGACCCGCGCCATTAAACAACTGGAACCGGAAGCGGAAGTCTTTGGTATGGGCGGCGACTGTCTGCGGGAAGCGGGCGGGGAGGTGCTGTTCGATATCAAAGACCATAGCGTCATGGGTTTTGTGGAAGTACTGAAACGGCTTCCTGATATCTGGAAGCTCCGCAGCGCGTTTATCGAACTTATGGACAGCCGTAAACCTGACGTGCTGCTGACCATTGATTATCCAGGCTTTAATATGCGGCTGGCAAAGCTGGCGAAAGAACGGGGGATCAAAGTGGTTTCCTTTATCGCTCCTTCTGCCTGGGCCTGGAGGCCCAGCCGTGCTGCCGGTGTAGTGGAAGTCGTGGACAAGATCGCGTCCATTTTTCCTTTTGAGTACGACCTGTATAAATCCTACGGGGCCGATATCGAGTTTGTCGGCCATCCTCTGGTGGACACGGTAAAACCGTCTCTGCCCCGCAACGAAGCAGAACAGCTGGCGGGAAAACGGGACGGGCATCCCCTGATCCTGCTGATGCCCGGCAGCCGTACCATGGAGATTCAGCGTCTGCTGCCGGATATGCTGGCGGCGGCAAAAATTTTAAAACAGAAGCGCCCGGATATTGATTTCGCCATGCCCCGGGCGGTGACCATTGCCAGAGAAATGCTGGAAGGCCCTGTTAAACAGGCAGGCCTGGATATAAAACTGACCGAAGGACATAATTATGACGTAATGAGCGTGGCGGATTTTGCCATTGCCACCAGCGGCACGGTGACGCTGGAAGCGGCGTTGTGCGGTCTGGGCTGCGAAATACTGTACAAAGCGTCCCCTATCAGCTTCTGGATTGCCAAACAGGTGGTGGAGATTCCCAACATCGGCCTGCCCAACATTGTGGCGGGAAGGCTGATCGAGCCGGAGCTGCTGCAGGATGACTGCACGCCGGAAAAGATTGCGGCCGCAGCGCTGGAGCTGTTGGAACCGGAACGTTTTGCCCTGTTGCAGCGCGACCTGCAGGAAGTTAAAGAAAAACTGGGAGAACCCGGCGCCGTAAAACGGGTGGCGGAACTGGTGCTCCGCATGGCCCGGCAAAACCGGGAAAGGCATCTCCTGCCGGACGGGAAACAATAAAAGAAAACATTGATTCTGCAAGGAGTTCAGATGATTTTATATAAGCGTATCTTAAGTTATATCAAACCATATCTTCATATATTGTCGATAGCGCTTTTATGCACTATGCTGGCGGCAGCAGGAAACCTGTATCTTCCCTGGATTTTCAGGGATATGATCGACAAGGTGCTGAATGCCAAAGACTATTACATGCTGAACGTGATTTCAGCCAGTATCGTGGTGATTTTTCTGCTGCGGGGAATTTTCCTGTACGGGCAGAATTACCTCATGAGTTATGTAGGACAGCATGTTATCATTGATATCCGGAGTGAAGTGTTCCGCAAGCTGCAGCGCCTTTCCATGTCTTTTTATGATAAGAATAAGACGGGTACCATCATGAGCTATGTGACCAATGATGTCAATGCCCTGCAGGGCGCCATGGTGGACAACACCATTGAACTGGTCACGGAGGGTATCATCCTGATCGGCTCTGTCTGCGCCATGATCTATCTGGACTGGAAGCTGACACTGTTTACCATTCTGACGTTCCCGGTAGTGCTGTATTTTATGAATTATTTCGGAAAGAAGATCCGCCGTTCCGGCGGGCAGATTCAGGAAGCTACGGCAGATATCACGTCCGTGCTGCAGGAATCGGTTTCTTCTGCCCGGGTGGTCAAGTCTTTTGTGCGGGAACAGTATGAGATTGAACGTTTTGAAAGGGAAAATGAGGCAAATCTGAAAGCAAATCTGAAGAATGCAAAATACATGGCTACCCTGACGCCGACCATCGAGTTTGTGGCGGCATTGGGTGTAACGCTGATTCTGTGGTATGGAGGCAACAATGTTATCGCGGGAGAAACCACAGCCGGTTCTCTGGTTGCCTTTTTGGCATATGCGGTGAATATTTCCAATCCCATCAAGCGGATTACCAGGGTTAGCGGTAATATCCAGAAGGCTTTGGCGGCAGCCCAGCGTGTATTTGATGTACTTGATCTGCGGGAAGAAGTTCGGGATCTGCCTGACGCAAAAGCGCTTCCGGCGGTGACTGGCAATGTCAGCTTTGAACATGTGACGTTCTCTTACAACACGGGGGATGAGATTCTCCACGACCTTTCCTTTACTGCAAAACCGGGTCAGGCCATTGGTCTGGTAGGGCCTTCCGGCGCCGGCAAGTCGACGGTTGCCAGCCTGCTGCCCCGGTTTTATGACTGCGATGCCGGCACAATCCGTATTGACGGAACGGATATCCGGCATGTTACGCTGGATTCCCTGCGGAACCAGGTAGGCATCGTGCCCCAGGAGACCATCCTGTTCAACGGTTCGGTATACGACAATATTTTATATGGCCGCCTGGATGCTACAAAAGAGGAAATCGAGGCGGCTGCCAAAGCGGCCAATGCCCACGATTTCATCATGGAACTGCCGGAAGGATATAATACGATGCTGGGAGACCGGGGCGTGAACATTTCCGGCGGACAGCGGCAGCGTATTGCCATTGCCAGGGCCATTCTGAAAGATCCCCGTATCCTGATTCTGGACGAAGCCACGTCTGCGCTGGATACGGAAAGCGAGCGTGTAGTACAGGAAGCCCTCAACCGCCTCATGGTAGGGCGTACCTCTATCATAATCGCCCACCGTCTGTCTACCATAAAAAATGCCGACCGGATTCTTGTGCTGGATAAAGGGAAACTGGTGGAAGACGGAACCCATGAGGAGCTGATGGCAAAGAACGGGTTATATGCGCACCTGTATCAGATCCAGTACCGTACCAACAAGGAAGAGAGCTGAACATAACGTATGATGTATATTCTTTATAACATTTTAGGTCTGCTGGTATTTTTCATCGTAATACTGCCGTTTTTTCTGTACCGGCTGTGTACGGAAAAAGGCTTCGGCGTACGGTTCCGGCAGAGCATGGGCCTGATTCGCAGGGAAGAAATCGCGAATGTGATGAGTTCTGACTGCATCTGGATCCATGGCGCGTCGGTCGGTGAAATTGTAGCTACCAGCCCGATTGTAAAAGAAATCAAAAAAATCATGCCGGAGCGGAAAGTGCTGGTTTCTGCTTTTACCGTAGCCGGTTACAATATGGCGAAGCAGATTATACCGGAAGCAGACGGCTATATCTATTTCCCGCTGGATCTGCCCTGGGTGGCGGAGTCCGTCGTACGCCGCGTACACCCCGGTATCTTCCTGCCGGTAGAAACAGAATTATGGCCTAACTTCCTGCGGGCGATCAGGGACAGGAACATTCCTGTGATGATGGTCAACGGCCGCATTTCCGAAAGATCTGTGAAGACGTACCAGTATCTGTTCAGCATCTGGCGGGACATGCTGCGGACCGTGAGCCGCTTTTGTATGCAGTCCAGTATTGACGCCAACTACATTACTCATTTAGGTGCAGATCCCAAAAAGATTTTTGTGACCGGTAACACCAAATTTGACCAGACTTATGCGGAAGTGACGCCGGAAGATCTGGCAAACTATAAAACAGAACTGGGATTAGGGGACGATGCGTACCCGGTCATCGTGGCAGGTTCCACGCATACACCGGAAGAAAGTATCTTGCTGACCGCTTTTACCGAATTGCGCAAACAGTATCCCAAAGCAAGGCTTATCATAGCTCCCCGGTGGATTGACAAGGTGAATGAAATCAGGCGGCTGAGCGGTAAGTTTAATTATCAGGCCGGCTTACGGTCCAAGTTGAAAGATATGGACGGTTCCCGGCCGGAATGTCCGGTGTTGCTGATTGACACTATCGGTGAACTGGGCCGTATTTATGCCGTAGGCGATATCGTTTTCGTTGGGGGCAGTCTGACGAAGGGTTACGGCGGCCATAACGTGCTGGAACCGGCAGCCCATGCCAAGCCTATCCTGGTGGGTCCCAGCATGCTGAGTTTCAAGGACTCCTACTCCCTGCTGACCAAAGCAGGCGCCCTGCATACGGTACAAGGCGCCGACGATCTCGTGAAAGAGTTTCTGCAGATTGCGGGGGACGATTCCCTGCGCAAAAAGATGGGGGATGCCTCCATGCAGGTCATCCGGGAAAACCGGGGCGCCGCCCTCAATACCATGCACTACCTGACGGACCTGCTGGAGAAAGCTTCTGTTCCCCATGCCTATACGAAGGAATACCCTGTCAACACCCGTAACTTTAACGATGCGGGCGGTGGCGGCCTGAAACACGGCGCCGCCATTATCCAGTATATTTTCCACATAGCCCATGCCCCGGAACGCCCCTGGTACGCTTTTATCCTTATGGGTTTTCTGCGCGGCCTGTCCTACGTTTACGGCTTTGGCGCCCGGGTGAACCTGTGGCTGTATGAAGCGGGCATCCTGTCGAGACGGAAACTGGACTGTTGTGTCATCTCCATCGGCAATATTACCGTAGGCGGTACCGGCAAAACACCTACCGCCCAGCGGGTAGCCATGATGGTTAAAGATATGGGTTACCGTGTGGTAATCCTGAACCGCGGTTACCGCTCCCACTGGGATAAGCCCCTGGGCGTGGTATCAGACGGAAAGAAAATTTTCATGACCAGCTATGAGGCCGGTGATGAGGCCTACCTGATGGCCAAGATGATGCCCGGGATCCCGGTAGTCATCGGTAAGAACCGTGACGTGACCGGCAGTTACGCAGTGGACAAGCTCCACGCCGAAGTTATCATCATGGACGACGGTTACCAGCACTGGCAGCTGAAACGGGACCTGGACATCGTGCTGGTGGATACCCTGAACCTGTTCGGCAACGGCAATCTGCTGCCCCGGGGTATTCTGCGCGAACCCCTGAAACATCTTAACCGGGCGGACATGTTCCTCTTTACCAAGTCTGACCAGAGTTCCCAGCTGACCCGGACCAGCCTGACGGAGAATATCCGGCAGTACAATACGGAAGCTCCCATCGTGGAAAGCATCCATCACGCCAAAGAGTTTGTGGAGATTGCAGACTGGTATAAGGGCATTCAGCAGAATCCCCTGCCCCTGGAAGAGTTAGAAGGCAAACGGGTCATGGTGTTCTCGGCCATCGGTAACCCCTCGTCATTTGAACAGAATGTCTCCGGCTGCGGGCTGGAAATTCTGGAAGCCATCCGCTATCCGGACCATCATGATTACGGCATGCTGGAGATGCAGTATATCGGCGAGCGGGCAGCTGAACTGAATGCAGACGCCCTGATTACCACCGGTAAGGACGCCGTAAAGATTCCCACGGAATTCATTTACTTCAACCGGGAAATTCCCCTGTACGTTATGAACATGGATATCATGATAACCCGGAATGAAGAGACCTTTGACAGAAAATTGAAGGAAACGGTGGAAACCGCGCTGAAGAAAGCAAATAAGAAAAACGAAGCGCATGAGATTAAAGAAGCCGTAAACGTATAATCAAACGAAACGTGAGTCGGTTTGTTTTATGAGTCCATAGTAGCAGCAAAGGAGATGCTTTCATGAAAGTAATCTGTGTGATTCCGGCCCGGTATGCCTCAACCCGGCTGCCCGGCAAACCGCTGAAACTGATTGCGGGCAAACCTATGATCCAGCGTGTGTATGAACAGGCGAAAAAAGCAAAGATGCCGGCAGAGGTCATTGTGGCAACGGATGACAAACGGGTGTATGATACCGTGCTTGCCTTCGGGGGCTGCGCCTGCATGACCCGGGAAGACCATCCCAACGGCACCAGCCGCCTGGCGGAAGTGGCGGAAAAATATCCGGACGCGGATGTCATCGTGAACGTGCAGGGAGACGAGCCCATGATCCCTCCGGAAATCATAGACCGTCTGGCGGAAGTTTTTGAGGCGGAACCCGGACTGCAGATGGCCACCATGAAGACCCTGATGCAGGAAAGCGAATTTGCTGATCCCTCTGCGGTGAAGGTGATAACGGATAAAAACGGTTACGCCCTGTATTTTTCCCGCAGCCTGATTCCTTACCCCCGGAACAAAACGGAACTTTTTAAAGTGTACAAACACGTAGGTATCTACGCCTACACAAGAACTTTCCTCATGCAGTACGCGGCCATGGCCTCCACGCCCCTGGAACAGGTGGAAAGCCTGGAACAGCTGCGGGTGCTGGAAAACGGGTATAAGATCAAAGTATTGGAAAGCGATTTCCGGGGAATCGGCGTGGATACCCAGGAAGATCTGGATGCAGTTAACAAACTGTTGGGAGGAAAATAATGCATACTGTTAATGTTGGACCTTATAAAGTGGGACCGGGGCAGCCCATGCTGCTGTTTGCCGGACCCTGCGTGCTGGAAGGTTATGAACACAGCCTGGCCATCGGGCAGGAAGTAAAACGAATCTGTGAAAAACTGGGCATGCCGTATGTATTCAAGGCATCCTATGACAAGGCCAACCGCTCTTCCCACACTTCCTTCCGGGGTCCCGGGCTGGAAGAAGGGCTGAAACAGCTCGCCGGCATTAAAAAAGAATTAGGCGTACCCGTCATCAGTGACGTGCACGAAACCATCCAGGTGGAGAAAGCAGCGGAAGTGCTGGACGTAATGCAGATACCGGCCTTTTTATGCCGCCAGACCGACCTGGTCTGCGCCATAGCGAAGACCGGCCGTTGCGTCAATGTGAAGAAAGGACAGTTCCTGGCTCCCTGGGACATGAAAAATGTCATCGCCAAAATTGAAGCGGCGGGGAATCAGAATATTCTGCTGACAGAACGCGGTTCCAGCTTCGGTTACAACACCCTGGTAACCGATATGCGGGGCCTGGCCATCATGCGTGAGCTGGGTTATCCCGTGGTGATGGACGCTACCCACAGCGTGCAGATTCCCGGAGGCCAGGGAACCAGCAGCGGCGGCCAGAGCCAGTACGTGCCCCATATGGCCAGGGCAGCGGCGGCAATCGGCATTGATGCCCTGTTCCTGGAGGTGCATGACGACCCGTCCAAGGCCTTAAGCGACGGGCCCAACATGGTGCGTCTGGACCGGCTGGAAGCCTTGCTGAAAGACGTGCTTGCCATAGACAGGATTACCCGCAAATGATTACCTGCAAATAAAAGTTGAAAGGACACGATGAACCATGAACGAACTGGAAACGGATGCCCAGAAAGTGCTGCAGATGGAAGCAGAAGCCATTCTGGATCTGATTCCCCGTGTTGATGAGCATTTTGACGCGGCAGTGAATATGATCCTGGGGTGCGAGGGCCGCGTCATTATGACCGGCATGGGAAAATCCGGTATCATCGCCCATAAGATTTCCGCTACGCTGGCCAGCACCGGCACCCCTTCTTTTTATCTCCATCCTGCGGAAGGGATCCACGGGGACCTGGGCATGGTGACGGCGGATGACGTGATTATTGCCATGTCCAACAGCGGCGAGACCGGTGAAGTGCTGAACATACTGCCTTCCATCCGGCGGATCGGGGCGAGGCTCATCGCCATGGTAGGCAATACCGATTCCACTTTGGCGAAGAATGCGGACGTAGTCCTGAACGTGGGCGTAAAAAAAGAAGCCTGCCCCCTGGGGCTGGCTCCCACTTCCAGTACCACTGCGGCTCTGGCTTTCGGCGATGCGCTGGCCATGGCGCTCATGGGAAAACATCATTTTACTTCCAGACAGTTCGCCGTGTTCCATCCCGGCGGCAGCCTGGGCCGGAAACTCCTGTTGACGGTAGGGGACATCATGCACGGCGGCAGCGGGAATCCGGTGGTGAAAGGAACCGCTACCGTTACGGAAGCCCTGTTCATCATTACCGACAAGGGCCTGGGCGCTGTTTCCGTAGTCGACGAAAACAATATTATGATCGGTCTCCTTACTGACGGTGACATCCGCCGGGGCCTGTCCAAAGGCGTGGATTTCCTGAAGCGGCCTGTCACGGAGCTGATGACAAAAAATCCCAAATTTATTACACAGGAAAAACTGGCGGCACAGGCTCTGCACATTATGGAAAGCCACAAGCCCAAACCTATTACGGTACTGCCTGTCATTGATGAAGAGCACCATGTAATTGGGTTGCTGCACATGACGGACCTGGTCCGGCAGGGCGTGGTTTAGCCGACTCAGTGATGCGTCGGCAGACAACCCGCCTCCCACGCGAAGTCTACGGCGGCTTCCGGTAAACCTCCGCCGCCTAAATGATTCGCGACTGGGACCCTTCCGGGTTATCCGCCGACGTCCAAAGAATTAGACAATATTATTACTTTTCGGAGCTTGCACATGGCATCACGGAAACTATCTCTGGAAGAATTACAGAAAAAAGCAAAAAAGATAAAACTTGTGGCCCTGGATATGGACGGCACCCTCACTGACGGAAGCATCAATATCGGGGGGGAGGGAGAACTGTTCAAACGGTTCAACGCCAAAGACGGACTGGGCATTACCACTGCCAGGCGGCATGGTTTGCGTGTAGCCGTCATCACCGGGCGCAAAGGGACCATCGTGCAGCGGCGTGCGGAAGAACTGGGCATTGCGGAAGACGTAATGAGCGGGATTTCCGCGAAAAAGCAGGCGCTCCTGGCATTAGCTGATAAATATAAGTTAACGTTGGAAGAGATTGCCTTTATGGGAGACGACCTTAATGATTTGCCGGCCCTTCTTTCCGCGGGTCTGTCGGCAGCGCCGGCAGATGCGGCAGAAGACGTCAGGCAGCGCGTTTCCTATATAGCGTTTCATAACGGCGGGCAGGGGGCCGTGCGGGATCTGCTGGAACTGATCCTGAAAGCCCGGGGCGACTGGGCCGCCATAGTGGACGAATACACAGAAGAAGGAAAAGGGGATCGACAATAAATGTTATATGCGTTGCTGAAAACGCTGAGCTGGATTGCCTCTCACACACCCTACAAATTGCTGGTGAAGGTTGGCACCGGCCTGGGGCATCTGTATTGGCATATTGCCAAGAAACAACGGGTCCGTGCGGAAGAAACTATCCGGGAACGTCTGGGCTATACAGAAGTTGAAGCGAAAAAAACGATTAAACGGTTATTCATCAATTTGGGTATTTCCGTTATGGAAATGCTCTACATGCCCGCGCTGAACAAAGACAACATCCGGGGGCTGGTCACTTTCGACCATCCGGAGATTTTATGGGAGGCTCTGCAGAAGAAAAAAGGCGTGGTCATGCTGGCCTGCCACATTGATAACTGGGAGTGGCTGGGTGCTGCGCTGGCCCTGAACGGATTCCCGCTCAGCGCTGTGGAAAAACCGCAGCCTAACAGGGTCTATTCTGATTTTATGAACGAATTGCGCAGAGGCGTGGGGCAGGAAATATTCGCACGTGGCAGCAGTGAAATCTTAGGCTGTGCCCGGGCCATGAAAAAGGGACGTATGTTAGGCCTGATCGCCGATCAGGACGGCGGTTATGAAGGCATCTTCGTTCCGTTTCTGGGAAAGATGGCCGCTACGCCAGCCGGCCCGGCGTACTTTGCCCGTAAGTTCAAGGCGCCCTGTATTCCGATTTACATCGTGCGTAAACCGGACGGGTACGGGCATCAGGTGTTCGTAGAAGAACCGTTTTATTATGAAGATACCGGCGATAAGAATGCTGATGACTATAATCTGACCCTGAAGATGACACAATCCGTGGAACGGATTATCAAAGCGTATCCGGACAACTGGTTGTGGTTCCAGCACCGCTGGAATACACCGTATGAAGAAGTGAAGGCAAAGGAGCAGGATGGCCGTGAAAAATAAAAATACAATACTGGCCGTTGTTGCCGGTCTGGGAGCTTTGTTTCTGGTGTTTGCCTGGCTGTTCTGGGGCAGCACGGTTCCGGAGCCGACAAACAAGGCAAAAAAAGCAGACACAGATACAACGAAAGCAACTGTGTATAACACCGTGCTGCACCGGGATGCAGACGGGAAACGTCTCTGGGAACTGAAGGTAGGCGAGGCAATACAGGTGAACGATAACCTGGTCAGGGCAAAACAGCTGGAAGGCACCGTTTATCTCAGTAACGGGGACGAAATGTATGTAACAGCCAAGGCGGCCGAGGTTAAAATCAAAAGTAATGAATTTATGTTAACCAATGGCGTTACCGCACGGTTAAAACAGGGCGGCTTTTTGAAAGCAGATAGAGTTGAATGGAAAGAGAAACAGGATATTTTAACTGCTACCGGCGCAGTCAAAGTCGTTAAAGAAGATATGCTGGCTATGGCCGAAAAAATCATTACTTCCAGTAAATTTGAGCATTTTAAACTGAAAGACAAAGCGCATGTGGAAAGAGGCGGTAAATATGAAGAAAAGTAAAGTAATGCTGACAGTTCTGATAGGCTGCATGACAATAGTTCTGCTGCATTGTATCGCGGCTTTCGCAGCGCCTGCCAAAGACGCAAAGTACAGCGTGGATGCTGTGGAAATAGAATATGATATGAAAAGCGGAGACGGTACGACCACCGGCAAGACCACGATCAAACATGATGGAGGCGTGGCGGTTGCCCAGGGCGGTTCTACCTTTAACAGCAAAAGCCGGACAGGACGTCTGTACGGCGGCGTGGTGGCAGACAAAGAAGATAACCACCTGAAGAGCGATGAACTGATTATGTACACGGATAAGTTTGTTTCCGCTGTGGGAAATGCGATTCTGACAAAAGGGGACAAAACGCTGAGAGCACATCGCGTGGATTACCATGATGACAAACAATTCGCGGAGACGCTGGGAGGATTTGCCCATCTTTCTTCGGTAGACGGGAGCTGGCTTTCTGCCGGAAAGATTGTATATGATATGAAATCCGGCGTGGCCGATGCTACCGGCGGCGTTACCATGGAAAACAAGCCGCAGAAGATGACCGGCTCCGGTGACCGGGCGATTTACAATTCCAAGGAAACCGGTTATATAGAACTGATTGGCAATGCCAAAGCGACACAGGACGGGAACACCGTAACCGGAGATAAGCTCCGTATTACAAATGTTTCGGGCCCCGACAGCAAAACGCATGCGCAGGGAAATGTGGTGATGGTATATTATCCGAAAGAAGATAACGAGAATATTGACAATCCTGCGTTTGGAGAGGGCGCGGTCCTGATGGCAAACGGTCAGACCAATTTTAATCCGGAATCCAACATGTTGGATCAGGTAAAGGCAGAAGATTTTGCTACGGAGGATACAAAAGCTTGATTATCGAGACAAAGAATCTGGTAAAGATTTACGGACAGCGGAAAGTGGTGAACAATGTAAGCCTGCAGGTAGAGCAGGGGACCATTGTAGGGTTGCTGGGCCCCAATGGGGCCGGCAAGACAACAACCTTTTATATGGTGGTAGGAATTGCAAAGCCTGACGCTGGTACCGTGACTTTGGACGGACAGGATATCAGCCGGCTTTCCATGTACCAGCGGGCCCGGCTGGGTATCGGATATCTTCCCCAGGAAGCGTCTATCTTCCGGAAAATGACGGTTGAAGAAAATCTCCTGTCAATTCTGGAAACGACCTCTTTACCCCATGAAAAGCAACTTGAAAAAATGGAAGACCTTCTGGAAGAGTTCGACATTAATCATGTAAGGAAAAGTATAGGAACTGCGCTCTCCGGCGGTGAGCGGAGGCGTGTGGAAATAGCCCGTTCCCTGGCCACGGATCCTGCTTTTATACTGTTGGACGAACCCTTTGCGGGAATTGACCCCATCGCAGTGGCGGACATCCAGAACATGATTGCCCATCTGGCAAAACGGGGCATCGGGATATTAATCACTGACCATAATGTACGGGAAACGCTCAGTATTGTGGACAAGGCCTATATCCTGGCAAGCGGCGAAGTGCTGCTTCATGGCGACAGCGAAAGCATTGCCAACGATCCGATAGCAAGGAAGTATTATCTGGGCGAAAACTTTAAGATGTAGGGGGATAGCAATGCATTTACGATTATTGGACAAATATGTGCTGAAAGAATTGCTGTATCCTTTTATCTTTGGTGTAGCATCCTTTTCCAGTATCTTTATTGCCAGCAGCCTGTTGTTTAAAATCGTACAGTACATCACGACGTATGGGGCGCCGATTCCGACGGTTGCCCGGCTGTTTCTATACAGCCTTCCGGAAATTGTCAATTATACATTTCCCATGGCGGTGTTACTGGCAACGTTGATGGCTTTCGGAAAACTTTCCGGCAACAGCGAGATTGTGGCTATGAAATCCGGCGGCGTCAGCTATTACCGGATTGTAGCGCCGGTCATCGTAGTCGGTTTTGTAGTCAGTATTTTTTCCGTCATCTGGGCGGAAAAAGTGGTACCGCCTTCCAAGCATATAGCCAAACAGATCCTGGCTGTGGATATCCGCGGTAATGTAAAACCCAAAACGCAGGATCATGTGGTCGTCAAGACCCTCAGCGGGGACACCCAGCGTATCACATATGCCCGGTCCTTTGACGAGAGTACGGGAATCATGAGTAAAGTCACCATTGAAGAATTCCAAAAAGAAAAACTGATCCGTGTACAGACTGCGAAAAAGGCTACCTGGAAAGACGACTCCTGGGTCCTGGAGGATGGAAACGTTTTTACCGTGGATGAAAAGGAAGGCGTTACCAGCAAGGCGGCTTTTACCAAACAGGTGATCCCGCTGAACATAACACCCAGGGAAATCAACTGGGAACAGAAGAGCATAAACGAGATGACGCTGGGAGAACTGCGGGCCTATGTCAAGGTTCTGGAACGGCAGAAGCTGCCCACATCTGATTTATGGACTGAAATTTATATGCGCTTTGCTATCCCTCTTGCCAGCTTTGTGTTCGCACTGTTGGGAGCGCCCCTGGGAACCCAGCGGCAGCGCAGCGGTTCTTCTATCGGCATGGGTATCAGCGTAATCGTCATCTTTATGTATTACGGAATCATGGCCTTTGCCACTGGTCTGGGAAAAGGAGGGGTCATTCCTCCGCTGCTGGCGGCTATGCTGCCTAATATCATCTGCTTTGTCGCCGGCATCTTTATGCTGAAGAGGGCGGATTATTGATACAGGATCCCTAAAAGCCGGATTATACGTGTCCGGTGTTATAAAGACATGTCTTCCTTCTATAAGTGAGGAGATTTGCATAAAGATAGTTTGTTCAATAATAGTTAAAGAAGGGAATTATCCATGTTTGGTATACGGCTGATGTTTTTGTTAGCGGTAATGGGCGGTCTTATCGCCTTTATTGCAGACAAGCTGGGAAGTAAAATCGGAAAAAAGAAACTGAGCGTGTTCGGCCTGCGCCCTCACGATACTTCTGTGCTGCTGACCGTACTGTCCGGCGTGCTGATCGCCCTGTTTTCCGTCGGCGTCCTAGCAGTGTCTTCTGAAAGCGCGCGCACAGCGCTGTTCGGTATGGAAAAGCTGCAGAAAGAACTGTTCCGGCTTACGTCTGAGAAAAACACGGCGGAAAAAGAATATGATAAGGCAATGAATGCGTTAAAAGAAAAAAATGCGGCCATTGCAGATCTGGACGTAAAAATCCGGGAAGCCGATGCAGCGAAAACCGCGGCGGAAAAAAACCTGCTTGCTGCCAATAACAGCCTGAACGAGGTTCGCGGACAGTATGAGGCAACGCAGGGGGCGCTGGTCAATGCGAAAAGCGAGGTGCAGTCGCTGACCGAAGCCAGAGACAAACTGAATGAAGAGATTAAAGGTCTGCAGGAAGAAACGGACGCGTTGCAGCAGGGCCTAGCTTTCATGCGCGGCGGACAGATGATGTACCGCAGCGGGGAAGTGGTATTCGCAGGCATCATTCATACCGGCACGGAGGAGGAAAACCGCAATCAGATGAGCTGGCTGATGGGAAGCGCCAATACGGCAGCCATGAACCGGATCGGTCTGGATCCTTCTTCCAAGGCGGAAATCGTCTGGGCCCAGCGTGAGGAATATGACCGGCTGCTGAAACTGCTGGGGAAAGCAAAAGGCAATAATGTGCTGGTGAGAGTCCGTTCCCTGGCCAATACGGTGGTGGGACAGCCTGTTCTCTGTGGACTGGAAGTCATTCCCAACAAACTGATTTATAAAGACGGGAATAAAATCCATCAGAAAGTCATAGACATGAATGATAAGAAAGTAACTCCGGACCAGGCATTTATGCTGTTCCTGCAGGAAGTTAACCAGATTTCCGTAAAAGCAGGTGTCATGCCGGACCCCATGACAGGCAAGGTTGGCAATATGAATGCGGTCACCATGGTAGATACCGTAACCAAAATGCAGCGGATGGGCGGCAAGATACGCCTTACAGCCTTTGCTGACGGGAATATCACCACGGCCGGGCCTGTGGAGCTGCGGCTGAAACTGGAAAAAGTTTCCGGGAAGGAAGAATGAGACAGCCTCATGGCTAAAAGAGCGGAAACGGCGTTGCAATTTTATCTGGGTATCGACCCGGGCCGGGATAAGACCGGCGTGGCGTTGGTAGAAGAAACGGGACGCATCCTTGCAGTGCAGGTGATGCGTACCCGTAATTTTTCCGATGCCCTGTTGCAGTTTTTATATGACAGGCTGCAGGTGAGCAATACCTGGGGTCTGCGGAAAATACTCAAGGCTGTCGTGCTGGGAAACGGTACCGGCAGTGAAGAGCATAAGCAATGGGTAGAAAAAGCGCTGCCGGGTTATCCGGTTTATATCGTGGATGAAAAATACTCAACGGAAGAAGCCAGAGCCCTGTATTGGAAACTGTATCCGCCCCATGGTCTGCGCCGCCTGATTCCCCTGGGGCTGCAAACCCCGCCGGAACCCCTGGACGGTTACGCTGCGGTGGTTCAGGTGCACCGTTTTATGGAGCAGGAAGACACGGCGTATGAGGATAGTTAAACCTTGAAAGAATGGGCGCCGGACAGTGGGGGCTGTAACGGCGGGAAGGGAGAAATAATGGATACCGTGTTTGCGAAACAACAAATAGAATCTTTTGTGCAGGACCTCAACTCCGCTAAACCCATGCCGGGAGGCGGCAGCGCTGCTGCCATCTGCGGAGCCATGGGAGCGGCATTGGCAGGTATGTCGGCCCATATGACGGTGGGTAAGAAAAAATATACCGCAGTGGAAGACAGGATGCAGGAGATTATTGCAGAGGCCGGTACCCTTCAGGCGGAAATGCTGGACATGGCACAGGAAGATGCGGACATGTATTCCCTGGTACTTCAGGCCTATAAATTGCCGAACACAACAACGGAAGACGCGGAAGTCCGGAGACAGGCTGTTGAAGAGGCCAGCAAGACAGCAGTCGCGGCTTCGCTGAAAGTGACAGGTGCCTGTGTCCGGATCATGAAACTGGCATATACTACCGTGACGGAAGGAAACCGGATGATGGTAACGGACGGTTCGGCATCGGCTCTTCTGGCCCGTGCCTGCCAGCAGGTGGCGGCTTATAACGTGCGTATTAATCTGGGCGGCGTAAAAGACAAAGTTGCGGCGGCTGAGGCGGAACAGCGGCTGGAACGTCATTTGTCAGAAGGGGAAAGGCTGCAGGCAGAGGTACTGAAGGAAGTAGAGAAGAGATTGTAGTTTCTCTCATGCAGAGATAGCAGGAACGGTACGCTTTAGCCGCAGCGGCGCGAACGTTTTGCCGGTTCAGTCTTTCGCTCCCGGCAGTTGACAGATTTTTAAAATTTTATTATAATTTTTGCTGTACATCACGGAGAGGTGGTCGAGTGGTTTAAGGCTCTGGTCTTGAAAACCAGCGAGGTGCGAGCCTCCGTGGGTTCGAATCCCACCCTCTCCGCCATATGGATAACCGGCCCCGGTCTGTGACTGGGGCTTTCTTGCTTTTGTCAGTTCTTCTCTGATATAATAATAAAGCATAATATAAATCAATCATTATAAAAGATTAGGGCTTTTCGGGAGGCTTCCATGAAAAACATTGAACCGAAGATAAAAAAACTGACTGCGGATATATTGAGAGACTACGGCCAGGGCCGCACCATAGACAAGATGAACGCGTTTACAAGCCCGGATATGGATGTTGTGGTCGATATTCTGGACAAGCTGCAGAAGATTTTATTTCCCGGGTACTATCGCAATAAAAATTATCATTTTTATACGGCGGAGAATAATCTGCAGACCCTGATAGAAGACGTGCTCTTCAACCTGACCAAGCAGATTTCCATGTACCTGCGTTATCTGCCGGAATACAGCAACGCCGATTACCGCACCGGCATGGAGAGGGCCCAGGAAATCGCCATGGAGTTTCTGTCCCGCATACCAAAAATCCGTGACCTGGTGGAGACTTCCGTGCAGGCGGAATTCGACGGGGATCCTGCCGCTTTTAATAAGGATGAAATTATTTTCTGCTATCCCGGCATGTACGCCATCATGGTATTCCGGCTGGCGCACGAGTTCTACGATTTGGGAGTGCCCATGCTACCCCGTATCATGTCAGAGTATGCCCATGGCAAAACCGGTATCGACATCCATCCCGGCGCCACCATCGGCCGCTTCTTTTTTATCGATCACGGCACCGGCATCGTAGTGGGCGAAACTACCGTCATCGGCGACAACGTGAAAGTCTACCAGGGCGTTACCATCGGCGCGCTGTCTACCCGGGGCGGCCAGAATCTGCGCAGCAAAAAGCGTCATCCCACTATTGAAGACAACGTTACAATTTATTCCGGCGCTTCGATTTTGGGCGGTGAAACCGTTATCGGTCACGACTCCGTCATCGGCGGCAACACCTTTATTACCATGTCCGTGCCTCCGGGATCTAATGTGAGCATCAAGAGCCAGGAACTGCACATCAGCAGCAAGGGCAGGCCGGATGCCGAAGCCAAGGATCTGGACCAGAGCGCGGCCTGGTTTTATACGATTTAACGCTTCGCATCGGAAAGCTGCAGGAAAAACCTGTTCTATATGTAAAACGTTAATTACAAGTTGACATCGCTGCATCTTTGTGATACTATATTTCAGTCTGGACGATTCTGTCCGGCCCCAACCGCGCAAGAAGGTTCCGTAAACCGCCACGGCGCGATGCGAAACGCACGGCCGCGCAGCAAAGCGCAGCGCAGCGGACACGCAGCATCGCAGTTAAAATAGTGGCGTACCGTAATTGGCGAGTCCAAGAAGAGGGAGGTGCAATGCATGTACGCAATTATCAAAACCGGCGGCAAACAGTACAAAGTAGCAGAAGGCGACGTTCTGAACGTAGAAAAGCTGAACGCTGAAAAAGGTGCTGAAGTCGTATTTGATGAAGTTCTGGCTATCGTCAACGATGGCAAAGTAACCGTAGGCAAACCGTTCATCGACGGCGCGAAAGTTACCGCTACCGTAGAAGATCATGGCAAAGGCGAAAAGATTCTGGTTTTCAAATACAGAGCCAAAGTCAACTATCGCAAACGCGCTGGCCATCGTCAGCCGTACACTGCTGTTAAAATCAGCGGTATCCAGGGCTAAGCAGCAGGGAAAATTCCCGGCTTAACGAAGATGATTACCATCGATTTATACAGGAACCATAAAGGAGAAATCACAGGTTTCCGGTCCCAGGGCCACGCGGGTGACGCCCCGGCCGGGGAAAGTGTCATATGCGCCTGGGTCTCCGCGGCGACGCAGATGGCTCTTGTAGGTTTGGAACAACAACTGAAGTATCCCGTGGACTATCAGGTGGATCAGAAAAAAGGCGTATTGCAGGTAACGCTGCAGCGTACGCCTGACATAAAAACTCAGACGTTGCTGGGCAGTATGGAAACCGTGCTGTATCAGCTGGCTGAGCAGTGTCCGCAAGATGTTCGAATCCGCGAACATGGAGGTGAAATGAATGTTTAAACTTATTCTGCAGTTACATGCACATAAAAAAGGTACCGGTTCTTCCCACAACGGTCGTGACTCCAACGCCCAGCGTCTGGGCACCAAAGCACACGACGGCCAGGTGGTAACCGCCGGCAGCATCATCGTGCGCCAGCATGGTACCCGGTTCCATACGGGCAAAAACGTTGGCATCGGTCGTGACTACACCATCTATGCCAAGATCGCCGGTACGGTTCGTTTCGGTCGTCGTGGCCGTACTGAACGCATTATCAGCGTAGAGCCCCTGGAAGAAGCTAAAGAAGCGTAATAGCGAAATAAGAAAACCCCGTTCCGTCATGGAGCGGGGTTTTTAATTTGTATTGATGGTATGCCGGGGCGGTAACGCCTTCATAACGCTTCGCTAACGCGAGGCGCCTGCACTGATGTCGTCGCATGTGGTTTCAATTTGTTTATTTCGGTTGCCTGCCTAATAGCGCTAAACCAACCGGCCTGCAGTTCTTTGCTAATTTATGTATTAATACGCCGGCAAGCAGTGAAGTTACTAAAACTAAAACGTAAAATACCAGAACCGGTACCTGTGCGATGGAAAGTCCCAGCAATTTGAACCACTCAAGCCAGTAGTACAGGAACAGGGGATGGATCAGGTAGATGATCATGGAGTATTTGGAAAGGACATCTAATACCGTACTGGATAAAGAACGCCTGGCTTCCAGACTGTTTTCCGTCGTTTCTGTTGCATCGGTACAGCATGCTTCTCTCTCCGCGGTATCATCCCCCAGTTTTTCCAGGGCGGCGCTGAAAAACAGCAACCAGCACACTGTGTAGAGCAGACCTTCCGGTGTAAGCTGGGTCATATATTTGGCGGGGATGTCTTCCAGCGGGATGCCTGCCAGCACATACTCTTTAAACTTCCATATCAGCACTGCGCAGGACAGGAGAAAAACTCCCAGACTGGAAGTGAAATGACACTGCAGCCAGCTGCGGATCTTTTTTTCATGGACGGCGCAGATGCTGCCCAGCACGAAAATGAAGCCGTAAAACAGGGGCAGATAGTTTATGCGTTCGTTTAGGAGGCGGATGATCATGGCATGACCCTGGGTCCAGGAGGGATAATTCCAATATGTTTCGCTCCAGTTATACAGCGCAATCTGAAGCGTGGCCAGCACGGCGAGGCTGAGCGCGATGCCGGACGCGGAGTTTTTGCTGATCCGGCCCACCAGCCAGCGCCAGAACGGCATGGAAAAATATAAATACAGCAAAATCACCATAAAATATATGTGGTAACAGCCTTCGCCCAGCAAAAATTTTACAATAAGCACGGAAACGGAAAAGCTCCGGTCCGGCCGGTACATATCCTCCCACTGCCACATGGCAATGTAAAAGAACGACCAGACGAAGTAGGGCAAGCCAACCGTGACCAGGTGTTTTTTTATGAAACTGAAATAATGAAAGGGCTTGTGTAACGCATCATTACAGAACAGCCCGAACCCCGAAATAAAAAAGAAACCGGGGACGGCAAAGCGGGTAAAGACCTGAAACAACAGAAACAGGTCCAGGCGCGGGGTGGAGGAAGCAAACACAAAAGGTCCGATGTGGATGCCGATCACTCCAAGCATGGACAGCGCCCGCAGCCGGTCAACGACGATGTTGCGGTGTGACATAAAAATCCTCGAAAAATAAAACTACTTGATTAATGTTAATAACTTAAGACATACAATAGCTTATCACGCGTAATGAAGATACATTATTGAAAATCAACGACTATTATTATATCAGACTTTGCCAGGCAACACAAAAAAATCCGGCTGTGAATACGTCACAGCCGGATTAAATGATTTAAGGGGGACTAAAAAAGATGGTACTTTATCCTTCAATTGCGATGTACTTCTTGCCCTCCACGGCCTTCGGATCCTTCTTGGGGATGTTCAGCCGCAGGGTGCCGTCCTCGAATTTCGCTTTGATATCCTCCACCGTGATGGCCGGACCTACGTAGAAGCTGCGGGAGCAGGTGCCACTGTACCGTTCCTGGCGGATATACTTGCCGGCCTCGTCCTTTTCATCCTTGTCCAGGGACTTGGCGGCGGTGATTGTCATGTAACCGTCCTCAAGCTGGACCTGGATGCCTTCTTTCTTGAAGCCCGGCAGGTCTACGATCACATCATAGCTGTCTTTGTTTTCACGGATGTCCGTTTTCATAATGTTAGCCGCATGCTTGCCGTACAGCGGGGATTGGCTCTTACCAAAGAAAGCGGGATTCATCAGACCGCTGTCATTCATCCAGTCATCAAATAAGTTTTCTCCAAAAATGCTCGGTAACATCATAACTCATTCCTCCATTCGTTGTGGAAACGGCTTCGCGCCGCAACCACGATATAATAATTAAAAATTTTGATAAAGTTTGGAAGCGACTCAACAGGTGTTGACCTTTTGACTTTTGCTTCTAAGCATACTATAGCACTACTTGTTAGCACTGTCAAGAGTTGAGTGCTAATTTTTTTTAAAATTTCTCTCCCCTCTGTAACTTGATTATCGGGGTACGCCCTTAAAACATGAAAATAATTATGATTCATGTGAAAAGAGTATGGATTTTGTACAAAAATAGTATATAATATAATGTTGAACAGTATTGGTTCCATTTGCCGGTCTGTTCACCGGTGAAGGAGGGAAACTCTCATTAGGCGGAACTCCTGTTTATACGCATTCTGAAGATTGCAGAAGAAGCTCTCATCTGGCAGGCGCTGTTATGTTTTCGGAATTGGGCAACGTAACTTTCATCAGGTTACGGGCTGTCTTTATTATATATATTGAGGTGCTCTATGACTGACAAATTCAAACCGCAGGTAACAATCGACGCAGCCGGGCTGCAAAGCGGCGCTGTGCCGGTTGAAAGTTCTGCGTCCTGCAAAGTGGGTATTGATATCGGATCTACGACCATAAAAGTAGTCGTGCTGGACGCCAATGAAAAACTTGTCTACAAGAAATATGCCCGCCACTTCTCCGACATTCCCACAGCATTGGTGACTAACCTTACTGAACTGCGTAATGTTCTGGTCTCGCTGAACGGCGCGGCGGCCGGAACTGATGAAGACGTGCTCTCCAACATGCGTTTCCGTTTCGCCCTCACCGGTTCTGCCGGGATGGGCATTGCCCAACGGCTGCAGCTGCCCTTCGTACAGGAAGTTATCGCTGCGGCCACGGCAGTGAAAAAGCTGATCCCCCAGACTGACACCATGGTAGAACTGGGAGGCGAAGACGCCAAGATTATGTACTTCGGCAGCGCACCGGAAGAGCGCATGAACGGCGTGTGTGCCGGAGGCACCGGGGCTTTCATCGACCACATGGCGGCTCTCCTGAACACCGATGCCAAAGGACTCAACGATCTGGCGGCCAATGCGAAACGAATCTACACCATTGCTTCCCGTTGCGGCGTATTTGCCAAAACGGACATTCAGGCGCTGATGAACGACGGCGCTTCCAAAGAAGATATCGCCAAATCAATTTTCCAGGCAGTAGTTAACCAGACAATCGGCAACCTGGCCCAGGGCCGGGAAATTACCGGCAACGTGGCTTTCCTGGGCGGTCCACTGTATTTCCTTCCGGAACTGAAGAAACGTTTCGTCGAAACGCTGAAAATGGCTCCGGAAAAAGTGGTCAATGTGGAAGACGGCGCCTATTTTGTGGCTGTGGGCGCGGCCCTTTCCGAAGAGACCAAAGAACTGGGATTCAAAGACCTGACCGCCAACCTGGACAAGGCGGAAGCCGGTCACGGCATCACCCGGGACGAACGACTGGCCCTGTTCCGCAGCGCGGCGGAATATGACGCTTTCATAGAACGCCACAACAGGGACAAAGTAAAACGAGGTGATCTGGCCGCTTACGAGGGTCCTGTTTACGTGGGCATCGACGCCGGGTCCACCACTACCAAAATCGTGGCCATCGGCAGCGACAAAGAAATCTTATACACGGATTACGGCAGCAACCAGGGCTCGCCCCTGAAGATCGTCATCAAGGAACTGACGGGGCTTTATAAAGCCATGCCGGAGAAGGCATACATAGCCGGCTGTCTCACCACCGGCTACGGGGAGAAGATCGTAAAAGCGGCCCTCCACGCTGACGCGGGGGAAGTGGAGACTTTTGCCCACTACCGCGCCGCTTATGAATTCTGCCCGGAAGTGACCTGCGTGCTGGATATCGGCGGCCAGGACATGAAATGTTTTCAGATCCATAACGGGAACATCGGCAAGATCACCCTGAACGAAGCCTGTTCCGCAGGCTGCGGTTCCTTTATCGAAAACTTTGCCCAGGGCCTGGGCATGACCGCCGCGGAATTCGCGGACAGGGCCATGGACAGCAAGACCCCCGTGGATCTGGGTACCCGTTGTACCGTGTTCATGAACTCAAGGGTGAAGCAGGCCCAGAAGGAAGGGGCGCCCCTGGCTGATATTTCCGCAGGTATCGGCCTTTCTGTCATCAAGAACGCCCTCTTCAAGGTTATGCAGTTAAAAGACACCCGGGAACTGGGCGACCACATTGTGGTGCAGGGCGGCACCTTTTATAACAATGCCGTGCTGCGCAACATGGAAAAACTGCTGGAAAGAGATGTCATCCGTCCGGACATCGCCGGCCTGATGGGCGCTTACGGTGCTGCTATCCTGTCCCTGGAACAGCACGAAGCGGAACCGGATCACCGTTCCACGCTGCTCAAAGCTAAAGACCTGGAAAACTTCACCGTCACCACCAAGTCCTACCGCTGCAACGGCTGCGGCAACCACTGTCTGGTGACCATGCAGACGTTCCCCGACGGGGGCCGTTACTTTACCGGCAACCGCTGCGAACGGGGAGAGGGCAAACCGAAAAACACCAACAAGGCGCCTAATATTTACGAATACAAATACCAGCGGCTTTTCAATTATCCTAACGTAATCGACCCGGCAGCCCAGGGCGCCGCTGCGGCCAGAAACGGCCAGCGTAACCAGAAAGCGGCCCCGCCCCGGGGCCGTATCGGCATCCCCCGGGTGCTGAATATGTACGAGGATTTCCCATTCTGGGCCACTTTCTTCAACAAACTGGGATATGAAGTGGTGCTTTCGGGCAAATCCACCCCCATGATCTACTACAAAGGCATGTCCACCATTCCGTCCGATTCCCTGTGCTATCCGGCCAAGCTGGTTCACGGACATATCATGGATCTGGTGGAAAAGGGTGTAAAGAAAATCTTCTACCCCTGCATGCCCTATAACATGGAAGACGAGGTAAACCACACCGGCAACCACTACAATTGCCCGGTGGTGGCATCCTATGCGGAAAATATCCGCAACAACATGGACGTGCTGCGGAACGAGAACATCAAGTTCATGGAGCCCTTCCTGCCCATCAATGACCCGGGGAAGATGCTGCTTCGTCTTACCGAAGCTTTCAAAGACGAAAACATTAAGCAGAGTGAACTGAAAGAAGCCATGGAAGCGGGCTATAAAGAACTGGAGCATTACCGGGAAGACGTGCGCCAAAAAGGCGCGGAGATCCTGAAGGAAGCTAAAGAAAAGAACCTGCCTGTCATCCTGCTGGTAGGCCGGCCGTACCATTTGGATCCGGAGATCAACCACGGTATTCCGGAGATGATCCAGTCCTACAACCTGGCTATCGTATCGGAAGATTCCGTGTACCATATGGACACGCCCAAAGACGAACTGTCCATCGTGAACCAGTGGAGCTATCATGCAAGGCTGTACCATGCGGCCAGCTTCGCAGCGTCCCATCCTGAGATCAATCTGATCCAGCTCAGTTCCTTCGGCTGTGGTCTGGACGCAATCACTACCAACCAGGTACGAGAGATCATGGAAGGGCACCAGCGCCTCTACACCATGATCAAATTGGATGAAGTCAGCAACCTGGGGGCGGCGCGGATCCGTCTGCGTTCCCTGCTGGCGGTGCTCAGCCGGCGGCACGTGCCCGGCTACCAGCCCATCGTCATGCCGGAACGGCCGTATTTCACCCATGAGTGCAAGGAGACCCATACCATCCTGGTGCCCCAGATGGCTCCCATCCATTTCGAACTCATCACCCATGTGCTGGGCCGTTATGGCTACCGTGTCGTGATTCCGGAAACCCCGAAAGAGGATTCCATCAACATGGGTCTGCAATATGTACAGAACGATATGTGTTATCCTGCCATCGTGGTCATCGGCCAGATGCTGCAGGCTATCAAAAGTGGTCAGTGCGATCCGGACCACACCAGTATCATGATGTTCCAGACCTGCGGCGCCTGCCGGGCCACCAACTATATGAACCTGCTGCGGCGCGCCCTGCGGAACGCGGGCTATCCCCAGGTGCCGGTGTTTGCCTGCTGGGGCCTGGAGCAGGATGCCTTCCGCCTGAATGCATCAGGTTTCAAGGATGTGGCAAAAGCGGTGGTCTACGGGGACCTGCTGCAGAACGTTACCAACCGGATGCGGCCCTATGAGCTGATTCCCGGTTCCACGGACAGACTTTTTGCCAAGTGGATGAACAAGGTTAAGGATGAACTGGACCACGGCAACTTCCTGAAATACCGCCAGACCATCCAGGAACTGGTGAAAGATTTTGACGCCATCCCTCTGGTGCCCAACCTGTGGAAACCGAAGGTGGGTGTGGTTGGCGAGATTTTGGTGGAATATCACCCGGTGGCCAACAACCATCTGGAAGAAGTGCTGGCCCGGGAAGGGGCGGAAGTGGTTATGCCGGAACTGGCCAACTTCTTGTTGTATATGGCTTTCGACGGCATCACGCGGCACGACATCCTGGACGGCAGCTGGCTGAACAAGGTGGGGGCCCAGATGTTCATCAAGGTGGCGGACTTCTTCATGAGCCCCATGCGGAAGGCCCTTGAGAAATCGGAGCATTTTACCGCACCGGTATCCATTTACAAAGTGGCGGAACTGGCGGCACAGCATGTATCTCTGGGCAATATGGCCGGGGAAGGCTGGCTGCTGCCCGGCGAAATGACCAAGCTGATGGAAGAGGGTGTGCGGAACGTAGTCTGCCTGCAGCCCTGGGCTTGCCTGCCCAACCACATCCTGGGTAAAGGCGTATTCCGGGAAATCCGCCGCACCTACGAAGATGCCAATCTGGTGGCCATGGACTGCGATCCGGGGGCCAGCGAGGTAAATCAGCTCAATCGGCTGAAACTGATGCTGAGCGTGGCAAAGGAAAAATGCCCAGAAGGGATGATAATGGAAGCGTAAATTAAAAGCAGAACGCATGACAGCGTTCTGCTTTTTTAATATAAAATATATTATTATATATTAAGAATACAGTTCTTTCTGATGATATGCCGGTTATTACAATCGTATACCGATGTGTACGACAGGGCGGGCATAGTAACGCCCATACCAGGCTCCATAAGGATAACCGTAATAAGCCATGGGATGCCCCCACCATACAGAGCTGTGTCCATAGCGGTACCGGCGGATCGGCGGCGGAGGCGGCAGCGGTCGGTAGTAGTGGACTGGCAGGGAAGGCCGGACATAGACTCTTGCGTGGGAGGGACGGATATTCACATGGGCTGACGATGGTCTGTCATGATGATAGCCGTCGGGCATGGAAGACATGCGTCCGCCGACAGGTCCAAGCTGACCGTGGGAAGGTGTCATACGCACCCGGTTGTGTATAGGCGTGTGCATCCGTTGGGAAGGAGACACGTGTATCCGCTGGCTGCTGAAGGTTCCGGGAGGAGGGGCAGCAAAAGCGAACGAACAAAATGTTAATAACGCTGCAGTGGCAGCCAGAGTTTTTTTCATGGCGTGCTCCTTTCAATTTTCGGGTTTTAAAAAGATAAAATAGTCAAAAGTGATTTCAGGCCGGTGAAAGCAGGTTTATTTTCTGTTTCAGTTTATCATAACAGGTAATTGTGACTTTCCCATGTCAGTTTTTATCTTGCATTTTTATATGAACCATGTATAATTTGAGAAAAGCATAGTATTTTATCAGTGCGGGCAGGGAAAGAAATGGACCTCACAACCTTTATGAAACATTTGCATACATACCGCGCGCCCAGGGTATTCAATCCCTGGCGGGAATATGAACTGGGGCTGGATATAGGTCCGGAAGCGCCGGTGATCCGTTGCCGTAATCTGCAGCGGTATCTGGAACTTCGTCTGCAGGCCCGCTATCTGTTTATTGCGGAAGGCCTGGGCTATCAGGGGGGCCGTTTTTCCGGCATGGCCATGACCAGTGAGCGGATTCTTCTGGGATATCATCCGGAAGTCCGTCCGGAGGAAGTGCTTGGAGTGTGGAAGTACCAGCGTACCAGCAACCCTGATTCGCCATTGCTTAAGGGAACGCAAAAGACCATGGGTTTTAACGAACCCACGGCTACGGTTATGTGGGGGTGCCTCCACCGTCATCATCTGGGAACCTTTGACGCGGTGCTGTGGAATATCTTTCCTTTCCATCCCCATAAAGAGGGAAGCCCGCTTACCAACCGTACCCCGGACGGCAATGAACTAAATGTTGGAATCGTGTATGCCAAACAGTTATTGGAGCTGTTGCCCTTCGCACGCGTTGTGGCTATCGGGCAGAAGTCAGCAACCACCCTGCAGAAGTACGGTGTACCCTGCAGCTGCGTGCCGCACCCGTCCATGGGTGGCGCCAACAAGTTTAAAGCGGCCATTGCGGAGTTGTTTGAAAGAAAATAAGAAATCTGGGTATGACTTGCAGGATATAGGAGTATATATGCCGGAAGAAAAAGCGTTAAACGGTACAAAACAGAATACAGAGCCCGCATCCCCTCTTTCGGGTCTTGCCCCTATGACCAAGAACCAGGTAATGGATATAGCTATGGATCTGGGCAAAATCCTGCTGAAAAGCGGGGCGGAGACCAGCCGGGTGGAAGATACCATGATGCGCTTCTGCCGCAGCTACGGATACTATGACCTGAATGTGTTCTGCACACCTACGGTCATCATCCTGGGGGACGAAAGTCCCCGGGGCAAGAGCCGCGTATTCCGGGTGCGCTGGCGTGCCACGGATTTGGGACTGATCATGGACATCAATGAGCTTTCCTATAATTTCCGTCGTTGGAAGCTGGACTATGCGGGAGCCAAACGCTGGCTGCAGGGCCGGCTGGCCCTGTCACACCCTTATGGAAACACGGCTGTATGCCTGGCTTCCGGCTTCGGCAGTGCCTGTTTTGCCATGTTGCTGGGGTCGGCCAGTATTTATAATTTTGTTGCGGCGTTTCTTACCGGCTTTATCGCCATGGCCCTGCTGAAGATGGTGAACAGTTTTCATCCCACGCCGTTCTGGGAAAACTTCCTGGCCGGGCTTTCCATCGGCATTGTGGCCCAGACCTGTTGTCTGCTGTACCCCTATTGTACACTGGAGAATATCACGGTAGGTGCCCTCATGCCTTTCCTGCCGGGGCTTGCTTTTACCAATGGAGTCCGTGACTATATGGCGGGGGACCTCCTGAGCGGCAACAGCCGGATTGCGGAGGCGGGTCTTTTTGCCCTGTCTATTGCCATCGGGCTGGCGTTTGCGTTGAAGGTCTGGGACTGGGGAGGTTTGCCATGATGCACTATCTGATGGCTTTTGCTTTTGCCTTTTTTGCCACGGTAGCTTTTGGCGTCCTGTTCCAGGGACCGAAGCGGATCCTGTGGCGCAGCGGTCTCATCGGAGGATTGGGCTGGATCATCTTTATCGGTCTGAAAGAGGGCTTTTCCGTTCATTCCTTTTCAGCCAACTTCCTTGCCACGGTTGTAATCGCTCTGGCCAGCGAACTGTTTGCCCGCATCTGGAAAGAGCCGACCACAGTCTTTGAGGTTCCCGCGATTATCCCGCTGGTGCCCGGGCTGGGTATGTACAAGGGGATGAACTATATTTTGCAGGATTATGTCAGCTATGGCAGTGAGGTGCTGCTGGGAGCGGCAGTTGATTCCTGCGCTATCGCCCTGGGGATCATGATGGTATCGGGCGTGCTCCGGGCTCTGAAGACCGGCAACGACATGGCCCGCCAGCGCCAGCAGGACCTGTTGGGGACGGCGGTGCCCCCGGATCTGTATGTGACGGATCCGGAAGAGGAAAAGTAAATATTAACCGGTTCCGGAAACGGGAGAAGCGACCGGTGATATAGTAACAGGTCTTTTCCGGAACGGCTGACATTTGTGCATAAAAAAACTCCGGCAGAAGCCGGAGTTTTTGTTTTGGATTTTTTATTTCCCTGTCTTCAGTTCGGTCCAGCAGCGGTCATACAACTCGATGGCGTCGCCGACATCCGCCGTCCACTCGGAGTTCCCGATATAATCTTTGGCGGTTTTCAGGATAGGATCGTTTTTGAATTCTTCGGTGTGATACGGGGCTGCTGCCAGGTTCGGATCGTTATAACCGATGTATTCATAGTTTTTGGCGCTGACTTTGGGATCATACAGATAGTTGATGAACTCCTGGGCCAGGGCTTTGTTTTTGGCGCTTTTGGGGATGGCAAAGCAGTCGGCCCAGATGCCGGTGCCTTCTTTGGGTACCACGAAGCCGATATTCTTGTTTTCCTTGAAGCTGAAGTAAGCGTCGCCGCTCCACATGGTGCCGATCCAGGCTTCTTCCGCGATAAATTTTTGCTTGATGGTATCCGTATCGTAAGCCAGGATGTTGGGAGCCAGGGCTTTCAGGTCTTTCATGCATTCTGCCAGATGGTTTTTATCCACGCTGTTCAGGGAATGCCCGTGCATCTTCATGGCGAAGCTGATGACTTCACGCACGTCGTTCAGCAGTACCACGCGGCCCTTATAAGCCGGGTTCCACAGGTCCCGCCAGGAAGTAGGCGGCGTTTTTACGTACTTTTTATTATAAGCGATGCCCGTGATGCCCCAGGAATAGACAACGGAATGGGTTCCGGTGGGATCATAGGCAGGCGCCTGTAAGTCTTTAATGAGGTTTTTCGTATTGGGAATCTTGCTCATGTCCAGTTCTTCGAGCAGGTTGAGCTTCAACATGGTGGTTATCATGTAGTCACTGGGCTGGATCACGTCATAGCGTGCTCCGCCGGCCTGAATTTTAGCCAGAAGTTCTTCGTTGTTGGCAAATACGTCATAGTTAATCTTGCAGTTAAATTTCTTCTCGAAATCCGCCAGAACTTCAGGGTCAAAATTGTCAGCCCAGCTGAACAGGTTGAGTACCTGCTTTCCTTCCGCATTCTTTGCAGGCTCGGCCGGTTTTGCGGGTTCTTCCTTTTTCGAAGGCTCCGCGGGTTTCTCAGCCTTCTTTTCCGGTCCGCCGCAGGCTGTCAGCAAAAGTACCAAAAAACAGAACAACAGAACAAGAATTTTTTTCATTTTATAAAAACTCCTCCTTTTCTCCATACTGGCAGCCGGAACCGCACCACCAGTAAGCCAGTTTGCAATACTATCGCAGACATATTATATCATATTTATTGATTCTGTGCATATTTTTCTTACAGGGAGAAAAAAAACAGCTCCGGAATTGTCCTTTCAGGAGCAACGTTGTAACTTAAAAAGTAACAACTGAAAACTTATTCGCTGTCCATTTGGAAGGAATGGAAGTTACGTCCTATATTATTACAACAAAAAAGAACAGCTCCGGTTGTTTTCTTCTGAGGGGTCCCCGTCGAATTGTGTCGGGACAAGCCGCAAGCTTGCTTGCAGGCGCGTCAGCGATGCAATTCGGGGGAGAGAGGAAAATAACCGGAGCGTAATTATGTAATTATATACCCAGAGCTATTACTTGCCTGTCTTCAGTTCGGTCCAATACTTGTCATACATGGTAATGGCGTTTCCGATATCATGCAGCCATTCGCCTTTGTCGGCTTTGGCGGCGGCATCTTTCAGGATCGGGTTTTCGACGATCTCTTTTTTCTGCATGGGGATGGCCGCTGCGTTGGCGTTGGGCAGCTTCATGTAATCAAAGTTGCGGGCGCTGACTTTCGGATCATAAATGTAGTTCAGGAACTTCATAGCCAGTTCTTTGTTTTTGGCGCCTTTGGGGATGGCCATGTTGTCAGCCCAGATCAGGGTGCCTTCCTTAGGTACGCAGAAGGTGATGTTGGAGTTGTCGAAATTGCAGAAAGAGGCGTCGCCGCTCCACATATGGGCAATCCAGGCTTCTTCCGCGATCATTTTCTGTTTGTTGTTTTCGGTATCATATGCGAGTACGTTGGCGTTCAGTTTCTTCAGGTCGTTGAAGGCCGCTTCCACGTCCTTCGGGTCGGTGCTGTTGTTGGATTTGCCCATCTTCTTCAGGGCCAGGCTGAATACTTCCCGGTTGTCGTTCAACAGGATGATGTGGCCTTTGTATTCGGGTTTCCACAGGTCGGCCCAGCTGGTGATGGGGTCTTTCACGTATTTCTTATTATAAGCAATACCGGTGATGCCCCAAACATAGGGAATTGCGAATTCCAGTTTCTGGTCATAGGCGGGATGTTTCAGGCTTTCAATCAGGTTGGGCTGTACGTTGGGCAGTTTGCTGTGGTCCAGTTTCTCCAGCATGTTCAGCTGGATCATGGTGGTGACCATGTAGTCGGAAGGCTGGATGATATCAAACTGGGCGCCGCCGGCCTGCATCTTGGCCAGCAGTTCTTCGTTGTTGGAATATACGTCGTAATTGACGCGGCAGTTGTTGGCCTTTTCAAATTCTGCCAGTACCTGGGGATCAAAATAGTCGGCCCAGCTGTAAATATTCAGTACCTGCTGTTCTTTTTTGGGCGCGTCTTTCGGCGCTTCGGCTTTCTTTTCGCCGCCTCCGCCACAGCCTGCCAGGGCAAAGGTGAAGCATACAACCAGTAAGAGCATCAGAGTCAGTTTTTTCAAATCGTATCAACCTCTTTTCTTTCTCATTTATGAATATGGTTTTAAATAATTAACAATGCAACGAATTTCTGTTTTGGGTTCACTTCAGTAAAACATACTTCCGGGGATTGTGTCGTCTGTACAGGAAAAACTCATTTCACAGCATCCCTCCTTCAGGTTGAAAATGAACAGTTTCAGTCTTCCGCTTTCGCCTTGTGGCTGGGCTGCAGGAATTCCGCCAGCAGCACCAGAATGATCTCTACCACCATCATTAATGTGGACAGGGCGTTGATTTCCGGGGAAATACCGCGCTTGACCATGGCGTAGATGTACAGAGGCAGCGTGGTGGAATTGGGCCCCGCCACGAAGAAGCTGATGACAAAATCGTCGATGGAGAGGGTAAAGGCGATAAGGGCCCCGGCTACGATGCCCGGCATGATGAGGGGCAATGTTACGTAGCGGAAGCACTGCCAGGGAGTGGCATACAGATCGCTGGCCGCCTGTTCATAGTCGCTGCGCATGCCGTCCAGGCGGGCGCCTACCGTGATGACTACGAAAGAGAGACAGAAGGTGATGTGAGCCAGGATCAGGGAGCCTTTGCCCAGAGGCATGTGCACCTGAGAGAATAATACTAACAGGGACAGGCCCATGACGATTTCCGGAATCAGTATGGGAAGATAGACCAGACCGTTGATGACGCTCTGCAGCTTGAATTTGTACCGGTGCAGGGCAATGGCGGCGATGGTGCCTAAGGTAGTGGACACGATGGTAGAGGAGAAACCGATGATCAGGGTGTTGATCAGGGCTTCCAGCACCCGGCGGTTATTGAAAAGCTGTTCGTACCACCGGAAGGTGAAACCGGTCCACACCGCGTTGATGCGGGAATCGTTGAAAGAGTACATGGCCAGGATGACCAGGGGTACGTACAGAAATGCCAGAATGGCCAGAGAGTAGGCCAGCAGCACATGACTACGCCATGTTTTTTGCATTTTCGGCACCTCCGTTCTGCGCCTGGATGGCACGGTAATAGAGGATGATCAGAAGCAGAGATAATACCGCCAGTACGATGGACAGGGCCGAACCGAAGGGCCAGTCGCGGGCGGATAAGAACTGGTTCTGGATCAGGTTGCCAACCAGGGCTGATTTGGCGCCCCCCATTACATCGGGGACGACGAACATACCCAGGGAGGAGATGAAGACCAGGATGGTGCCGGCGGCCACGCCGGGCATGGTCAGGGGCAGGGTGATTTTCCGGAAGGCGGTGAAGGGAGCGGCTCCCAGATCGGAAGCGGCTTCCAGCAGCCGGCGGTCCAGCTGTTCGATGGAAACGTAGATGGGCAGGATCATGAAGGGCAGCAGGGAGTAGATCATGCCCAGCATTACGGCGCCTTCATTATATAACAGCTGCAGGGGCTGTTCGATAAAGCCTGCCTTCATTAAAAATGTGTTCAGTACACCCTGGGCCCGCAGGATGATGACCCATGCATAGGAGCGGATCAGGAAGTTGATCCAGAAAGGAATCATGCAGAGGATCAGCCCCGGCTGCTGCCAGCGT
>CADCHY010000009.1 GCA_902801365.1 uncultured Succiniclasticum sp.
GCCGTCTCTTGCGACTATGTATGTATATAAGCCGATGTCCGGGCACAACCTGATGCAGGCTATTGCCAGAGTTAACAGGGTGTTCCGAGATAAGGAAGGCGGACTGGTCGTAGACTATGTTGGTATTGCTTCGGCATTGAAACAAGCCATGAACGACTATACCGTCAGAGATAAGAAAAACTATGGCGATACTGATATTGCTACGTTGATTATAAATCGTATAGAGCTATATATGGTTATTTAATAGGTGATATCCAATTTGATGATGAAAGTAAATCGGGTAAAATTGATCCTGGTACTTTAGCAGATGAATCTACTTTAATGTTATGCGGTTATAATGTTAATGAGAGAAATGGACTTAAAGCAAGTGAACGGCATTTGATTATTTCTAAACTGCTTGACAAAAGGATTGTGACTAAAACCGAAGTTGAAAATTATTTGAGGTATTTTATTCGGTTTAATGGCAAAAAACCAGAAAATACACAAGCAGTTGGAAAATGGCAGGAAGATTTAAGATTTACGCTAGGTTATAAGATTAACAAGCAACCAACAGTTTATTTTACAAAAGTAAGAAAATGGCCAAGTAAGAGAAAAAGAAAGTAATATTCTAATGAATCAAGATAATATTTTAAAGCGGGAAGGAATAACCTACAAATTGATATCAAACAACAAACATTGCTTTTTTATGCACCACGAAGGATTTTAGTTTAGCTCCAACAATTAAAATGTTTTTGCTCATTCTGAGTGTGTTGTTAGCGCCGGGTTGAAATAACCTTTTGGTTGTATCAGCTGGCGCTAGTATTATTTGTATTCCCAGACTTCCTGTCGATGTTCCTCTTCTTCCTCGTATTCCATATCTGCCTCAACATCAGGAGGCAGATCTTTTTTGCCAGAATACAGTTTTGCCCAGCTCAGTCCTTTCTTAGCCTTGCGGTTATAGGCTATCAGCATTGCCTCAGCAAATCCCATTGATCCAGCCTTTCGTTCCTTTGCCAGACGGGATATCTCACGGGAAGAATAAACTCCTACCTTTTCTTTAAAAACGTCATCCTTAAGAGTGTCTCCGAAAGCAGCTATCATTATCGCTATCCCTTTTAATATGCCAGAGGATAAAGAACCGACTTCCCCTTCCCATGTACCGACACAAAGCCGTATCGAACGGTCCAGGACATGGAATCCATATTTTCTATAAATGAATTCCAGTGAAGAAACTGCGCAAATCGTACCCGGTGCTTTGGTTTTGGATATTGCAAGGTCGTATGATTCCACTAACGATTTAATGGCCAGCTGAGTCTCATTTTCCGCTTCGATATTGGCCATAAATATTTCATATGGGGCAAGTCCTTTAATGAATTTCTGCTGGTTTGCGAATACATCTGCTTCGATTTTGTAATCCATGTCATCATAAACCATACACCATACCGGGGTGTCACGGGAACCTGAAACCAATGCCACAATCTCTATCGTATGCTGACCGTTGAATACATAATTTATCCCATTACGGCGACTGACTTTGACAGGATTGATTTGATACAAGTCAAAATTTTCTGCTGTCTTTTTTATGTGCTGCGTGGAAAGATTCCGCTGATAGTCCTGATTGGACACAAGACTTTTAATAGGGATCAACTCAAAGTGCACATTTGGAACAAATTCGTTATATTCTTCCATCGATGTCCTCCCTTAATACGTAAAGCATCTTATCTGTTGTCGATTTAAGGCTAATAAGAGCTTCCCTTAACCGGCATCTTGCTTCTGATGAAG
Organism: uncultured Succiniclasticum sp.; assembly: GCA_902801365.1. Classification (GTDB taxonomy): domain Bacteria; phylum Bacillota; class Negativicutes; order Acidaminococcales; family Acidaminococcaceae; genus Succiniclasticum. The sequence continues at coordinate 1,762 of CADCHY010000009.1, forward strand.
TTTCTGCTATGTTTGAGACATCCCGTACACGAAGGATGCTGCTGGTCCAGGATGGTATGGTGAGAGAAAGGCTGACTATCTCCGCATCCGGATCATAGACTGGCATATTTTTTATCGAAACCGCCGGCAACATTTCTGTTTTGCTCTCTTTCATAATCCGCAATCCTTTGACTAAACCCTGCCTCGATTCAGATGATTCCTGCATCATCCGTTGGCACTCGCTACAAACTGCACCCGGAGAAAGAGCTACCAGTCTGTCAATTTTTTCAAAAGACACCTTCAGCCTTCCTGCAAGGTGTGTTTCCACAAATTCCGGCGAAAAAACATACAGTATATCTATAGCCTGTGCATATGATTCATATTTTCTTACAGTTATATATGTAAGAAAATATTCCGCCCCGATCCTTTCTCTGACATGTGTTCGAGAAATATTATGCCTGGCAAGTTTCATAACGGTACAATCCTGCTGATCTACATGATTCTCCAGTCTTCGCATCTGACGCAGCCCAATTGTTCTTTCTGCCATACTTCGTTTTCCAATCAGATACTTTTTCATTGCTTCCGACAGCGATTTGCGAAACAATTGGTTCTTGCAAATCCACGCAACTGCTTCCGTCCAAGTCTCCAGAGAAATGCTGACGATACAGAAAGGGATTTTTTGTTTATGACAGTATTCATAATACTCATAGTCCACAAGTATTGTCTTACCCCAAACCTTTACCCCTTTTGCACCACCGTTCTTTTTGATTTCCTCTTCCATTTCATTAAATTCAGCCAAATTCAATGGCGCTGTCAGGCGTCTTAACTCCGGATCCGTCTCCAACTGGTACAATTGTTGTTCCATGGATAATCCTCCTATTCAATGACGAGGCATGACGAGTCCATCATGGAAAAAACCGCCATATTCTCTCCTGCTACGATTTCTCCCTCTATCCTGTAACACTTCCTCTTGTCCCAATCCGGGCATAATTCACGGAATGCGGACATCAAAGATTTGCTGTAGAGCTCGCAATCTTTTTTTACGGTACTTTTGTGGACGCGGTGTGCCCTTTTATCATCTAGCGTGCTGCGTTTGATTCCAAGAGTATGTTCTTCCGGATTAACGATGAGCATGACAAAATCCGGATCTCCTAACACGCGCAATGTATGTTTATGGATACGTATCCGGTTTTTCTTCATGTCGACCATTATGGATGGCCTGAAAGTTTCTGCATTTTCCATCATTCACTACTTCCCCCTATGTTCTTTTCGTTAGAGGTATCTTCTACCGGCTTTTTATTGTCCTTAATACCGAACACCGTATAACCATTGAATATATTTACCTGCAAGAGCTTGCGGTGTTCTTCCACCGGAAGACCGAACTGGTTCTCCCATTCGGCGGGAAACACAGGCTTTCGGGCAGTTTTTTCTTTTTCTCCTTCTTTCATCTTCCTCAGATATATTTCCGTTGCAGTCAGATCAAACACGACCAGTTTTTCCTCTCCGCTGCGAATCACTTTTCCCAACAGCTTGTACCGGTAATCCGCGTTCCAAGACATTAGATTTACAATCTTGGCGAAAAATACACGGCATGTGATCTGCTTGGGTCTTCTGACGTTATTTTTTATAGTGCACCACAGAAATGCGTCCTTTTCATCCTCCCCAGCAGGACGAATCACCAGTTTTTTCTCATCAGCATTCACCAATATCTGCACATAATCAACATCCTGCATCCGTTTCAGGCAGCCTGTGTTGACATATACCTTGCTCCGGTTGAAACACAGGGATGGTTCATAAAGATGGGCAAAGAACTCCCCCCGCACCACCTGATACCCTTTATAACTGAAGGTATCGTCCTGTACGATCTCATCCTCCGCATATATTCCTTTACTTTCCTTTTTAGGTATGGACTGGCCCATCCGTCTTCCTCCCTTGTTTCTTCTCCTCGATGATCCTGCGTATACCCTTTGCCAGTTCTTCCGGTGGGGTAATATTCAGTTCCGTATTGGAAAAGGGCTGTGCCTTTTCCGTTATCTGCCATGCTCCGTCAATATCTATGGTAGACAATTCCCTCGCTTGTGCGTGGCGGTAATAGTTGCTGCCGAAGTTGTCAGCCCAGGCGGAAGGATATGCTCTGATGGAACTCCGGGTGTTGGGTACAACAGGCCTTACATCCTTGTCCAGCAGTTCTCTTCCTTCATCAACAGAACCAGCCAAAAGCGTCTCGCGGGGCATGAATACCTCCGTTTCCTTCATATCGAAAAGGATGACGCTTTCCATATTCTTATGCCTTCGAACCCCTTGGATACGGTAGCGGTACTTTTCTTCCCACCCGAACAGCGAGTAGACTGTCCTGAGAAAAGCGACTCCTGTAATGATTCTCGGTTCACAACCACCCTTTTTATCGGTTTTTCCCCAGCGAATTGCATTGCGGTCATCCTTTGCTGCCGGCCTCACGGCAACAAGGTGCTCAGCCGGATGTACGAGCATTTCAATAAATTGGACATTTCCCAGTTTCTGCAGACATGCCTTGCTGAACTTGACAGATTTTATCGAAAACGTCACGCAGATCTTCTCGATACTGTCAAAGAACTGCGATCTGGCAATCTCAAACCCACGCAGGTCGAAATCTCCTGATTTCACTTCAATCTGTTTGGGCTCCGGAGAATTATATTCTTCATTACTATATACACTTTCAGACGCGACTTCGTAGTCTACGTCCCGGAATGCTGCCCAACGGGGATTTATTGAAACGAATCCCTTCAGCGCGCCTTCATGTACGACCTGAAGTTCCGGCAGAATGCCCTTGTTTCCGTATTTCGCATTATTGATAAGATGCTGCACAGCAATAAAATCATCCATAGAAATTATGGCCTCATGATGATTTCTCCACCGGTGCTGGGTCCGTTCGCCTTCGTTCTTTTTGGATTTGTGGTTCAGATAGCTGGGAGTAAAAGTCTTACGGGTCAGCACATCACCGCAGTGGCGCTCGTTCCGGAGCTGTTGCAGGACCGAGGCAGGAGACCATGTGGTGTTTCCTTTCTTGGTCTCACACTCCAGCGAGGTCAGCGTCTCCGCAATCTGCTGGCAGGTATACCCGTAGAGATACATGAAAAAAATCAGTCGTACCGTTTTGGCTTCTTCTTCATTGATAACAAGTTCTCCGTTTTCATCATGGTCATACCCCAGAAGAACGGGAGTCAATACAATCCCGTGGGAAAAGCGCATCTCCAGAGAAGCGTTCATGATGTTTGATTTTACGTGACTTTCTTCCTGTGCTATGGTAGCAAGGAAAGATAACCCCATCTCCGCATCGTCTTTCAAAGTAAAAATATGTTCTGTCTCGAAGAAGACCCCAACGGGAGGTTTAAGCGAACCGAGCTCACGGGTGATACCAATACAGTCAACGATATTCCTGGCAAAACGGGATACGCTTTTGGTGATAATCAGATCAATTTTTCCCTCTTTGCAGTCACGGATCATACGGACAAAGTCGTCCCTTTTTTTCAGGGACGTTCCGGAAATGCCCTCATCCGCATAGATTTTAACTAAGGTCCAATTCTCATGGCGTCTCACCAGATCCTCATAATAATTTTTCTGTAGCTCATACGAAGATGTCTGGTTTATATTGTCGGTTGACACACGAACATAGACGGCCACCCTTCGGGGAACGTCATCATAAAAGTCAGGCTTCTTCCTCGCGGGAATGACTTCCAATACATCCGGATCCACGCCCTTATATCGTTCCCTGATTTTTTCTTTCTGCTGTTGTTTGGTCAGAGAAGATTCTTTCATACCATCACTCCATAACAGTTATCATCGAAATTATAATGAAAACTTCCTGAAAAAAGAAATAACCACAGATAGAGTTCTCTACCTGTGGTTATAGTTTTAAAAAATATTTTTGTCCTGGACTAATCCTGTTTCCTGTTATCCATAAAAACCGTTTTCATACTACGGAGTGTCTGCAGTATTGCTTCTTTTTCCGAAGAGGAACATCCTTCCATGAGTTCCCGTATCTCGGTCGCATATACAACATCCACTTCCGGCACATTGGTTCGGAGCAGCACATCGGCAGATACCTGAAGAACTTCCGTCATTCGCATAAGGATATCCACCCCGAAATTTGTCCTTCCAGTCTCTATATCGCCCATATGGGAAAGGGAAATGTTCAGTTTTTCTGCAAGATCGGCCTGACTCAGCCCGCATTTCTTTCTCGCGTCCCTGATCCTTGCGCCGACACCTTTCAGCTTTCCATCCATGAGGGAAACCCCTTTCAAATCTCTACTATAGTCAATGTTATCTTGGATAGACTACATTTAAAATAGCCTATAGTACATAATCACCACTATAGTGTTTATAATGGTAAGTAATTTTACACTATAGGAGGTGAGGTTATGGGTCTGAACTACAAGCATATCGGACGGCGTATCCGGGAAGAAAGGATAAGGACCGGGATGTCCCAGGAAAAACTGGCGGAACTGGCGGATTCTTCCCCACAGTATATAAGCCATATTGAAAATGCCCGGAAGAAGTCCAGCTTAGAAATGATTGTCAGGATTGCCAATGCGCTGGATGTCTCTGTAGACCAGCTGCTTTCGGAAAACCTGTCTGGCAGTCAGTACAAATGTGACGCGGAACTGTCACGGCTTATTTCCGGATGCTCGAACTATGAACGAAGAGTTATCCTGGATATTGCTCTTGCAACAAGATACAGCCTGGAAGAAAACAGATGGATCATCCATACAGAAAAATCTTAACTCTCTATTTATTTCCGTACAATGTACCAGCGGTGCAATATTAGCCCTGCAGGTATGGCCAATATCAATAAATTAAGCCCAATCGTAAATAATTAAAAACCACCCAGATTTCCTCTGGGTGGTTTTTAATTTCGTATAATTTGCACGAGAATAGAAATCATTCCCGTAGACTAAGTTAGAATACTACTTATTTTAGCTGAAAAGGACATATGCGAGTAGATTAATATTGTGATTCTAAATCGGACCTACCCATTGATAAAAAATTTTTTTGAAGTGCTAGTTTAAAGTCATTTTTGATATTCGGTTCAATATCTTCTAAACATGCTTCAATCAATTCTTCCATCAGGTCAATTGGAATGTGGGCTGTTTGGTTCCATATCATATTTTCAATGCTTATTTCCCCGGAGGCATTAATGGTTGCCTTAACACCGAACTCATTAAGTTGGCGAACTAATTTCCCCGACCGTTCTTTTTTATCGTCAATGCCGATGAGAAGGTCTTGTACATCTACGCCAAATATGTATGCAAGTTTTGAAGCTAAAAGAACTCCCGGCTCAGAAATACCTTGCTCATACCGGTAATACTGTTGTGGAATAATTCCTAAAGCCTCGCTTACTGCCTTTTTAGTCATTCCAGATTTTTCTCGAAGCTTTTTCAGATTTTTACCGAAAATTGTCATTTTATTAAATTTGTCGAGATGCTTTTTAATCTCGGCTATGCCTTGGCGCGTTTCAATCAACCGCGGTTTGGAACCTTCCTCCACGGTAGTATCTTCGTTATTCATTTACCATTCCCCCTATCTATGTAAATATTAGCATAGATATTTCTTAAATACAACAACAAAAGATATTAAACCATGTAAAAACAAAGCAAATAAGTTGAGGAAAGACAATAAGAACAGGAATGCAATCGAATTAGATTTACGATATTGACAAAAACGAACAAAAATGATATCATACAAATAAAGATAAACCAATTCGATTCAAAAATGAAAATAAAACTAACATTTTAATTTTAGAAAGGAGGAGTATTATGGAACAAAAGAAGAAAGAAATGAAAGCTTGTTATACGCCTGAAGAGGTATTAACGTTGGTGTTTTCTAATCAGATTTCATTGGCTACCCTACGTCAGGCTGTCCGCAACGGTGAGATTCCTTCGACGAGGCTGGGTGAGGGCACAAGAAGCAAAATATTGATACCTGGAAAATATGTTTTGGAAATGCAAAAAAAAGGTTATTGCGTCGGTTTGGAATAACTGCTAAAGTACATCGACATCGTTTTTGGTGATTGGTATCCCAAAATTAAAGGAAACGGAGGTAAAAATAGATTATGCAAGAGAATGAATTAATAACCGTTCAAGAGGTGGCGGATATTTTTGAGAATCGGCTGTCATATAAAATGATATTGCAGCTTGTCCATGAAAAAAAGCTGATTGGCAAAAAAATAGGCCGTAAGTATTATTTTTCAAGACAACACTGTATGGAGAAAAAGCGAAAATGGTTCAATATTCCGGTGTTATAAAGAATTATAATTAGGGACTGGAACGCTCCAAACTATTGAAAAATATTTAATAAGGCTGGCAGTAATAGTAATTAATAGGTAAGTAAGAGGAATATTTATGGCGTATTATTCAAAAGAAGTATATGAAGGTAAACGCAGATATGCTGAAAAACGAAATCGACGTGATGCTGAGTTAATCAAAACCTTAACGCAAGAACAACATGATGCACTGGCACAACTGGCAGAGGCAAGACATGAGATGCACAGCAACACTGATGCTTTGATTCGGGGGGTAGACAGACGAAGCGACATCGAATTTGAACTGTTTCAAGCGAACACGGCGTTGGAGAAAGCAGGATTGAAGCCCATCAAGGAACTACCTTTTGAGGAATGTGATGTCCGAGAGGAGTGTTGTACTTGGATTATCGATATTGATTTGCTTATCGAGATAGACGAATTTGACGAAGATAGATTTGATGAGATATATTATGAACTCAGTGAAAAATGGGAGAAAATTAACGACATCATTGAAGAATATCTGCGTAATATCGACGACGAACACGGAACACACTACGCTCCGACAGGATGGGGAAGATTTTTCTGGTAAATGAAATATTGTACAAAATGGTTTTGGAAACGAGAAAAGCTGATAGGTAAAAGCAAGATAATAGATTAATTAAGAACTGAAAGACCCCCGTTATTGAGAAAGGATAACGATGCCAGGAACGGTTGTAAGTGTTGGTAAAAATAAATACAGGTTATATGTATCAAATGGGTCAGATGCGCGAGGGCATCCAATTCGTCATACGAAGACTATAATCGCAAAGTCAGAATTTGATGCAAAACGGCAACTAAATGAATTTTTCCTTGCCGTGAAGAAGAAACCGGCGGGCAACCCATCTCGGATTAAGTTTTTTGCATTTTACAAAATCTGGAAAGAACGCCACGGTCCATTGTTAAGCCCTACAACCTTTGATACTTATGTCGCAGCTATCGAGGACAGAATCATCCCATATTTTGGAAATACACAACTCAAACGTATCAGCGAAACGCAGATCCTGGCGTTCTTGGAAGAATTGCAAATTGATGGCGAACGGCATGATGGCAGGCGAGGTAAGCTGGCCCCGGCCAGCATCTTCAAGTTCTACCGTATTCTACGTGCGATGCTGAATCGGGCAGTGTCGTGGCATTACCTGACGGAGAACCCCTGCAACCGCATTGAACCGGAAGAACGCCCGAAGCCTAACTACAAGCCAAGGTTAATCTTGCAAAAAAATGAGTTGTCGGAATTCCTTAGTGCGTTGTTCAAGCAGAAAGATACAGCAACAAATACTAAATATAAGCTGATGATATACCTATTGCTGATCACAGGGATACGCCGGGGCGAACTGTATGCGCTGACATGGGACGATGTGGATTTCGAAAACAAACGCCTGAGCGTCAGCAAGTCGGCTTATACTGTCAAAGGGAATCAACGAGGTACGAAGAAACCGAAAACGCTCCTGTCCAACAGGGCGGTCTTTTTTGATGATCTTGCGGCGAAACTGTTTGCACTTCACAAGGAACGGCAGGAAAAATGGTTGGGCAAGCATAAACTCAGTAATCCGGGGAAGTACTTGTTCCTTGCGACGGAAGGAAGGAATGGCGGAATGGAAGCGGCGCGCGCAAATCCCAGTTCCTTGTACCATTGGCTACGGCATTTCACCCAGGCAAATGGGCTGCCGCACATTTCTGTACATGCGTTACGCCATACGGCGGCGAGCTACGCGTTGGCAGGTGGTGCAGATCTGCTTTCTGTCCAGGCAATGCTTGGTCATGCGAAAGTATCTACAACCGGAATTTATCTGCATGTCTTAGAAGAGAACAAAGTTACAACAGCACGTAGGCTATCTTCAGCATATGCAGAGATGTTGAATTCGAGCATCTCAGAAACTCCGAAACCATAAAGGGCATTAGTTTTAGTTACTTTAAGTACCTAATAATTCCATTGAATTCGGGTGATTATCTATAACAATTTAAAAAATCTGCACGAAATCTGCACGATTTCTAAGAAATAACTCTAAAATCGAAAAAATAAAAAAGCTCCGGAATTAGCTTCCGGAGCAGGGTTTGGTATGGTGATCCAGGAGGGATTCGAACCCCCGACCCACGGCTTAGAAGGCCGTTGCTCTATCCAACTGAGCTACTGAACCATGTAGATTTGCAGAAATCATTATATCACATTTTTTGCTAAATGCAAGGTAACAAACAAAAATGTTAAGAAAAGTTATTACGGGAAGTCTGCCTGATTCTTTTTATTCATTGTTTCATGTGTTATAATAAATCAAATATGCTAACTTATTATAATGAAATAATGTATGGAAATATTTGGAGATATTACAATGAAGCAGTTACCCGGCAAGGCAATCATTATTTTATTGGTAATCATCGGTTTTAATATTCTGTTTGGCATCGACGGGGTGGCGCTGCTTGACCCGGACGAGCCGGTCTATGCGGAAACCGCCAAAGAGATGATTCGGTTTAATGAATATCTTTCTCCCCGCATTTACAATGAGTACTGGTATGACAAACCGCCGATTTTTTACTGGCTGCTGGTTGGTTCATTAAAACTGTTCGGTGGTTTTTCCGAGCTGGCAGCCCGCCTGCCTGCGTCTCTGATGGCTATCGGAGCGGTCCTGTTGACAACGTTTTCTGCAGCCCGGCAGTTTAATGCCAGGGCAGGCTTCTGGTCCGGATTGGTCATGGGGACTACCGTCATGATTATGTACATGGGCAAAGCTTCGGTGACGGATACGACATTGCTGTTCTTCATGACAGGCGCGCTTCTTTGCTTTATGCATAGTAAGTACTGGCTGATGTACCTGTTTTGCGGATTTGCAGTGATGACGAAAGGCCCCATCGGGGTGGTGTTCCCCGGTGCGATTGTCTTCCTATATCTTCTGGTTACCCGCGATCTGGGACGTCTGTTACGTATGCACGTAATTCCCGGCTTACTGTTAGTAGCGGCGGTGGGAATGCCCTGGTATGTATTTATGTACCAGAATCACGGCATGGACTTTATTTATGAATTTATCGGTTTCCATAATATCAGCCGGTTTGCTGCACCGCTTCACCCGAACCGGGTGCACTGGTGGTTTTATCTGCCGGTCATTATCCTGGGGCTGTTTCCCTGGACCGGTGTGCTTTTGAAATCAATTAAAGACGCTTTTACCAAAAGTTTGGGCAGGGAAAGTGCCAGGCTGCTGTTCCTTCAGGTCTGGTGGATCTTTGTGCTGGTGTTCTTTTCCATTGCCAAAACGAAGCAGGTTTCCTACATGCTGGTGTTACTGCCGGCGCTTTCTATGATTATCGGTTGGAATATTGAACGGATGACCTGCGACAACGGGAAATTACAGTCCGGGTGGGTTTTCGGGACCTTTATCATGTACCTGCTCATGGGAGCCGGATGGATTGTGGGCGGGCGTCAGCTGCCCGAGGTGGCAACGTATGGAATGGCTCTGGGAGCCGTTACGCTTGTGCTGGGCGTGCTGATTTTGCTTGCGCTGAAAAAATACTGTAATGTGGAAACGGCAGCCTGGCTTCATGTGGTTACGGGGCTGGTAACCATGGTAATGGCTTTTGGCGTGATGATGCCGCAGCTTCAGGACCGGTTCAGCGTGAAAACTATTGCAAAGACTTATGTGGCAGCAGAAAAAGATGCTTCGAGGGTACTTTACATCGACAAGTTCCTGCGCCCGGGCTTTATGCTGTACACGGATATTCCTGGCATTGAGGCGGATACCAACAGTGAAAAATCTTTGGACGCAGTGAAGCAGGACAACCGCCCCAAGTACATTGTTATGCGTGAGTTCATGTATAATAAAATGAAAGATAAAATGGGTGGAGAAGAGTGGGAACTGTTGGAAAATAAGGCAGGCATCTGTATTTATAGGAGCCGGTAACTAACTGGTTGGCTCCATATTATTTTGTAACAGCTGTTGATGTTTCGTCTGCAAACCAATTCAGTAGATTTAAAATAACCGAAACGCGAGGTTGAACCGGATAATGTCTTCAGAAACCGTGCTGTACATGGTGATCCCCTGTTATAATGAGCAGGAGGTTTTGCCGGATTCAGCGGAAAAACTTAGAAATAAAATTTCAGATTTAATTACACGAAAGAAAATCAGTAAAAACAGCAAAATCTGTTTTGTGAATGACGGAAGCAGGGACCGTACCTGGGCGATTATCCGGGAACTATGTCAACGGGACCTGGTATATTCCGGTATCTGCCTGGCCCACAACGAAGGACATCAGAATGCGGTGCTGGCCGGCCTTATGACGGTACAGCCCTATTGCGACGCGGCCATCAGCATGGATGCTGACCTGCAGGACGATATTGATGCCATAGACGCTATGATAGATAAATACGATGAAGGCTGTAATATCGTGTACGGCGTCAGGGATAACCGGGAGACAGATACTTTTTTCAAAAGGGTTACGGCAGAAGGCTTCTACCGTTTTATGAAAATGATGGGAGCGGATGTAATCTTTAACCACGCGGATTTCCGCCTTATGGACAAACAGGCGCTGGCTGCTTTCGGGGATTATCAGGAAGTGAATCTGTTCCTGCGGGGCATTGTGCCTATGATCGGGCTAAAACATGACTGTGTGTATTATAAGCGGAAAGAACGGCTGGCAGGGGAGAGCAAGTATCCCCTGAAAAAGATGTTTGCCTTTGCCTGGCAGGGGATTACTTCCCTGTCGTCCAAACCTATCAAATTTATTGTAGATTTGGGACTGGGCATATCGGTAATCAGCGGGCTGGTATTGATCTGGTCATTGTTCCGGCATTTTACCGGACAGACAATTGCAGGCTGGACCAGTCTGATTATTTCCCTGTGGCTGCTGGGCGGACTGATTCTGCTGGCTGTCGGTATCATCGGCGAGTACGTGGGGAAGATTTATCTGGAAGTGAAACGCCGCCCCCGGTATCTGGTACAGGAGTTTATAGACGCCAACACAAAAGAGGAAAAATAAAAAAAGACTATCTGCGTCGGAATCGCCAGATTTTCATCCTGCGTTACAGAAAGTCTTTTCAGACAAAAAATGGAGCGGGCGATGGGAATCGAACCCACAACATCAGCTTGGAAGGCTGGAGTTTTACCACTAAACTACACCCGCATATCAATTTTGGACAACCAAAATCTACAAAATATAATACATGAAACAGTATGGTTTGTCAAGTTTAATTGAAAGAGGAGGGGTTATCATGACGAGAGTAAAAGAGACGATTGAACGCCACGACAAAGGTTACAACTGTGCGCAGTCCGTGGCCTGTACCTATGCCGATCTGGTAGGGCTGGATGAAGCAACCATGTTTAAGGTGACGGAAGGCCTGGGCAAGGGCATGGGCGGAACCTTGGCGACCTGTGGCGCGTTAAGCGGCGCCTGTGTGCTGGCAGGGATGAAACGCAGCACGGGAAATCTGGAAACACCGGACAGCAAATTGGAAACCTATAAGCTGGCTGAAGAAATTGTTAATAAATTCCAGGAACAGTGCCATTCGTTAGTATGCCGGGAACTGAAAGGAATGGATACAGGAAAAGTTCTGACTCCTTGCCCGGACTGTATCATGAACGCTGCCCGTATTGCGGAAGAAGTGCTGGATTTAAAGGCATAGGTGTTTTATCTAAAAAACACACTAACCGAAACACCGGTTTTGTTGAAGAACGTTGTGTAACAAAAAAATTATTCCATAAAAAAACAGCCGCTTGCAGTTCACATGCAACCGGCTGTTTTCTTTTTAAATTAAGATGGTCGGAGCGGCAGGATTTGAACCTGCGACCCTCTGCTCCCAAGGCAGATGCGCTACCAAACTGCGCTACGCCCCGACGTATTTCGGAACCGGCCTGCGTATTGCCGGACAGTTTTTCATTATTTCGCAGTAAAGCTATTATATATGAGCGCAACACGGTTGTCAAGAAAAAACGAAGACCGGCTTCCCGAACAGGAAAACCGGTCTTGCGTTATCAATGGTATTATTTAAAGTAGCGTTCCAGTAAGCCTTTGAAAGCTTTGCCATGACGGGCTTCGTCCCGGGCCATTTCATGAACGGTGTCATGAATTGCGTCCAGGTTCAGCGCTTTGGCGCGTTTTGCCAGATCGGTCTTACCGGCGGTTGCGCCATTTTCGGCTTCTACGCGCATTTCCAGATTCTTTTTGGTGCTGTCGGTGATTACTTCGCCTAACAGTTCCGCAAATTTGGCAGCATGTTCCGCTTCTTCATAAGCAGCTTTTTCCCAATACAGACCGATTTCCGGATAGCCTTCCCGGAATGCGACGCGGGCCATGGCCAGATACATGCCTACTTCGGAGCACTCGCCATTGAAGTTGGCGCGCAGGTCGGCTTTGATATCTTCGGGAACGTCAGCGGCCACGCCTACAACGTGTTCGGCAGCCCAGGTCATATCGCCGGCCTGCTCAACAAATTTGGAAGCAGGAGCGCCGCACTGGGGGCATTTTGCCGGGGGCTCGGTCCCTTCATACACATAGCCGCAAACAGAACAAACAAATTTTTTCATGATGATTACCTCCGTATCTTTTTATTTCTTTAAATATCTCTATGGTACGGATGCTACCGTTCCTCGTAAAAAAAGTATAGCATTGCGGGGAACCCCCTGTCAACGAAACAATTTGTGAATTAACCTGTACCATTGGAGTTTTTTGCAGAGTGATTACGCAAAGAAAGAGGGGTATCGTTCCCGATACATCGAAAGCAGTACATGAGCAAAGCAATTTGTTAACGATTTTTGAAAAACGCAATGAAATGCTTGTCAAATACGGCTAAAAACGATAATATTATCATGTATCTTTGTTTGTATTTTTAAGGAGAAGCTGATGAAAAGCGATAACAGTTTTCTGAAAGGCACGCTGATCCTCACCGTATCCAGTATCGTGGTGAAGGTCATCGGCGCACTGAACTGGATATTGTTGAGCCGTGTGCTGGGCGGGGAGGGCATCGGTCTGTACCAGATGGGTTTTCCCATTTACCTGATGGCGATCACGGTTTCCTCGGCAGGCATACCGGTGGCGATTTCCATCGTGACGGCGGAAAAAGTTGCGCAAAACGACTTTAAAGGCGCGGAGCGGGTATTCCATGTTACACTGCGCCTGCTGTTTATAACCGGATTGGTATTCTCTCTGGCGCTGTTCTTTGGCGCGCAGAAACTGATTGACTGGCAGTTTATCCGGGATGCCAGGGCCTATTATTCCATCATTGCCCTGGCGCCGGCGGTATTTTTCGTAACATTTCTGGCCAGCTTCCGCGGGTACCTGCAGGGCTGGCAAATTATGACGCCTACCGCCTGTTCCGAAATTACGGAACAGCTGGTGCGGGTCGTAACCATGCTGTTTTTTGCATCCTATTTCCTGCCCCGGGGCCTGGCTGCGGCGGCAGGGGGCGCCAGTATGGGGGCGGGCGCCGGCGCATTTTGCGCGTTGCTGGTGCTGATGTTTTTCTATCAGCGGCTGAAAAAAGACCTGAAAGCAAAGCAGAGCCTGCAAAACACGGATGCGGTTCAGGAATCGTCTTCGTCTATTATTTCGCGCCTGCTGAAGCTGGCGCTTCCGGTTTCCCTTACCAGCCTGATGCTTCCCATCGTGGCCAACCTGGATCTGCTCATTGTACCCCAGCGGCTGGAAGCGGCCGGGTTTGACGTGCGCCACGCCACAGAGTTGTTCGGTTACCTGACCGGCATGGCTGTACCGCTGGTGAATTTGTCTACGATTTTTACGGCGGCGCTGGCCATCAGTCTGGTGCCTGCCATTTCGGAAGCCCGTGCCCTGGGTTGGCAGGAAAGCATCCGCCACAAAACAGGTGTGGCGTTCCGGGTTGCCATGATTGTGACATTTCCCTGCTTTATGGGGTTGTTTTGTCTGGCAGAAAAGGTGGCAGGGCTGATTTACAATGCTCCTGGTGCTGCTCCGGCTATCCAGGCCATGAGTATCGGCATCGTGCTGCTGGGTATGCACCAGGTCAGCACGGCGGTGCTGCAGGGCATGGGGCGTACCAGTATTCCGGTTCTCAATATGGTCGCTGCCTGCGTTGTAAAGGTCCTGCTGAACTGGACGCTGACCGCCATTCCCTGGCTGGGTATTCGCGGTTCTGCCATAGCTACCGTGGCGGATTTCGGCGTGGCGGCGCTGATTAATATGTACTTTATATATAAGCTGACAGGTTATAAAATGTCATTGCCTGTGTTTTTGAAACCGCTGGTCGCTGTCTGCGTCATGGGCGTTGCGATTCTCGGCGTCCTGTATGTGGCATCCGGGCTTGGCGGCTGGGTTCTTCTGCTGTGCATTCCTGTTGCGGCCATTGTTTACGGCGTAGTCTTAACGTTCATCGGCGGCCTCACGAAAGAAGACCTGGAGAGCCTGCCGTATCTGGGGAACCGTATCCTGCGTATCGGGCAGAGACTGGGCACATTTAAAGAGTAATTGTCTGACATAAAACCGTTAAAGGTTTTGCGTACACTATTTTGCAAATATTGGATGTAAAAACTGCAAAACTGAAAAAATACTGGTGATATTATGGAAGAAAATAATGTATTAGAAGAAGTGAATACGGAGCCGCTGGTTCAGCTGGTTTTTCCCCAAGGCGATGGGAAGAAAAAAGTGTTTTCCGTAACCCGGAAGAAGGCGATGACGCTGGCGGGGCTGTTTGCTGTTGTATTTGCCTGTCTTGTTGGCGCGGCCGGGTTTTACGGCTGGCAGTATCATCATTCGAAAATTGATAAGGCGGCGTATCAGGAATATCTCGCGCATAAGTCAGAGCAGGAAGCAAAGATTCAGTCGCTGCTGGACGATAATGAAAAGATGCTGCGGGATATGAGCGAGATTCATACACTGGAAACCAAGCTGCGCCGCGCGGTGATCCAGAACAGCGGAGACAGGGAATTTTCCAGCAGTCTTGATTCTATCGGTACAACACCCGGAACCAAATCGACAGACCCCTCTTATAATGGAAAAGGGGGACCGGGCGCGGACATAAGCATGATGGATGTGGCAGCTGCCCAGAATAAGAACCTGACGTCCCAGATCGACCGGCAGAAGAAGAATATGCATGAGCTTCTGAGCATTATTGAAGGGCGGAACAACCGTCTTTCCATTTTACCGGATCTGTGGCCGACGGACGGCGGTGTTATCAGCTCCCTGTACGGCGGAAGGACGGGACCTATCAATGGCGGGTTCGACTGGCATCCGGGTCTGGACATCGCTGTAGATATAGGCACACCGGTATATGCTGCGGCTATGGGGACGGTAGAGATGGCTGGCTGGAACGGCGGCTACGGGCAGTATGTGAAAATCCGACACGGCAATGGCTATGAAAGCGCATACGGACATATGAGCGGCATCGCCGTAACGACAGGACAGCAGGTACGTAAAGGCGAAATTATCGGTTTTGTTGGCAGCACCGGTTACAGCACCGGTCCCCACCTGCACTTTGAAGTGTTTGTGGACGGGGAGAACATCGATCCGTTATACATGCTGAAGAAAGCTAAATAGACGTTTTACCGGCTTCGGTCATTGCAAAGCCGTACAAAGGCAATCCCAAAAGGGTTGCCTTTTATGTTATAATTAAATACACGTTCTTCTAATATTTCGACATTCAGGAGCGTATCGTTATGCATGCAATTGTTAATGGGCGTATTGTATTAACTGACAAAATCTTAGACGGCGGTGTTCTTTTGTTTGATAAAAATATTATTGGAATTGTCTCCCGTGAAACGCTGGACACTGCGTGGGCAGACGGACAAAGCTGGAAAGGGAAACCGCTGGACATAACAGATGCAGGCGGCAATTATGTTGCACCGGGTTTTATCAACCTGCATATCCACGGCTGTAATGGTGCGGATACAATGGATGCAGCAGAAGAATCGCTGGCGGTCATGAGCCGGTTTCTGGTACAGACCGGGGTTACGTCGTTCCTGCCCACGACCATGACATGCACTATGGATACAATCTATAAGGCACTGGAGCGTGTCCGTGCTAGTATGACGCTGATTACGCGGCGCCGTGATGAAAAACGCGAGCCTGTACTGTCCGAAAAGAATCTGGGCAAAGAAATCAAGGCAGACCTGAAGTTTTCAGAGAATAATTTAAAGAGATGTTCTTGTACAGGAGAATTTGAGTCTTTTGACAATAAAATGGGAGAAGAGCAACTGTGCAAGCTGCCTGGTGCCAAGGTACTAGGCGCGTATCTGGAAGGTCCATTTATCAGCAGCACATACAAAGGAGCCCAGAATAAAGACAATATTAAGCTGGCGGATTTCGTTCCGTTTAAAGAGTTTGCCGATGTAATCAAAATCATCGTGCTGGCGCCGGAAACGCTGGGTGACCCGGAGCAGGTTAAGGTATTTATCTCACAATGTAAAGACCATAATATTATTGTATCCCTGGGCCACAGCGCAGCGGATTATGATACGGCAATGCAGGCGATTATGGCAGGAGCATCTCATGTTACACACCTGTGCAATGCAATGACCGGACTTCATCACAGAAGCCCCGGCCTGTTGGGTGCAGCCCTTGATTCAGCTGTTACCTGTGAACTGATAGCGGACAATCTGCATGTGCATCCGGCGGTACAGCGGCTTATATATCATACGAAAGATATAGCAGAGATTGAACTGGTTACCGATTCCATGCGGGCCTGCGGAATGGCTGACGGCCTTTCTGAACTTGGCGGACAAACTGTTATTGTGGAAAACGGAGCAGCGCGGCTGACAGACGGAACGCTGGCAGGCAGTATAGTTACCCTGAACCGTGCCATGGCAAATTTCCGGAATAATACGGGTGCGACGATTCCGGAAGTCGTCCGCATGGTAACGGAGAATCAGGCCCAGGAATTGGGGCTGTTTGAAAAAATTGGAATCCTGAGTCCCGGCGCGGCGGCGGACGTTACAATATTTAACGATGATTTTGTCATCCTGCATACTTTTGTTGATGGCCGGGAGGTTTACAAGAATCCGGATATTTAGTAAAATTAATAAGATAGAAAGTGTGTATTACGCTTTGCCCTGCGCAGCGCAGTACACAGGAGAATAACTGCTGTGTGGAGCGAAAACAGCAACAACGGCAAATAAATTGTCTAGCGAGGTATTTTTATGTTATTAAATGAAATTTATGAAAGGCATCCGGATGAAAAAACAGCTTTTATTTTTAAAGATGAATTTATGACCTATGGCGATTTTCGCAAAAAGGTAAAGGACTGGGCGATGTTTTTACAGGCTCAGGGCGTCAGGCAGGGGGACCGGGTCGGTCTCTTCAGCAAAAATTCTCCGGACTTTGTGGCTGCTTATTTTGCCGTGGTAAAAGCGGGGGCCATCGTGGTGCCTTTCAATTTCCAGCTTATTGCGCCGGAGATTGCCTATATTGTAAAAGATACGGGGATGAAGATCCTGATTACAAAAAACCGGCTGGATGTGAATCAGGCGCTGCTGGATCTGGGCTGGGAACAGGAGTTGAAACAGTTTACCTTTGATGAACTGGCGGCACCGGAAGATGCGGAACTGGTTGAATATGAAATGAATGAAATGAGCCCGGCGGCTATTATCTACACGTCCGGAACGACGGGTCGCCCCAAGGGCGCAATGCTGAGCCAGGGGAATATCGTTCACAACACCCAGGACTTTATGTCCCTCACACCCATGAGGGAGGATGACGTAGCCTTATGTGTGCTGCCGATGTATCATTGTTTTGGCTGGATATGCTCGGTTTGCTGCAACCTTTATATTGGCGCCACACTGGTGGTTCAGGAAACATATCAGTTTGGCGATGCCATGAGCCTGATTAAAAAATACCGTGTGAACACCATGTGCGGTGTGCCTACCATGTATCAGTTGTTCGTTAAAGGAGCGGAACCGGAAGATCTGGCAAACTTTACACTGTTCGTCAGCGGTGGCGCAGCACTGCCGTTAGTGTTGTATGATGCTTTCGCAAAGAAGTTTGGTCGGCATGTTATGGAGGGCTACGGTTTATCGGAAGCTTCGCCGGTTGTGACTTTTAACCGCATAAATAAGAACAAGCAGGGATCTATCGGAGCATCGATTCCCAATGTGGAAGTAAAGATTGTGGATGAAAACTTCAACGAAGTGCCGGTTGGGGCGGTAGGTGAACTGTGTGTGAAAGGCCCCAACGTGATGTTGGGTTACTGGAACCGTCCGAAGGAAACCGCCTGGACGATGCGGAACGGCTGGCTTCATACGGAAGACCTTTGTTACAAGGATGAAGACGATTGGATATTTATTGTAGACCGGTTGAAGGATATGATTATCAGCAGCGGCGAAAACGTATACCCCCGTGAGGTGGAGGAAGTTTTGGCGGCTCATCCCGATATCAGGGAGGCGGCAGTCGTGGGCATTCCAGACAAACTGCGTGGTCAGGCTATCTGTGCCTACATTGTGCCGGAAGACGGTTGTGCCAAGGATAAGCGTATGATTCGTAAATATTTGCTTTCCAAGGTAGCGGCTTATAAGGTTCCTAAAGAATTTATCTTCTGTGACCACCTGCCCAGGAACAATACGGGTAAAGTGCTGAAGCAGGTGTTGCGGGAACAGGCACTGAACAACCTGATCAACCGGAAGTAAAGATAAAAAAACAGGGATGTAGCAGATTTTGCCACATCCCTGTTTTTTATTTTACCGTTTAGTAATCAGTTCTTTGCCTGCCTGCAAGGCTTTTTTATTCGCTTCTTCTGTTCCTTTGGGAACCCGGTTCAGCACAGCCTTTTCCAGGGCTTCCTCTGATACGCAGTGGGTTAAGGCTACAACAGCCCCTAACGCTACGATGTTGGCGAATAAGGATTTGCCACAGGCACCGATGGCCGTGTGGGTGATGGGCAGATCGATACGTTCTTTATAGGTTCCCGGTACTTCTGTTACAAACAGGGAATCTGTAATCACGATACTGTCTTTGCCGCAGTCCTTGGTGTACTTGTTCGCCGCTTCCTGGCTCATAGCCAGCAATACGTCCGGGCAGGTAACCCGGCCAAAATAAATCTTGTCGTCGGAGATGATGGCTTCCGCTTTGGAAGAACCGCCCCGGGCTTCCGGTCCGTAAGACTGGGACTGGATGGCTTCTTTACCGTCGAGGATCGCTGCTTCCGCTAAGATGATACCGGCTGTGATCAGGCCCTGGCCGCCGGTTCCGGAAAATCTAAAATTATGTTTCATGATTATTTCCCTCCCTGTGCGCGCCGGATGACTTCATCATAGGCTTCAGTATATTCCTGTACGTCGTTGGTTTCAAACAGTACGCCGATGGGGAATTTGCCCGCTGCGATGGCTTCGGCTTTTTTCTCTTCGTCCATCTTGTCCCAGGCTGCTTTCATTACGCCGTGGTCCCGCTGCCATTCCATCATTTTGGCCGGTGTACCCGCTTTGTTCTGACGTCCGAAGTTGATGGGGCAGGCCGATACGCATTCGATGATGGAGAAGCCTTTGTGGGCGATGCCTTTGGCAATCACGTCTACCATCAGAGGAACATGGAAGGTGGTAGCCCGTGCGCAGAAGGTAGCGCCGGCCGCTTTTGCCAGGTCTAACAGATTAAAAGACGGTTCAATGGTCAGATACGGAGCCGTGGTCGCTTTGGATCCTTTGGGGGTCATGGGCGAATACTGGCCGCCGGTCATGCCATAGATGCTGTTGTTATATACTACCAATGTTAAATCGATGTTGCGGCGTGCCGCATGAATCAGGTGGTTGCCGCCGATGGCTGTGCAGTCCCCGTCGCCGCTGGCTACGATAACCTTTAAAGCGGGGTTGGCCATTTTCAGGCCGCTGGCGATGGGCAGGGCCCGCCCGTGTAAGGTGTTGGCCGTATTAAAATCCAGATACCCGGAGGAGCGGCTGGAGCAGCCGATACCGGAAATTAAAGCGACTTCGTCTTTGGATAAGCCCTGCTTATCCACTGCTTTTACGATCGCGCCCGTGATGACGCCGTTGCCGCAGCCGGGGCACCAGATGTGGGGCAGGCGGCCCGGGCGAAAATATTTTTCAACTAATTGTTCCATTCCCATGGTCTTATCTCCTTTCCCTTACCGGCCCATGGCCTTTTTGATTTCCGCCAGCAGTTCCTGCGGTGTTGCGGATTCATTGTCGTACTTGCCGTACAGGGTGACAGGGCATTTGCCTGCTACGACCCGTTCTACTTCCAGCACATACTGGCCGTAGTTCAGCTCATGCACTAAAATGCCTTTCACTTTGCCTGCCAGCTCTTTCACTTCTTTTTCCGGGAAAGGCCAGATGGTGATGGGACGGAAGAAACCGACTTTCAGTCCTTCAGCCCGGGCCATGTCTACCGCTTCGTAAGCGGTACGGGCCGCGCCGCCGAAGGAAAGTACGGCGAACTCCGCGTCGTCCATCTTATAATTTTCAAATGTAACGATATCTGCCAGGTTATTATAAATTTTATCATGCAGGCGGTTCAGGGCGTTGACCGTACCGGCCGGCGTGCCTTTCGGGAACCCGGTCTCATCGTGGATCAGGCCGGTGACATGCCAGCGGTAGCCGCTGCCGTAATCTGCCATGGCAGGAACCATATTGTCTTCCGTGGTGCCATAAGCCAGATACTCTTCCGGTTTGCAGGTGGGACGTACCCGGTCCACGGTTTCTACCGTGCTGTAGTCATCCGGCAGCTCAATTTTTTCCCGCATATGGCCGATGACTTCGTCCATTAAAATGATGACGGGCACCCGGTATTTTTCCGCCAGGTTAACCGCGCGGATAGTGAGCCAGAAGCATTCCGGCACGCTGGAGGGCGATACCACGATGACCCAGTGATCGCCGTGGGTACCCCAGCGGGTCATCATTACTTCGCCCTGGGCGGGGCTGGTGGGCTGGCCGGTAGCCGGGCCTACCCGCTGTACGTCTACGAGGACTACAGGGATTTCTGCCGTGCAGGCCAGGCCTAACATTTCCTGCTTCAGGGAGAAGCCGGGGCCGCTGGTGGCGGTCATGGCTTTTTTGCCTCCCATGGAAGCGCCGATGGCTGCGCCTAATCCTGCAATTTCATCTTCCGTCTGCATAAATTTGCCGCCGACCTGAGGCAGGCGGGCTGCTAACTGTTCGGCAATTTCCGTAGAAGGGGTGATGGGATAGCCGCCGTAAAACTTAACGCCGGCTGCGATGGCGCCTTCTACTACTGCCTGGTTGCCTTGCAACAGTAATACTCTGGACATACTCTCACTCCTTTACTTTTCCACAAAAATTGCGTAGTCGGGGCAGCGCATCTCGCATTGTCCGCACCGGATACAGTCTTTTTCTTTGTCTTTAATGATGGCGCACTTGCCTACTTCCGTAACTTCCAATACCTTTTTGGGGCAGAAGTTTACGCAGATGCCGCAGCCTTTGCAACGTTTGGTAACCAGTTTCAGCATACTAAAATCCTCCTCTGATAATTACCCCTCTTAACGTTATAGTACAACCTGTTACATTGTATTTTTATCTGTACCAATTTATTATACCTTATTATTTCTTTCATTAAAAGTTAAATTATTAAAAATGAATAACAAAAATTGGTAAGTTAATAAAAATTTCGTAAAGAAGGTCGATTTCGTTTTGCATTTTTACAAAAAAATCGTTATAATAATAAAGATTACTATAAATATAAATGAATTATTCGGTAAAGACGCGCCAGAATAGATGATACAGTGACATAATCAGCATGATAAAAAGGTTTTAATTTACTGTAAATGGCGTGGAGAGAGAAGGAAACAAACATGATAAGGTTAGTAAATGTAGAAAAAACGTATTTCAGCAAGGCCGGCGATATTGCGGCTCTGAAGAAAACGAATATTGAGGTCAAAGAGGGGGAAATTTTCGGTATTATCGGTTTATCCGGCGCAGGGAAATCCACCCTGATCCGGTGTATCAATATGCTGGAAGTTCCTACTGGCGGGCAGGTCTTTGTGGACGGACAGGAACTGACCGCCATGAATGAGGCCCAGCTCCGGAAAGCCAGGCAGAATATTGGCATGATTTTCCAGCATTTTAATCTGCTGGCTTCCCGTACTGTATTTGATAATATTGCGTTCCCGCTGGAAATCCAGGGGCTGCCAAAGGACAAAATTGCGGAACGGGTAGGAGAACTGTTAGACCTGGTACAGCTGAAAGACCGGGCAGATTATTATCCCAGCCAGCTTTCCGGCGGTCAGAAGCAGCGGGTAGGCATTGCCCGGGCGTTGGCCTCTAATCCGAAAGTGCTGTTGTCAGACGAAGCAACTTCCGCTCTTGATCCCCAGACTACAAAATCAATTTTACAGCTGTTGCGGGACATCAACAAACGGTTGAATCTTACCATCGTAATGATTACCCATCAGATGGAAGTGGTGAAAGAGATCTGCGACCGGGTTGCGGTTATTGAAAACGGCGTCATCATTGAAGAAGGCACTATGTACAAAGTGTTTACGGAACCGCAGATGGAAACAACGCAGGAATTTGTCAAGACTGTCAATGATATTAAAATTCCTCCGATTATTGACACGCAGTCTATGAAACAAAAGTATTTTCCGGGCGCGAAGCTGCTGGTGAACCTGACGTTCCTGGACAACGGCGCAGGCGGGGATGAAGTGGAGAAGAAGACCGGCGCAGATCAGCCGCTGGTTTCTGCCCTGATCAAAAAATTCGGGGTTGATGTCAACATCATTTCCGGCAAAGTGGATTACCTGAAAGATACTCCTTACGGAACGCTGCTTGTAGAAATCATGGGTGATGAAAAAGGGATTGCAGACTCCGTTCAGTATGCAAAGGATGCGGGAGTAAAAGTGGAGGTGATCGGTTATGTCGGCTAATATGATTGATTTGCTTTTGAGATCGCTGGGGGAAACCTGTTACATGGTTTTGATCGCTATCGTGCTGGCAACGCTTATCGGTCTGCCTCTTGGTGTGATTCTGACCGTGACCCGTAAAGACCACATCATGCCGAATTCTGTAGTGCATAACGTGTTGGGCGCTATCGTGAACGCAACCCGGTCTACACCGTTTATTATTTTAATGGTTGCCATTATTCCTTTTACCCGCATGATCGTGGGTTCTTCCATTGGCACGACAGCGGCCATTGTGCCGCTGACTATTACGGCGGCGCCCTTTATTGCCCGTGTCATTGAATCCTCCCTTTTGGAAGTGGACAGGGGCGTAATTGAAGCAGCCCAGTCCATGGGAGCCAGCCCGGTTCAGATAATTTCCAAGGTTATGCTGCCAGAATCGTTGCATTCCATTGTGTTGGGCATTACCCTGGCGCTGATTGCGCTAATCGGCGCTTCTGCCATGGCGGGCGCGCTGGGCGGCGGCGGGCTGGGTGATCTGGCTATCCGTTACGGATATCAGCGCTTCCAGATGGACGTGATGATCGCTACGGTTATAGTCCTGATAGTTATGGTACAGGGCGTGCAGACGATTGGCAACGCGCTGAGCCGCAAGCTGAACAAAAATAAACTGTCGTAAATATAATTGCATATCCGTGTTCCCGCAGGAAGTTCCATATCCGGCGCCCCGATTAAGACGGACGCCGGATATTAGTTTCATTGATGAACTTTTGGAGTGATCTTGCCGGAAGTAATCAGGACATGCCGGGAACTGTGTTGCGTTCAATGCGGCTTTATGTATTTTTTATAAAAAGAGTAAGCACATATTGACTTTCACGCAATAAAGTAGTAAATTGATAAATAACGAATTTTGTTTATGATTTTTATTAAATGATGAAAGTCTGCGTTATGAGTTTTATGTAACGAGAAAAGACAAAGAAGGCGGGAACTGTAAAAGAATTAACTAACAGAACCGGGCGCAAGGAGGATTTTAATTATGGCTGAAAAAATTGAGAACCATCTGACAGAACAACTTTGTGAGGCGATTGCTTCCCTGAAGAACGAAAAACAGATTGCCAATTTTCTGGAAGATGTCTGCACGATCAGTGAGTTCAAGGCACTGGCCCAGCGGTTTGAAGTAGCAAGGCTTCTGGATGAAGGTGTCAAATATGAGGATATCGTGGAGCGTACGGGAGCCAGCACAGCGACAATTTCCCGCGTGAAACGCTGCCTTGTGTATGGCAAGGACGGCTATGAAACAGCACTGGCAAATCTGAAGAAAAAGCATCATGAGACCCGGTCACCCAGAGTGATACGTAAAGCTAAGTTTGAAAAAGAACGGGCCGAAAGAAAGAAAGCGGTACGGGAAAATGGCTGATGCATTATTGCAGGTTCCCTATGGAACAAGGGATGTGCTTCCGGGAGAGGCAGCCGCGCGCCGGCAGATGGAAGATAAGATATGCAGCCTGTTTGCGCTTTGGGGCTATGACGAGGTAGCAACGCCGACCTTTGAGTATATGGACACGTTTTCTGTTACTGGTCAGTCCGTGGCTGGTGCTTTTAAGTTTTTCGACCGGAAGGATAGCATTTTAATGCTCCGCACAGATATGACGACACCGATTGCCCGCATGGTGGCTACGCGGATGCGTAAAGATGAAAGCGTGAAGCGGTTATCGTACCGGGCTCAGTTATTCCGTTACGAAGAGGCCCAGGCCGGCCGGCAGTGTGAATTCACCCAGTGCGGTGTTGAAATGATGGGGGCTGCCGGGGCGGCTGCCGATGCGGAAGTTATTGCGCTGGCTGTGTCGACCCTTATGGAAGCGGGCTTGAAAGATTTTAATATTACCCTTGGCCACATGGAGTTTATCAACGGGTTGATTGAAGCAGCAACTCTGACGGACGAACAGGCAAAAAATATCAAACATTGTCTGATCAGGCGCAACGCTGCCGGGCTGGAGAAAGCTGTGGAAGTTGCTAAAATTCCGGAACAGCTGGCCCTGATTTTTAAAGAACTGCTGTTCCTGCATGGCGGCATTGAGTTATTAGAAGATATGCAGAACCGGGTTTTGAGCCGGCGGTGCTGGGATGCACTGGAAAACCTGCGGGAAATCTATGAACTGGCCAAAGCCTACGGCGTGGAACAGTACTTGAGCTTTGATCTGGGCCTGACCCGCAGTCTGGATTACTATACGGGCATGCTGTTTGAAGGGTATGCTGCCGGAATGGGATATTCTTTGATTGGCGGCGGGCGGTATGACAACATGATGCAGCGATTCGGGAAACCCTGTCCCGCTACCGGTTTTGCTCTGGGCATTGACCGTATCGCCCTGACGTTGGAACGGCAGGGGAAGCCGTTTGCGGAACAGCCGGAAACAGTGTTTGTTGCTTACGCGGAAGGAAAAACTGCAGAAGGTATCCGCACGGCCTGTGCTCTCCGTAAAGAAGGCAAGCGGGTGAAACTGGCTGACCGTGCTATGACGGAAGCGGAAATGCAGAAGGCCGTACAGGAAAATCATTACAGTGCATGGAAATACGTTGGATAATGTCATTATTAGTGTGTTTTCTGTTACATGAAGTACGGCGAAACAGGACCGGAATGGAGATTTAACCATGGAAGAATATATAACCATAGCGCTGCCCAAGGGCAAGCTGTTCAAACGCAGCCTGGATCTGCTGGGTAAAGTGGGGTACAGCGCGGAAGGGGTTTCGGAGAATTCCCGCAAGCTTGTAATAGCGAATGAGGAAACGAAGGTGCGTTTTATCATCACCAAGACAGTGGATCTTCCGACCTATGTGGAGTATGGCGCTGCGGACATCGGCATTATCGGCAAGGATGTCCTGCTGGAAGAACAGAAGGACGTGTACGAACTGCTGGATCTGGGCTTTGGGAAATGCCGCCTGATGATGGCGGTGCCGGAGGCGAAGAAACGGCCGGAACTGAAAGATTACGCGCATTTGCGTGTAGCGACAAAATATCCCCGCTGCGCCCGGGAATATTTTGATAAGCTGGGCATTCAGATGGAAATCGTTAAACTGAACGGTTCCATCGAACTGGGGCCGCTGATTGGATTGTCGGAGTTGATTGTGGATATCGTAGAGACGGGGACTACCATTAAAGAAAACAAGCTGATGGAAGTGGACAGTATCTTCACATCTACCGCACGACTGATTGCCAATCCGGTCAGTTTCAAACTGAAATTTGAGCGGCTGCATAAACTGGTCGTGGATTTGCGTGCCGTACTGGCAGCGGAAGAAGGAGACAAGAAAGCAAAATGAATATAATCGACGCAAGAAAAATGAACGCTGAGGAAATTGCTGCGTTGCTGAAAAAGAAAGCCTTTGATGAAACGGAGCTTTCACCGGGCGTACAGGCAGCCTGTGATAAGATGTGGGGCGAGCACCTGACGGCTGCACAGATAGTAGACCGTATCGTAGACTATGTGCGAAGAGTCGGTGACGAAGCTTTATTGTATTTTACCAATACGATTGACCGGGCAGGCCTGACCGCTGAGACCCTGCGGGTGACGGAACGGGAATTTGACGAGGCCCGCACACTGGTAGACCCCAAGGTCGTTGATTCTATGACCCGGGCAATAATGAACGTAAAAAAATTCCATGAGGAGCAGATGCCAAAATCCTGGATTACCAACCGGGCCCATGGCAGCATACTGGGGCAGAAGATTACGCCCCTTGACAGTGTGGGCATCTATGTGCCCGGGGGTACGGCGGCTTATCCTTCCAGCGTGATTATGAACGCGGTTCCGGCCAAAGTGGCCGGCGTGCCCCGCATTGTGATGGCGGCGCCTCCCGGTAAGGACGGAAAGCTGAATCCTTATGTACTGGTAACGGCAGAAAAAATCGGAATTACCGAAATTTATAAAATGGGCGGTGCCCAGGCCATTGCAGCGCTGGCTTTTGGTACGGCAACGGTTCCGAAGGTGAACAAGATCACCGGCCCCGGCAATATTTTTGTAACGCTGGCAAAGAAAGTGGTTTATGGGCATGTGGATATTGATATGCTGGCCGGACCCAGCGAGATTTTGATCGTGGCGGATGATTCTGCCAACCCGGTCTATCTGGCGGCTGACCTGTTAAGCCAGGCAGAGCACGATCCGCTGGCCAGCGCGATTTTGATTACGGACAGCGAGCGTATCGCCAAAGCGGTGGCGGCAGAAGTGGAAGTGCAGCTGAAAGAGCTGCCCCGGGAAGAAATTGCGGCGGCGTCACTCAGGACCATGGGCAAGATCATTCTGGCAAATAACATGGAAACCGTGGTGGGCATGGCCAACCTCAGCGCGCCGGAGCATCTGGAAGTTATGACCAGAGCGCCCTTCCAGCTGATGCCCCTTCTGCACAACTGTGGCGCGATGTTTCTGGGCACGGATTCTCCCGAGCCTTTGGGCGACTACTTTGCAGGCCCCAACCATGTATTGCCTACCGGCGGTACGGCGAAATTCTACAGTGTTCTGAACGTGGAAACCTTTATGAAAAAGACCAGCATCATTGCTTATACCAACAAGGCATTGCTGGAAGCCGCGGATGATATTATCGCCATGGCGGAAGCAGAAGGCCTGCGGGCTCACGCCAATGCGATCCGGAAACGTCAGGAAAGGTAAATAATTGATTATCTGTGAAGAGCAACGGCTTACTTGCCAATTTCATTTATAGTTACATAAGGGGTGAACAACGTGCCTGAGATTGCGGTTCGTTCCAGCTTGGCCGGGCTGGAGGAATATGAAGTAGAAACGATAGAAGCTAAAATAATCGTAAACGCCAACGAGTCGAATTATCCGGTTCCGGCTTCCATACAGGAGGAAATTGAAGATAGGACGAAAGGTTTTTTGTTCAACCGGTATCCGCCGATAAAATGCGAGACCCTGTGCAGCCTGATTGCGGAAACACTGGGCGTTGATATTGACAAAGTTCGCGTCGGCAACGGCTCCAGCGAACTTTTGCAGATGGCCTGCTATGCTTTTGGCGGGGCAGGGAAGAAGATTGCGGTACCGTATCCGTCTTTTTCCATGTACGGCGTTTATGCCCAGATGTCAGACAGCGAAGTATTGCGTTATCCTCTGAACGTAGAAGGTTTTCTGGATGCGGAAGCGGTCGTTGATTTCTGTAGAGAGAACCGGCCTAATCTGCTGATTCTCAACAATCCCAACAATCCGACGGGAAATTACAATCCACTGTCAGTGATTGAACAAATCATTGCCAACGTGGAGTGTCCGGTTATCGTAGACGAAGCGTATATGGAATTTACCAGAGGGGAAGGGGTGGATCCCCGGGACCTGCGACCCCTGAGCCAGTTGAAACTGGTGGCGGGTTCGGCCCTGGCACTGTTAAACAAGTACAATAATTTTCTCGTTTACCGGACCTTTTCCAAAGCCTACAGCCTGGCCGGTATGCGGGTGGGGTATTCTGTAGGCAGTATTTCCCTGAGCCGCATTTTGGGGAAAACGCTGCTGCCCTATCATGTGAACGCCTATTCCCTGATGGCGGCTGAGGTCTGCTATCGGCATAAAGAAGATTTCCGTGAGCAGATTGAAGAGATCCGTTCCCAGCGGGCGCTGATGATTGCGGAACTGAAAGAGCTGGGGATGAAAGTCTGGCCCACGGAAACGAATTTTATCTGTTACAGTCCGGAAGGGAAACTGCAGGCTATGCTGGCGGACGCGTACGAAAAGAAATACGGTTACAGTAATTACAGCGCGGCGACGAAGGCCGGCAAAATGATTTTTAAGTCCATGCTTGCGGAAAAAATCCTTTTGCGTGATTTTACGGAGCACCCGGTTCTGCAGGGCTGTATCCGCCAGACCATCGGGCTGCCGGAAGAAAACGCTATTGTGATGAACCGGATTAAGAATCTGTGCAGGGAGTGTTTGGGAAATGAACAAATCAACTGAAATGAAAAAGGCGCGCTGTGCTGAGATAAAAAGAAAAACGGCGGAGACGCAGATTTCCGTAAAACTGAACCTGGATGGCGAAGGAAAATGCGATATTGCAACGGGGATCGGCTTTCTGGATCATATGCTGACCCTGCTGGCCAAACACAGCTTTATGGATTTGACTGTAAAAGCAAAAGGCGATCTGGAAGTGGACAGCCATCATACGGTGGAAGATATCGGGATTGTACTGGGCGAAGCGCTGCGGGAGGCGCTGGGTGACAAAGCCGGAATCCACCGTTACGGCAACTGTTTTATCCCCATGGATGAAACTCTGGCCCAGGCATGTCTGGATTTTTCCGGTCGTCCGTTTTTAATCTTCGGCGCAGAGATTCCGAAAATAAAACTGGGAAATTATGACACGGAAATGACAGAAGAGTTTTTCCGCGCCATAGCCATGCACTGTGGATTGACGCTGCATATCCGTGTCCTGTACGGCAGCAACGTGCATCATATCATTGAAGCAGTCTTTAAGGCCTTTGCCCGTGCCGTGGCGGAAGCGGCGGCCGTGGATCCGAAGGTGAAGGGCGTTATGAGCAGTAAAGGCATCCTGTGATTTTTGGGAGTTTAGGCAATGAGTAATAAAAATGTCGTAATTGTTGATTATGGCCTGGGGAACCTGCACAGTGTCAACAAGGCTGTGGCGCTGGTAGGAGGCAACCCCATTATTACCGGCGATAAAGAAATCATTGCGGCGGCGGAAAAACTGATCCTGCCGGGCGTGGGCGCATTTGGCGACTGCATGGTGAATCTGGAAAAAGCCGGAGTAATCCCGGTCATCAAAGAGTATATTGCTGAGGACAAACCGTTTCTCGGTATTTGTCTCGGAATGCAGGTGCTGTTTGAAGAAAGCGAAGAAGCGCCGGGTGTTAAAGGGCTGGGCATGTTTCCTGGCAAGGTTGTTATGATTCCTACGTCTTTGAAAATACCCCACATGGGATGGAACCAGCTGAACCTGAAGACGGCTTCCCCATTACTGGCGGACAGTGAAGGGAAATATGTGTATTTTGTGCACAGCTATTGCTGTCAGCCAGATGACAGGGCGCTGATCACTTCCGTCTGTGATTACGGAACGGAAGTTGTGGCCAGCATAGGCAGAGGCAATATTTCCGGTGTCCAGTTCCATCCGGAAAAATCCAGCGAAGTAGGGCTTTCCATGCTGAAACGATTTGTGAATTTATAATTTTGCAGAAAGAAGAGACATCATGATAATTTTTCCCGCCATTGATTTGCGGAATGGAAAAGCAGTGCGCCTGGTGGAAGGCGATTTTAAACAGGAAACGGTGTATGCGGAGGATCCGGCCGCCGTGGCGGAACAGTTCCGGGACGCGGGTGCGGAGTTTCTCCACGTGGTTGATTTGGACGGCGCTTTGGCCGGGGAGAGCCGAAACCTGGAAGTGATCCGGCGCATTTTGGCCAAGGCCGGTAACATGAAAGTGGAAGTAGGCGGAGGCATCCGCGATTTGCACGCGGTATCCCGCATGCTGGACCTGGGCGTGACCCGGGTCATTTTAGGCAGTCTGGCTGCCCGGAATCCTGCGGAAACACGGGAAATCTGCAAATATTTTCCCGGTCAGGCGGTAGCGGGCATTGATGCCAAAAACGGTGAAGTGGCTGTGGAAGGCTGGGGCGTTTCCGGCGGTATGAATTATCTGGAGCTGGGAAAGCGGATGGCGGAAATCGGTATCCGGCATATTATTTTTACGGATATCAGCCGGGACGGCAAGCTGCAGGGCGTAAACGTGGAAGCGACGGCGGAACTGGCTAAAGCCAGCGGCGTGAAAGTCATTGCCAGCGGCGGCGTTGCTTCGATTGAAGATGTGAAAAAGGTTATGGCCCGCGAACAGGACGGTATTGAAGGCGTGATAATCGGAAAAGCGCTGTATGCTGGCAAAGTGGATTTAAAAGAAGCACTGGCTGTGGCCAAAGGCAAAGCATAACGGTTCAGCAGCAGCCGGAGAGGGTTGCTAATTCTGAAATAACTGCGAAATCCTGTCGCAGCACATGGTTTCGCAAAGCATAGTTTGCTATAATAGATAAGGGGAACAACATGCTGACCAAACGAATCATTCCCTGCCTGGACGTAAAAGAAGGGCGGGTCGTAAAAGGCACGAATTTTGTAGGTCTGCGGGACGCAGGCGACCCGGTTGAACTGGCTTCCGTCTATGACAGGGAAGGTGCGGATGAGCTGGTGTTTCTGGATATTACCGCCAGCGTGGAAAAACGCAAATCCATGCTGGATGTCATCAACCGGACGGCGGGCAAGGCATTTATGCCACTGACAGTGGGCGGCGGCATCAGTACCGTGGAAGACATCCGCAACTGTCTGAATGCGGGAGCGGACAAAACTTCGCTGAACACGGCTGCGGTAAAAAATCCGGATTTGATTGCCCGGGGCGCGGAACTGTTCGGCAGTCAGTGCATCGTGCTGGCAGTCGACGCGAAACGCTGCGGCACGGACCGTTGGGAAATTTATGTGAACGGCGGCAGGACGCCTACGGGAATCGACTGCCTGGAATGGGTGAAGAAAGCGGTGAACCTGGGGGCCGGTGAAATCCTGCTGACCAGCATGGACGCGGACGGTACCAAAAACGGTTATGATATTCCCCTGACGAGAGCGGTGGCGGAAGCGGTGAACGTGCCTGTCATTGCCAGCGGCGGCGCCGGTACGCTGGAACATTTTTATGATGTGCTTGCGCTGGGAAAGGCAGACGCGGTGCTGGCGGCTTCCGTATTCCATTACAAAACGTTTACGATCCGGCAGGTGAAGCAGTACCTGCGGGATAAAGGAGTCGAGGTGAGACTGTAATGAAAATTGATTTTTCCAATCTGAAGTTTGACGAAAAGGGATTGATCCCTGCCATCGTGCAGGATGTTTACAGTGATGAAGTGCTGATGTTAGCTTATATGAACGGCGAGAGCCTGGCCAAGACGGTGGAAACCGGCTATACCTGGTTCTGGAGCCGCAGCCGTCAGGAATTGTGGAACAAGGGTGCTACCAGCGGCCATATGCAAAAAGTGGAATCCATTACCTACGACTGCGACGGAGATGCGCTGTTGGTGAAGGTAGACCAGACCGGCGCGGCCTGTCATACGGGACATCGCTCCTGCTTCTTCAATCCCCTGTGGAATGAAGGAGAGGGCAGGAACCTTCCTGTTCCGGAACCGGACAATGAAAGCATCTACGGCGTGCTGGCCGAACTGTACCGGGTCATCCTGTACAAACGGGAACACGGCGGCGAAAAGAGTTATACCAGGTACCTGTTCATGAAAGGGCAGGACAAGATTTTAAAGAAGGTGGGCGAAGAGTCGGCGGAGACTATCATCGCTTCCAAGAACAACAGCCGCCAGGAAGTAATTTACGAAATGAGCGACCTGTGGTATCACTGCATGGTATTGCTGGCGTACCACGGCATTACTCCGGCAGAACTGCTGCATGAATTGTCCGGAAGAAGGTCGAAGGAGAATAATAGCAAATATTGAGATTAAACCGAACTGAACCGAACAGCTAAAATATGCCCGGTGAAACGAGGGCTGCATCCGACAATTTTATAAACAGAAATGTCTGCATCGTAAGGTGCAGACGTTTTTTTATGGTATAATAATATATTAAATTAAGTGTTAGCAATGTTAGGGAGGCATTTATGGATAAACCTGTTCTTATCATCGGCCACCAGCATCCGGATACAGACTCGGTCTGCTCGGCTATTGCCTATGCCTATCTGAAAAAGCAGCAGGGCTGGAATGCGGAACCGGCCCGGGCGGGCAAGCTTAATCCGGAAACGGAGTTTGTGCTGGATTATTTTAAGATTCCGGTGCCCCGGCTGATTAATTATTTCTATCCTTCCCTGGAAGATATCAGGCTTCTGCAGACGCCGGCCGTGGGCATGCAGGCTACGCTGCGGGAAGCAGGCAAGCTGTTTGTTGAAAATCCCCGGCTGAAGTCCGTGCCGGTGCTGGACACAGAGGGAAATGTGGCCGGCATCATCACTGTAGGCGATTTGGCCAAACGTTATTACGAAGAGGAATCCATCAGGGAACTGGAGGATGGTTCCGTCAGCTATGCCAATATTGTCAGCACGTTGGAAGGCAGGCTGCTTTGCGGGGATATCGGGAAAACCTTTTCCGGCAAGATCAAGCTGGGCGCGTCTCAGACGGCGACTATTCTGGCGGATGTGGCGCCAGGGGATATGATTATCCTGGGGGACCGGGAAGATGTGCATAAGGAACTGTTGGGAATCGGCGGCATCTGTCTGGTGCTGACCAGGAATACCCCTGTTTCGGAGGAAATTATCCGGCTGGCGGAAGCAAAGGATGATGTGATTATCGTTACGCCCTTTGACAGTTACCGCACGGCGCGGCTGATCAACCAGAGCATTCCTGCGAAGCTGATCATGACGTCCCCGGTGGTCTGCTTCAATGAAACGGACCTGTTGGCAGATGTAAAAGAAAAAATCCTTTCGGCCAAATATGTAACCTATCCTGTGTTGCGAAAGGGAAAATATATCGGAATCATCGACCGGGGCATGATGTTGGAGCCGGAACGGCAGCAGGTCATCCTGGTGGATCACAACGAGCGGAGCCAGGCGGCGGAAGGCATTGAAGAAACGCAGATCCTGGAGATAATCGACCACCACCGGCTGGGGGGGCTTACTACCGGCGCGCCGATTTACATCCGGCAGGAACCGGTGGGTTCCACGGCTACGATCATCGCCAACATGATGTGGAACCATGACATAGGCATGCCGCCTAATATTGCGGGCATCCTGTTTGCCGCTATGGTTTCGGATACGCTGTATTTCCGTTCCCCTACTACGACGGAGGCGGACCGGGCAGCGGCCAAACGGCTGGCAGTACAGGCGGGCATTGAAGACCCGGAAGACTTTGCCATGCAGCTGTTGCGGGCAGGGAGTGTGCTGAACACCATGGCTCCGGCAGATATTATCCGCAACGACTTCAAGGAATTTGATTTCGGGGATGTGCGGGTCACGGTGAGCCAGATCAATATTATGGACCGGCAGCTGGCCATGGAAAAACTGCCGGAACTGCAAAAGGCTCTGGACGAATTCAGAAAACGTGAAAACTATGATATGTCACTGCTGATGGTGACGGATGTGCTGGGCGAAGCTACGGATCTTCTGGAGGCGGGGCCTCGGGACAGTGTGCTGGATCTGGCTTTTGGCGACCGGGACGCTGCAGGATACTACCATCTGCCTGGCGTTTTGAGCCGGAAAAAGCAGGTGATCCCGCCGCTGACGGAAGCTTTTAAGAAAATGGACTGAGGATAAGCATGAAACGTTACATGTGTTTTGATATTGGCGGTACCTCCGTGAAATTTGGCGTGGCCGGAGAAAGTGGCGCATTGCTGCATAAAGGCGAAATTCCCAATGTAATTACCCAAAAAGGTGTGGATGGGCTGGTGGAAAGTCTGGCTTCCGTCATGGAACAATATCAGCAGGAATACCGTCTGTATGGGATTGCAGTTTCTACTGCGGGCGTGGTCGATCCGGAAAAAGGTTTGATTTTATATGCGCCGAAGTATTTTCCGGGCTATCCGGGTACGGCATTGGGAGAACGGCTGGAAAAACGTTGCGGTCTGCCCTGTACGGTGGAGAACGATGTAAACGCCGCGGCGCTGGGGGAATATTGGCTTGGCGCCGGACAAGGGGCGAAATCGCTGTTCTGTATTACTGTCGGAACCGGAATCGGCGGCTGTGCCCTGCTGGACGGCCGGGTGATCCATGGCGCGGCCTGCTTTGGCGGGGAAGCGGGACTGCAGCATATTACGCCGGAATGCACCTGGGAGGAGATGGCGTCCACCCGGGCGCTGGTCCGTAACGTGGCGAAGGCGAAAGGATTTTCGGAAACTGCGCTGGATGGGAGAAAAATTTTTGCCCTGGCACTAGACGGAGATGAAGAAGCTGCG
Organism: uncultured Succiniclasticum sp.; assembly: GCA_902801365.1. GTDB lineage: Bacteria > Bacillota > Negativicutes > Acidaminococcales > Acidaminococcaceae > Succiniclasticum. Next base: position 36,705 of record CADCHY010000009.1, read on the forward strand.
GCTGCCATTGCCAGACAGATGGATGACCTTGCGACCGGCATCGCCAACATTTGTTATATTCTAAATCCGGAACGGATTATCGTAGGCGGCGGCATTGCCGCACAGGAAGCATATCTGTATCCGTTGCTGGATACAGCGTTGCGGGATAAACTGCTCCCACTGGTGTATGAAAAACTGACGCTGCGGTTTGCCGCGTTGCAAAATGATGCGGGCATGCTTGGCGCTCTTTATAATTTCTTAATGCGGCAGTAAAAGTATTTGCCTGCCGGTCGTGTTGCAACGATTGACATTTTATAAAAATAAAAGAGTTTTCTCTTGACAAATATACCCCTATGGGGTATATTATTTTTGCCCGGATGAATACCCTATGGGGGTATAGGAGAAGGATTCTGATAAGCAGTGGCCGGACTCTCACCGGCCGCTGTCGGGATGACGGAACTGCAGGCGGGGAGAAGGTCTGCAGTTCTCCTCCTTTTTTGTGAATGAAGAAGGTTTGAAAATGGCAGAAGAAAAAAAATCCTGCTGCAATGTGGCAGCGGCTTCCGGTACGGGAGAGACCATGTCCGGGTCTTCCTGCTGTGATTGTGTGAAACACAAATACCGGGATGTTAACAGCAAAGAATACAAAAGCATGATTCGCCGCCTGAAACTGATCGAAGGTCAGGTCCGGGGAATCGAAAAGATGGTGGAAGAGGACCGTTACTGTATCGACATTCTCATTCAGGTCAGCGCAATCCAAAGCGCGCTGAACGCTTTCAACAAAGAATTGTTAGCCCAGCATATCCACGGTTGTGTGGTGGATGATATCCGTAACGGAAAGGATGAAGTAGTAGATGAGCTGGTGGCAGCGGTGCAGAAGCTGATGAAGTAAGATGAATCTGCAGGCAGGTGTTTGTCTGCATAAAGGGAAACAGAGTAACGTAACAAAAAATGCGATTGCAGCCGAACCGTTGCAAGCAGAAAGGCAGTTATGAAAAAAGAAAAATATATCGTTACGGGTATGACCTGCAGCGCCTGCTCCAGCCGTGTGGAAAAAGCGGTGAGCAAGCTGGAGGGAATTGGAAAAGCCAGTGTGAACCTGCTGACCAATTCCATGCAGGTGGAATATGACGAAACGAAATTAAACGAAGCGAATATTGTTCAGGCTGTAGTGGATGCAGGCTACGGCGCCGAACGGGTGGAAACGGGCCACAGCAGTAAAACGAAGAATGATTCAATCGTCGGCGCAGCAGCAGGCAAAGCAGTCGATACTTCTTCTGCAAAAGCAAAAAAACCGGAAGAAAACCCGGCGGTGAAAGCAGCGAGGGAAGCTATTGCGGAAATGCATCACCGGCTTATGTGGTCGCTGGTATTTTTAATTCCGATGCTGATTCTTTCCATGACGCCTATGTTTGCAAAATTTTTCGGATTTGCGGTTCCGGATATTTTGCAGAATTATTTTTACGGAACCAATAATGCAATCTGGCTGGCTTTTACGGAATTTATCCTGGTACTGCCTATTCTGATTAGCAATAAAAAGTTTTTTATCAGCGGATTCAAGAGCCTGGCCATGGGCGGCCCCAATATGGACACACTGGTGGCGGTGGGTTCCGGCGCAGCGCTGCTTTACGGAATCTTTGCCATCTACCGTATCGGCTGGGGCCTGGGCCACGGCAATGCGGCGCTGGTGAATTTGTACCGCATGAATCTGTATTTTGAATCGGCCGGTATGATCGTTACCCTGATTACGTTCGGCAAGTGGCTGGAAGCACGTTCCAAAGGCCGCACCTCCAGCGCCATTGAAAAACTGATGGACCTGGCGCCGAAACAGGCTGCGGTCATCCGTGACGGCGCGGAAATTGTCATTCCGGCGGAAGAACTGGTGGAAGGCGATGAAATCGTGGTGCGCCCCGGCGAAAGCATTCCGGCAGACGGGGTGATCATCAGCGGTACTACCAGCGTAGACGAAGCGGCCATTACCGGGGAGAGCATCCCGGTGGAAAAACAGCCGGGAGATACAGTCATCAGCGCCACCATCAATAAAACCGGGTTTATTCATTTTACAGCCCAACGGGTAGGGGAAGACAGCACAATCAGCCAGATTATCCGGCTGGTGGACGAAGCCAGCAGCAGCAAGGCCCCCATTGCACGCATGGCGGATAAAATAGCCGGTGTATTTGTACCGGTTGTCATGCTCATTGCACTGGCAACCTGCATCTTCTGGCTGCTGTGGGGCGAAAGTTTTGAATTTGCCTTCAGCTGTGCCATCAGCGTGCTGGTCATCAGTTGTCCCTGCGCGCTGGGTCTGGCCACGCCGGTGGCTATTATGGTGGGGACCGGCAAAGGCGCGGAGAACGGTATCCTGATTAAATCCGGGGAAGCGCTGGAAACAGCACATAATCTGGATACGGTAGTGCTGGATAAGACGGGTACCATTACGGAAGGCAGGCCCCGGGTCACCGATGTGATTTTGCTTCGCGGCGCCGCCGATGAAAAGAATCCGGACTTTGCGGCGCTTCTTACTGCAGCGGCAGGACTGGAGCATGGCAGCAGTCATCCCCTGGCAGGCGCAGTGATGGAATATACAGCGGAAAAGCAGGTTGCAATTCCGAAGATGGATAATTTTGTAACGCTTTTCGGAAAAGGCGTCCAGGCGGAACAAAACGGAAGCACATTTTACGCAGGCAATGTGACGTTGATGGAAGAAGCCGGCATTGACATTGCTGCGGTATCCGGCCAGCTGGATAAGCTGGCGGATGAAGGCAAGACTCCGCTGCTGTTTGCGCAAGATAAAGAACTGCTGGGCATCATTGCCGTGGCGGACAGGGAAAAGGTAACCAGCCGTCAGGCTATTGCGGAATTTAAAAAACTGGGCATCAATGTGGTGATGTTGACCGGCGACAATCAGCGGACGGCGGAAGCCATTCAGAAACGGATGGATATTCCCCGGGTCATTGCCGGTGTGCTGCCGGAAGGAAAAGAAAAGGTGATTGCTGATCTGCAGGCGGAAGGCCATAGGGTTGCAATGATCGGCGACGGCATCAACGACGCGCCGGCGCTGGCGCGGGCGGATGTAGGTATCGCCATCGGCGCCGGTACGGATGTGGCCATTGAAAGCGCGGATATCGTACTGATGAAAAGCGACTTGCTGGATGCGGTTGATGCGGTACGCCTCAGTAAAGATGTTATCAAAAAAATAAAAGAAGGTCTATTCTGGGCCTTCTTCTACAATGTGGTCTGTATTCCGGTGGCGGCAGGTGCGCTGGTGCACTGGGGCATCCATCTCAATCCCATGTTCGGAGCCGCGGCCATGAGTCTGAGTTCCGTTTCGGTGGTGACTAACGCGTTGCGGCTGAAAGGCTTTAAACCTACCACGCCAGAGGAGAACGAAGCAGTAACGGAAAACGGAATTGTGCAGTTGCAAAGTCTGGGCATGGTACCGGTTAATGCCGGTAAAGATAATAAAAATATAAGTATTACAGGAGGTTCAATTATGGAAAAAGTATTAAAGGTAGAAGGTATGATGTGTGCACATTGCCAGAAACATGTAACTAACGCGCTGGCAAAGCTGGATGGTGTAACTTCGGTAGACGTTAGTCTGGAAGCTAAAACTGCTACGGTAAAGGCTGACCGCGATATTCCGGTGGCTGAATTTGAAAAGGCAATTACTGAAGCAGGATATGAGCTGGTGAAGTAAAATTTGTTTTTGTAACCACTTTTGAAAAAGGCTTCGCAAAAACGTTCACTAAGTTTTGCTTCGGCCTTTTTCCTGACAAGCTAATATTATTGTTTCCCCAAAAACCTGATGCGAGAAAACATCAGGTTTTTTTAGCGTTCAAAATAATTAATTCTGTTTTATATGAGGGATTCCGTACACGATTCTCTGATAGCCTTCCGGATCGGTATCGCCTTCCGTGTTGATTAACAAGATTCTCGAATCCGCGTTGATACGGAACAGGTTACGTAACGCTTCGTCCTGCAGGATCCGTTTGGTTAGTCCGAATGTCACAGCTCCGGATTCTCCGGCGACGATTGCATTGTCACTGCCAACCGGGTTTGCATAGGCACGCATGCCTTCTTCCGTGATGATATCCTCACAGGCACAGAAGAAAGTCGACTTGTCCCGGATAGCAGGCCAGGTCACCCGGCAGGGTGTGCCGCAGTTCAGTCCCGCCATAATGGTTGAAGGGTTTCCTTCTATAGTGTGAGCCTGCCCATCTCCGGCTTTCACAGATTGATAGATGCAGGCGGCTTCCACAGGTTCAACAATAGTAATATTAGGAGGTTTTTCGCGGTAGCAGGATTGAAGAAACTCCATAACGCCGCCGGCCATGGCTCCGACGCCTGCCTGCAGAAAAACGTGGGTTGGAATAATATGTCCCAACTGTTCTACGGTTTCTGCCGCCAGGGTCAGGTAGCCGTCGATAATCCATTCCGGATACTGTTCATAACCGTCCCAGGCAGTGTCCTGAATCAGTATCCAACCATTTTTGAGTGCCAGGTTCCAGGAATGTTCTACCGCCTGATCATAATTAAATTCTGTAATTTCCGCAGTGGCGTTGCCGGCTTTTTCAATGGCAACGCGCCGCGCTTCCACAGAACCTTTTGGCATAAATACAGTGGCGTTGCAGCCGAACAGTTTTGCGGCCCAAGAAACACCCTTGCCGTGATTGCCGTCCGTAGCCGTGACAAAATGGATTTTGGCGCACTGCTTCCGGACTTCGTCTTTCCGGAAGTAACGGTAATCAACGGTTTTGTAATTCAGCCCCAGCTTTTCGCAGAGGATGCGGAACATGGCGTAGCTTCCGCCGAGGCCTTTAAAAGCGTTAAGACCGAAACGGTTCGATTCGTCCTTGCAGTATATGCCTGAAATTCCAGTGGCAGCGGCTTGCTCCTGTAACACAATCAAGGGGGCAGGCGTATAACCGGGCAGGCTTTTGTGAAAACGGATCACATCTGCAGCCACGGCTTTGTCAAAACGTACATATTGGTTTGCCTGCGTTAAACTTTTATTTTTCAGGATGCGGAAATCTTTGAACCGGTATTCCATAAGAATCATTCTCCGCGATTGCTTCAGTGGTCATTCAGTGGTTAAGTAAAGCTGAAACTTCTTATGCTTACTATTATCTAGAGCAAACCACCCGGTACTTCCAGCGGGTCGGGACCGTAATCGTTGGGGCCGTCCGTTCCTTTGAAGAACAGAAGGTAGATTCCCAAAACAAGATTTACTAACGGAACAAACACGCCGACGCACCACCAGGCCGGACGGTTCAGATCGTGCAGACGCCGGACTATAAGCATGAAACTGGGGATCAAGGCAGCAATCGAAATAATAGTTCCCAGCATGGCAATTGCGCTGCTATTCATTGAAACGGCGATCATGGTGATTAAATTTGTAATGATTGAAACGGCTGCTCCAAGCGCAAGGGCACGGAAGAAGTAACGCTTGCGGTTCAGGCGGTTATCGTAACGCAGGAACATGGACTGCAGGTCTTTGTCCGGTTCGTATTTGGGGACTGTTCCGCCCCGGGCAAATTCTTCTTTGTGGATGTAATCAGTATGTGGAAAGGCCTGTTCGGCTTCCTGTCGCAGAGAAGAATGCGAAGGCCTGTTGTCTTTTGGCGCTTCTTCATGAAAAGGCTGAGGGTCCGGGGGTGTCTGTTCCCGGGGCGGGACGAAAGCATCCTGCGGTTTTTCAGGCACCGGGTCTGGATGAATTGCTCCCAACGTGGCAGCTGTTGCGGCACCGGCAACACCGGATACTGCGGAAGAAGTGTCGGAAATTGCAGATGTTGTGGAAGGATTACCGGTCGGGGCATTTGCCGGAGATGTATTTGCGGAGGCATTTTCAGGGAATGAATTGGGCGTAGTCGCGGTTGCCGGCGCTGTCGCTTCAGTCTGTTTTATCGGTGCTCCGCAGTTTGGACAGAATTTGTTTTCGCTTTTTAAGGGTGAACCGCAGTTCTCACAAAAATTAGCCATAAGTTTTTCCTCCTCGTTTACAGTTTATGAAATAAATATATAAAAATCAACGCACAGAATAACAACTATTCAATTATATTCTATACTATCGGGCAGATATATGTAAATGCAACCTATTAAAAATATTAAGGTGTACTGTGGTGCAATTTCCCGGGGAATATTGTAAAATTGAACTGCAGGAGGGAATTATCATGAAAAAAATACTAACGCTTTCAATTATTTTTTCACTGGTGATTACAGGTGTGTGCTTTGCGGAGAAAAGCAAGCTGAAAAAGAAAACATGGACCCCGGTACAGACAAGAGTAGAAAACTTATTGGAAGTCCAGGACTTTTACAATCACAAGGAAGTGTACCACGAAGGCGATAAACAGGTCGGTCTGTGGTTTGTCACGTTTATTCCCAATCAGAAAGGCGTGGCACATTCCTATTTTTATGAGGCAGTAGTTATGGACTACGGGACTGGAAGGTACAGGATTATCCGTGCTTATCAGGCAGACAGGAAAAACAAGAAAGTCAAGACGTCTGATCAGCGTTTTATAGATGCGGAATGGAAAGGTATTGCCGGAACAAAGTATGAAACGCTGTACCACAGAATGAAACCCTCGATTTGGTGAGAAAGCTATTGACAAAGCACCCTTTTTTCCGTATAATATCGCTTGTAAAGCTTTCGGGGGCGTAGCTCAGCTGGGAGAGCGCTTGAATGGCATTCAAGAGGTCAGGGGTTCGATCCCCCTCGTCTCCACCAGAATCCATGCGGGTTTGCGAATTTTCGCAAACCCGCTTTTTTACGTTTCCATAGCACTCCATAGCAGTTCATAGCGTACAAAGAATAATTGTTGAAATAAAAAAGAGATGGCTTTATTAGGAAAACTACCTGTTCGCCATCTCTTTTTTTACCTTCTTAATCTGTAAGATTGTCGTCTAAAACTTTATTCAGGTGTTTTTTTACTAGTTTGTTTAACTCAACATTATATTTATTTTTTAGAACACCTCTAATTTTTGCTATTTCTACAACGAGTTTTGTTTTGCTGTAAATTCTTGATTTAAGATTCTTCCTGTTTACGATTTCAATTTGGTCAGACGAGTATCCTTGTTTAGATGATACATCGACGATTACTATATCACCTTTTGCAACAAATTTTAGTATTTCTGAAAATGCCGGATTTACTAGATCGGAAAACTCATCGCTTTTCGCCCGCTGGTTTTCGGGGGGGATGAATGTGTTGATATCTGCTCCTGTTGCAGATGCGATGTCTTGTAACACATCGTAACGCGGAACTCGTACGCCTCTTTCATATTTTTTTATCGACGTAAGTGGTATGCTTGTTTTTTCACTTAATTCTTCTTGGGTCAGACCTGCTTTCATTCGGGCTTCCGCGATTGCAGAGGCCCAAGGTGGCCTGTTGGGGTTAGGATGTCTTGGCATTGCTTCATCACCTTCTTTAGCGTAGTATAGCATAAAAATTGAAGGTAACGCAAACAAAACACTATAAAATTATTAGAAACCGAATATAAAAATATGATAAAAAAATAAGTTTAAAGTAGTTTTTGTTGAGAAAAGAAATAAAAGGAATAAAAAAAATATAGTTTAATTTTGCAAACCCTAGTTAAATAGTGAAATCTATTTCAAATTATGCAAACAAACAAGGATCCGTGAAATTTTATTATCAGCCTTACAGCCTTTCCATTGCATTATGGTGTATAATGTAATATATGATGTATTGCGGAAACATTTTTTTTGCTGTTCTGCAAAACATAATTCGGGGAGATTTAAAATGAAAGAAGCGGAACGCAAGAAGGCAGCCGTAGCGTTTTCAAAAAGGTGGGCCGGACTTGGCGACGAGGAAAAACATAAACAACAATTCTGGGATCAACTCTTAAGAGAGGTTTATGGTGTGACGCAGCATGGCTATGTCACGCCTGAAAAAGATGTCAAGATGAAAGATCCCGGGGCAAAGAAAAAAACCACCCGCTTCATAGATCTTTATATTCCTACGACAAAAGTATTGATTGAGCAGAAAGGCATTAAATGTAATTTAGACACACCGGAACAGCGTGGTGTTGATGCGTATGGGAATCCTCGTATGGTAACGCCCTATGAGCAGGCCCAAAACTATAACAACTGGCTTCCTACCCATCAACGTGCAAACTGGATCGTTACCTGTAATTTTGCGGTTTTCCGTATCTATGATATGGAAAAACCGTTAGAAGCTCCTATAGAGATAAAATTGGAGGAGTTACCTGATCGTTTTCATGAAATGGACTTCCTGATAGATGCAGGAATCAGCCATATTGTCCGGGAATTTAATCTTTCCATAGGGGCAGGAGCTTTGGTTGGAAAGATGTATGACTCTTTACATAAGCAGTATGCAAATCCCAACTCCGCTGAAACGCTGCACAGTCTGAATGTCCTTTGCGTAAGGCTGGTATTTTGTCTTTATGCAGAAAATGCCGGTCTTTTTAAGGAACATGATTCTTTCAGGAAATTTATTGCTTCTTATCGTCCAGAAAACCTGCGGGGCGGTTTAAGAGACCTGTTTGCGATATTGGATACGCCGGTTGACCAACGTGATCCGGACGATGAGGAGAAACTATTATCTTTCCCTTATGTTAACGGCGGACTCTTCAACTCTTCACAGAAAATCAAAATCCCGCGGTTTTCACAGGAAGCTTACGACATCCTTCTGCATGACTGCGCTGAAAATTTTAATTGGGCGGGGATTTCACCCACGATTTTCGGGGCTGTTTTTGAAGGCACGTTAAATTCCGAAATACGGCGTCAAAGCGGGATGCACTATACTTCCATTGAGAACATTCATAAAGTAATAGACCCTTTGTTCCTGGACGAATTAAGAGAAGAGCTTAATGAGATTGAGGACGAAACATCAAAAGTTAAGCGGAACCAAAAACTTGATGCATACCAAAACAAGCTGGCCTCCCTGCATTTTCTCGATCCGGCCTGCGGCAGCGGCAACTTCCTTACAGAAACATATCTTTCGCTTAGAAAATTAGAGAATGAAGCCTTACGGGTTCGCTATAAAGGCGAAATGTTTCTTGGTGTGTTAGAGAACCCAATCAAAGTATCCATATCGCAGTTTTATGGCATTGAAATCAACGATTTTGCGGTAGCCGTAGCGAAAACTGCCTTGTGGATAGCCGAATCACAGATGATGCAGGAGACAAGAGAAATTGTTACTGTAGATGAGGATTTTCTTCCGTTGAAAACAAATGCCGGAATCCATGAAGGCAACGCCCTGCGCATGGACTGGAATGACGTGGTACCCAAAACAAAACTGAATTATATCATGGGTAATCCCCCGTTTAGTGGCGCACGGTTAATGGGAGAGGAACAAAAAGAAGACTTGCTTTATGTTTTTGGCAAAGACTGGCACAATGTCGGCAATTTGGACTACGTGACGGGATGGTATAAAAAGGCTGCCGATTTTATTAACGATACAGAGATTCATTGTGCTTTTGTTTCCACAAATTCTATTTCGCAAGGCGAGCAGGTACAGATTTTATGGGAAGAATTGTTTAAAAAGGGAATTGTTTTTAATTTTGCATACCGAACGTTTAAATGGGATAGTGAAGCGGTTTCCAAAGCAGCAGTTCATGTAGTAATTATCGGTTTCTCTTATGCACAGCTTTCAGCGCAATGGAATAAAAATTTACAGTCTGTCCCTGCAAAGCGAATTTTTGACGGGGATAGTGTACAAAATGTATCCAACATTAACGGCTATCTAGCAGACGCGCCGAACATTTTTATTAAAAGCAGAGTGACTCCGCTATGCGATGTTCCTAAAATTGGAATAGGTAATAAACCGATAGATGGTGGTAATTATCTTTTTAAAGAAGATGAAATGCGGGAGTTTATAGCAAAAGAACCTGCATCTGAAAAATATTTCCATCCCTGGTTTGGTTCAGATGAATTTATTAAGGGTAAGAAACGATATTGTTTATGGTTAGGAGATGTAAATCCTGTTGAAATTTTGAAATTGCCGGAATGTCGGAAACGCATTGAAGCAGTACGAGATTTCCGTTTGCAGAGCAAGAGCGAAGGAACACGAAAAATTGCGGATAGACCGACGAGATTTCACGTGGAAAACATGCCGAAAGGGAGCTACATTTTAATTCCACGCGTTTCATCTGAAAATCGAAAATATATCCCGATAGGCTTTATGCCGAGCAATGCAATTTCAAGTGATTCAGTTCATATAATTTCTGATATTTCCATTTATGTTTTTGGCGTTTTGACTTCTAATGTTCACATGGCTTGGATGCGAACTGTTGCAGGGAGATTAAAGAGTGATTATCGTTACTCAAAAGATATTGTCTACAATAATTTCCCGTGGCCAACCCCTACCAAAGATCAAAAAGCTAAAATTGAAAAGGCTGCGCAGGGTATATTAGATGCAAGAACAAAATACCCGGAAGCATCGCTAGGTGATATGTATTCAAACATGGATCTTTTTACAGAATTGAAAAGCGCCCACAAAGCCAATGACCGTGCCGTTATGGAAGCTTATGGCATGTGGGGTAAGATTCATTCCGAAGCAGAATGTGTAGCATGGCTGTTTAAGATGTATGAGGAATTGGCTAATTTGTAACTCTTACAAACCCGCACGTACGAAACCATGTGTACCATCCTATCATTCTATAATATAAAAATCCACTCAGCCTGAAAAATGACTGAGTGGATTTTTTCTGTCAGGAGCGTGTCGAGTTTCTATTATTGCCCTATCATATATCAAAAGCATTAAGTACCACGCCATTTAAAGGCTCTTCTGAAGCCAGCTTGCTCTGCTTCTGCTACGGTCATGGCAATAAACTCTTCTGGTGGTTCGATTTTAATATTCTCATACTGCTGATCAAACGGCAAATGATAAATCTTTTCCTGTGAACGTCGGCTGACATTGCACTTAACCATGGGATACAATTTCATTTCAACATTTTCATGTACTTCAATTCCTAGAGTTTCTGCAAATGATTTTGCTGTAGGAGAAAGTTTTGTTTTTGTGTAAAATACGGGAACAACTGTCCCGCTGTCTAATATTTTAACAATTTCGCCAATAGAACGACTGCCAGTACTTTCTATAATAAATCTAACTGTTGTACCGAAAAGCTGGTTAATATGATTTTCGTGAATCTCTTTTTTTGAAGACCAAAATTTGCACTGGACAATATGAGTTCTCTGTTTGTCAGGACTTATGCAAATCAAATCCCGACCCATATCTTCCACACCTTTATCAATTCCAAAGTACTCAACGTTCCAGCCTTTCTTTTCATATTCCCAATATCCTATAGATTTTTCATAATCCGCACCTATTTCAGTATGTGTTTTATTTTTTCTGTTCCAATAATTATCTAACGCCCGTTGATTCCGTTCGGTTACCGACAATGTTCTATACTCTGTATCTGTTATCCAGTAATGAGTACGGTCCCCTTTTTCGTCATCATAATCAGGAATATCAGGTTTTGCGGATATGGATTCGTTATCGTAATCTTTTAGAATTGGAAAGAAAGATTCATAAGCAAGAATCTTATATTGAAGATTTTTGTTTTCTATACGAAGATCACGCATTTCCCTTTTTCTGGCTTTTATAAAATCGGCAGCTTTTTCAGATTTGTACTTCCTCAATAAGAACCAGTTTGAAATCCGCTCATCTTGCGCTTCGTTAACATCTGCTACGAACGCGCTTAATACCGGTATTTCATTAACTTTTAGCCTTAATGTGTATTCTTCTGTTTCAGCTAAACTTTTTAAATTCTCTGCTTCTTGTAAATATCGATTTATCAATATATTTTTTAGTACAGTTATTAGGTATTTCTTTGTTAAATCTTTTTTTAAGGCTTCTGATTCTTTAAAAACGCTCTGCCGAAATTCTAGCATCTCTATTTTATGGTTTCTTTCTAGTTTTCGTTTTTCATATTCAAAAAGTTGTATTTTTTTACGCAGATATTCATCAACCCCAGTCTTATATGAATTTAGGCTATTTTCCCTATTATTCAACGATTCTGTTCTCGCCTGAAATTGTTGAACATAGTTGTCATGTTTTTCATTATATTGATGTACGATTTTTGACATTCTCTCGTTATAGTCATCTTCTAAACGGTCATTTTCCCTTTGGAGATTTTTGTATTTTGTTTTCAGCTCTTGTAATTCCACTTCTTGTTTTTGGAGTTCAGTTATCTTCGCCCTTAAGGTTACTTTTTCCATATCAAAATCATTTTCGTCACGTTTGGAAAACTTGCTATGGAAAATACAACCAACGATAAATGCTATAAAGATAATTACAAATTCCATAATCCCCAAAACATCCCTTTCAAAGTCTAATCATTTTGTTTATCAAATACCATTTTGGGTATACCGGCAAAACGGATAGTTGCTGCACCCATAAAACGTATTGTGGCCTTGACGTTTGACCAAAAATCCTCCGCACATCGGGCATTTCCGATGCTGTCGCAGGACAGATGTGTCATTCACCGTGTATTCGCAGCGCGGATAATTGCTGCAGCCGAGAAAATCCTTGTGCGTCGAACTGTTCTTTCTTACGACTAGATGGCCTGTCCTGCAACGGGGACAGGCTACTTTTTCTTCCTGATACTGCGAATCATGATGCACAATGCCGGCTTCTTCGGCATCCATAAACTCCTGGAAAAACTCAGAGGGAACTACATCGTCCACCAGTATATAAACCTTGTTCCTTGTCCTAGTCATAGCTACATAGAACAGGCGTCGTTCTTCCGCATACGGGTATTCGTCCGAATCCGTCAGCACAAGGCCCAGCAACGGGTCGTCTGCAATCTTGTTCGGGAACCCGAAGGTATCGTTTCGGAAATTAAGGAGCAGGACGTTGTCGGCTTCCAGTCCTTTAGCCTTATGCACCGTCATAAAGGTGATCGGCGTTTCAGGGGAATTTTTGTATATGACCTTGCCTGACTTTTGCAGCTGGAACAGGGATGTCTGCCTCAAGACCTCTGCATCGTACCGGGTACGGCCCAAAAACAGTACGGAAGAGGTCCTTCCATACTGTTTTATGATTTCATCCATAGCATACTGTATCCCCTGTGACGGGTCGTCCAGATAGCAGACAAACTGAAGCGGGATTTCCGTACGTTTAGCGGAACGCAAGCTCTTTTTGTACTGGCTGGGATTTTTCATGATGAAAGAGCCAGCCGCATCAATCAGCTGCTGAGAGTTTCGGTATGTTTGTTCGATCCGGAGAATCGCTGGATGGGGGAAAAAGTCGCCAAACCGGGTGAACAACGCTATGTCGCTTCCGGCAAAACGGTAGATGGACTGCCAGTCGTCACCCACACACAGCAGTTTCGCCCCGGTCTGTTCGATAATCGCCTTTATCAGCCTGAAGCGGGAAACGGATATGTCCTGATATTCGTCAATAATGATCCATTTATACGGATGCACCTGAAACCCGTTGTTTACCAAGTCCGTAGCCTTGTTGATCATATCCGAAAAGTCGATGGCGTTGACTCCCGCAAGATATTTGTTATAGGCCGTCAGGATAGGTTTGATGATTTTCAGGAAAAACCGTGTGCGTTCCCTGTAAAAATAGTTCTGCTTTACCGTGCCGGAGTCTTCCAATTCGTCAAGCTCTTCCACAGAGCCGCCCCGGGATTTGAAAAGCGTGATGAACGTGCTGCAGAGCGAAACAAATTCGGAAAAATACTTCTCTCCGGCCTCTTCATAAATCGTGTTGAAAATCGTGTTGAAATCCGGCTCCTTAAATCCGACACCCCGTTCCCGGAGCATGCTTTCCAGCTCTTTCAGCAGCCGCCCTTCGGAAGAATAAAAGGAATATGTCTCCAGTAAGCAGGTGTTGCACTGTTCATGGATCTTTCTTTTCCACTGCATGCTGTCCAGGTACTTTTGTTCTTCAACTTTTGAAAGCCACGGTACGGAACCGTCCTTTGCTATGCCGAAATGTTCGATATAGATATCATAATCCGGCAGATAAAAGTCAGGTCGGTAGGATTTATGGTCGATGTCGTTAACATCAAACGGGTATTTTGCCTCGTATTCGTAATTGATACCGCTGAGGAAAAGGAAATTGGCGATTTCGACTTCTTCCAGACTCTTTACCGTTTCCTTACGGAGGGTCTGCTGAACCGTACGCCGCAGATTTGCTGTTTCGGCAATAAATTCTGACTGGCGGAACTTGCTCTGGAGAGTTTCAAGGTCTGCACCACGCTCGTAATCGTAAGCTTCCCCAAGCGAATTGAATTTCTCAAGGTCTGCCGGTATTTTAAGGTAATACGCAAAAAACTGGATAAGGGGTTTAATCTCTTCCGGGATTTTGCGTATGGTTTCATTCAGATATGTCCTGACAAAATCTGCAAGGCTGTCCGATACATCGGGACGTTCACTTTTTGCCTCGGATATGATGTCCAGTCCAAGTTTATGGAATGTCGCTGTTTTGACACTGATCCCCAGCCGTTCGTTGATCCGTTCGTTCATCTCCTCGGCTGCTTTCCGTGTAAACGCGATAAGCAGGATTTCGTCTGGGTCAACGCCCTGAGTCTGGCAAAGATATTTGACCTTTCCTGCGATGGTCAGCGTCTTGCCGCTTCCGGCTCCCGCCAGAACAAGGTTGCTGTCCTCGCCGGTTAGCACCGCAACGCGCTGCTGGACATCCAGCGATTTCCCGTCTATATCAGAAAGAAGGTCATTGTACCTGTGTATTTCACCGTCAACGAAGATTTTGTTGGCTGCTTCAACCATATCCGGCAGCAACGGTACTTCCGTAATGATTCTGCAAGCGTTGGCATACAGGCTGTGGCTTTTGGGTATCCATGTATTTTTAAGCTTTTGATAAACCGGTTGCCACTCTTTGGTTATACGTGCAAGCTCTTTATGGGAAACATAATGTCCGGACAAACCGGCAAGAAAGGAATTGTAGCTGGAAATACTGTTCTGGAGGTACTCTTCGGTTTCCTTTCGAAGACGCCTTGTAAAGAAATACCGAACCATCTCGACCAGCTTGCGAAACGCCATAATTCCACCTTCCTGCCAACAAAATGTCCAAATACCCTATAACAAGCTTCTATATATGTATTATACAACAAAATTGATCTAAAAAGAAAAGTTGCGATTTATGAGCCTGGTTTCAGGCTCATAAATCGCAACAAAACGTGTACTTTTTGTTACTTTTACAAACAGGAAAAAAGTCATAGTTGGGATATCTTCCATCAGCCATATTAGGGTCGAGTAGAGTGTTTCCGTTTTTTTCTTTTCCTCATTGTAACACCCGCGCCCATCTCGCAAGGGGCGAGGTGCATCCCCAAAAATTTTTTCGTTCCTTACAAATTTTTGTTGACCCCTTGCGTTTTGGGCTTGTTCGGGTGTTAAGCATTCGGCAAGAAAAAATCCAAACAGCAGCGGCCCACAGGGACGTTGACGAAGGAGTACAGAAAGGAGGGGACAAGAATTGAGGACGCATTACTTATTCGTCACTGTCTGGATTTTACATTTATTTATGGAGGAAAAGAAAAATGACCAACACAAAAAGAATATTGCAACGTAACCTGACAAACGCACCGCAAAGCAATGCGATGAATACATTTTCTTTTAGGCTTTCATATGCCCTTGCAATCCGAAATATCTCTCAGGCTGATCTAGCGTCCGCCTGCGGACTTGCACCGTCCAACATCTCACAATACTTAAACAAGAACGCTGTTCCACGAATAGACAAAATTACAAAAATAGCCAAAAAGTTAAATGTCTCTGAATTATGGCTTATTGGCGACGGCCAAGCAACCGATATTGACCGAAGCCAAGGTCTTGACGTACTATCGCCGGACGAAAGGACAATGGTTTTAATTTATCGACGAGCTGGCGAGGAAGGCAAGAAGTTTCTTCTTACTACGGCAAAAATATACGAGAAAATGAAAAAAGATAAATAATGATACAGCCTGACGGATTCTCCCGTCAGGCTGTTCTGAACACAGGTTCACAGGTATCACCTCACAAGTTTTTCTATGTTACACCAAAAAAGTTGCAAAAAAGAAAAAGTTTTTCTGTCTATAACGAAAGAATAAAAAATAATAGCCATTAAATGCTTTAAATTATCCCTGGCTAAAATACGATATAATCTTATTTTAGCCGGTTTCGGTTATACGATACTCCATTTTCGCCCTATCGTATACCTAATAAAAATCCGAATTTGTCATACTGATCCACCGATGCTGTTCTTATCGGTCATCTGTAATTTTTCATCAAGACTATAAACTCTGTTACCATTCAGACAATCCAGGAAGTATTTCCATTCAGCATCTGCAACCACTTCTTCCCCTGACGCATAATGCAAAAGAGAAAAATAAGAATCCATAGCAAGCATA
>CADCHY010000010.1 GCA_902801365.1 uncultured Succiniclasticum sp.
AGTACCTGGGGATGAATCACGATAGCCCTGGCCAGGGCCACGCGCTGCTGCTGGCCGCCGGACAGCTGTGTGGGCATACGGTCTTTTAAGTGCCCGATCTTGACTACATCCAGGATTTCAACTACAGCCTTTTCAATTTCCGCCGCAGGCACATTACGCTGCTTCAGACCGAAAGCCACGTTGTCAAAAACGGACATATGGGGAAAGATCGCGTAATTCTGGAACACCATGCCCATATTACGTTTATTGACCGGAATGTTGTTAATTACCTTATTATCGACCTTTATCGTCCCGCCTTCAATGGAGTTAAAGCCGATGATCATGCGCAACAACGTGGTCTTCCCGCAACCGGACGGACCTAACAGAGTAAAAAACTCTCCCGGATGGATCTTCAGGGACAGACCGTTGATTACTATTGTATCTTCATATTTTTTGATTACATTATCAATATCGATTGAAACGCTCATCAGAATTCTCCTTTGTATAACAAAATGGCGCCAATTCGTTTATTGGCGCCATTCATAGCTTCAGCACAAATTGATTACGGAATGACCCCGCAGTTCCTTATGCCGTTTTACAATTACATGGATTTTTTGAATTTTTCTTTGTTTTCGGAAACCCATTTTTCATTGAATTTCGGAGCGATTTTTATCTTGCTGGCAGGAGTCATATAGTCGGCCAGTTTGGCATTTTTCCGCAGCGGACGGACTGTTAACGTGGTACCTACCAGGTTCTGGATTTTTTCGCTCAGCATATAGTCGACAAACTTTTTCGCGTTTTCGGGATGCTTGCAGTTTTTGATGATCTGTACAGACTGGGGAGCATACAAAGCGCCTTCTTTCGGGAATACAACTTCTACAGGGGCGCCGCTCTTAACCAGTGTCGCAGCAGGATCTTCCCAGGTCAGGCCTACAATATATTCACCGCCTGCAACCCCTTTATACACCTGGCTGGAACTGTTCATCATCTTGCCGTTCAGCTGTTTCAGGAATTTATCGACATAATCCCAGGCATCTTTGCTGAAAGGATCGCCGTTGCCCATATCATACAGCATAACAACGAGAGACTGGAAAGCAGAAGAAGAGTTTACCGGGTCGCCGAAGGCGATTTTATCTTTCAGCGCCGGGTTCAGCAGATCGCCAAAGCCTTCAATCTTCATATCGCCTTTCATCTTCTTGTTTACGACCATGACTGTAGGATCGGAGAATGCCGGTGTGAAGAATTTCGTACTGTTCCGGAACTCATCCATCATGTTCGGATCTTCTTTGGAAACGTATTCCATAAACAGATCTTTTTTGGAAGCCAGCATTGCTTCACTGCCGGCCCATAAAACGTCGCCCAGCGGATTCGCTTTTTCGGAGGCAACACGTTTTACCACTTCGCCGGTGCCCGCTACCACAACATTAACTTTAATGCCGGTATCTTTTTCAAAGTTTTTGATAACCGCATTATTCAGGCTTTCGGAACGGGCGGTATATACAGTCAGTTCTTTTGCCGCGTTATCTGTTTTCGGACCTTCAGCTTTTTTGTCTCCGCCGCCGCAGCCGCTGAACAACATGGACAGGGACAATAATGCTGTTGCTAAAAATGCTACTGATTTTTTCATTCTCTCTTCCTCCCATTTTTAACAAACAATAAAACTTGCACTTATTACGAACCGCAAGTCCTTTATAGTTCGATTATAACACTTCAACGCCAATATCTCAAATGTTAATTCAAATAAAAAAACAGCCCGTATCTGTTTAAGAGGACAGGCTGTTTTATATATTCCCTGTTTTAAATTTATTCTCTGAATTCACATTTTAAATGCTGGCGTTCCGGCATCAGTTTATACTTAACCCGCGGATAGCCGACCATCATACATCCTACCAGTTTCTGTTTCGACGGAATCCCCACCAGATCCAGCAGCGGTTTGTATCCGGCAATACCGCAGGCCTGGATGAACCCGGCAATTGTCGTTCCCAGGCCAATGGCCGGCGCAAACAGCTCCGCGTAGGCCAGGCACTGCTCACTGTTGCTCACCCCTGTCACATTCAGGCGCCTGGTTGACACAAAAATGAGCATCGGTGCATTACGCCCTATAATATCAACCTTTTTTTCATGAAATGTATGCAACACCGCTTTGAAATACCGTTTGTTAACCGTTTCCTTTTCGACTTCTTCTGCCATCCACTCCGCAGTCGCCCTGCGGATCGCGGCCAGCGTGTCCGGATTGGAGATCACCGTAAAATACATGCTCTGACTATTGCCCGCAGTGGGCGCGTACCGACAGATATCCAACAGCTTTAACACATCTTCCTGCTTCGGCGGCTGCGGTTTGAACAGGCGCACGCTGCGGCGGGAACGGAGGAAGTCATATGCCTGCTTTTCCGAAATGGTTGATGCGGGAACCGGAACCATTTCTTCCCGCGGCGTATATTTATTATCCATAGCGCCTGTGGGACAGATTGCAACACAGTGACCGCAGCTCATGCATCCCCGGTCCACATTGCATTCCGGACCGTTCTCCCCCATATCCAGGATGCAGGCAGGACAGTCTGCTACACACAGCCCGCACTTTACACATTTATTCTGATCAACTTTTATTAAATCCAATACCGGCACTCTCTTAACCCTCCAGACACAATGAACTCTCTCTTCCGCTTTTAATGAAAGAAAAAACGATATTTTGTATTATACCACATCCCGGGAAAAAAGCTACTCAAAAAATCAGGAAAAATCTCATGAAGGTCCGGATTCGGTTGTGTTTTGCTGCAAAAGCTGTAATTAAGCGAATCATAAAACGGTCGTGGAATTAAAATTCCACGACCGTCATCATCTGTAATCTTTTTTTGTGAAATGTTATTTCCTGTTTGTCTGTTCGCTGGTCAGCTTGTACATCAGCGCATTACAGATAGCGGCCGCCACGTTGCTGCCGCCCTTGCGGCCAACCGCCACGATGTACGGCACGCCGCTGGCCATAATGATTTCCTTCGACTGAACCACGTTAACAAACCCTACCGGCACGCCGATGACCAGCGCCGGTTTAATTTTACCCTCTTTTACCAGTTCGTCCAACCGTACCAGCGCAGTGGGCGCATTACCTACCGCAATGATGACCGGCCCCTCCAGGTTCGCCGCTTTTTCCATGCAGGCCGCGGCACGGGTACTGCCCGCTTCTTTGGCGCGGGCTGCCACATCCGGATCACTCATAAAGCATACGGCGTTCCCGTTCAGTTTGGCCAGTGCGGCTTTATTGATACCCGTCTGGGCCATCTTGGTATCCGTCACAATGGTGAAACCGCCATTTTTCATAATGGCCAGTGTATCCGCTACCACGTTGTCACTGAACCGCATGGTGCGGGCGTAATCAAAATCCGCTGCGGTGTGGATGCAGCGTTTGATGATGCTTTCTTTATCCGGATCCAATTTTAACTCGCCTAATTCTTCTGTAATAATTTCAAAACTGCGCTTTTCGATATCCATTGGCAGTACATTTTCCAGATTCATTTGATATCTCCTTGTTTCATGAATTCTTTTCGACGATACGGCTGCCATACGTTTGCACCTTTTGACTCCGGCAAACCGGATTCTGACAACAATACTATTATATGCAAACAAAAGAATAACGACAATATATCTTCCGTATCATTTCTCTTATTTTTCGATTCCTTCCCTGGCAGGAATTCCTTTATCAAAAGGATGCTTCCGTTTGCATATTTCCGAAACGTAGTCAGCCAGTTCCAACAACTCCGGCAGATGTTCCGGCTTATGTTTCAGAAAATCAATCAGCAGGCTTTCATCCAGCAAATGGGTCCCGCAGGCGCCGATCACCTCGTCCAGTACCAGCAGGTCTGTTTCTTCTTTCCGGCAGTACGAAGCCAGTTCCTGAATAAATTCATTGTGGCTTTGCAGCACTTCCGCCTTTTCCTGTTCATTCATCTGGAAAGAAAACTTGGTCAGCGGTTTGCCCCGGAACACCTTTACGCCCGGCAGCATCGAAAGAGTATGCAGTTCTCCCGTTTCCCTGCCTTTCAGGAACTGCCCCAGAACAACATGCAGGCCACGTCCGCTGGCCCGCAATATCAACCCCAGCGCAGCGGTAGTCTTTCCTTTTCCGTCACCGGTATAAATATGGATCAGGCCCAGTTTGCTTTTATCCACGTAAAACACTTCCCTTTCTGAACCGTAAGGAAACATCATTCACTCCATTTTCCCGTAATGCGTCCCTCCGGCCGGTAAAACATCCTGCTTTTATTCGCCCAGTCCTTTTTCTACGATTTCATACACCTTTTCCATATCGAGATGCTCGCGTACACTCTGAGCCAGCAGATCGTACTGATGCTGTTTATACTTCTGATAATCAATCACTTTTACATCGTCCATGCTAAGGCCTTTTCTGTCCAGCAGCGCTTCCACGATTTTCGCGGCGATGCCTTCCCCGTCAAAAATGCCGTGGATATAGGTGCCGTAAACCTGCATGCCGCCCCGTACCGTCTGGCTGCCTTCCGCAAACGGTTCCGCCGTTTCGTTAATGGGCTCCACCGTATTCAATGCCTTGGTTTCTTCCAGTTCAGTTATACCGCTGTGGATCTCATACCCGTAAAACTCCCTGCCGCTTAAGCCGGAGAAAATGCCTTCCACCCGGTTGAAATGTCCTTTCATCTGGATGGTGCGTTTATTCTCCACAAATTCCGTTTCCGTATTCAGCAGGGCCATACCGGTGGTTATGCTTCCCGCATGCCCGCTGTCATAGCCAAAGGGATCGGACAGGCTGCGCCCCAGCATCTGATATCCGCCGCAGATGCCAAAGACCACCGTACCGTTATTCGCTTTATGCAGCACCGCTGTTTCCAGACCGTTCTGCCGCATCCATTTTAAATCATCTATGGTATTTTTGGTTCCGGGCAGGATAATCATATCCGGATTTCCCAGTTCTTCGGTACTCTTAACATAACGTAACGACACGCCTTCAATCAGTTCAAACACATTGAAATCCGTAAAATTGGACATGCGCGGGAACTTAATCACGGCGATATCTATTAATGCATTCTTACTTTTTACCTGGGTCAGGCGTTCCGATAAACTGTCCTCATCTTCTATATCTACGTTCATCATGGGGAGGACACCGATTACGGGTATGCCGGTTTTCTCTTCCAGCATGTCCAGACCGGGTTTCAGGATGCTCACATCGCCGCGGAATTTGTTGATGATGACGCCTTTTACCATGGCCCGCTCTTCCGGATCCAGCAGCATCAGCGTTCCGTAGATAGAAGCAAACACGCCGCCGCGGTCAATATCGGCCACCAGCAAAACGGGTGATTTTGCCATCCTGGCCATACCCATGTTTACGATGTCCTGGGCTTTCAGATTGATTTCCGCCGGGCTGCCGGCGCCTTCAATAACCATGATGTCGCTCTGGTCTGCCAGGGTATTGTACGCTTTCATGATATCGGGAATGAGCTTTGTTTTAAATTTATAATATTCCACCGCCGGCATCGTGCCGATGGCCACGCCGTTGACAATGACCTGGGAACCGCTGTCACTGGTGGGTTTCAGAAGGATCGGGTTCATCAGCACGCTGGGTTTTACTCCGGCAGCCTCCGCCTGCACTACCTGGGCCCGGCCCATCTCCGCGCCTTCCGCCGTAATAAACGAGTTCAAGGCCATGTTCTGGGATTTAAAGGGGTTCACCCGTTTCCCGTCCTGATGGAAAATCCGGCACAGCGCCGCTGTTACCAGGCTTTTCCCGGCATTTGACATAGTGCCCTGTATCATGATTGCTTTAGCCATCGTATTCACTCTCTTTCATTAAAAAGTCTGTTATATCCCGGTATGTTTCAATGTTACGGTTCAACGGATGCCCGGTTCTTGTTTCGGCGGCTATCACCGGACCCCTGCCCCGGGTATGTTTTCCTGTCACGCTGCTGGTCACATGGTCGCCGCAGACCACAATACGCAACGGCTCCTCCGCCGTATCCAGCAGTGGTTCCAGAAACTCTTTATCAATACGGGAGATAAACTCGGCCTTGCCTTCATAATCATGACGGTGCGCCGCTTCATCCGTCCCGTTGAAATGTGTCATCACAAAGGGGAACCGCGCCAGCATCTTACGGGTTACCGCCAGTTTTTCCCTGATATTTGTATCTGTGTCCGCCGTACAGTAAGAAAGTTCCGGCACTTCCATTTTCAGTGCTTTGCCGATGCCCCGGACGATTTCTGTCTGACAGACCAGAGCGCCTTTCATCCCGTTCAGTGTTTCAAAGGAAGGCATCTCCGTCCGGCAGGAAGCGCCCCAGGGATACAGTCTGTAGGTAAGGTCATTGCGGTTGTACTGTTCCAGAATCCGGTCCGTTTCCTGCATGAACAGCTTCATAGCCAGGGAAGAAGACTTCAGTTCCGCCAGCAGTTCTTCCACCGGAAGCCCCATGCTTTCGTGAGGCGGCGCGGTCCGGATCCGCAGCACGCTTTCATTGCGGTCCATCACCAACAGGTTCCGGTAACCGGACAGATGGATGAACTCTATCTCCGGAGTCAGGGAACTGAACTGCCCTGCCATGGTTTCCATCTCCCGGAAAGAAAGCCCCATGCCGTTAAAGGAAACCAGGCGGCCGCTGCTGTCCTGGGAAACCACGTTGCAGCGCAGCACCATCTCATACTCGGAAACATCCCGGTTCTGGGCCAGCAGTTCCAGATACGCCCTGTTGGTGGGAAACGCTTCTTTCGGAACACCCAGAAGCCGCAGGATGCAGGTCAGACTTTCCGGCACTACATCCGTTTCGCAGATGCTAACCTGTGAAAGGCGCCCTTCCCGGATCAGTCTGTCCATGTTAGGGTGAAACGCGCGGGTAAAAGGGGTCAGTCCGTTCCAGGCAGGAATCGGATCATCGCCCAGCCCGTCAATTAATATAATTAAACATGTCATGTTTCACAAGTTCCTTCATAATTTTGATCAGCTTACGGTTATCCCGCCGGGTTTTCACGGCGATCCGGTAATAACCGGCAGACAGGCCTCGAAAGTTGGAACAGTCCCGGATCAGGATATGGTGCTTCTTCAGCTTCTCCGGCCAGGGATAATTATGCGTTGTTTTAATCAAAAGATAGTTGGCCGCGCCTTCAAACACCTGCAGCTTGATGAGTCGCAGCTGTGCAACCAGATAGGCTTTTTCTACTGCAATCAGTTCGCGGGTTTCTTCAAGATAATCTGTTTCATCCAAAGCGGCAACACCGGCCGCCTGCGCCAGTACGGAAACATTCCAGTCCTGCCCGCATGCATACAGTTTATCCATCAGGGCCGCATCGGAAGTCAGGCAGAAGCCAAGCCGCACGCCCGGTATCGCAAATATTTTCGTGAAAGCTTTCAGGATGATCAGCTTCGGATGACCGGCTACCTGGTCAACGAGGCTGTACTTGTCTTCATCCTTTACAAAATCCATGAAACATTCATCTACCAGTAAAGGAATATGCAGTTCCTCGCAATGCCGCAGTACCCTTAAAAGCAATTCTTTATCCATCAGCTTTCCGGTGGGATTGTTAGGATTGCAAAGCACCACCATCTCTGTCCGTTTGGTGATTGCTTTCAGGATTTCCGGGGTGACGGCGAACTCATTTTTTTCATGTAATGTAAAATAATCTATCTTGCTGCCTGCCGACACAGCCGCCTTTTCATAATCGGCAAACGTCGGAGCCAGTACAAGCGTCCGTTTCGGCCGCAGCGCGGCCATAATCCGGAAAAGGACGTCCGCAGCCCCGTTTCCGCAGTATATCATCTCTGCCGGGAGTGAAAAATACCGGCTGAGTCCGGCACGCAGCTCCCTGCAAAACGCATCCGGATAATTAACACTGTCTGCCACCGCATTCTTAAGCGCACGACACACGCCGGCAGGGATCCCCAGCGGATTGATATTCGCGGAATAATCCAGCATTTCTTTATTCTGTTTCAGGGAAGGATCGCTGTAGATATCGCCGCCATGAACATATTGATACATGTAAGATTTCTCCTTTATCCTGCCGTAAAGAGGTAAACAGCCCGTAACAGACTGAACCCAAGCAGACCGGTAATCGAAGTGAAATACATCAGCAGATTCATCTGCTTAATGTGTATGGGAGCAGCCTGCTGCAGGTCGTCCCCTATCGTTTCCTTATGTACCAGCTTGCCAAAATAATAGTGGTCGCCTCCCAGCATCAGATGCAGCGCCCCGGCTGCCACGGATTCCGTCTGGGCCGAATTGGGGCTTAAATGGTGATAACGGTCACGCCAGAAAACTCTCCATGCGTTTTTGGTATCCAACCCGGTAAAAAAACTGGCTGCCATCATACAGAACGCGCAGATGCGCGCCGGAATGAAATTGGCTATGTCGTCAAGTTTCGCAGCATACCGGCCGATATACAGAAATTTTTCATCCTTATAGCCGATCATGCTGTCCATGGTGTTGATGCCTTTGTATAAAAAGGCCAGCGGCGCGCCGCCGATAAACATATACAGCATAGGCGCTATTATACCGTCCGCCGTATTTTCCGCAACGGTTTCCACCGCGCCTTTGATCACTTCTTCTTCCGAGAGTTCCGCCGTATCACGTCCCACAATCCAGGACAGCATCTTTCTTCCCAGCGGAAGGTCATGGGCTTCCAGCGCATCGTAGACCTTCATGCTCTCATCACGCAGGGAACGGGTGCAGAAAATCTGGTAACACATTATGGTTTCTATGGCAAAGCGCAGCCAGGGATGCACCTTTCCCGCCGCCAGCAAAATCAGGTACGGAATCGAAAAGGATAAAAAGCAAACCACTGCGACTATGATAAAACCGCCCCGCAGCAATTTGTCCGGATCCGTGCCGCAGACATCCCTCACCCGTTTTTCCAGCCAGCTGATCAGGTTGCCGATCAAAATAATGGGATGGGGCCAGCCGTGGGGATCACCGATTGCCAGGTCCAGCAGAAATCCGCAGACAATGGCGCCTAACAACATCATATATAAAACGCCTCTTTAATAAAAGGATTGGTAGTTTTGTTACTATAATCTAATCAAAAAAACTTATTTGAACACAAAAGCAAAATCTTATGCGGCAAGATATATTATTGTACAGAATGCTCCTGCCGGTAGCGGATGCAGGCCTTCACGAAATTTTCCGCGAAGCCGGTATTGCCCCACAGATGCAGATGGGGATACCCTGCATACAGCGTTCCGTTTGCCTGGGCCGCAGGCCAGGAAAGCGTTTTTCCTGCTTTTTGCGCTGTAAAAGAGTCACCGTTCTGATCGCTGTCAGAATAGTGGAACTCATGGGCATGAATTGAATCGCCGGCTTTGCACATCACATTGTCTGTATTCGCAGTCATCTTCACATAACCGAAACGTACCAGCCGGTCCGTCATCCAACAGGTGCCCTGCACTGCGCCTACCCAGGGATACAATGTACCGTTATCCCGGTACCCTTCCATCAGATACATGAAGCCGCCGCACTCCGCGTAACAGGGCAACCCTGCCGCCAGCTTTTCACGCAGTTCGGCAAGCAGCGCCGCATTCTCACTTAACTGTTTCGCATATAACTCCGGATAACCGCCGCCCAGGAATACACCGTCACATTCCGGCAGTTTTGCATCCTGCAGAGGGCTGAAGGGAACGATTTCCGCTCCCATCATGGACAGCAGATCTAATGAATCCTGATAATAAAAACAAAACGCTTTGTCCTGCGCTACCGCGATTTTAACGTTTCCTAACGGTTTAATATCCAAAGGTTCGAATTGCAGGGAAAGAGCTGAACGGGCAATCGCCAGCAACCCATCCAGGTCCAGCGATTCCTCCGCCTGTTCAGCCAGACGCGCTACGATGGTTTCCAGCGTACCGATTTCTCCCGCAGTCACAAGTCCCAGATGCCGGCTCTCCAGATTGCATTCCGGCAAATGCGGGAAATAACCGCACGCCTTAACGCCCGTCTCCTTTTCAATCACGTCTTTATAGAACAGGTATGTCATCTTCTTTACATTGTTTAAGATAACTCCCTGTACGTTACTGTCGCTGCGGAAATCTTTGAACCCTTTAATAAGGGCAGCCATGGAAAGCGCTGCGCCTTTGCCGTTTATAATCAGCACCACCGGCGCATTTACGGTACGCGCCAGATCATAGGCGCTGGCTTCCGAGGTCTTGCCCATGCCGTCGTAAAAGCCCATGGCCCCCTCCAGAATGGCCACATCAGAATCTTTGCTGTTTTTTGCCAGCAGCCGTTTCACATTCTCCGGGCCGGTAAGGAACAAATCAAGGTTCCGGGATTTTGCTCCAATCACTTTTGAATGGAACATAGGATCAATATAGTCAGGACCGCTTTTGAACGCGGTAACCCGCAGTTGTCTGTTCAGCAGGGCCCGCAGCACCGCGCAGACTACCGTGGTCTTGCCGCTGCCGCTCTGGGGCGCCGCAAATAAAAGCCGGGGAATGTCAAGAAACGCTTTTTCCGCCATTTTCCTTCCCCCTTCCTGAACACATTCATTGAAAACAATTATAATACAAAAGCACCTGCATACATTAACGGCATATGTCTTACCGCATCAGCTTCCGTCACGTCCGTCCCGGCGATGCTTTTTTCACAGCCGTAATGATATAAATCGGATTCTGCGCCATCATCAGGTTATACCTTCCCAGCTTTTTGTTATAAGCCGATGCGATGTGTACCACATCCAGCTCATAATCCGGTCTTTCTTTGTAATAGTCCACCACCGTGCAAAGGGTTTCCAATGCAATCACATTAATTACAATACGGCATGCCGCATTGCGGGCGTACAGACTGTCCAGCATTTTCGCCATATTCCCGCTGCTGCCGCCGATAAACACACAATCCGGCGCGGGAGTCTTTTCGATTTCTTCCGAAGCTTCCCCTGCTACGATTTCCATATTGCCGCAATGGAAGCGTTCTTTATTTAAACGCAGGAGTTCCAGCGCGTCTTCCTTCATTTCAAAGGCATACAGTTTCCCTAATGGCGCCTGCAGGGCCAGTTCCACTGAGCATGAACCGGTACCCGCTCCAATGTCGTATATGATGTCATCCGGACGGGGCTGCAATTTGGAAATGGAAACAGCACGAATCTCCTGTTTGGTCATGGGCGCCTTGCCCCGGAGGAACAGACTGTCATCCAGGCCATGCACACTCTGCCGCAATGGCCCGCCTGCCTTTTCATTCAAAATCATCATCACCGACAGGGATGGGAATTTACCTTCAGCAATTTCCGCCGCTGTCCCGGTTACGATTTCTTCTTCGGGATATGACAGGTTAGAACCCACATGAACCGTTACCTCGCCCAGTCCCTGTTCGCATAACTGCCGGCACAGGGC
This sequence comes from uncultured Succiniclasticum sp., assembly GCA_902801365.1. GTDB lineage: Bacteria > Bacillota > Negativicutes > Acidaminococcales > Acidaminococcaceae > Succiniclasticum. Next base: position 11,303 of record CADCHY010000010.1, read on the forward strand.
TTGCGGTGAATTGTCCCCGCCGGTGAGGGAAAACACCTTTTTATATTGCAAAACAGCAGAAACCAGATTCTGCTGCCGTCCGTGCATGCTGATGATTTTCGCGTCGTCCCAGGACAGCTGCAGACGGGATGCGAAATATACCAGGCTGCTGATACCGCAAAACCGCTTCACTTCGCATTGAGGCAGTTTGCCTGCAATGGTTTTGGCCAGGCTGAAGAAGCCCACGTCACCGGAAACCAGAATGCCTAACACATCCTTCTCCGCATCCGCATTGGCAGCCAATTCCGCCAGTTCCGCCAGTTTGATCGTCGGGCAGACTCTTTTCCCTGTCCCAAACTGGCCGACCATCCGTTTATCCCCGGCCAGGACCGTGCTTTCGGCAATGGCCTGCCGGGCTTCTCCTGTCAGAAGATCCGGGTTGCCCGGGCCGATTCCGATTACATTCACTTTCAGCATCGCCTGTCTCCTCACTATTAATTAAGCGCGAATTTTTCTTTCAGTTCCGCCAGTACCTGTTCCAGATCTTCGCCGGTCTCCGGATTCCTGTCAATCAGGATCAGTTTAGCCCCTACTTCGGCGGCCGCCTCCAGTTTGTCTTCAAACCCGCCGGCTTTTCCGGAATCTTTGGAAACGATATATTTCGCACCAGAACGGCGGAACATGGCTATATTCAAATCCTTTGCAAACGGTCCCTGCATGCAGATGATCTGTGCAGGCTTGTACCCAAGGTTAAGCGCGTTATCCAGAGAGTCACGCAAAGGTAAGATCCGGCAGGTAATGCGTTCCGCATAGCCGGGAAGCTTTGTAAAATCAACCAGGTTCTTGCTGCCGGTCGTTAAAAACACCGGCCCTTCCGTACCGCTCAAAAGTTCTATGGCTTCCCCGAAATCTTTCACCGTGATACAGCCGGGGTGTTCGCTGGCAGGCCGCAGCATCCGTTTATAAGGGAAACCGGTCTCCCTGCAGGCCTTCTGTATGGTCTCCGTAACCACTACCGCATAGGGATGGGTGGAGTCCAGCACCAGGTCCGGCTGCACCTCACGTAAAAAAGCGCACATATCTGCTAAGGTCATGCGTTTTGTCTGTACATGGATATAGGGATTTTCAGGATATAAAGACGCACCGTATGCCGTAGCAACGGAGACATAAACATCTACCTGCAGGGCAGCCAATGCGTCAGCAAGCTTTCTTCCTTCTATCGTTCCGGCAATCAGCCAGACTTTTCGTTTCATAAATGATAACCCCGGGGCGTTACAATCCGTCCGTTAATCACCTTGCTCTGGGAATTACCGATGATAACCGTAGAGAACATATCGACATTCTCGTTATCCCCCAGTTCTTTTAAGGTGGTCAGTTCGTAAGATTCCCCTTCCCGTCCGATATTATGCACGATACCGCAGGGAATGTCGCCGCTCTGGTTTTTCAGCATGATATCGCAGGCCTTCTTCAGATAATCTTTCCGTTTATGGCTTCTGGGATTATAGAGGGCGATACAGAAGTCAGCCTGGGACGCGCAGTCCAGGCGCTTTTCGATTTTCTCCCAGGGAGTCAGCAGGTCGCTTAACGAGATAAGGCAAAAATCACAGATCAGCGGAGCGCCCAGCAGCGCCGCGCCGGAGCAGGCAGCCGTTACGCCGGGAATCACTTCAATTTCCACGTCCGGATAATCGGCAGCAACCTGGCACATAATGCCTGCCATGCCGTACACACCGGCATCCCCGCTGCTGATGATAGCAACAGTCTGCCCTTTCAGCGCTTCTTCCAGCGTCGCTTTGCAGCGGTCCACTTCCTTACGCATTCCATTGGACACAAACCGTTTGCCCGGGAATTCGTCTTTAATCAGATTCACATACACATTATATCCGGTGATTACATCACAGGACTCCAGCGCTTTTACAGCGCGCTCTGTCATCTGTTCCCTGCCGCCGGGTCCCAGACTTACCACATAGATTTTAGCTGCCATTTTCTGCTCCTTTTATCGTCAGAACTATTTAAATCATTCATTAAAATCCACAACAAAATTCTCAGCAGCCACAGCCAGCGTTACACCGTTCCTGCCAGTCTTGCGCAGTAACAGCTTCCCGCCGTTGCTGTCCAGCACTGCCGCTCTTTCACAGACATTATCCACGCCCACCGTCTTTGCCACAAAAGCAGAGGGCGTAAAGTCTCCTTCTACAGCATTCAATTCTTCCGCAGAATAAAAACGGATGGGAAATGAATTTTCCCCGGCGAAAGCCAGTAACCCTTCCTCATCTTTTTTTACATCGATGGAAGCGATCCCTTTTACCACGCTCATTGTTACTTTAAGCTTTTTAAGTTCCTGTATGACCAGTTCTTCAATGCTGTCCTTGGAGGTGCCTCTCCGGCAGCCGATGCCCAGGTGAAGAATACGGGGACGCAGCACAACCGTTTCAACAAATGGCTGTACCGTTTTCCGCAGGGAAATCGCCAAGCCGACAGGCCCCTCTTCAGCCACGACCAGCCCTTTGGGAAGCGGGCCCCTGATGGGAAATTCGCTCTTGACCCCCACCTTTTTGCAATCTACCAGATACGAAGCAAAGGTTTTGGCGCTCTGCATGTTAAAAATTGACATGTTGTGCCGGGCTGCCCACTCATCCACAGCAAACAGGTCGTTGACATCCGTTGCCGTAGTAATCACGGGAACCGCTTTCAAAAAAGCCGCAATCCCCGTCGCCAGCCCGTTCGCGCCGCCAATATGACCCGAAAGCAGGGGGATGACATAATTTCCCCGCTCATCAATGGAAATCACCGCCGGGTCCTTGGTCTTACTGCGGATATAAGGAGCGATGCTGCGGATGGCAATCCCCGTCGCGCCGATAAAAACCATCAGGCGGCACCGGGAAAAAGCCTCTTTGCACATTAACTGCAGAGAAGGACCGATTTCCTTTAACGCCGGGTCCAGATCTTTGTAGCGCCGGGTGGTATATATCCCGGTTGCGAATCCACAGGAATCCAGATACTTTTGCAGTTTTAAACTGATCTTCGCCCCGTTACGGGTAAAAGAGAAAACAATTGCATTCATATCAATATACCTAGATCGATATAGCCCTGTTTAACAGGATACACAATGTAACAGCAAGCTTTAGCAAACAATACTTTTATTTCTTATCCGGTTTATGATGCGATCTGGTGATCGGTTTGATCTGCAGCTTGCTTGCATCGGCTTTACGGTATCCGGTTTCAAAGGTAGGGTTATACAGCTCGCTGCGTTCATAGGCTGAACCGAGAAAACCGCCTACGGTAATCAGGGCCAGATTTTTCACATTATTGGCCGCCGCCGTTTCCGCAATGGTGCCAACCGTGCAGTGCAGCACCTTTTCATCCGGCCAGGAAGCCTTGTAAACGATGGCCGCCGGTTCATCCGCGCCATACCCGCCGCTGATCAGTTCCTTCTGCAGTTTTTCCAGCATACCCGCGCTGAGGAAGATGACCATGGTGGCATGATGCTTCGCATAATCTTTGATCTTTTGTTTCGGCGGAACTCCGGTCCGCCCTTCCATGCGGGTAATAATAACCGACTGGCTTACATCCGGGAGGGTATATTCCGCTTTCAGGGAAGCCGCTGCGGCGCAGAACGAACTGACGCCCGGCACAACTTCAAAATCCAGGTTATAGCTCTTTAAAAGGTCCATCTGTTCCCTGTGGGCGCCATACACGCTGGGGTCTCCTGTATGCAGACGGACCACCAGTTTGCCTTCCTGGGCTGCCGGAACCATAGCCGCAATGACTTCTTCCAGAGTCATCACAGCACTGTTCATAATTTCACATTCAGGTTTCGCATAGTCCAGCAAAGCCGGATTCACCAGAGATCCGGCATAAATGATCAGATCTGCCTTTTCCAGAAGTTCTTTTCCGCGGACCGTAATCAAATCCGCTGCTCCGGGACCTGCTCCGATAAAATAGATCATTGCTGTTCAAACTCCTTTTCTTTTACCAGTATCACTGAAAAATAACTGCTCTTATCGTTAACCTTGCTCAAATCTTTATAAATTTTTTCTCCGGGCAGACCGCAGTTCTCAATCATCTGGGCATGTTTCAGAAGACCGCGCCCTGTCAGTTCATCCCGGACCCTGCCGATTTCACTGGCTGATTTCATCAGGATCTTGTTCCCCGGCATATCCAGGAACCGGCTGGATTCTTTATAGCTTCCCGGCAAAATAACCAGCGGTTCCGCTTTTTCACACAGGGAAACATTTAACTTGGCCGCTACAGCGCAGAAGCTGGTTACACCGGGAACCAGCAACGCTTCATAGCCAGCTTTCAATACAAGTTTATGAACATAGATACATGTAGCGTAAACGGTAGGACAGCCAAGCGTAATGAACACTACGTTCTTACCCTGATCCAGATACTTAATAATATCGTCCGCGCCTTTCTGATGGGCTTTGGATATAACGTCATGATCCTTGACCATGGGCATATAAACCAAAAGCTGTTCTTTTTTGCTCAGGTCGACAATTCCTTCCACGATGTTTTTAGCGACCAGCACATCACTGTCACCCTGGGGAATCGCCAGCACATCACATTCCTTAATCAGCCGGACCGCTTTCAGTGTCATCAGTTCCGGATCGCCGGGGCCAACGCCAACACTGTACAATTTACCTTTCATACCATGCTTCTCCTTTATCGCTTGCAAATTTTAATAACCTTATATTTTCATCAGACGTTACGTCAGGCGTTATTCTGATGTAATTTCAACAGTTCTTCCGCACCGGATGTTTTCCCTAAAATTCCATACACATTGGAAAACAGGATCGCGCCGGTCTTCAGTTTCCCATGCACCCGTTTCTGCATATAGAAATCGATTTTCCGGGCTGCCTCTTCTATCACGACGTCAAACAGCCCTTCCCGTTTCAGGATTTTCGTCATTTCATCTGTCGTCAGGGCCTGATAAATCTCTTTTCCGACGGCAGGACCTGCTCCGTGGAACATAGCCTGTAACGCCAGAAATTCCGAACGGCAGTCAGCGTATTTGGAGTGGGTGTTCATGACTCCCTGGGCCAGTTTGATCAGTTTACCGGAGTGGCCGATGATCAGCACGCTTTCAAAACCTTTTAACACCGCGTAATCCAGCAGTTCGCCCACAAAATTGCTGCAGGTCACCGCCGTGCTGATATCAATCTTCATTTCATCCCGGGTAAAATCGGCGCCGTAATTGCCGAAGAACACCAACAAATCTTTATAGCCGTTCGCCTTCCGGGAATCCATCTCCGTATACATCGTGTCGATCAGGGCCCGGTCGCTCATAGGCTCCACGATGCCGCTGGTACCCAAAACGGAAATACCGCCCTCGATACCCAGTCGCGGGTTAAAGGTTTTGGGGGCGATCGCAGGCCCGTCCGGTATGGATATTACCACACGCAGCGTTTCGTCACAGTCATACTGTTTCATGGCAGCCAGAACTTCCTGCGTGATCATTTTGCGCGGCACCGGGTTGATGGCCGGTCCGCCCACTTTACAGGCAAGGCCCGGTTTCGTCACCTTCCCTACGCCGATGCCGCCCCATATTTCAACCCTGTCGTCTAACTGTTCTACAGACGCAGTCATAGGCTGCATCACAAGTTCTTCTTCCGGAATCCCGGCACGCGATGAGGATACAGTAGCATAAATCAGCATGCCATTCGTGTCATCCGGGTCGTCGCCGCTGTCCTTGCGGATCGCGCAGCGGGCAAAACCGGGTCCGCGCAAAATATCCAGAACGTCCAGCGTCAGGGTAATCCCCTTCGGCGTATCCAGTTTAATCGTATCAGTTTCTTCCCCGGACAGAAGCATTACCGCAGCCGCCTTGGACGCAGCCGCCGCACAGCTTCCGGTGGTATAACCCCGGCGCATAAGCTTACCCTGGGAAACAACAACAGACTGTTCCATCGTAATATGAACACCTTCTTAGCGAAAGCACTGATCAAACACAGGACAGCCTTTCCGGCATTTGAATCAGCAGTTTCCAAAATAACAAAAAAGACTTCCGCATCCAAAGGCGGAAATCTTCATAGTTAACCCATGGCGCAGTAACATATTCCATATTCCCGCGCCTATGCGTTACGCCTTTCCATCACTCGTGGATTACGGTGCAGTTGATCCGGGCAGGTTGCTGACTATAGACAGAAATTAAAAAACTGTTTGACAGCGACGGGATCGTGACGGAATTGCACCGTCTTGCCTTTTAAACAGACAGTTACCCGGACTTATTCATTTGTAACCGATTATTATTGAATTATATCATAGTTACAGTTTCGATACAATATTTTAGTTAAGGAAATCTTCATAATATAGTAAGGTTTTTTTATAATTTTGCTTAAACAATAATTCCCTCGTAAATTCCTTGCTTCCATATCGGTTTGTATTGTATAGTAAACTATACAAAAGCCCGGCTCTAAAAAATTATACCTGAAAGAAGTGTACTTAACATGCTCGACATCCGTTATGAAGATGAAGCGCTCCTGATTGTCAATAAACCGCCCGGCCTCCTTGTCCACCCCACCACCAAAGATGACGCGGATACTCTGTCTGCCTGGATCAGCCGGCATTATCTGCAACAGGGCTGGCACCTGAACCTGCATCCGGTTTCCCGCCTGGACAGGAATACGTCCGGCCTTGTAGTTTTTGCCAAACTTCCTGAAATCCAGGGACAGCTGATCAGGCAGGGCATGCAAAAGGAATACCTTGCTCTGGCAACCGGGTTGCTTCCCGCCGGGCACGGAATCATAGATTCGCCTATTGCCCGGAAACCCGGCAGCATCATCGAACGGGAAATCAGTGCCGAAGGCAGGCCCTGTAAAACCGAATACTGGGTTATTTCACCCGCTGACAGGCTTTTGGGAGAAGACGCAAAAGCTGCTGCAGCGGACAGGTGTTCTGCATATCTGTCTTCCGGCGCTGCAACTTCCGCCGCAACGGCCGAAACGCGTCTTTCCCTGGTACGGTGCCGTCTTTTTACGGGGCGGACCCATCAGATCCGGGTACACTTTGCCAGCATAGGCTGCCCCCTCTGGCATGATAATTTATACGGAAAAATTCCGGGGCCACCCCTGCGCCATGGGCTTCACGCATATAAAATCTCGTTCAGACATCCCTGGACACACACGCTTCTGGAAGTCTCTTCCGCATTGCCGGATGACCTGAACCTGGCATGGCAGAACAGCCGGCCGTAAGACACCGCTTTACTCTTCCGTCATTTACTGTAAAATGGCCTGCGGATATTTTCCGCAAAAAAGAAATTTAAAAAGGCAGCCGGTATTGACCGGCTGCCTTTTGCCTTTTATCTGATTCAGATTTTTCTTCCCGGATACTGTTTTACCGCTTCCGCCAGCAATGCCATTGCCTTTTCCAGATCTTTACAGTTTAACACATAGGCCAGGCGCGCTTCGTCCACACCTTTGCCCGGTGTGGCATAAAAGCCGTTGCCCGGGGCGATCATAACTGTTTCGCCGTTTACGTCAAAGTCCTGCAGCATCCAGATAGCAAACTTTTCCGCATCGTCAACCGGGAATTTTACCATTACATAGAATGCTCCTTTAGGCTGGGAAGAAACCAGTCCCGGAATCTTTGCCAGACCGGCCGCAATAGTATCACGGCGTTTCTTATACTCTTTGTTGACCTCTTCAAGGTAAGAGGCCGGCGTTTCATATAAGGCAGCCGCGCCAACCTGTTCCACGGCCGGAGCGCACAGACGCCCCTGACACAGTTTCATGAACTGCGCGCACAATTCTTTATTTTTGCTGATAACGCAGCCGATACGGGCGCCGCAGGCGCTGTACCGTTTGGAAACCGAATCGATCATGATAAGGTTTTGTTCCAGCTCTTTATACGTGCCAAAACTGGTGTAAGTTCCGTCATACACAAACTCACGGTAGACTTCATCGGAAATCAGGGCGATATCATACTTTTTAACAATTTCCGCAATCATGTCCATTTCCTGCTTACTGTAAACTACGCCGGTAGGATTGCCCGGGTTGGTCAGCAGGATCGCGCGGGTCCTGTCGTTGATGTATTTTTCAATGGTTGCCATGTCCGGCATGCAATAACCGTCTTCGGCACGGGTAGGCACCGCTGTTATTTTTGCGCTGCCCAGTTTGGCAAAGGTCGTATAGTTAGCATAGAACGGTTCGAACACCAGAATCTCGTCACCAGGATCGCACAGGCTGAACACCGCAAATTCCAGCGCTTCGCTGCCGCCGTTTGTAATATAGATATTCCGGGTTTCGTAATGAATGCCCCAGGCTTCGTAGTACTTCTGGATTGCTTTGATCAGGTTCACGTCGCCCTGGGAATTTCCGTAAGCCACCACCTTCTGATCAAACTTGCGGATGGCTTCCATGAATTTGGGTGACGTCGCAATATCGGGCTGCCCGATATTCAGATGATAAACTTTCTTCCCTTTCTTTTTGGCAGCCTCCGCATAGGGCGCCAGTTTGCGGATCGGAGATGTCTCCATTCCCAAAGCGCGATTTGAAATTTTCATTTTTTATCCCCCTTTAAAAACAGCAGGCTTAAAGAAACGCGCTTCATCCGGTTTCTTCAAAAATGCAAGCCCTTTGTAATCCCTTATAGTTTTACATTATAAAGCAAGCCGGGCTAAGCCGCAAAAAAAAAAGTGTAATGGATATTACACTATTTTTAAAAATACACCAGGAACTTTAAAAGTATATTGTACACAAAATACGGTCTTACCTGTCTGTATATTGAATTTTAGATATCAGTCCCGGTTGTAAGGAAAACACAGCCGTTATTCAGCTCCTGTTATCACCCGGAAGCGGGATCTGCACCAGAATCGTGGCCGCAAACATTACTACGCACCCCAGCAGTTCCCGTGAACTCATCTGTTCACCCAGTAAAAGCGCCCCGGCGATAACGGCAAATACAGATTCCAGGCTCATAAGCAGCGACGCAATGGTGGGATCCGTAAATTTCTGGGCGACGATTTGCAGGGTGTACCCGATGCCGCCCGAAACCACGCCGCAATACAGGATAGGAACCGCGGCAGCCACGATGCCTGCCCGGTTTGGATTTTCAGTAAAAGACGCAATCACAGCGGAAACAACTGCTGCCGTAACAAACTGGATGGCAGCCAGTTCAACGGCGCTTGCCAGCTTTACAAAATAGTCACAGCACAAAATGTGTCCGCTGAACATCAGCGCGCAGATACAGACCAGAATATCGCCCCGGGTCAGGCTGAAATCTTCTTTCACGCACAACAGATACATGCCGCCCACCCCCAGGAAAACGGCCAGCCACACCAGCCATGAATTTTTCTTTTTAAACAAGAGAAAACTCAGGATTGGCACCAGCAGCATGTACATGGCTGTGATAAATCCGGCCTTGCCGGCGGTCGTATACACTACCCCCATCTGCTGGAATACGCTGCCTGCTGTTAAAAACAGGCCGCAGCAGATACCGCCCCTCCATGTCCGGCTCCACTGTGACTTACGTTCCCCTGCCTGCATTGGTGTATTCCCTTCCGTTCCGGGTACCGGCATTCCGGCAGCATTCCGCGACGAAACAGCCTTACTATTCCTCCGTCGCAGGCCGAAGGCCAGCGCACCCACCATCACCGCCGCCAGGGCCATACGCGCCGCATTAAACGTTACCGGTTCGATGCTGTCCATGCCCACGCGCTGGAACACAAACGCCGTGCCCCAGATCATCGCCGTCAGCAACAGCAGCAGATTACCTAACATTTTTTTATCGTTCATCGTCTGTATTTCCGCTAAAGCACTTATAAAATAAGAAAACTAAAGAAATGATACTGCCCCGCCGGTATTATCATGCAACAGCCATCTACTTTACTGTAATCACAACGATTTCCGGCGTGCTGCCGATACGCACCGGCGAACCCCACAGACCGTAACCGCAGGAAGCAACGCCAAGCATGCCGCCGAACTTTTTGCTGCCGTAATCCAGCAGATACATACGTTTTGTTACGAAATTAAGCGGAGCCTGCTGGCCCCCATGCGTGTGCCCTGCCATATATAAATCGTAGCCGGCCTTCTCTGCTTCCAAAAAGCGCCGGGGCTGATGTTCCAACAGTATATTAGCCTTACCGGGGTCTGTTCCCGCAAGCTTTTCCAGATACGGATTGCGCGGCTCGCTGCGAAAATCCTCCAGCCCGACCAGATGCACGCCGCAGGGCAGGTCCGCTACTTCGTCCACCAGCATATGGAAGCCAACGGAACGGAACAGTTCCAGTTCTTCCCGTACCCGGCCGCTGAAATGGTCGTGGTTTCCCAAAATCGCATAGACTCCGTATTTGCATTTTATATTCTGCAGCGGTTCATAGCTTTTCTCACGCAACACATACTCCAGGTCATTGTCCACCTGGTCGCCGCCAAAAAGAACCACATCTGCATTCTGGCGGTTAATAAGCTCTGTCAGTTCTGCCGCGTACTGCCGGCCAAACAGGGACCCCAGATGGATATCCGTCACCAGCACGATTTTCACCGGCCGTGGAAGATTCTTTCCGGTATCATGTTCCACTGCCCGTACAACAGGATGCAGGGCGTTCCAGCCGCCGTAAACAAGAATTGCCATTACAGCAACAAAAGCCGCTTTTGCATAAAGGGTGTATGCCTGTTGCCAGAAAGCCCCATTCCCCCCGAGCAACCCGACAATCCGCAATACCAGGTACAAAATACCCGCATAGGCAGAATAATGGAAAAAAGCCAGCCAGTACCCGCCCAGAAAGGCAAAAGGCCTTATAAACCGGGGATCAACAGCAAGAGAAGGCCCCCATACGTTGACCGCGCAAAACAGCAACGGCAAACACAGAAAGAAACACAAAACAAAAGCGTGGTTTAAAAATGAAAAACCACGCCGGTACATCAGCCAATATAGTCCGGTCAGCAATACCCCGACCGCTGACCAAAAATAGAAAAATCTTCTCATGGTCTACTGATCGTCACCTCTAAAAACTCTCAACGAGTTACAAGCAACATCCGTTAATTCTCCTGATTCCGGATTTCTTCCAGCAAAAACTCATTTTTAACTCTAATATAAGTACCTTTCATTCCCAGTGATTTGGTTTCAATCAGATTCGCGCTTTCAAATTTGCGCAGCGCGTTCACGATGACGGACCGGGTAATGCCAACCCTGTCGGCAATTTTTGACGCAACCAGAATGCCTTCTGTACCGTTCAGTTCTGCCAGAATGTTAACGATGGCTTCCCATTCGGAAAAAGAAAGCGTGGAGAAAGCAATCTGTACGCTGGCTTTCTTTTGCGCATTTTCTTTTATCTGAACCTCGCGTTCCCGCAGGATTTCCACGCCGATCACCGCTGCCGCGTATTCTGCCAGCAACAGGTCATCGTCATTAAAATCCCTGTCATACCGGGCCAGGATCAGGGTCGCAATGCGTTCGCCGTTACCATTGACCGGTACGATCGTAGTGCGCTTTTCCCCGTACATACACTTCTTTGTGTCAATAAACGAACACTTCTGTTCTTTGTGGCTGATATTGGAATTGGTTTCCGTTGTCTCCTTGACAAACTCCATGTACTTTTCCGGGAAACGCTGGTTCACCAGCACCATATCGCGCATCACGTCGCATTCAAACTCATCCAGCAGGCCGTAGCCCATTATTTTCCCATCTATATCGATTACATAAACATTGCTGGAAATCAGGTTCCGCAGTAATAACGCAACCTCTTTGTACTTGACACGTTCCCCGTTCTGCATCAGTCTGTTCAGAATACGGGCTTTTTCCAGTAATTTCATTCACACACCTCCAAACTTAAAACCGTTTACGTTTACGCTCTGGGGAAATTTTTCTGATACACTTTATTGATTCTCTCGTTGGTAATATGGGTATATATCTGGGTCGTAGACAGGCTTGCATGCCCTAACAGCTCCTGTACCGCACGCAAATCTGCTCCGTGTTCCAGTAAATGGGTAGCAAATGTATGACGAATCGTATGAGGACTGACGTTTTTCTGCAATGCCAGCTTCTGAACGTATTTATCCAGAATCCGGCGGACGCTCCGGTCCGTCAGGACTCCCCCCCGGTTATTTACAAACACATACTGATGCTCATCTACATGGTATTTGACCATCAGGGGAGACCTGCTTTGGGCATAATAGCGGAGAAACGCATCTTTACAGGTATGCCCGATTGGCACGATGCGGTCCTTATTGCCTTTGCCATGTAACAGTACAAAAAGGCCGCTCAGATCCACGTCTGCCAGCCGCAGGCCTGCCAGTTCCGACACACGGCAGCCGGTGGCATACAGCATCTCCAGAACTGCCTGGTCACGCAATCCTAACGGGGTAGCATCAGGCAGGTCCAGCAGGGAATCGATTTCCGTTTCTTCCAGAAAAACCGGCAGTCTTTTATCCAGTTTCGGCGTACGGACCTTGGTAAAGGGATTCTGGCCCACGTACTCTTCCCGCAGTAAAAACTTGTAGAAAGAACGCAGGGATGAAATCCGTCTGGCAATGGTTCGTCTTGCGTAGTTCTCATGATTGAGCCAGGCAAGATAGGAACGGATATGAATGACCTGAACCTCATTCCAGTTAAAGTCCGCTCCGGCTTTGGCAGCCATAAACTGTTCGAAATCAGATATATCCCTCCGATAATTCTCGCCGGTCAGCCTGGAGCCGTTCTTTTCAACCAATAAATAAGTATAAAATTTTTCAGCCCATTCTTTGCGCAACTCTGCTTGCGACAAAAACTCCACTCCCTTAACAGCCAAAACAAATATAATAATATATGATTGATTTTATAACTATAAAATCAACCGACTTTATACTACCACGAGTTTAGAAAATAAGCAAATTTATTTTTTTGAATCAAAAGTAAATTTTTCGAATTTTCAAACACGGTGTTTTTTTAGAACAACTCAAAGATTCTTAGCTTGTTCTTTGTTCCCCAGTTCAGAACACCGGGTTGCCACCTGTTCAAATGCCTCCAGCGCCCTCTGGGCCAACATCTCGTTACGGAATCTTCTTTTGCGCACTCTTTTTTCCAGGGGTGGCATGATGCCGTAATTCACATTCATAGGCTGGAAATCCGTAATGGCAGGATTACTGATATAATGGGCCAGCGCGCCCATGGCCGTAACCTCCGGAAAGTCTACAGCAGCCAGTCCCTGCAGCGCGCAGGCTGCCTGAATACCAACCATGAGACCAGAAGCAGCCGATTCCACATATCCTTCTACCCCTGTCATCTGTCCTGCAAAATAGAATCTGGGGTTTGTCCGCAGGCGGAAATCCGCATTCAGCAGCCGGGGCGAATTCAGGTAAGTATTTTTGTGCATTACGCCGAAGCGTACAAATTCCGCATTTTCCAGACCGGGAATCATACGGAACACCCGTTTCTGTTCCGGCCATTTCAGATGGGTCTGGAAGCCAACCAGATTATACAGCGTGCCAGCTGCATTATCCTGCCGCAGCTGTACGACCGCGTATGCTTCCTTCCCATTGCGGGGATCGCGGAGGCCGATGGGTTTCAGCGGGCCGAAACGCATGGTATCCTCACCCCGGTATGCCATCTCCTCAATAGGCATACAGCCTTCAAACACATTATGTTCAAAATCTTTGACTTCAGCAGTCTCCGCTGTTTTCAAAGCTTCATAAAACGCTAGATATTCTTCTTTTGTGTAAAAGGGACAGTTAAGATAAGCAGCTTCCCCTTTGTCATAACGGGAAGCGCGGTAAATAATATCGTAATCCAGAGAATCTCCTTCCACAATCGGCGCCGCTGCGTCAAAGAAATGCAGATACTCCGCCTTGATGATACGCTGGATTGCTTCACTCAGCGCCGGGGAAGTCAGGGGGCCGCTGGCAAAAATCACCAGGCCTTCCAGATTCTCCGGTTCTGTCACCTCTTCTTCCACCACCGTTACTAACGGATGTTCCCGGATAAAAGTTGTTATCGTTTTCGCAAACATGTCCCTGTCTACCGCCAGGGCGCCTCCTGCCGGAACCCGGTTGGCATCGGCAGCCTTCATAATTATGGAGTCCAGCCTGCGCATCTCTTCTTTCAGGAGACCTACTGCGTTTTCTACGTTGGCAGCCCGGAAAGAGTTGCTGCAAACCAGTTCCGCAAAGAATTCTGTTTTGTGTGCCGGGCTGGATTTGCCCGGGCGCATTTCATGCAGGATGACCGGTATGCCCCGGCGGACAAGCTGCCAGGTTGCTTCGCTGCCCGCGAGACCGGCCCCGATCACATGGACCGGCCGGCTCGAATTTATAAACTGTTCCATCATGTTCTCCCCGTCACAACTGAATTATGATATAAACCGCCGAAAACCTGTGTCCTGTGGTTTTATTCTGCGGTTTTTCTGAAAATGGACAGGAGGATGGGTCGACTCTCATCCTCCTGCAGATTAAACCGCTTATTCAGTTATTTTAAAGACACAATACCGTCTGCTGCTGCAGACTCTTTTAAACAATGTTTCGCGTACTTTACCAATACAGCAAAGCCGCACCATTTATTCTTCCACTTTTTTTACAGCATTCCCGGCACTTTTTTTCCTGGAACCGGTTTTCTTTGCGCGTTTCTTTTTTGCCGTTTTTCTTTTCGCTGTTTTCTTTTCTGTATCCGCGGTTTCGCCCTCCATAAGCGAGGCCGTTGTCACCTTTTTCCTGCGACCCACACGTTTAGGCGCGGCATTGGTGCATTCCGGATCAGAACAAAAATACTTTATCCTGCCATTGCCCTCTGTCCGCTCCAGCAACTGCTTACCGCAAACCGGACAAGGTTTGTCGGTAGGTCTGTCCCAGGAAGTAAAACCGCATTCCGGATAATGTTCGCAACCATAGAAGACGCGGCCCGTTTTAGTCCGGCGCTGCGTCACCTCGCCGCCGCATTTGGGACAGGGCACACCGATTGTTACCAGCAGCGGTTTGGTATTATGACACTGGGGAAAACCCGAGCAGGCCTGGAACTTGCCGAAACGGCCTTCCCGGATGACCATGTCTTTGCCGCACAGTTCACATTTTTCACCGCTTAACTGCAACGGAGGCGGATCCTTGGGGATCACCCGGTCCGCTTCTTCCAGCAGCTGTTCAAAAGGTTTGTAAAAATCGGCAAGTGTTTTTTCTTTTTCCACCTGATGGGCCGCTATCGCGTCCAGTTCGTTCTCCATACGGGCAGAGTACGGGATGTTGATGATGTCACCGAAATGACCCGTCAGCATATCCGCCACTTTGACCCCTAACTCCGTCGCCATAAGCTTTTTACCGTCCCGGACTACATAACCGCGGGTCTGGATTGTCTGGATAATAGGAGAGTACGTGGAAGGGCGTCCGATTCCCTCCTCTTCCATCTTCTTTACCAGGGAAGCTTCCGTATAATGAGCCGGGGGCTCGGTGAAATGTTGTTCGCCAGGCAGTACTTTATACAGGGTCAGGACAGTTCCGGATTTAATAAAGGGAACCTCTGCCTGCTTCTCCGCGTTCAGATCTTTTTTATCCGCCAGGCGCAGATGACCGTCAAAGGTCAGGACAGAGCCTGTTGCTTTTAATTCATAGGCGCCGGCCCCGATGGTCAGCGCAGTCTGTTCAAATTCCGCCGGAGCCATCTGGCTGGCAACAGTCCGGTCCCAGATCAGTTTGTACAGACGGTACTGCTCTTTTGTCAGGAACGGCTCTATATCCTCCGGCTTTCTTTCGATGGAAGTGGGACGGATAGCTTCGTGAGCGTCCTGGGCATTGCTCTTATTACTGAACACATTGGGTTTTTCCGGACAGTATTTGTCGCCGAAATCCTGCTTTACCAGTTCGCGGACTGCGTCTACAGCCTCTGCTGCCAGACGGGTGGAGTCTGTTCTCATATAAGTAATAAGACCGGCAGAACTCTTGCCGATACTGATGCCTTCATACAGCTGCTGGGCCACCATCATGGTCCGGCGGGTCGTGAAGTTCAGCTTATGGGAAGCTTCCTGCTGGAGCGTGCTGGTCGTGAATGGCGGCAGCGCACGACGGGAAACTTTTTTTCGGAAGGCAGCTTCCACCTTATAGGCCGCCTGTTTCAGATCGTTTTCCACGGCCAGCGCTTCCCGGGCGTTATGCATTTCCAGCTTATTGCCGTTCTTTTTGACAGCTTCCGCTTCAAACAAAGGAGATCCGGCTTCCTCACGCAGCTTTGTCTTAATCGTCCAGAACTCTTCCGGAACAAATTCGGCTATTTGCTTATCGCGGTCAGCAATGATTTTTACCGCCACGGACTGCACACGGCCTGCGCTCAGGCCTTTGCGAACCTTGCGCCAGAGCAGCGGGCTCAGCTTATACCCTACCAGACGGTCAATAATGCGGCGGGTCTGCTGCGCATCCACCATCGACATATTGATGGGACGGGGATGTTTCAGCGCCTCCTTAACCGCGCCGGAGGTAATCTCATGAAACTCTATCCGGCAGGGAGACTTATCATCCAGTCCCAGGATATGGGCCAGATGCCAGCTGATCGCTTCCCCTTCCCGGTCAGGGTCAGTTGCCAGATACACGTTATCCGCTTTGGCCGCTTCCGCTTTTAATTCCCGGATCAGATCCCCTTTGCCACGGATATTGATGTACTTCGGTGTAAAATCGTTCTCTACATCCACGCCCAGCGTGCTCTTGGGCAGGTCACGCAAGTGACCCATAGATGCTTTTACTGCATAATTCTTACCTAAAAACCTGGTAATCGTCTTGGATTTAGTCGGTGATTCAACAATAATCAGATTCTTCTTCATATATCCTCCCATAAAATGATTTGGGTAATTAATCGGTTCAAAAACAATCCGTGTGCTGACGGATACAACCGCCAGTCAGTACCGCTGATTAAAACGATCGGCGTAATCAGACGAGAAAATACTGCTGTGCGGCATTCATCCCTACAAAGCCCTTCATCTGCAGTTCCAACAGCATGACGCTGGCCTCTCCAATGCCAAGACCGGCTGCTGCCACCAGTTGCTCCAGTGTCTGCGGCCCCCCGGTCAGCAGGTCCAGCATCTTCTGCTGCCCTCCGGAGCATTTGCCCGACGGCGCCGCGCCGTTAAGCCCCGCAAACAGATTGGAATGGACGCTTCCGCATAATTCCGGGAAGACCTCTTCCAGAACATCCTGCGGCCTATCAGCCAGACGCGCCCCTGCCTTGATCAGCCGGTGAGGTCCGGCGCTTTTATCTGTAAATATGTTGCCGGGAACGCAGAACACTTCGCGCCCCTCATCCATGGCAAACTCAGCGGTGATCAGCGCGCCGCTCCGCTTCGCTGCCTGCACCAGCACAACACCCTGACAGATGCCGCTGATAATCCGGTTGCGCTCCGGAAAACGGAACCGGTCCGGTTGTGTTCCGGGCGGGTACTCGGAAACCAGCGCGCCGTTAGCTTCGATTTTTTCAAACAGTTTACGATTCTCCGGCGGGTAAACAACATCCGGGCTGCAGCCCAGTACCGCCACCGTTTTTCCCCCGCCCTGCAGCGCCCCTTCGTGGGAAGCTGTGTCGATGCCTTTCGCGCCCCCGCTGACAACGATCACCCCGGCTTCTGCCAGAGCCCTGCCAAAACAGGCCGCCGCTTTTTTGCCATAGGCGTCCGCCATACGGGAACCGGCCATGCCTATGCTGTACCGGCAATCCGGCAGTGTTCCTTTCACATACAAAACTGCCGGCGGACGAAGAATCTGCTTCAGACGTTCCGGATATGCGGAACTGACGACCGGAACAACCGAAATGTGCAACCGTTCACATTGTTCCTGCAGCATTTCCGGAAGCTTTCTGTTCTTCCTGTTGCTTTCAACAAATTTCGCAGTACGTTCCGGCGAAAGGATTCCCGTAGCAAGGATATCCGCTTCCTCCGCCCCATACAGATCCTGTGGGCTGCCAAAAGACCTGACCAGCGCAAGCAGCCGCGCCGCATCAACCCCTTTGGCAGCTCCCAGTGCAGCCCAGTAAAATTGATCCATTAAACCGCCTCTTTTCTGAAATTTGGGTGCCCTTTACATGAAATATTAAATTTTACAGTGTCACGAAAAATAAGGTTACTTTAATATACATAGCACAACGGCTGGCATAAAGTCAATGTGTTTTTCATTTTTTCTTCATTAAATAGTAAAAAAATGTAAAATATACTGAAGGGAATATTGCCTCAGCAGGCCGGCAGGAACAGGGGCCGGAATCAGCGGTCCCGAAGTTTGTCCGTGAGTTCCGCAATCTGTCCTGCCGCTGCCCGGTGTCCGTAATGCTGCTTCCGCATATTCTGCCTTTGCAACCGTTCCGAAAGAGAAACCTTCTTCTCACGTTCCAGATAATCGTCCAGCTGACGGAGGTCCGTTACAGCCGCAGCGCCATACTCCTGTTGCAAAAACACCGTGTTCCCCTGCTCCTGTCCGGGCAAC
The DNA here is from genome assembly GCA_902801365.1 of uncultured Succiniclasticum sp. Lineage (GTDB taxonomy): Bacteria > Bacillota > Negativicutes > Acidaminococcales > Acidaminococcaceae > Succiniclasticum. The sequence goes on from CADCHY010000010.1 coordinate 29,632, forward strand.
GGGTGATAAATCAGGATATTCGCCCCGCACTCCAGACATTCTGCAAGGGATACGCCGCCGGCTTTGGTGATGACTACGTCCGCCGCCTGCATCAACTGCGGCATTTCATCAGTAAAGCCGAGCACTGCCAGGCGGGAGGTACTTTCATCGGATTCAGTCTTCGAAAACCCCTTTTGCAGCGCTTCCAGTTTTTTACACAGCCCGTCGTTATGTCCCGTAACCGCCACTACATAAATATCTTTAAACTTTTCATTTTGCAGGCTCTTCACAATCTCTTCCATTGGCAGCATGCCGCCACCGCCGCCTGCCAGCAGGCAGACAAAAGCACCGGCAGACCAGCCAAATCTGTCGCGTACTTCACGACGTATTGTTGCAGGTTCCTGTTTTTCCGTAAACCTGCCGCGCACCGGAATGCCCCAGCCATAAAGCGCAGGCTGCGTTTCGGAACGTCCTGCAGCAGAATCTATCTGCCCAAACAGTTTTTCATCCGCCAAAAAATAGGCGTCCACACCCGGACACACCAGCCAGCGGTGCACGGTAAAATCCGTCACTACAACCCCCAGCCACAGGCTGCTGTCGTATTTCTGCTTGTACAGGGAGAGAATACCCGTAGGCGTAGCATGTGTACTGAACACTGCATCGGGCTTCACTTCTTCGATAAATGTTTTGCCCAGACGCAGCAAAATCCCGTTGAGTTGGTTGCGCATCCATAAGGAACCACCGCCCTGATTGCTCCAGCGGTAGGACAAAGCGTACAGCCAGGGGCAAACCGCCAGGACGGTTTCATAAAACTTCAGAAACGCTTTCCCGATGGCGGAGGGGAAAAAATCAAATACGTTCCCCTGGACAACTTCCACGTTTTCCAGACGCAGCAACGCTTCCTCCAGCGCAGAGGCAGCCATCCGGTGACCGCTGCCGATGGGGGCAGACAGGATCAGTATCTTCAGTTTTTTGTTTTTCGCCAGCGGAAGATTCATTTGTTGTTTTTTTTACCCATGTTATAATAATGTTAACAAGCCCGTGTCACTAAATCAGGCTTTTAATGTAGTAAACACGCTATACTATACATCACCTTTGTAAAATATGCAAGAACAGGATAGCTAAATTTGTAATTATTATTTGCGCTGCCCTCTGACGGCAGCAGAACGGAGCACTACATGAGCAGCTTAAACGCAACCCCGGCAGGAGAACGGGTCCATATCGGTTTATTCGGAAAGCGCAATGCAGGAAAGTCCAGTCTGATCAATGCCCTGACAGGGCAGAAGCTGGCCGTTGTGGCAGACATACCCGGCACCACCACAGACCCGGTACTGAAGGCCATGGAGCTTTTGCCTTTAGGCCCGGTGCTGATGATGGATACCGCCGGCATCGACGACACCGGAGAACTGGGACAGCTTCGCGTACAGAAATCCCTGCAGGTGTTAAACAAAACTGACATCGCCATCCTTGTCATAGACAGCGTCGCCGACATTACAGAAGAAGATTTGAAACTGTTGCAGCGCATTCAGGACAAAGAGCTGTCCTGCGTGGTTGTGTTTACGAAAGCAGATGTGGCAGAGAAAAACGCTATGCAGGACAACACTGTACCGGAAACAAAACACAATGCGATCCCCTCTTCCATTCCGCAAATTTCCGTCAGTTCCACTACGGGGAAACACATCAAAGAACTGAAAGATCTGTTAGCCCATCTGGTACCACAAAAAAAAGCGCCCTTCCCTATCTGCGCCGATTTACTCCAACCGGAAGACCAGGTATTGCTGGTAACGCCCATTGACAGCGCCGCGCCCAAAGGACGTCTCATTCTGCCCCAGCAGCAAACCATCCGCGACATCATCGACAGAGATGCCGTGGCTATCATCACAAAGGAAAACAACGTGGGCAGCGCACTAAAAAATATGAAAAAGCCGCCGGTAATGGTCATCACCGACAGCCAGGCATTTGGGAAAGTCAATCAGGCTGTGCCGCAGGAAATCAAACTCACCTCTTTTTCGATTTTAATGGCCCGTCACAAAGGCAATCTGGAACAGGCCGTGCTGGGCGTTGCTGCCCTGAAACAGCTGCAGGACGGCGACCGCATTCTGATTTCCGAAGGCTGCACCCATCACCGCCAGTGCGGTGACATCGGCACAGAAAAACTGCCGAAATGGATCCGGGACTTTACCGGCAGGCAGTTTAACTTTTCCTGGACCAGCGGCACGGAATTCCCGGCCGACCTGTCTCCCTACCGGCTGATCATCCACTGCGGCGGCTGCATGCTGAACGAACGGGAAATGCAGTACCGGTACCGCTGTGCCGCCGACCAGAATGTGCCTATGACCAACTATGGACTTTGCATCGCCTATGTCCACGGGATACTGAAACGTTCGTTAAGCGTGTTCCCGGATCTGGCGGAAAAAGTATAATCAAAAATCTCTCTCCGGTCACTTCAGTGACCGGATTTTTTTCGCAACTCCAGTGATGGCGCGGTTTTTCAGCCTGCTTTCTGTTAATATATATAGACAGTCTTATTTATCTGTCTCCAGATAGTATATCTTTCGTTCTTTTTATTGCTTTGTTCGGGAAAGCTGCCACTGAGCCGACGCGTTAAAACCGGTTTTTTTACTTAAAAAAGAGGAATGGGAATAACCCGTTCCTCTTTTCTGTATCAGCATGTGCCGGTCCGTTCCTTAATTTTTAAACAGCTTCTTCTTTCCGATATAAAACACCACCGCCACCACAATTACAAGGACCGTCAGGCGGGCCATGCTTTCGCGGAAATGGACCAAGTCGTGACCAATTACTACCTCCAGCGCCGTGGAAGGAAATTTGCCAATCAGGTTGGCTATGATATAGTCCCTGGTACTCATACGGCTCAGGGCGCCGATAGCGGTAAGGATGCCGGAAGGAAAATATGGCAGCGCCCGGGCAAAAGTCATCCAGATAATGCCGTTCTTTTCGCTGGCCTTGTCGATGTCCTGCAGGCGGTCGGCTTTCCGGATCAGTTTTTCCGCCGTGTTGCGGAAGAAGAAACGCATCAGAAGAAAACTCAGCACCACGCCGGTGGTCTCCGCCAGCCAGGACACGGCGATACCCAGGGGCAGGCCGAAAATCAGGCCGTTGGCGGTTGACAAAAAGATGGACGGAAAGATACTGCCCGCGTTAATCAGCACGTCAATAAAAAAGCTGATGAAGACAGCCCAGGGGCCAAAGGAACGCAGGTATTCCGCCAGCGCTTTCACGTTGCCGCTGACCGCCAGCCTGCCCGCCTTGTGCACTACGTCGCCGGCAAACAGGTGCATACACAGCAACAGTAACAGCAACAACACAAGGGCCACAACTTTGGTCATCCCGTCCGGGTCCTGATACCATTTCTTTTTATCTTCTGACATGTAAAGTCTTCTTTCTGATCCTTATTTTATGAGTTAAAAATCCCTGCAAAACGGCTGTCGAACAAATTGGCCGCGCCTTCCAGCATTTCTTTGCGCAGTTCCGGTTGTGCCAGGACCCGGGTTGCGTCTTTACGGGCCGCCAGCAGCACGTCCGTATCTCTCAGTATATCAGCCAGGCGCAGATCCGGCAAGCCGTGCTGACGCAGGCCGAACAGCTGTCCCGCGCCCCGCAGTTCCAGGTCCCGCTGGGCCAGTTCAAAGCCGTCGTTGGAATTATGCAGCACTGTTAAGCGGGCCAGATTGTCCTGCTCCTGATTATCCGTCAGCAGCACGCAATAGGACTGTTTATCGCCCCGGCCAACCCGTCCCCGCAGCTGATGCAGCTGGGCCAGGCCGAACCGGTCTGCGTTCTCCACAATCATCAGGGTGGCGTTTGGCACATTGACGCCTACTTCAATAACAGTCGTAGTCACAAGACATTTCAGTTTCCCTGCTGCAAAGGCTTCCATGATCTCGTCTTTCTCCGCCGGCTTCAGTTTGCCGTGGAGCAGACCGCAGGGAATGTTCTTCAGCCAGGTCTTTTTCAGTTCGGCATACACATCGTTCACGCTGCGGATGCCTTCCATGGCTTCCGATTCCTCAATGGAAGCGCACACCACATATACCTGCCGGCCGGCTTCAATCTGCCGCACCATGCCGGCATAGACTTTCTGCCGCATGTCGCCGGTGTAACACAACGTTTCCACTGCTTTCCGGCCCGGGGGCATGCCCTGCATCACGGAAGTTTCCACATCGCCGTATACCGTCAGCGCCAGTGTACGGGGAATTGGCGTAGCCGTCATGATCAGCACGTCCGGCGCGTAGTCCGATTTATTCACCAGCGCCGCCCGCTGGTTCACACCGAAGCGGTGCTGCTCGTCTGTCACCACTAACGCCAGATGGGCGAAGACCACGTCTTCCTGCAGCAAGGCATGGGTACCCACCAACACGTTCAGCGTGCCTTCCGCCAGTTCCTGCAAGATTTCTCGGCGCTCCGCCGCTTTGGTGTTGCTGGTCAATATTTTTATCGTGATACCGGTATCTTTAAAAAATTCTGTCAGCGTTTCCAGATGCTGCTGGGCCAGAATTCCCGTAGGCGCCATGATGCAGCCCTGGAACCCGTTTTCCGCGGCTTTTGCCAGAGCAAGGGCCGCGATGACAGTCTTGCCGCTGCCCACGTCGCCCTGCAACAGACGGTGCATCGGCTTCACATCTTCCATGTCGCCGGAAATATCCGCCCAAGCTTTTTGTTGTGCCCCGGTCAGAGTAAAAGGAAGATTCTGCAAAACCTTTTGCACCGTTTTCCCGTCCCGGGCCAGTTTAATACCCGGGCGTCCGTCGTGATTATGCTCCCGGTTCAGCATCAGCCCGCACTGGAGCAAAAACAGTTCTTCATACACCAGGCGCCTCTTTGCTGACCGGAACCGCTCTGTGCTTTCGGGGAAATGAATATTGCTGACCGCTTCGAGACGGGAGGGGAAACCATACTGTCTGCGAATGCTGTCCGGAACCGTTTCCGGCAGCCCGTATTCTTTCGCCAGCTGCAACGCCTGCCGCACTGCCCCACGTAAATTCTGCTGGGTCAGCGACTCCGTCAGATTATAAACAGGCAGAATGCCTACCGATCTGTCAAGATTATCTTCATCACAGGGCTGAAGCAACACTTCGCTCACGGCTTTGGCTGTACGCCCCGGTTTCACCCTCCCCGTAATCAGAAGGCGGCTGCCTGCTTTAAAACGGCGGGCCTGAAACCGCTGGGCCCCGAACAGGAATATTTCCGCGTACCCGGTTTCATCTTTCACGGCGATGACCGCGTAGCGACGTCCGCCGCCGGACACCCTCTCCACCGCACGCAGGGCTTCCGCTTCAAAAATCTGGCGGCTGCCATCCGTTTTCAGTTCCCGAATTGTTGCCAGATGGGAATAATCGATATAACTGTCCAGCCGGGGATAATAATTCAGCAAGTCCCCGATCGTTACGATCTCCAGACGGGCAAAGGCTTCTGCCCGTCTGGAACCGATTCCCTTTAAGGCGGTAATCGGTTTCTGCCACCAGTTCTCCATGCCTTCCCGTCCTTTCTGCATTAAATATATATAGATTATAGCATTATTTTCACTTTTTTCTTTGACATTTTTGAAAAATGCTTGCTTTTCAGTTACACATGTGGTAATATACTCATGTTAATTTAATGAGTAGCTATATGCTTGATTCTGTGAAGGAGGTCGAACCACGATGGCACATATTTGTGAAGTATGCGGCAAGGGCATCATGTCCGGCAACAACGTAAGCCATTCCAACCGTCACACCAAAGCTGCCTGGAAGCCCAATGTACAGACTGTACGGGCTGTCGTAGACGGCGAAGTGAAACGCGTGAATGTCTGCACCCGTTGCCTGCGTTCCGGCAAAGTTACCCGCGCATAATCAGAAATGATACAATAAGCTGTTCTCTTCGGAGAGCAGCTTTTTTGTTTTCCCCTTTTTGTTTTGTGCATTTTGCCTTTCACTTTTTGTTTTGAAGTTTTTGCGTTTTCCCAGAGGCAAAAAAAACTTAACAAATACAAAAAACGGTTGTGTAATGAAATGCTTTAAAGACATAATAAACAACTGCAGCCGGTAAGGCGTAAGCAAAACATCGCGAACGTTTGCGATATTTCATGAGGCGAAATTTGCCGTGGTGGCGAGACTGTCTGAGGGCGTAGCCCGAGTTTCGAAGCCACAGGCAAATAAGCCCATGAAATAGCAAACGCGAACGGTTTTGCAACGCCTTACCGGCTGCAGTATTAATAGCATTTTTAAAGTTAGTCGTCACTCCGGAAAATAGAATCAAAAATACTCTTCTTCTCATCCGAATTGTCAATCACGTCTTCATTGAAGTTGAGACGCGTGCCGCATTCCGGACAGAACTTTGTATTGGCCCTTACCTTATGTCCGCAGCTGGTGCAACGGATGAATGCCTTCATCTCGATGAGGCGCTGCTCATACAGTTTGTAAAACGCGTCCACATCACTGTAATCCGGCTTCCACGTGTACACTTCGATATATTTTTTATGCTGGTCAAAGAACAGCTGTACTGCGCCGTCCCCCATGTCCTGCAGGGTAACGTCAAAGAACTTTTTCCGTTTATGTCCGTGAACAACGTGATGTTCATCATCCCGTTCATCCACATCAATGCCGATATCGTTCAGGCAGTCAAAAATCAGATCCCAGGCGTCCTGGAACGCAACTTCATAAATACGGATATCCTGGACTCCGCCAGCTCCCGGTATACGCATATATTCTCACCTTCTTAAAAAATGGCTGCGAGCCTTACGGTACGCAGCCATATATTTACTTCGCGTAGTCAACAGCCCGGGTCTCACGAATGATGACCACTTTGATCTGTCCGGGATATTCCATTTCTTCCTCAATCTTTTTGGAAATATCGCGGGCCAGCAAAACGGCTTTCGTGTCGTCAATGACTTCGGGTTTAACCATGATGCGGATCTCGCGGCCAGCCTGAACAGCGTAGCACTTCTCCACACCGTCAAAGGATTCGGAAATCTCTTCCAATCGTGTCAATCGTTTCAGGTAACTTTCCAGGGTTTCTCTGCGGGCGCCCGGACGGGCAGCAGATACAGCATCAGCAGCGGCAATCAGTACAGATTCCACGCAATTGGGTTCAATGTCCCCGTGATGGGATCCGATCGCATTGATCACAAATCCGGATTCACGGAACTTCTTGGCAACTTCCACACCCAGTTCCACGTGGGAACCTTCCATTTCATGGTCAATCGCCTTGCCAATATCATGCAGGAGGCCTGCACGTTTTGCCAATGTAACATCCACGCCTAATTCTGAGGCCATGATGCCGGCCAGCTGCGCTACTTCTATAGAGTGGTTCAGCACATTCTGTCCGTAGCTGGTACGGTATTTCAGACGTCCCAGCAACTTGATAAGTTCAGGTCTCAGGCCGTTGACTCCAACGGTAAAGGTTGCCTGTTCACCGGCTTCCCTGATATTCTGCTCAACCTCTTTCTGGGCTTTTTCAACCATTTCTTCGATACGGGCCGGATGAATCCGTCCATCATTGATGAGCTTTTCAAGGGCGATGCGGGCAACTTCCCGGCGTACGGGGTCAAAACCGGAAATAATAACTGCTTCCGGGGTATCATCGATAATCAGATCAATGCCTGTCAGGGTTTCCAGTGTGCGGATATTTCTGCCTTCCCGGCCGATGATCCGGCCTTTCATTTCATCATTGGGCAGACCGACTACGGAAACCGTAGTCTCTGCCACCTGATCGGCAGCACAGCGCTGGATGGCCAGCGCGATGATGTCCCGGGCCTTTTTATCAGCCTCTTCTTTCGCGCGCTGTTCCATTTCCTTGATCATAACGGCAGTGTCATGCTGTACATCGTCGCGGACTGCAGCCAGCAGTTCCTGCTTTGCGTCTTCGCTGCTTAAACCGGATAACCGTTCCAGTTCCTGCAACTGTCTCTGGTAAAGGGCGTCGACCTTTTCCTGTGCAGCATTCAGTTTGGATTCTTTTACTGTAAGATTTTCTTCTTTCTTTTCGAAAGCGTCAATCTTGCGGTCCAGATTTTCCTCTTTCTGTACCAGACGGCGTTCCTGTCTCTGCAGATCGTTGCGCCGTTCTTTATTCTCACGTTCCATATCGGAACGTAAACGATGAATCTCATCCTTAGCTTCCATTAAGGATTCTTTTTTCTTTGCTTCAATTGTTTCTTCGGCTTCTTTGATCATGCGGCTGGCTTTTTCTTCCGCTGTGGCCAGCTTTCCTTCCGCCACATTCTTGCGTAACACATAACCTGCGCCGCCGCCAACGGCCAAAGCCACAACTGCAGCAATCACTGTTTCGATAATTTTCTTTCACCTCCTTCGTTTACGACATAAAAATAAGGCAACCGATACGGTGGTTCGCCTCGTGAAATACGAAAAATCTTTAATTTTTGGAAATACTGATTAATTTTACTTACACGACTGGCAACTATAATTGTAATGAAAAATCCCCAAAAAGTCAAGGCGGCAATGCTGAAATGCGTTGATTTGCCGGCCCCGTCTTTTTGGGGATATTACATTTTTAAGATTATAACTGACTGGTCAGCTTACGAATCGTACACGTACTATTCCTGAAACCTTGACATGGCATCTTCTTTTGCCAGGGCCAGGCCTGCCCGGATCATGGAAGGGCCGAACCCTCTGGCGGAGAAATACCGCGCCAGCGCGGCCACGCCCTTTTCCGTCGTGGCGTCATACTTTTTATCGCGTCTGCCGGCAATCTGCCGGTACGCCGCCCGCACACGCTGCGCTTCTTCTTCTTCGCTCAGCATGGCCAGGATGACAGGAATATATGCCTCGCCCACCTGCTTTTTCAAGAGTTCCGCCTGCAGGTGCAGCCTGCCGTAAACCTTTCTGGAACGCCAGGATTCAAAGACACGCCTGGCATAGCGTTCTTCATTAAGCAACTCCCGGATCAGCTCAGCCGATAAACAGCGGCGTTTCAGCTTCTGCACCAGTTCCTTTTCGCCATGCTCCCGCCGGTCCAGCAGGCTCAGGGCATATTCGTAGACCTCGCTACTGGTTGTCAGGGATTTGCTGGCGTTCCGGAACATCTGCCGCCACTCCTTCCGCATCCTTCGGAGCCATCAGTTTGTTGACAGTGAGTTCACGGATTTTTGCTTCCACTTCCGCCGCCACTTCCGGATTATCCTGCAAAAATTCCTTGGCTTTTTCACGTCCCTGCCCGATACGCACATCACCGTATGAGAACCAGGCGCCGCTCTTCTGCAGGATATCCAGGTCCACGCCCAGGTCCACCAGGCATCCCGTCCGGGAAATGCCCTGTCCGTACATGATGTCGAACTCCGCCTGTTTAAAGGGCGGGGCCACTTTGTTCTTGACTACCTTGATACGGGTGCGAGAACCGATGACGTCATTGCCGTTCTTGATGGCTTCCACCTTGCGCACTTCCATGCGGATGGTCGAATAAAACTTCAGCGCCCGGCCGCCGGTGGTGGTTTCCGGATTACCGAACATAATGCCCACTTTTTCGCGGATCTGATTGATAAAGATTGTGGCGCATTTCGATTTCGAAATAATGCCGGTCAGCTTGCGCAGCGCCTGGCTCATAAGCCGGGCCTGCAGCCCCACATGGCTGTCCCCCATTTCCCCTTCGATCTCGGCCCGGGGTACCAGGGCCGCTACCGAGTCGATGACGATGATATCAATGGCGCCGCTGCGAACCAGCGCGTCACAGATTTCCAGGGCCTGTTCCCCGTTGTCCGGCTGGGAGATCAGCAGGTTGTCGACATCCACGCCCAGACGCCGTGCATAATCAGGATCCAGAGCGTGTTCCGCATCGATAAAAGCCGCATAGCCACCCATCTTCTGGGCTTCCGCAATCATATGCAGCGCTACCGTCGTCTTACCGGAAGATTCCGGTCCGTAAATCTCCACCACACGTCCCCGGGGAATGCCGCCGACACCTAACGCAATATCCAGAGACAACGCTCCGGTAGGAATGGTTTCCACATTCATCTTGGCGCTGGCTTCGCCCAGACGCATGATGGAACCTTTTCCGAAATCCTTTTCGATCTGCCGCATGGCGCTGTCCAGCGCCCGTAATTTATCATTTGAAATGCCTGCCATAATAAAACCTCCTGCGTTCGTCGAAAACTTTCCTGCAACCATTATACAAACAGAAGTTCGATTTGTCAATACAGAGCTGTAACCTTTTTAGCAGTAATTTTTCAACGTTCTCCGGGAAAGTATGGTATTATATATACAATTCGAAATGAAACGAGGAAACACAAATGGAAATGCAGATGGAATTCATACGGAAGCTGCCATCGCCCCAGGAACTGATGCAGGATTATCCTCTCGGGGCTGAGGCTTCCGCCGTCAAAACCGCAAGAGATAAAGAAATCAGGGAGATTATTTCCGGCAGCGATGACCGCTTCATCCTGGTGATTGGCCCCTGTTCCGCCGACAACGAGGACGCGGTGCTGGACTACGTTCACCGCCTGGCCGGCGTGCAGGAAAAAGTAAAAGAAAAACTGATGCTGGTCCCCCGGGTTTACACGAACAAGCCCCGGACCATCGGCGTCGGTTATAAAGGCATGCTGCATCAGGCCAATCCGGAAGGCAAGGAAGACATGCTGGCGGGCATCACCGCCATCCGCAAGATGCACGTGCGTGTGGTACGGGAAACCGGTCTTACCAGCGCGGAAGAAATCCTGTATCCGGAAAACCACCGCTACCTTTCCGACATTTTATCTTATGCAGCCATCGGCGCACGTTCCGTGGAAGACCAGCTGCACCGGATGATCGCCAGCGGCGTGGGCATTCCCGTAGGCATGAAAAACCCTACCGGCGGCGACATCGGCGTTATGATGAACTCCATCGAAGCAGCCCAGCATGAACAGAGTTTTCTGTTCCACGGCTGGGAAGTGCGCACGAAAGGCAATCCCCTCGCGCATGCAATTCTGCGGGGCTATGTAGATAAGTTCGGCAACAATATGCCCAATTACCATTATGAAGACCTGCAGGGACTGCTGGATGCCTATCACGAGCGGGAAGTCGTCAACCCGGCGGTCATTGTGGACGCCAACCACTCCAATTCCGGGAAAAAATATCTGGAACAGATCCGCATTTCCAAAGATGTGATGCACAGCCGTCAGGTTTCCCCCGATATCCGGCATCTGGTGAAAGGCATCATGGTTGAAAGCTACCTGGAAGACGGCAATCAGAAAATCGGCGGCGGCGTGTACGGCCGCTCCATTACCGATCCCTGTCTGGGCTGGGCCAAGAGCGAGCGCCTGATACTGGAACTGGCAGAATTGGTGTAAATCATTCTTTATTTAAAAAATTAACCGAAGCATATATCTCTTTTCCCCTTCACGCTTCGCCCGCCGAGGGGCCCTTTGAGATATATGCTTCGGTTTTTTTATAAAGGTTTAAGGAAGCAAATCCTGTCCGCCCTCGCTTCTTCAGCCTGCTTCCTACCCGGGACTGTCAGAAACGGTCCAGCAGCCGGTATCCCTTTCCACGCAGGAACGTTTCCGTTTCCGGTTCGTCGGTACAGAACACCGCAATCGGCGTGCTGTCGCTGCGGTCAAAGGAAATGTACAGGTAACGGATCATCACATTGGCATTCTGCAGATCGGAAAGGATCCGGTTCAGGGTGCCCGGCTTATCCGATGCCATGTCAATGGCAAGGACTTTGTCCAGCCGGCACTGGTAACCGGCTTTTTCCAACGCAGACTTTGCCTCTTCCGATTTGTCAACGATCAGCCGGACAATGCCGAACTCCGCGCTGTCCGTCGCCAGCATTGTATAAATATTAACATCTGACTGCGCCAGCACTCCGGTAATTTTACTTAACGCGCCTTTCGTGTTGGCTGCAAACAATGAAATCTGGTTCAGCATGGTAAATTCCCCTCTTTCTATTTTTTCGCCTTTTGCGCAAGTTGTTTTATCTCTTCCCGGGAAAACTCATATTTTGCGTTGCAGTACGGACAGGTAATTTCCGTTTTCTCATCCTCTGCCAGCTGGTTCAGTTCCTTTTTCGGCAGAGTCTGCAGGACGCCTTCCACCCGCTCCCGGCTGCAGCGGCAGCCAAAGTGCAGGGGATAGCTGTCCAGTATTTCCACCTTCATATCTTTTCCCAGCATCCGGATGATGCGCTCCGGGGTAAAGCCCATATCAATGAGGCTGGAAACGTACGGCGTGTTCCGCACATTTTTGTCCAGTTGCTCCAGGGTTCCCTCACTGCAGTTGGGCAGCGCCTGGATAAACCAGCCCCCTGCCGCCTGCACGTCCCCTTTTTCATCCACCAGCACGCCCAGACCTACAGAAGATGGTGTCTGTTCGGAGGTGTAAAGATATCTTGTCAGGTCATCCGCTATTTCGCCGTCCACCAGTTCCGCCGTTCCCGTAAAAGGCTTGGCTCCGGCTGTATACCGGGTCACGGAAATGGTGCCGTTCCCTACGGCGCCTCCTACGTCAAGATGTCCGTTTTTCGGAGGCAGATACACATCCGGATTGCCCACATAACCCCTGGCAATGCCTCCCTGGGCTTCTCCCGTGATTCCCTGAATCGGTCCATCGCCGGTAACCTTGATGCCAACGCCTTCCTCATTTTTCATGGTAGCCGCCAGCAGCAGCGCGCCGGTCACGGCACGTCCCAGGGCTGCGGTGGCCAGATGGGACGCCTTATGACGCAGGGACAGCTTGCGTACCAGACGGGTGGTGCGCGCCACATAAATGCGTGCGTCCCCGACTGTAGCGCGGGTCAGAATATCTGCTTCGCCGGTAAATTTTGCTTTGGCTGTTTTATCAACTGTATTCGTTTTGATTTCTTCCATGGTAATCCCTTATCGTAACTCTGTTTTATAATTTTTTGAACAGGTTGGCCATTTCAATCGCGCTCATGGCGGCATCATAGCCCTTATTCCCTGCTTTGGTTCCGGCACGCTCCACGGCCTGCTGGATGGTTTCCGTAGTCAGGATGCCGAATGCCACCGGCACGCCGGTCTTCATGGACGCCTGGGCCACACCCTTGGCCGCTTCCGCGCAGACGTAATCAAAATGCGGAGTGGAACCGCGGATAACTGCTCCCAGCGCAATCACGGCGTCAAACTTTCCGCTTTCCGCCAGCTTCTGCGCAACCAGAGGAATCTCGTACGCACCGGGCACCCACACCAGAACCACATCATCGGTGTTGCCGCCCGTGCGGCGGATCGCGTCTTCCGCGCCGCCCAGCAGTTTACTGGTGATAAATTCGTTAAACCGGGAAACTACGATCGCCAGTTTCAAACCTTTTGCCGATAACATACCTTCAATCGTTTTCATTTTCAGTCCTCCTCATATGGTTCATTTTCCTTGTCATAATTATTATGCATTTGCAAACTCATGCTTTATGATTGCCGCAATGACATCCCAGATGCAAATCCGACAGCTCATGTCCCATCTTGTTTTCCTTGGTCTCCAGATAAAACTCATTGTACTGGTTGGGCGCAATTTCGATGGGGACCCGGCCGGTGACCGTGATACCGTAACCGGACAGGCCGGCCCGTTTTGCCGGATTATTGGTGATAAGCCGCACGCTGGTGAGACCCAGGTCTGACAAAATCTGGGCGCCCATGCCGTAATCACGTAGATCCGGTGCAAACCCCAGCCGCACATTGGCCTCTACCGTATCCAGTCCCTGTTCCTGCAGCGCGTAGGCCCGGATCTTATTGGCCAGCCCGATGCCCCGGCCTTCCTGCCGCATATAGACCACCACGCCACAGCCTTCTTTTTCAATCATGCGAAGGGCGGAAGCCAGCTGATCACCGCAGTCGCAACGCAGGCTGCCGAAGGCATCCCCGGTAAGGCATTCCGAATGGACCCGCACCATCACGTCCTTCTTCCCTGCAACCTCTCCTTTGACCAGCGCAATGTGACACAGGTCGTCCAAATCGTTTTCATAGGCAATAATTTTGAAAGTGCCGAACTTGGAAGGCAGCTTTGCTTCCGCCACCCGGTGCACCATCTTTTCATGCTGCTTGCGGTAGGCTACCAGCGACGCCACCGTAATGAAAACCAGATTGTGTTTCTTCGCAAATTCAATCAGCTGGGGCGTGCGCATCATGTAACCGTCTTCATCCATAATTTCGCAACAGATGCCTACCGGCGTCAGACCCGCCAGCCTGCACAGATCCGTAGTGGTCTCCGTATGACCGGTCCGCACCAGCACCCCGCCTTTCCGGCTACGCAGCGGAAACACGTGGCCGGGCCGACGGAAATCTATGGCCTGGGCGCCGGGTTCCGTCACCTTTTTCATGGTGTAGGCCCGCTCGTACGCCGAAATGCCCGTCGTAGTATCCACATGGTCGATGGAAACGGAAAAGGCCGTTTCGTGATTGTCCGTATTGTGGGAAACCATGGCGCCGAACTGCAGCTTGTCCATGATTTCGGCATCCGCCGGCATACAGATGAGCCCCCGGGCTTCCTTCGCCATAAAATTAATGGACTCCCCGGTACAGAACTGGGCCGCCATGATCAGGTCGCCTTCGTTTTCCCGGTCCTCGTCATCGGTTACCAGCACCATCTTCCCCGCCTTGATGGCAGCGATGGCTTCTTCAATCGTGTTAAATGTAAAGTCGTCTTTCATCATCTTCTCCCATTCCGCCTTTAATGGAAAAACAGTTTCCTAAAATCCGTGTTTCAGCAAAAACTCTTCTGTTAATTCCGGTTCTGGATTTGTGTTCTCAGCAGCACCCGGTTGATGCCGGCCGGCAAATCCCTTCCCCTTTTTATCCATTCCCAGCATTTTCTCCACATACCGGGCCAGAATATCTGTTTCCAGATTGACGGCATCGCCGGCGCTTTTATAACCCAGCGTGGTCATCTTTGCCGTGTGGGGAATCAGGGAAACACCAAAACCCGAATCATCGGCTTCCGTCACCGTCAGACTGATGCCGTCTATGGCGATGGAACCCTTCTCCACGATGTAACGAAGCAGTTCCCCGGGCGCTTTAATCCGGTACACCCGTGCATTGCCTTCCGGAACGATCTGCTGAATGACGCCGACACCTTCCACGTGTCCCTGTACAATATGCCCGTCCAGACCGTCCACAGGCCGCAGCGCTTTTTCCAGATTGACTCTGTCCCCCGGCTGCAGCAGGTGCAATGTGGTCCTGCGTACGGTTTCCGGCATCACGTCCGCCGTAAAAGTATCGCCCCGGAGATGCACTACGGTCAGGCAGACACCGTTCACGGCAATACTGTCCCCGATTTTTACACCGGACAGCAACCGGGGCGCGCGCACCGTCAGCCGGCAGCTTGTACTTCCTTCCGCCAGGCGTTCCACCGTTCCAAGGGCGGCAATTAAACCCGTAAACATGACAAGTCCTCTCTTTACAATCTATAATGACTGATTATGAATCATTTAAAACGTTACCCTGCCGGTGATCAGCCAGTCTTTCCCCAGCGTCAACAGTTCCGATTCCGCAACCGTTGCGCATCGGGCCATCCGTTCAATGCCTCTGCCGCCAATGGAAGGAAGCGCATGGGTTCCCCCTACCAGTTTCGGCGCAATAAAGGCGTAAACCCGGTCGGCCATCTGACTGTCCAGAAACGAGCCCAGCACTTCGCTGCCGCCTTCCACCAAAACAGACGTAATCCCATGCTCATATAAGGATTGCAGCAAAGCAGAAATAGAAAGATTGCCATTCTCACAGGGAAGCGTTACCACATCCACGTTCTTCAGGCACTGCAGTTTATCACATGTATCTGCACCCGCATCCGGGCCGGTCATCACTAACGTCTTTGCCTCCCCCTGTAACACCTTTGCCGTCAGGGGTATCCTGGCCCTGCTGTCCAGCACGATGCGGACGGGATTTTTTCCCTCCACCAGCCTTGTGGTCAGTTCCGGATCATCATCCAGAACTGTACCGATGCCCACCAGAATCGCGTCATGGATCTTACGCAGGTAATGGCTGTACGTGTGGGCCTCCTGCCCGGTCACAAAATGGGAATCCCTGGCAGAGGTGGCCAGCTTGCCGTCCAGCGTTTCCGCAAATTTCAGACTGACAAAAGGACGGTTTTGGGTGACCCACAGCAAAAAGTGTTCATTCAGGCGCCTTGCTTCTTTTTCACAGACGCCAACGATGACTTCCACGCCTGCTTCCCGCAGACGGCGAAACCCGTTGCCCGCCACTTTGGGATTGGGATCTTCCATGGCCGCCACCACCCGTTTGATGCCCGCTTTGAGCAGCGCTTCACAGCAGGGGCCGGTCCGTCCCCAGTGGGAACAGGGTTCCAGCGTGACAAATGCGGTGTGGCCCTGCAGCTGCTTCGCGTTCATGTCCGCGATGGCGTTCACTTCTGCATGGGGCGTTCCCGCCTTATGGTGCCAGCCCTCGCCGACTATATTGCCCTCAGCGTCGGCAATCACACATCCCACCATGGGATTGGGACTGGTACAGCCTTCCGCCCGCCCGGCAAGTTCCAGAGCCCTGCGCATATATTTTTCATAGTCAGACATGGCAAACTCCCCAAAACAAAAAACCATAGGAAACGTCCAGAGGCATTCCCTATGGCAAGACAGTTCTCCCATACAAGTCTTTTCTCATCCAGACTATACTGTCGGTTCCGGAATCACACCGGATCGTGCGTCGGCGCGCAAGGCGCTGTCGGCTCGCGGACTGTACCGCCGGTTGGGAATTATGCGCCGGATTCGCCGGACACACTCACCCTGCCCCAAAGACTGTTTTCGCTATATAGTTTAATATGAAATTACGCGTCTGTCAATCAGACAGCCTGCTTTCATGCAAAAAGCGTTGCCCTTT
This sequence comes from uncultured Succiniclasticum sp., assembly GCA_902801365.1. Lineage (GTDB taxonomy): Bacteria > Bacillota > Negativicutes > Acidaminococcales > Acidaminococcaceae > Succiniclasticum. The sequence continues at coordinate 46,373 of CADCHY010000010.1, forward strand.
GACAGTATAATTTCAAAAGACTTTTTACAAAGCCTTACCCGCGTAAACTCTTTATCGCGGCTTTCACGTCCTTCGCCCCGTACACATACGAACCCGCGACAAGCACCGTCGCCCCGGCCCCCACGACCTGCTGTGCCGTTTCCGCATTGATGCCGCCGTCCACCTGAATGTCGGTACGCAGACCGTCCAGATCTAACATCCGGCGCAGCCGGCTGATCTTCGGCAATACGGTAGAGATAAACTGCTGGCCGCCGAAACCCGGATTCACCGTCATCAGCAACACCATATCCACGTCGGGCAGAATTTCTTCAATCAGAGATAAGGAGCTGGCCGGATTCAACGCCACGCCGGCTTTGATCCCTTTGGCATGGATAGCCTGAATGCAGCGGTGCAAATGTTTTGTGGCTTCCGCATGCACTACGATCTGGTCTGCACCGGCTGCGGCAAAATCATCAATGTAGGTTTCCGGATGATCCACCATCAGATGGCAGTCAAAAAACATCTTGGTAACGTTCCGGATTTTTTTCACCACCGGTGCGCCAAAGGTCAGGTTCGGCACAAAATTACCGTCCATCACATCAATATGTACCCAGTCGGCGCCGGCCTTTTCTATCTTCCGGATCTCGTCACCCAGACAGGAAAAATCTGCCGATAATACGGACGGAGCTATTTTGATCATTTTCGGTTCCTCGCTTTGTTTTCTTTTAACTCTTCCAATATGGTTAAATAGGATGCGTAACGGGAAGACACGATTCTGTTTTCCTGCACCGCGTCCTTCACGCCGCAAACCGGTTCATGGGTATGACTGCAGGGCGAGAATTTACAGGCTGCTTCAAACTGCCTGAACTCGGGAAAACAGGCCGGCAAGGCTTCCAGTTCAAGGTTTTCCATCATCACGTTGCCAAAGCCGGGCGTATCCGCCAGGTAGCCTCCGTTAAAGGGAATGAGTTCCGTATACCGTGTGGTATGCTTACCTCTGCTGATTTTTGAGCTGATCTCCCCTGTGGTCCGCAGGACGCCGGGCTGGATGGCATTCAGCCCGGAAGATTTCCCCACCCCGCTGGGCCCGCCGAACGCCGTGACTTTTCCTGCCAGACGCCGACGCAGGGCGTCAATGCCCCGGCCGGTTTTGGATGAAATCACAAACGTCTCATACCCAATCTTACGATACACCGAAGCAATGGCTTCACCTTGTTCTTCCGTTGTAAGGTCCGCTTTGGTCAGCACCAGCAGTACCGGAATCTTTGCCGCTTCCGCCAGCACCAGCAGCTTATCCATAATAAGAAAACTGAAGTCCGGCTGTACCAGGGCCAGGGTAATCACCAGCAGGTCAAGGTTTGCCACCGTAGGTCTTTCCAGATAATTACGGCGGGGCAGCACGGCTGTGATCATCCCCTCGTCCGCCTTATCCGGATTGACTTCCAGTTCCACCCGGTCGCCGGTGCACAGGGAAAAGCGTTTCTGCTTCATGTGCCCTCTGACCTTACAGGTTATCATGACGCCAGAACAATCCACGTAATAGTATCCACTGTAAGACCGCACTACCAATCCCGACGTTACCAACTCTTCTCCTCTACCAGCCTGTGGTCTACATAGAAGCCGACACGCTGTACATCACTGTCAACCTTTGTACGCAGCCGCACGCCGCCGTTATAGGATCCGGACACTTCCACTTTCTGCGACCTGCCGTTATTGGAAACGATCTGCACCGTATGGGTTCCGGTTCCGGGCACAACAAATTCTGCATACCGGGCCCCGGTGGTCCTGTTTACAGTCACACTGCCATTGCTTTTGCCGCTGTTACTGTTGATTTTGTCAGGCGTAGCCGGGAAACCGGCCTGCTTTTTCGCATTCGATACCAGCAGAACCACGGTAGAGCCTTCCGTAATTGTATCGTTCACTTCCGGTGACATCCCGATGACCGTATCTTTGTTCTTTTCGCTGTCTTCCTCTCTCACTTCTACTTTCAGTTTCAGATTTTCCAGTTTTTTTCTGGCCTCCGCCAGGGTCATCCCTTTCAAGTCAGGCAGTGCCACATTCTTTTCTTCTTTTTTGTTGATAACGATGTTCACAGCGCCGTTTTCACCCAACTGGCTTTTTTCTTCCGGTGACTGGCTTAAGATGATGCCTTCCGGCTTGTCCTGATCCCACTTGTACTCAATCTTTTCAATACGCAGGTTCTTCTCCGACAGCAGTTTTTCCGCCTGGTCCTGTTTCAGCCCCACAACTTTCGGAACCGCCGTCGTCTTCTCTGTGCCGGCAACAACCAGAGTGATGGTAGCCCCCTCTTTCCGCATGATACCGGCCACCGGATCCATACGCAGGACGGTACCCGGTTTGACGCTGGTATCTACTTTGTTTTCAATCTCGACTTTGAATCCCTGGGCTTCCAACGCCTGTTGCGCCTCTGCAACCGGTTTACCGTTAACATCCGGTACAGCAATTTCAGGTTTGGAAGAACCGAAGAAATAGAAAATTCCCCCTGCAATCAGCACAAATAACAATGCTATGGATGCTAACAGTTTCTTTAAAAATCCCGATTTCTTCTTCGGCTTATCGTTCTTTCTTTCCCGGTCCGGGTTCAATGCACCCTGACTTCCCTTCTGAGCTGCCACAGCAACTGTCGGCGTGCCGGCGGCAGACAAACCTGAGCCGGCGGGTTTACCGTCCCGGGCAGGAATTTCCGGGTTGGAAGCGCCGTTCATATCCGCAACCGGAATCACCACCGGTTTGCCGTCCGATTCTTCACCTCTGACAGCCGGCCTGTCTTCCGGTTCCGCCTTCTTTATCACAGGAACGGTATCTGTGTCTTCAGTAAACAGTGATTGCTGCTCCGCTTCAGACGCACCCATTGCCGCAACTGCCGCCGCAGCCGCTGCCGTCCCCAAAGCTGCGGCATCAGATTTTGCCGCGCCGGTATCAGCCGCATTTTGCTCTGCATTTACCGCCACTACCTTTCTTGTGCTCTCCGGCTCTTCAAACTGTCCGTATTCACTGGTATCGTCATCCACTTCCCGGGTAAGGAAACTCGGCAAACTCATAATCAGAGTCTGATATTTTTCCTCTTCCGAACGCGACCGCACCTTTGACGGTCCCGCTGCAGCAGCTGTTGCAGCTTTTACCGGGGAAGTTGCCGCAATCGCCTGCAGCGGTATGGTCTGATCCAGGAACGTTTCGTTGTTTTTACTGGGATAAATCAGGTTTTTAACACGCATCAGATCGTTTTTCATATCCTCTGCGGTCGCGTAACGGTCCTGAAGATTTTTAGCCAGTGCTTTATCGATAATCTCCTGCAGCGCTTCCGGCGCTTCCGGCCAATAAGCTTTTAAAGGCGGCGCCTGCTCCTCTACCTGTTTGCGGGCCACGGAGACAGCATTGTTACCGTCAAAGGGAACCTTCCCTGTCAGCATTTCATAGAACACAATACCCAGGGAATAGATGTCCGACTGCGCCGTTACCGCCAGCCCCTGCGCCTGTTCCGGTGAAAAATAATGGACGGAGCCCACTACGGAAGCAGTGAAGGCCATGGTCTCATTGGAAACGATCCGCGAAATACCAAAATCAACGATTTTCGGTACCATAGCTTCCGTCAGCACGATATTCTGCGGCTTGATGTCACAGTGGATAATGTTATGCTTGTGGGCATGATCCAATGCAGAAGCCAGCTGCGCTGTCAGGGCTACGGCAAGACCCGGGTCCATACGTCCGTTCTGCTCCTCAAACGCTTTCAGGCTGACGCCTTCCACATATTCCATCAAAATATAACTGATATCCCCTTCATCACAGACATCGTAGATGGTCACAATGGACGGATGAATCAGCCGGGCTGCGGAACGCGCTTCCCGCTTAAACTGCTCTAACTGGTTCTTGTTGTCCAAAAATTTTTTCCGCAGTACTTTTACCGCAATCTTCCTGTCCAGCAGAACATCTTTGGCCAGATACACTTCGGCCATGCCGCCAAAACCGACGGATTTTAAAATCTCATAGCGTCCGTTTAAAATCTCACCGACCATCGTGTTCCACCTCCTTCCGATCCAATTTCAGTATAATGAACGAAATATTGTCTTTGCCTCCCTTTTCCAGCGAAGCGCTTAACAGCGCATCGGCGGAGGCTTCCGTATCTTCCATCTGCAGATATCCTGTTATCTCCTTGTCATGCAGCATATCCGTCAGTCCGTCGCTGCATAGCAGGATGATATCGTCTGTATAAATGTCTATGACAAACACGTCGCCGTTCACGTTCTTGTTGACGCCGATCCCCCGTGTCAGCATATTTTTCTGGGGATGGTTGAAAGCTTCTTCCTGTGTCAGTTCACCATTCTCTACCATTTCCGCCACCAGGGAATGGTCCCTGGTGATCTGTTTCAGATGGTTCTGCCGCAACAGGTAGACCCTGCTGTCCCCCACGTTGAACACATATCCTTTTCCCTTACCGTTAAAATAAATACCGGCAAGAGTCGTTCCCATTCCCTCCAGTGCGGAATCAGACCGGGCTTTATCGTAAACTTCCCAGTTAATATCGCGCATGATCTGATACAGTTTGGAAACCAGGGAAAAACCGATTTTTCCGTACAGATCTTCTTTTTCAGCCTTTAGTTTTTCCAAAGCCAGCTTGCTGGCAACCTCTCCGGCATTATAGCCGCCCATACCGTCTGCTATGGCAAATAAATACGGCCGTTCCAGCAGCAGGCTGTCTTCATTATTCTTCCTGACTCTTCCTTTGTGAGTCCGGGTCGCTACTGACACAACAATCCCTCCAGTCAGCGTGCATGCGAATCAATCAGTGTTTCCCTGGTACATTATCTCTGGCAAACGCCGCCCGCAGCTGTCCGCAGGCCGCGTTAATATCTTTTCCCATTTCCCTGCGCACCGTGGCATGCAGACGGTGCCGCTGCAATATGGATAAAAACCTTTCAATACGTTTCTCGGCCGGCCGGAAAAAGCCTTTCTCCGGAACCGGGTTCACCGGGATCAGATTTACACTGGCCTGTTTAAAACGCAGATACTCCGCCAGCAATTCCGCATCCCTGTCGCTGTCATTCTTACCTGCCAGCAAAATATATTCATAGGTGACCTGTCTGCCACTGCTGGCCGCATACTCTTCCGCGGCAGCAATCACATCCGGGAATGGGTAACCCTTGTTGACCGGCATCAGTTCCGAGCGCAGTTCATTTCTGACAGCATGGAGAGAGACAGCCAGATTGACCGGCAGGCCCAGTCCCTGCATCTTTTTAATCCCCGGAATGATGCCGCACGTGGACACCGTCATATTGCGGTAGCCGATATTGCCAACATCCGGCTGATGCAGAAACTGCAGGGCCCCGAAGACCGCATCAAAGTTCAGCATGGGTTCGCCGCTGCCCATGACCACAATGCGGCTGACCCTTTCATTTTGCAGACGCAGCTGCGCCTGGAACACGTACATCTGTGCCAGAATTTCCGCAACCGTCAGGTTCCGCACAGCGCCATGCAATCCGCTGGCGCAAAAAGCGCAGTGCATATCGCAGCCGGCCTGGCTGGAAACACAGACGCTGTATCCGTAATCATGATGCATCAGGACGGTTTCGATGGCATTCCCGTCAGGCAGCTCCAGTAAAACCTTCTGTGTCAGCCCGTCGGAGGAATCCAGCCTGCGGACGGTTTTTATTTCCGCCGGCAGCACCGATAAACACTCCTGCAGTAACTGGCGCTCCGCTTTGCCCAGATTACTCATCTGCGCAAAGTCAAACACGCATTTCTGATACAGCCAGTCAAATATCTGTTTCGCGCGGAATTTTTTCAATCCCAACTCTGCCAGTGCCGTTTGTAACTGGGGCAAAGGCATACCGAAAATTTCAGTCTTCATACAACGTTTATCAAAATACTATCTGTTATTACTTATCTTTCAATTATCTTTTGTTTTGCAAACAAAATACCGCAACTATTAAAGGAAAACTACTTCTCTTTTTGAAGCAGCGTAAGGTAAAACCCGTCCACACCATCCCGTTGAGGATACAGCTGCAGTTCTTTCACCACTTCTTTGGAACGGGGATGGACAAAGCCGGCCTGCTTCCATTCCCTGTGGTTCTGCAGGAAAATCTCTATCTGTTTTCCGTTTTCGTCTTCTTCCATGGTACAGGTACTGTACACCAGGACACCGCCGGGTTTGACATACCGGCTGGCGTTTTCCAGAATACACTGCTGCAATGCCGGAAATACCCTTAAATCCTTTTCTTTTTTAGTCCAGCGCGCTTCAGCCCGGCGCCGCAACACGCCCAGACCGGAACAGGGGGCATCTACCAGAACCCTGTCAAATTTTTCAGTCCATTCTTCCCGAAAAACCGTTCCGTCCCGGAGTTCCGTTTTAATATTATCCAGCTTCAGGCGTTTTGCATTTTCTTCAATCAGTTTCAGTTTATGCGGATATATGTCACAGGCCGTCACCCGGCCTTTGTTCTCCATCAGCGCGGCGATGTGGGTGGTCTTGCCTCCCGGCGCGGCGCACATGTCCAGAATCTGCTCGCCTGCCTTCGGCTGCAGCAGCAGGGCCGGAAGCATGGAGCTTTCGTCCTGCACATAAAAACTGTGGGGAAAGTTTTGCAACAGAGCCGGCAGTCCCGGCGATCTCGTAATCACGATACCATCAGGGCACCAGAGGGATACCTCCCCTTCGCAGCCCATTTCCCGTAAATCCTGCAAAAAGGCATCTCGCGCTGTCATCAGGGTGTTGACCCTCAGGCACAGACTGGCCGGTCCGTTATCCCAGCGGCACAGGGCTTCTGTTTCTTCTTCACCGAACTGTTTCCGCCAGCGCTGTACCAGCCACCGGGGATGACTGAGCCGCAGCGAAACATCGTCCCAGATTTTCTCCCACAGAACTTCTTTCTGCCGGACGCTGCTCCGCATTACCCCGTTCACAAATTTATCCGTACCTTTATGGCTGAACTTTTTTGCCAGATTCACGCTCTCGTTACAGGCGGCGGAATCCGGGATACGTTCCAGAAAAAAGATCTGGTATAAACCCAGATGGAGGATATAGTGAATCACAGGCTCCAGCTTCTGAAGCGGACGATCCACCAGCCGGCCAAGGATAAAATCAAGAGTACCCCTGGCTTTCACGGAACCGTTGACCAGTTCCGTGGCGAAGCGCCGGTCCGGTTCTTCCAGTTTTGCCTGCCGCAGCACACGGTTCAGTGCGATGGCTGTATAAGCCTGTTCTTCCCAAATCTGCAGCAATACCAGCAGAGCCGCTTCCCTGCCGTTCGCCGGAATATTCTTTCCGGCAGTTCCTTTCGCTGATCCTGAAAACCTTTCTTTACGCACTGGCTTCCTCCGGCAGGTCTTCACTTAACAATCTGATTGCTTCTTCCACTTTATCTAAATTGACCCGTGTATTAAAACAGGGGCCAAAGGGCCGTTCGTTAAAAATCGCTATGACAGGTATCGGAAAGACATCCTGTATCCCGCTGGTCAAATCCCGCTCGCAGGCCACGGCTATGATTGCCTTTGGCCTTGCCTTAGCCACCATCTGACGGGCCAGCGTCCCGCCGGTAGCCACCACAAAATGCATATGATATTTGTGACAAAGCCCCAGCAGACCGCCCACACAGCATCCGCCGCATTGCCGGCAGTTCTCAATATTACGGGTAATTTTCCGGGGGCAGGTATCCAGTTGCAGGCAATGCGGTGTCAGGATCAGCAGGCGGTCTGAAGGCACCTTCACATGATGCTGTTTCACCAGGGCATTATTCACTGCCACAAAACTCTGTTCCACCTTCTCCCGGGGAATATTAAGGATGCGTCCCAGCCCTACGGCAAACGGGAACAAAAAGTTGATGGCTTTCCATGACCAGAAATATAAAATTTTCGGCAGGGGCATTCCCATGATTGCCAGCACAATAGCCAGTTCTCCCGCAAACAGGAAGAAAATGGCGCCAAATACCAGCAGCCCGAATGCCGTGGGCAAAAACTGGCTGATGGCTTCAAAGCCCAGATATGTCACTTTCCAGACAAAAAACAAGATAATGGCCGTCACGATGGCGCTGAACAACACCAGCGCCAGAAAAACCCGTTTCTTGGGGTTAACTGCCATTTCCACTGCTGAAACCATAAAACTTCTTACTCCTTGCTTCCTAAAACATCTCCGGCTTTCACGCCATGGCCGTTTAAAAATACGGCGGCCGGCATACGCTTCTTTGATTCGGGCTGTACTGTCAGAACCCGGAGCGCTCCTTCGCCGCAGGCAACGGAAAACTCTTTTTTGCTGACAGAAACGACTGTACCGGCCGCCGCTTCCGTGCTGCTGCCGTCAACCCGGGTCTCCCAGATTTTCAACAGCTTCCCGTCAGGCAGGTACGTAAACGCGCCCGGCGCGGGATCGAAGCCCCGTACTCTGTCATGCACTTCCCGGGCAGGACGGGCCCAGTCAATCTTTGCCATCTCTTTGGTGATGAGCGTAGCATAAGTGGCTTCCCTGTCGTTCTGCTCTTCCGGCTGCAAACCGCCTGCTATCTCAGGAAGTGTATCTGTCAGAAGTTTCGCCCCTTTTTCCATCAGTTCGTCATGCAGGCGGGCAAAATTCATTTCTTCATCAATGGGCACCGTCACTTTGCTGTACATCGCTCCGGTGTCCATGCCCTTTTCCATCCGCATAATGGTTACGCCGGTCTCTTTTTCGCCATTCATGATGGCGTACTGGATTGGCGCGGCGCCCCGGTATCTGGGCAGCAGAGACCCGTGCACATTGATGCAGCCGTACGCCGGGATATCCAGGATTTCCTGTGTCAGGAACTGGCCGAAAGCCGCGACTACGATAAAATCAGGTTTCCATTCTTTCAGTTTCTGTACAAACTCAGGTTCTTTCACTTTCAGGGGCTGAAACACCGGCAGGTCATGCTGCAGGGCAAAGGTCTTCACCGGAGTTTCCACTACCTTCTGCCCCCTGCCTTTGGGACGGTCCGGCTGGGTCACCACCGCCTGAATATGATACTGTCCTGCTTCCAGCAAAGCCCGCAGGGATCCCACCGCAAAATCCGGTGTACCCATAAATACCACGTTCCACATGGTTCATTCCTCCGGAGCTTTCAGTGTGATGGTTATGGCCTTGTCCGTAAACAGGATGCCGTCCAGATGATCTGTCTCATGCTGCAGGCAGATGGCCATAAGCCCGTCTGCGGCAATAAACTGTTTTTTGCCGCGGGGATCCGTATACTCACACTCCACATATTCAGCCCGTTCCACTTCCCCTTCAAAATCAGGCACGGAGAGGCATCCCTCCCCAACGATCCTGGAACCTTCCTTTTTCGTTATAACCGGATTGATCAGCTCCAGCAAACCGTTGCCGTCCTGCAGATCAATGACCACGATGCGCTGCAGGATACCTACCTGGGGAGCGGCCAGGCCAATACCATTGCCGGATTTATACAGCGTGTCCGCCATGTCTTTCAAAATCCGCTTTACTTTTTTATCTATACGCTTCACCGGTTCACAAACTTTCTTAAGAACCGGATCGCCGGCGCGTTTTATCTCCAGAACAGCCATTTTTCCTCCAATAAATGATCGATTTCAATAAAATACAGTATATTATATCACATTTTATATGATTTTAAAACTTATATTGCTGTTATGGGATCCACATCAAAATAAATATTCTTTACCGTCCTGAACCGGCTGTCTGCCAGGCAGGCCTTCACTTTCTCCATATCCATGGATTTCACTACGATGTTAATACGGTACAGATCCCTTACTTTAGCTACGCCGGAAGGAAAAGGCCCCATGATCTCCGTACGTTCCCATTGTTCCGTTTCGCACCGGTTCCGTAAAAACATGGTAACCTCATCTCCCAGTTCCCATGCCTTCTTTTCGTTTTTATCAATAACTGTCAGTTTAATTATTTCGCCGTAAGGCGGATAGTGCAACGCTCTGCGCTGGATCAGTTCCCGTTGTGCAAAGGTCTCGTAGTCCTGTTTTTTCGCGAAGTTGATAACCTCATTTTCGGGATCATAGGTCTGGAGCACCACCCGTCCCGGTTTGTCTCCCCGTCCGGCCCGGCCTGCCGCCTGGGTCAGCAGGGCAAAGCCCCGTTCGGAAGCACGGAAGTCCGGAAGGTTCAGCGCGCTGTCAGCTGCTAATATGCCCACCAGGGTAACATCCGGTATATCGTGACCCTTGGCGACCATCTGGGTCCCCAACAGTACGTTAGCCTCTTTTTTCACAAAACAGCTGATAATTTCTTCATGGGCCAGCTTCGCGGCCGTGCTGTCCTGATCCATGCGCAAAACCCGTACACCGGGCATCCGGCTGATTTCCTGTTCCGCTTTCTGGGTACCGCTGCCGAAATATTTAATACGCCGGCTGCCGCAGGCCGGACATGTCTGAGGGATCGGATAGGTATTGCCGCAGTAGTGGCAGCGCATCACCTGTTCGTCCGCATGGTACACCAGGCTTACGGCACAATGGGGACAGGTCAGGGTTTCCCCGCAGTCCCTGCACATGACAAAAGTGGAATAACCCCGGCGGTTCAGCAGTACCACGGCCTGCTGTCCTGCATGAACCGCCGCAACGATTTCCCGCCGCAGCTTCCGGGAAATGACAGAATAGTTCTTCTGCGCCAGTTCCTCCCGCATATCCACTACATCCACAGCCGGCAAAACAGAACCGCCCGGCCGGAATGTAAGCTTCAGATGACCAATGCTTCCGGAAACCGCCCGGTAATATGTTTCCAGAGAAGGCGTAGCACTGCCGAGCAGCAGCACCGCGCCGTTATTTTTACAACGGCAGCGGGCAACTTCCCTGGCATGATAAGCCGGACGTTCTTCCTGTTTGTAACTGTTTTCCTGTTCTTCGTCCACGATCACCAGACCCAGGTTTTTAAAAGGCGCAAAGACAGCGCTGCGCACACCGATCAAAACGTTGGCCTCGCCGGTCCGCATCTTATACCATACGTCGCCCCGTTCATTCTGGGACAGCTTGCTGTGGACCACCGCCACCTCATTTTGGAACCAGGCCTGAAACCGCTGCACGATCTGTGCCGTCAGAGCAATCTCCGGTACCAGTACCAAAACCTGTCTTCCCTGTCGCAGCACATAATCAGCGGCCCGCAGATACACTTCTGTCTTTCCGCTTCCGGTAATGCCCTGGAGCAGGAATTCCTGAGGGCCTGGGACACCAGAATGATCCACCGCAGCCCTGATTGCCGCCACAGCCTGTTCCTGTTCAGAAGTCAGCTGCAGGGTTTCTTTCCGTTCGACCTGCCGGTCATAGCTGTTGCGCAACATACGTTTTTCGGTCCGTAGCGCCCAGCCTTTTTCCGCCAGTGCACGCAGCACAGCAGCGCTGATATGTTGCGCCTCCGCCTCTTTTGCTTCCAGAGGCTCTTCAACCTGCTGCAATATTTCCAAAGCCCGCATCTGCGCTTTGGCCCGCGGGTTCCCTTCATGTAAGGCAGCCCTGCCCTCCTCCGTAATGCTGTAGGCCAGAACCGTTTTTGCTTTCAGGCGTTCTTCCACAGCATAAGCTATGAGTTTTCCATCCTGATACACCGGTTTACGTCTGATGCTGGTCTTGCCCGGAATAAACAGGCGCATGGATTCCGCCAGGGAACACAGATAATATTTTGCCAGCCATTTTGCTGTCAGCAGCATCTCGTCATTAAACCAGGGACGGGTTCCCAGCGCCGCTGACACTTCTTTCACGCCGGCAAAGGAAAACTCCGGATTCTCCTTTTGCAGTACTGCGGCAGCTTCCTCCCGGGAAAAAGCGCGTACCACAAAGCCCTCCACCTTTTGCGGTCCGAAGGGCACCACGACGCGCCATCCCTCTCCTACCTGCAGCAGGGTTTCCGGAAGGCGGTATATAAACTGTCTGAACAGATTTTTTACAGGCAAATTAATTGCTACAAGTACATACTTCATAAATAGAATTCCATTCCGGCGCCACTCTCCGGCACACTAAACAACCAGGAATACGCTTTCAAAAACTCATTCCCGACGATTCGAACCATCAGCGTAATTGATGATAATCCCCGGCTGTACGTTATACACAAACACATGGAAATGGACCGCCCTGCCGCCGTCATCAGCAGAAAGGGCTTCCATAGCTACGCCCCGGGCCACAAGCTCGCGCCCTTTAAAAACGGGTGTCACCCTGTAATACACATGCTTACGGGTACGGCGTATATAATCCGCCACCCGGTTCTCAAAAGGAAGCATTCCTGTCACGTTGAAATACCTGGTGCCGGTGATTAGATTCAGTTTGTTGGCATTTTCCCCTGTGAGCTGGAAAGCCAGCAGATGGCACCGGTTATACAGGTATTTCTTATCTATCTCCTCATACTTGCTATAACGCCAGCCTGTTGGCTTAATCATACCGAGAGCCCCCCTGGGCCGGGTGGGCAGAAATTCCGGTCCCAGCTTGCCGTAAGCGGGACCGCAGCGCCCTAAACCATCCAGGGGTGAAAAAGAATAGTAAGGATTGTTCTTTGCCTTGAATTCTGCGGAAAACTGCGGTTCGTTCCGGTGCAGTACGATAAAGGTCCGCCCTTCACTTTCCGGTAAATTTTCCAGGGTCACAAGAGGCGCGCTTTGGGCTAAAGCACTGAAATCGGCAGGAACGTCGGGGAATGCGGGAACGTCTTTCTTTTTCATTCCGTTTTTAAGGACATCCGCCGCTTCCGACAGACTGTCAGACTGCACGATACGGCGCCCCCAGTCAAAAAACTGACTGGCCCCGTATCGCGGAAAGCCCGCATACTCCAGCCCAAAAAGCGCCAAAAACAGCAACAGTACAACGCGCAGCAGGACCCATCTTAACTTTTGCGCCAAACGGGTGCCTTTATGCCCGGCCATCCGTCTTACCTCCCGTCTAAAAAAGAGGGCGGCTACAGTATACAATTATGCTGTAGCCACCGAATACCTTTTGATTCCCTGCGTACAGAAACCTCTGTTTAATCAGCAGGTTCCTTTATTTTAACATGGAGAGAAGTCCCAACAGGTCGCTTCCGTCAAAGGCAGCCTGATTCTGGGGACGTCTCTGCTGGGCACCGCCCTGGGCCTGGGACATCATCTGCATGAAGCCCATGATGTCTGTCGCGTCGATCCCGTCGCTCAGATCGATAGGAGGTTTCCGGGGCTGTGCCGGCGCCCGGTTGGACGCAGCAGACAGACTGTTGAGCAATACCGGAGCCAGCGCTCCCAGGGCAGATCCTACCTGGTCGTTGCTCAGGCCGCTCTGACGGGACAGGCCGTTCATAACGGACGAAGAATTGCTGCCCAGGATGTGCTGAAGAATTCTCGCGCCATCATCAATATTGGCCGTTTCAAACTGTTCCGCTACAGAACCGGTTTCCGTATGCTCGGTCAGGGCCTGTTGCAGAGACTCTGCGCCGGATTTGGTGGAAGCATTTGCCGTCAGGGCCCGCAGCAGGATCGGCAGCGCAGCTGTAATCAGCGCGGCCATCTGGTCATTATTGCCGCCGGTCCGTCTGGACATAGTATCCAGGGAAGATGAAGAGGTCATCGATTTTAACAACGTTTCCAGTAAACTCATGATAGCATCTCCTTTTCATCGTAAAAAATAATAATTAGCACAATACTGTCAGTATTATTATACCTTGAACCGCGGCTGCGACGCAAATATATTTTGCGGCAAAATTGTGATTTTAATTCCTTCACTATACATGGTATAATTAAGTATATTTGGCCGCATAACTGCTCAGCAACTGCCAAACAGCAATGAACAGTTCTCCCATTACTGTCCGGTATCATCACCTGATTAAAGCAAGGAGTTTTTTATGTCTGACGTTGCAAAACAAATGATAATCTGCCCCCATTGCCATCGCACAGCCTACTTTAATATCTGGAACAGCATCAATACTAAAACTGATCCGGAAACATACGGACAGGTTCGCAGACTTTCATTATTCAGATTCTGCTGTCCTTACTGCAGGCAGACCTCAACCATCAACTACTCGTTTTTATATCATCAAATGGAAAGCGCGCTGATGATTTATTATATTCCGGAAGATGAAGAAGCAGATACTACACAGAACCTTCTGGATGCAGTTTCTGCCGGAACGCCAAAGGATGAAAAACCAGATTCCGACTCAGGCATGAAAGAAGAGGAAAGAGCATTGGAAAACGCCCTGGCACATTACAAATACCGCATTGTACGCACCCACGAAGAATTTCTGGAAAAACTTGCCATTTTCGACGCCGACCTGGATGACAGGATTGTTGAACTTGCCAAAGTCATCGTAGGCGCCGAAGCTGAACGCCAGTTATCAGAAACCGGTTTTCGTGTTAAAAGTGCATTTTTCTCTTTTAGTAAAGAAAAAAACGAAAAGAAACTGGTCTTCCGGGATAAAAACAGCAGCCAGACTGCCACGGTCTCATTTGACCGGTATGTCACAAATGTTTATAACCGGTTAGTTGACCGGTACAGAGCTGCGCTGGAAGGTCCCCACAAAAAAGATACTGTCATTAACCGGAACTGGGCAGCAGACATTCTGAAAACAGAAACGGCCCTTTAAGCCTGTCAGAAGATTCCTCTCCGCTTTAATTCCCCGATGGCGGATTCCATTGTCTTCATGCCATACTGGCCGCCGGTTTGAATATAAGAACCCATCTGTTGCGTCTTCCCCTCGCGGATCAGATTGCGCAACGCGGGTGTAACTATCATTATTTCAAAAGCCGCCGTCCGGCCGCCCTTCTTATCCGGAAAAAGTTGTTGCGAAACCACAGCCTGAAGACTGCCGGCCAGTTGGACACGGATCTGCCGTTGCTGCTGTTCCGGGAACACGTCAATAATACGGTCAACGGTTTCTACCGCGCTTCGGGTATGGAGCGTAGACAAAACCAGATGACCGGTTTCCGCTGCTGTAACGGCAATAGAAATCGTCTCCAGGTCACGCAGTTCCCCAACGACGATCACATCCGGATCCTGCCGCAACGCCGCTTTAAGCCCGGACGTAAAATCCGTGGTATCTCTTCCAATCTCCCGTTGATGAATCAGGCTTCTGTTTGAAGCAAATCTGTACTCAACCGGATCCTCTAATGTTAAAATGTGTACGGCCCTGTTCCGGTTAATTTCATTAATAAAAGCAGCCAGCGTCGTACTTTTACCGGAACCTGTAACACCGGTAATCAACACAAGACCGCTTTTTAACTCAGAAAGTTTCCGCAACGTTTCCGGCATTCCCAGCCCATGACAAGTGGGAATACTGTTGGGAATAATCCGGACAGCGGCATCCAGCCCTTCCATACTGCGGTATAAGTTGATGCGGAAACGGTGCCCGGTAGAAAGCGAGTAAGCAAAATCGCATTCGCCTTCTTTATTTAATGCAGCACGTTGTTTATCAGACAGTATCGGTTCAAACAGAGATAATACGTCAGACAGCACGCCGCCCGGTTTTGTCAGCGCCCCGGCAATGCGGACCGCGACCGGTTCCCCTTCGCTGATATGCAGATCGGATGCGTTAATTTTTACCGCTTTCAGTAACAGTTCGTCTATCCTCCAGCTCATCTCACACCGTCCCCAGCACACGCAGTAATTCCTGTACAGATGTGATGCCCTGTTTTACCTTTTGCATGCCGTCCTCTTCCAGAGAAGAAATGCCCGGAAATTCTGCTTTAGCTGCATTCCACAGTTCCTGTTCCGAATCGCCGCAGATGATTTTATTCTTTAGAACCGCATTGACCGGCAGCACTTCATGAACGGCTATGCGTCCCCGGTATCCGGACTGGCGGCATGCGTCACAACCGGACTGCCGGTACAGTGCAAGACTGTCCGGCGGTTTGCTTTCATCCCGGTCTTTTTCTTCACAGGCCAGATTTCGAAAGCGCTTCCATTCCCACATGGCTTTGTCCGCCATGTATTTTTTTTTGCAGGCAGGACACAGCTTCCGTACCAGACGCTGGGCCACGACTCCTCGCAGGGCCGATGCCGCCAGAAACGGTTCGATGCCCATGTCCAGCAGCCGTGTAACGGCGCCGGCCGCTGTATTAGTATGCAGTGTGCTGAATACCAGATGCCCGGTCAGCGCTGCCTGAATGGCTATCTCCGCCGTTTCCCGGTCACGTATCTCCCCTATCATGATAATGTTGGGGTCCTGCCGCAAAATGGAACGCAGTCCGTTGGCAAAGGTCATTCCGATTTTCGTGTTGACCGCTACCTGGTTCGCTCCTTCCATATGGTACTCGACGGGATCTTCTATCGTGATGATGTTCCTTTCCGGCTGATTCAGTTCCTCCAGCGTCGCATACAGCGTGGTAGTCTTTCCGCTGCCGGTAGGACCGGTGACCAGAACCAGCCCGTAGGACGCTCTATACATGATCCGGTACCGGGCCAGGTTTACCCCGGTAAAACCCATATCCTCCAGCCGGAGCTGATTCACTTTCGAATTCAGCACACGGATGACGATTTTTTCTCCCTGTATTGTCGGAAGGGAAGAAACACGCAGATCGATCTTCTGTCCGTTGTGGGCAATCTGCGACCTTCCATCCTGCGGCTTCCGTTTTTCCGCTATATCCATTCCTGCCATCAGCTTTACACAGGAAATCAACGCCGTATGGCGTTCCATCGTAATACTTTGCGCCTGCTGCAGCACGCCGTCAATCCGGTACCGGACCCGGTTACGTTCCGTTCCCGGTTCCAGATGGATGTCGCTGGCCCCTGCTTCCAGCCCCTGTACGATAATCCCGTCCAGCAGACGCAAAATCGGTGCGTCCGCTGCTTTCAGCCGGTATTGTAACAACAAATCAACTCCTTTTCCATTTTGTCCGGTTCCCTGAGAACACATTACCATGTTACCAGCCCTCTTCTGATTTTTAAATATTGTATAGAGGCATATCGTAAAATATTCGTGAACTTTTTTTCCTGGTTTTGGTAATTCTCCCGGTTTTTGTAAAAATCCGCATAAATCAGAAAACAATTTGTGAACTTTTACGCACCCGCTTTCCTTTTCTCCCCCGCAGCGCTATAATGACACTGTTGCGGCATAAACAACGGCAATACAGACATTGCGTACGCGCTTTCAGGAGGAAACGCATGCGCGGCATTTTACAATTTTATAAATCTTTTTCCGGAAAACTTACAGCCTTTATGGTTTTTTCTTTTTTTGTATCGGGATGTCACACCGGCGATGAGCCGGTTTCTGTTACACAGATCACGGTAAAAAAAGAAGCAGACAATCGCAATCAGGCTGGGGAAACACAGGCTTTCGCCATAGCGAAAACACACCAAAAGATACCAGAGACACCTGTAAATCACAGTGCCTCTGGTATTTTATTGCCTGAAAAGAAGGCGGGCGAAAGCAGACTTTACGTTCCGGCACCGGACGATAAGAATCCGGATGCTGCCGGCCGGCGCGATCCCTTTGCTCTGCCTGCGGCATTGCGGAAACAACTGACTGTTACGCAGGGAAAAGGATGCTTTACACCAGGAAATAATCATTTTGAGACCCCCCTGAAAAAAACTGCTGTACAGCAGTCCGCAACCCCTCCCGCTCCCGGTTCGCAGCAACCATACGTTGCCGGCTTCTTTGACAGTGGAAAAGATAAACTCGCGTTGCTTCACTGGAAACAGATACAGGGAGCGTTCCGCCGCGGCGAATCCTTAGGGAACGGATATTACGTCAAAGAAATCACAGCTGCGACTGTATTGCTATATCCGGAGAAGAGCGCTTCCGGTATGAAGCCTGTTACACTGACATTACAACAATAATGATATCCAAAGGAGGATTTTAATAATTGAATATTCCATTCAAGTTGAATCTGTTTTATGTTTCAAAATCTTTTATCACCGGCTTAACTTTTTTTCTCGCAATCGCCCTGACAAAAACGGCCGGCGCCGAAGTTCCTGCAGGCCCTTTATCCGCAGAATCTTTTACGCGGCACGTTGAGGAACAGCATAGCAGCAAACCGGACTACAGGCAAAACGGGGCTTCCCTGATTTCCCTGTCTGTAAAAAACGCTTCCCTCAGGGAAATCGCGGCAGCACTGACAAAAATGTCCGGCAAAAACGTGATTGCCGACACAAAGGTTCAGGAACCGGTAACGTTACAGCTGGAAAACGTTTCCCTGCATACTGCATTGGAAACCCTGGCTGCCGTACAGGGCCTCACTTATACGGAAAACGGCAGCGTAATCCTCATATCACGGGACGATACGCTGAAAAAACTATCCGCCGGTTTTTACACGTTTCCCCTGAATTACGCCAGAGCAGAAGATTTACAGAAACCGCTGTCCGCCGTCCTGAACACCGGAAAACTGGCGGCAGACGCCGGCAGTAACAGTCTGCTGTTCAACGGCAGCCCTGCCGAAGCCCGGAAGATCAAAGAAGCGTTACAGACTTTGGATAAGACTGCCCAACAGGTCACGCTGGAAGCAAAAATCCTGTCCATCAGCAAGTCTGACGAAAAAAACCTGGGGATACAGTGGAACTGGGACACATTGTCCCAATACAACAAGGAAGAACACGACAACACGGCTTCACCGGGAAACAGCGCCGCAAACACAGCCGGTAAGGGACATCTCCGCCTGTGGCGCGGAACCGGCGCGCAGTTTCAGTTCAGCGCCACACTGAACGCCCTTATCACCAGCGGCAAGGCAAAAGTACTGGCAACCCCTTCCCTGATTACCCTGCCGGGAAAAGAAGCCAGTATATTTATCGGCAGCCATATTCCCGTTATTACAGAAAAGCACAACAACGGTGAGAGCACCTATTCCACCGAATATGTGGACGCAGGCATCAAGCTGAAATATACGCCCATAGTCAGCGATGACGGCTATATCACATCCGCAGTCCACACCGAGGTAAGCACGCCTACCCTCATCAGCGAACTGAAAAACTACCGCATCAACAGCAGGACCGCCGATACCAATGTGCGCATGCGCAACGGCGAAACACTGGTTATCGGCGGCCTCATCAGTGAAGAAGAACAGAAGCAGCTGCAGCAGATTCCGTTCCTTTCCAAAATCCCTTTGTTAGGTTTTCTGTTCAAAAACCATTACCGGAGTAAAAGCAAAACGGAAGTCATCATGCTGCTGACACCGTATCTGTCTGACGCCGGGACCTCGCCTGCGATTTACGGAAGCGGCGAAGCCGCATTACGCAAAACAGCGGACAGGTATTAAGCGTGTTGCTTATGCTCTCTTGCAAATAAAAAAGCGCTGCCTGACAAGGATATTACTCCTGTCAGACAACGCCTTCCCAGCGTTTATTCCCTGTATTCAAATCCTCTGCTGTATCTCATGATCTTCCGCATCACCCGTTCCTTTTCCGCGCCTTCCAGCACCACCGGCTGGTAATTATTGCAATAGCTTACGCCGGAAACGGATGCCGGGATAATCTTAATGTAATCGTCCGGCTGCAGCTCACCGTTGACAAAAGTGAAGGTCTGCTGGAAAATCATGGTATCTTTGTCATCGGGGTCTGTATTGCCTCCGAAACAGAAATTGGCCATGGAATACAGGATGTATTTCCCTTTGTATTTCTCAATTCCCTGAAGCACATGAGGATGACTGCCCAGCACCAGATCCACACCGTTATCGACCAGGTAATGGGCCATGGCAACCTGCGCCCATGTCTGCTCATAGGTATGCTCCACGCCCCAGTGCATGCAGGCGATGATTAAATCACATTTCTGGTTTTTCAGATAGGTCAGCGCCTTGTCAATTTCGTGATAAAACTGGCATCCGTAATCCAGCAGCGAGAATAATCCGATTTTTACTCCGCAGACTTCTTTTACCAGATATTTATCGTGACCGAAATACGGGATGCCGATGCTGTCCAGTGCGGCCATAGTATCCAGATAGCCTCTTTCACCGAAATCATAGGTGTGGTTGTTGCCCAGGCTTACTGCGTCAACGCACCCCTGCAGCAACACGTTTTTGTACGCGTCCGGTGCGGAAAAGTTAAACGTCTTTTCCATTTTTACCGGGTAGGAAGTGAACGTTGTTTCCAGGTTGGCAATAGTAAAATCGTCTTCCCGGAACACCTCCCTCACCTTCGCCAGATAGTAGCCGTAATCTCCGTTGTTGCTTTCCAGATACGCATCAAAACGGTTGCCCCAGCTGAAACGGTCATCCCAGCCGATTGTACAGTCGCCTACGGCGGAAATTTTAACGGATTTGCGCACAATGGAAGGCGCCGGCGGTTTTGCAGGCAGGGTTGCAGTATCTTTGGCTGCAGACTCCGCTTTCCCAGCCTGCGGCACGTCCGCGCGCTGCGTTGCAGCTTTTTGGGAGTTCAGACCCTGTTCCGCTTTAATGCCCGGAACATGGCTCCCGGCCGCCTCCGTGCGCGTTACCCCTGTGACGTTACATACCGCAAGCAAAAACAACAGCGTCATCAGTATCCTTTTGGCAGAGTTTTTAACAAAAACTGTTTTACATGACATAACCGTTCACCTTTTATTAATACTATTATCAAACACGTTCCACCGTCATTCTTTCTTCGCCAGCATCCCCGGCAGCAACAGCAAAAAGCTCACTGCTACCGCAAGGAACATGGGTTTCACCGGCGTCTGCAGGAAGGTGGCAAGAATGGCTGTAGCCGTACTGCATACCATGGAAATCGCCACCCACCGGCCGCTGACGCATTTGGGCCGGAACACGGCCAGGGTAAGGGGCAGAAAGATGCCGCCGCCCCGGAGTCCCATGGACAAATAGTTCCAGAATAAGATCTGCGTATCCCGGAAAATGATAGAAAAGATACAGCCGATGATCATGATCACGATGCAGCTGAAACGGTTCAGCTTCAGCAGGGTGCCGTCGTTTTTAATATTGAATAAAGGCGCCACGATGTCTTTGGATATGATGGTGCCGATGCCCAGGGACTGGCCCCCGATGGAGCTGATGAGGGAAATGATGATGCCGCCCATGGCCATGCCGCCGATGAGGACCGGCTGATGGTGCAGCAGATAGGTCGGCAGCACCAGCAGCGGCGTCACGCCCGGTTCCGCCACATGCATGTACATGCCGATCATGGCGCAGGGCAGGCCTACCGGGATCGCTACCAGCGCCGCGGCAAAGGCGCCGTACGCTGCCGTTTGGGGATCTGTGGCGGAAAACAACGCCTGAATATAGGTCTGGGTGCAGATAATCCCTACAAATACGGACAGCAGGTTGGCCGCCGCGTTACCGGTGCCGTTCCCCAACAGACTGAACCAGGGAAAGTCCGGCAGCGCCGCGTGGATGGCCGGGTCCGTATGGATGGACCAGAAGGCCGCGCCTCCCGCCACAAACAGGCTGGCAAAGAGGATGATCATTTTCAGGATGCCGCCTACCCCGGCGCTTTTCATGCCGCCGAAGAACACGTAGCTGGCCACCAGCAGGATCAGGATCAATGCCGCCGTCCAGACGGATACGTCAAACACGGCGCAGATGATGCCGATGCCCGGCAGGCAGCTGGATACCACGCTGAAGAAGATGCCGATGGTGGTGACCCAGCTGGCAATGGAGCCGGCGGTCTTCCCGTAATTCAGCACCAGATACTGGGAGATGGTCTCCAAGCCGGTTTTCCGCAGGGGACGGGCATATAAGAAGCCCATGACAATAAAGGTGATGCCGCTGGACAGGGTGAACCACCAGGCGGAAAGGCCGATTGTGGATGCCATCTGGGCCGTGCCTACGGTGGCCCCGCCTCCGATGACGGTACCGGCAATGCTGCCTGCCACCAGGGGAAAACTGGCGCTGCGTCCGCCCAGGCTGTAGCCTTCCGCGCTTTTTACCGCCCGGGCAACATAAATACCGCCACCGATTACCACGGCAATGGTCAGCAGCATGATTACTAAATGAAGAAACGTAATATCCAAGGACAACGAAAAGGCCTCCAGACGAATCTAAAATTATAAACACTGAAACATATTCCGCAAATGCGGCCGGCGCTGATTCATCCGGCAACACGTTTACGATGCAACCACACGGACAGGCTTACCCTTTTTTCGCCTCCAGGCTCCTGTATTCAAAGGGTTTGTCGGCAAGATCCGTCACTTCCATGATGGCACGGGGCTCGCTGAACAGGTAGCGTTCCGTGACGCGGAACACCCGGCCGTCTTCCAGCAGCAGGTCGGTATAAAGACGCCGGCTGGTGCGCAGCCGTGTGAACACGCTGCCGGAGGGAAGCGTCTCTTCTTTCCCTTCGGTCGCGTCTTTATCGGCAAAGATCAGGACCCGCGCGTCTTTGGTCGTGACCAGTTTTTCTTTCCGGTCTGCTGCGGTGCAGTACCGGTACCCCTCCGGATCCTCATTGGGGGTGGGCTTGCCCAGTTTCCCCACATGGTAGCGAAGCTCCGCCGCCGCAGGCCCCAGCACGTTGATGCCGATCCGGACCGGCAGGTTTTTCGGATCCTTCGGTTCTTCAAAAAAATGCAGCTGGGCGTTATCGGCGCCTTTCACACTGTTGGTATCGGAAAGTTCGATAAAGTTCAGGTCGCCGGCCTGTTCCCCGTAAATATACAGGAAATCTTTTCCGTTAGTATGGATCAGATACGGAACCTTCTCTTTGGCCCGCAGCATACGGGCTTCCCTGTCGATTTTGTTCCAGATCAGGTGGGAGGTGCCGTGATCAAAGATCAGATCGCTTTTTAATGTGATGGAAAAGGGAAACCGGTCCTTGCCTCGTACGATGGTGTACTTCTGGTTTGCTTTCAGTTTCACCACAAACTCTTCCGGCTGGGACGCGTAATCAAATACGATGGGCTTGTCCTGGGCGCAGCCGAAACTGCCAAACAGGAATAACGACAACAGGAAGACAGATAACAGATTTACGGAACGGACGGAATGCTTCCTTAACGTTTTTCTCATTTCTTCGCCTCCTGTATTGTATTAATTTTAACAAGTATTATAACACGAAAACGGAATTTAATTAAGAATACACAAAAAAACAATTTGAGAGTTACACAACTGTCATTAAATATGTTATAATTTGATTGGTAATATGCTTCTCGCCGACATGGGAAAAGCGGGTTCCATGTATTCATCCCGGTGCCGGCTGATGAAGCAGCAGGACCTGACTCAATTAAAATCACATTTATGTGAAAAGGGGGAAGAAAATTATGATGAAAAAAGTGTTAAGCGCAGCCATGATCGCAGCTCTGGCTCTGAGCGTTGCAGCCTGCGGCGGCGGAGATAAAAAAGCTGACGCCCCGAAAGACGGCGCGAAACCGGCTGCTACCGCGGCTCCGGCCAAAGTTGACCGCAGCAAAGAATTCATTACCGTACTGACGGGTCCCACCAGCGGAATTTACTTCCCGATCGGCGGCGCTTTCTCCAAGGTTGTAGGTGAAATGGGCTACAAGACCAGCGCTACCGCTACCGGCGCTACCGGTGAAAATATCAATGCCATCCTGACCGGTAAAGGCGAACTGGCCATTGCCATGTCAGACTCCGTAATCCAGGCTGTAGAGGGCTTCGGCGCTTACGAAGGCAAACCGAAAGCTACCGATCTGCGGGCTATGATGGGTCTGTGGCCGAACGTAGTACAGATTGTAACCACTTCCGACTCCGGCATCAAATCCTTTAAGGATATCAAAGGCAAGAGAGTCGGCGTAGGCGCTCCCAATTCCGGCGTAGAACTGAACGCCCGCATGATTTTCGAAGCCAACGGCATGACCTACAAAGACGCCAAGGTTGACTACCTGTCCTACGGCGAAGCCATTGACCAGATGAAGAACGGCCAGTGCGACGTTGCATTCGTAACCTCCGGCCTGGGCAACGCCACCATTAAAGAACTGGGCACCACCAAAAAGATCGTATTCGTACCGGTTGAAGGTGATGCGCTGAAGAACCTGACCAAAAAGTATCCGTTCTATGTGGAATGGAAAATCCCGAAAGCTACCTACGGCACCGACGCGGACACTACCACCGCAGCCGTTATGAACATCATGCTGGTTTCCAAAAAGCTGCCGGACGCTGTGGTATATGACCTGCTGGACGGCTTCTACTCCGAAAAGGGTCTGGCTACCATCGGTGCCTCCCATGCAACCGCAAAACGTGAGATCAAACTGGATACCGCGCTGCGCGGCCTGAAGGGCACCTCAGTACAGCTCCATCCGGGCGCGGAAAAATTCTACAAAGACAAAGGTATCCTGAAATAATCTGAACGCACCGGTACAGTTGAGACTAACCGTGTAATTGAAAATCAGAGAAATAACAAATGCAGAAAAAATACATAAAGCTGTTTGCCGTATTTTTTCTTGTTCTCGCTTCTTTGTTTGTGTTCAATGAATATTCGGCGCAGACCGTGCTCCGGATTTACGATTATCAGACCAAAGAAATTTATGTTGAAGTACCAGCCAAAGAGGGCGATAAGCTTTTCTTTGGCTGGATTCATTCTTGGGAGAAAATCCCCTGGCATGAATATTACCATATTGACGCCAGCCACGATCTGATTCTGGACACTATCGCCTTCCCCGCTTTCGGGGCCGGCATTCCCGAGAACAAGGGAACCAGGGTATGGATTGAAGACGGCATGATCTATATGGGTAATATCAACCAGGTATTCCATGAGTTTACCTGGATTAATTCACATTTTGCCACCCGCGACATCAAGCTGAACGGTCAGCTCATCGCCCGGGGGGCAACCCTTCCCGAGCATACACGTGTCAATCTGGCAATTGTGAAAAGGAGGTATTTTGATGGAAGAGAAAAACATCAATAATACTGGAAACGACAATTCCGCAACAGAACATGAGTTTTTGGACAAGAAGACCCAGCAGGAACTGGAAGCCAAGTCGCAGGAAATCGTAAAAAAACTGGACAAAGAATCTGCCACCCGCAAGTTTACAGGGGGCATGGCAAAGTTCTTCTACATCCTCTGCCTGCTGGTTTCGGGTTATCATCTGTACACCGCCTCCTTCGGACCACCGGTAACCCTGGTGCACCGGTCTCTCCATGTAGCGATGATCACCGCCATGGGCTTCCTGATGTATCCCTGTTTCAAAAGTTCCGATCACTCCAAACCTTCTATTATTGACTGGATCCTGGCCCTGCTCTGTTTTACAATCCCCTTCTACATCTGGCATGATTATCTGGGCGTAGTGGAACGGGCCGGCAATCCCAACCAGACAGACCTGATCATGGCCACCCTGCTGGTAGTACTGGTGCTGGAATGTTCCCGCCGTGTTACTGGCAACGCCCTGACGGTCCTGTCCATCATCTTCATTATTTACGGACTTTTCGGCCGTGAATTCCCCGGCATGTTCATGCACCGTGGTTATGACTGGCCTTCCCTGTCCAACCATTTCTTTGCCAACACAGAAGGTATCTACGGTACGTCAGTAAGCGTAGCCGCCAGTTACATTTTCCTGTTCATTCTGTTCGGCACGGTCATGCACAAGTGCGGCATGGGGCAGTTCTTCAACGATATTGCCCTTGCCCTGGCCGGTCACACCAAAGGCGGCCCCGCCAAGGTTGCCGTCATCGCATCCGGCTTCCTGGGCTCCATTAACGGTTCCGCTGTAGCCAACGTAGTTACCACGGGTGCCTTCACGATTCCCCTGATGAAGAAGACCGGCTACTCCAAAGAGTTCGCCGGCGCGGTAGAAGCCTCAGCCTCTGTAGGCGGGCAGCTGCTGCCTCCCATCATGGGCGCCGCAGCCTTCATCATGGCGGAAATGATCAGCGTGCCCTACTCCAACATCATCACCTGGGCTGCTATCCCTGCTCTGTTGTACTATCTGAGTATCATCATCCAGGTACACCTGCGGGCCTGCAAAGACGGCCTTACGGGCCTGCCCAAGGACAAACTCCCCAAGACGGGGGACGTTATGGCGAAGCGCAGTCATCTGCTGATTCCCGTATTCTTCCTGCTTTACATGCTGTTTTTCTCCGGTACGACAGTTATTTTCTCCGCGGTGCTGACCATCCTGGTCACCATCCTGGTATCTTTTATCCGAAAAGAAACCCGCATGTCCCTGAATGACCTGCTGGATGCCCTGGCTGACGGCGCGAAGCAGACGGTTTCCGTAGCCGTTGCCTGCGCGTGCGTAGGCATCATCATCGGCGTTTGCTCCAAAACCGGCTTCGGCCTCACTATGGCCAACACCATCATTTCCCTTGGTAAGACCAGCATTCTCTTTACTCTAATCTTCACCATGATCACCTGTATGATCCTGGGCATGGGCCTGCCTTCTATCCCGGCCTACATCATCACGGCCACCATCGCGGCTCCGGCCCTTTCGAAGCTGAACATCCCCGTAGGCGCGGCGCACATGTTCTCCTTCTACTACGCCATGTTCGCCAACCTGACCCCGCCGGTTGCCCTGGCTTCTTTCGCGGCTGCCGGGCTTTCCGGAGGCAATCCCATGATGACAGGTGTGGCCTCGGTGAAACTTGCTATCGCAGGTTTTATCGTGCCTTTCATGTTCGTGTACTCGCCCCAGCTGATGCTGATTAACACCACCCTGGCGGAAGGCCTGCTGACGGCGGGTACTGCCTGCGTAGGCGTGTTCCTGATCGGCACCGCGGTAGAAGGTTACGTTTATACCTTCATGCCCGTCTGGCTGCGCGTGATTGCGGCTGTAGGGGCGTTGCTGCTGATGAAACCCGGCTTTGAGACCGATATCATCGGCGTAGCTGTGCTTGCTTTGGTACTGTTCCTGCAAAAGAAGCGGCAGAAAGCAGAGCTGAAAGATTCGGACGCCTGACCTTTAAGTGAAAATCCCTGAAACAATTAAAAGAGGGCAACCGGAAAGGCTGCCCTCTTTTTCGTTTTGTTGAAAACTTGTATTACGGTTATTTAAACGGATTGGCCAGCAATCCTACTTTCTTTTTAACCTTTGTCAGGGTACGGTCGGAAATGCGCTGGGCAATCTCAGCTCCTGCTTTATACGTTTCTTCCAGATAAGCCTTATCATTCATCAGGCGGGCAAAGTTTTCCCGTACCGGGCGCAGCTCTTCGGAAACCGCTTCTCCAACTGCCAGCTTGAAATCACCGTAGCCTTTGTCGGTGAATTCGTCTTCAATCTGTTCGTAGGTCTTACCCGTTACCACGGAATAAATGGTCATCAGGTTGTTGATGCCGTCCTTGCCTTCCTTGAACATAACCTTGGCTTCGCTGTCCGTAACCGCACTGCGGAATTTGCGGATGATGGTATCGTGGTCGTCCAGAATGGAAATGAAGGATTTCGGATTGGTGTCCGACTTGGACATTTTCTTCACCGGTTCCTGCAGGGACATGATTTTGGCACCTTCCGGCGGCAGGTAGGCTTCCGGCACTTTAAAAGTGTTACCGTACAGGTTGTTGAAGCGCTGCGCCACATTCCGGGTAAACTCCAGGTGCTGGGTCTGGTCGGCGCCTACAGGCACATAATCTGCCTGATACAGCAGGATATCCGCCGCCATCAGGGACGGATAGGTAAACAGGCCCGCATTGATATTGTCCGCATGTTTGGCAGATTTATCCTTGAACTGGGTCATACGGGACAGCTCCCCGAAGAGGGAGTTGCAGGCAAGAATCCAGCCAAGCTCCGCGTGGTTGTGCACATGGCTCTGGATAAACATAAGGCTTTTCTGCGGATCAATACCGCAGGCCAGCAACAGGGCGAAAGCTTCCAGACTCTGCTTGCGCAGTTTGGCCGCTTCCTGCCGCACTGTTAACGAGTGCAGGTCTGCAATAAAATACGCGCACTGATAGTCTTCCTGTAACTGCTGCCAGTTACGCACCGCACCAATATAATTGCCCAGCGTAAATACGCCGGTCGGCTGGATCCCGCTGAGGATGATCTTCTTCTTTTCCGTTTTCTGAACTTCCTGTTTGATATCTTCTGTCAAGTTAGAACACTCCTATTCCTAAACTATTATAGTCAGTATTATATAATAAAATTGCGGGGATTGACAACAAGCATTGCAAAAAAATCAATATAATTGTATGATTGTATAAATGTTTCTCTGTGTTTTAAAACGGTTCGACCTGAAACAGATACTTATAAATATAACATCACTATTTTTTATAACAGAGCAAGGAAAGAAGAAATACCATGCAGCAAAACAGAAATCTCGGATTTATGGCAGCAGTAGGCTGCTATGTCCTTTGGGGCATCCTTCCCCTCTACTGGCATTTAATGGCAGAGGCGGAGGCCAATGAAATACTGTGCCACCGCATCCTCTGGTCAGTCGTGTTTATGCTGATTGTCCTCGCAATAACCCGGCGCCGGGAACAGCTGAAAAAGGATTGCCGCGAGCTGTGGCAAAACAAAAAACGAGGCGCCATGCTGGTGGCTGCCGCAGTGATCATCAGTATGAACTGGCTTACCTATATCTGGGCCGTCAATCACAACCATGTCATTGATACCAGTATCGGCTATTACATCAACCCGCTGGTCAATGTCCTTTTCGGCGTGGCCCTTTTCGGCGAAACTCTGTCACCGGCCAAAAAGGTCAGTATCGCGCTGGCAGCTGTCGGCATTTTCCTGATGACCTGGCAGATTGGAAAACTGCCCTGGGTTTCGGTAGCGCTGGCTCTCACTTTTGGAAGTTACGGCGCATTGAAGAAAAAGCTGAAGCTGGATCCTTTTACCAGCATCACCCTGGAAACATTACTGCTGTTCCCCTTTGCTTTTTATTATGTAGCAAATCTTACGGCAGCCGGAGCTGCCCATTTCGGTCCGGAAACCCCCTCGCTCAGCCTGCTGCTGGCCGGGTGCGGTGTTGCCACCGCGGTGCCCCTGATCCTGTTTTCTTACGGGGCAAACCTGTTGCCGTTAAATGTGCTGGGCTTTTTCCAGTATATCAGCCCCTCTATGACCTTGCTTTTGGGTATTTTCTTTTTCTACGAGCCTTTTGGCATGGCCCAGTTGTTCACGTTCGGTTTTATCTGGCTGGCCCTGCTGGTCTTCACTGTTTCCGAATGGAAAGCTTCCCATCCGTAACCTCTTTCAGGCTTCCACCTGATTATTCGCTGAGAATAACTTTATAAACAAAACGCTGGTCACATCTGCCTGCACACTTACCTGCACGCACATGAACCAGCGTTTTACTTTTTCATTATTTATCTGTCAAAACCGGAAGCGTATCGCCTCCATAGGGCATAATGTTAATCGTATAATCCGCTTTGCCCTGCTCTTTCAGTTTGGCTTCCGCCAACTTCCATGCCTCCTGTAATGTGGCCGCCGGAATCGCTCCCGTCTTTTTCGCATTGACAAAATTCTCAGGCTCCGTTACCAGAATAATCGTGAAATGCCGGGCCAGACAGCACATATAAAAAGCTACATAGAAAGGAACGGTAAAGTCGGCCCGTACATCCATCTCCATCTGTTTCAGATCCGTATAGCGGAAGCTGTCAAAAAAGGCCGGCGGTTCCGTCATATCCTGACAACGCAGTACCGCAATCAGGATGCCGCCTTCTTTTAGCGCAGCGGTCCCCGGCGCGTAGCATTTCATTCCCTGATATAAACTGATATCCCTGGGATAGCCCCCCCCCGAGACGATGACCACATCGCTCTTTTCGTTCAGGGGCACGCCCTGCAGTTTCATCACTTCTTTTGTTCCCTGCAGCCAGGCCTCATACCAGTGACCGGCCATAATTTTATAGAAGTTTCCTTCCGCGTCCATGATGGCGTTGACCATGAAGCAGGGATTCAAAAAGGAAGCGACTTCGCACATGTCTTCGCTGAGCCGGTTGCCGAAATGCCGCATGATAGAAGTATCCGGATTGACCCCGCCGCCGATTTCATCCGTCAGGGCCATATTATGGTTATGGTTGATGGACTCCGCGCCGGCAATGCCGGGCAGCACGCTTTTCCGCCCGCCGCCGAAACCGGCATAAATATGGGGAGAGAGTCCGCCGGTAACGATCACTTTATCCGCAGCAGCAACCTGCCGGTTGATCCAGACGGGCGTCCCCCGCTTTGTGGTTCCCAGATACACGCAGGCTTCCGTTGCCGGATTATGGTCGTACACCTTAATGCGGCGGAACAGATTGCTGCCGATGATTTCTTCTTTCTCTGCAGCGGAATTCAGCCGGTGCTTTCCGGTTGCGATGATGATGCTGATATCCGCATCCGGTACGCCGATCTGATTTAATCTGGCAACAAGGATCGGTAAAAACAGATCAAAACGGGCCCAGGCGCGCGTGATGTCGCTGACGATCAGGACCACGTTATCTCCCGGTTTCACCAGCTGTTCCAGCGCCGGTGTGCCAATGGGGTGCGCAAGCGCTTCTTCCATCAGTTCTTCCACGGTACGGGGTTTGTCGGTCACCGGAGGCAGCAGCACCTGAGAAACGTGTTCTTCCGGCAAGTTAACAATCTGTTCTCCTTTTCCGTAAGGAATTCTGTATTCCATGAAATTATCTTCCTTTCCCTTACTCCGTCAACACCGGAAGCGTAACCGGAGCATGTCCCATCAGGGTAATGGTATAGTCTGTCCTGCCTTCCACCGCCAGTTTTTCCTGCGCCAGTTTCCAGGCTTCCGCCACGGTTTCCACCGGAATCTGTCCGGTCTGGCGGACAAAATCAAAGTTTTCCTTACGGGTCACCAGATACACGGTATGATCTTCAATGATACAGCGGCTCTTGTAGGCAACGAAGGCCGCCATGTAGAAATGATCCCGGACTTCCTGCTCCGTCTTCTGCAGGTCGCTCTTAATGAGCCAGTCCGTAAACACGGCCGGTTCCTTGATGTCCGGGCATTCCAGCATGATGATGGCAATGCCGCCGGGTTTAACCGCCACATCTACGTTCATGTGGCTCTTGGTACCCTGATACAGATTGATATCCTTGGGATACCCGCCGCCGCTGGCAATGACCACGTCCGCCTGTTGTGTAACGGGAATACCGCTGATTTCCAGCAGATCTTTACAGCCCTGGTAAAACGCTGTTTTCCAGTTACCGGCTACCACTTCGTACAGACCGCCTTCGCTTGTGAGAACAACGTTCAATAAAAAGTCCGGAGTCACAAACTCCACACATTCCATCAGGTCTTCATGGAAGGGATTTCCTTCCAGCTTCGCCGTGGTCACGTCGGGGTTGCAGCCTTCTCCCGGTTTTTCCGCCAGGGCCAGCACATGGTTGTGATTGATGGTCTCCAGCCCCGCCACGCCGGGTACGATTGCTTTGCGCCCGCCGCCAAATCCGGCCATGGGATGCAGGGTCACGGCGCCGGTGGCAATGATCTTATCCGCATTGGCCACGATTTTATTGATATAGACTTTATTCCCTCTGGAAGTCGTTCCTTTGTACACCAGATTCGAGTCATCCCGGCAGTCATGCTGGTGCACACGGAACCGCTTCACCATGGCTTCCCCCAACACCAGAATATCTTCTTCGGGAGTCTGGGCCCGATGGGTTCCGTTAGCGATGACAATATCAATATCGCCGTCAGGAATTCCCTGATCATTCAATTCCTGCACAATCACCGGCAGGAACTGGTCAGTGTAACACAGCCGGGTCTCGTCACTTACAACAATTGCAATTTTCTCTCCCGGTTTCACGATATCCGCCAGGGGCTTGCTGTCAATGGGATTGCGGATTGCTTTTAACGCAGCGGCTGCAATATCTTTTTCCACCGCCACTTCTTTCCCGTGCAGGTCGTAAATGATATGTTCTTCCGGCAGATCTACCTTCTGTGTTCCTTTTCCATAAGCAAATTCATAAGTCTTCATACACTGAGCTCCTCCCGACCGATTATTTTTTATTTGCTATATAATTCCTTACAATCTTTAAACAGGCTTTCATTCTTTGAAAACGATAATAAATATAATATACCACAAAACGGATCAACTCATTAGTGGTTTATGATGCCGCGCAAATCACCACCGGCTGCGTCCGCTCCAGAACTTCCGGCTGAACAGGATCAACAAGGTATACATTTCCAGGCGCCCCAGCAGCATGGCAAACGCCAGCATCAGTTTTGCCGCGGAAGGCAGGGATGCAAAGTTGCCCGTAGCCCCTATGACAGGTCCGAAGCCCGGTCCTACACTGCTGAGGCAGGCAAGGACACCGGTCACCGCCGTTTTGACTTCGACGCCCGTAAAAGCAACCCCTATAGAGAGCAGAACAAAAAGGCCAATGTATGTGAAGAAAAAAGACAACACCAGGGCAAACACGTTGTTGTCAATCCTATGCCCGTTGTAAAGAATCGGCCTGGCTTCCTGGGGATGCAGCGCTTTTACCACGCCTTCTTTAACACCCCGGGCCAGGACGACAAACCGGGAAATCTTGATGCCGCCCGACGTAGACCCGGCACAGGCACCGGTAAAGTACAGCAGCATCAGACAAAGCCTGGGAAACGCCGGCCATTGGTCAAAGTCCGCAGATACATAGCCTGTAGTGGAAATAAAGGCTGCTACCTGAAAAAAAGCTTCCCGGAATCCCCTGAAAAGTGAAAAACCGTTAACTGTCAAAGATGCCGTCACAACGGTTACCAGTGTCAGGAACATAAATAAGTAACAGCGGAACTCGTCGTCTTTTAACAGAACCCCGGGTCCGTTACTTTTTACTCTAAAGTACAGGGAAAAGTTTCCTCCGGCCAGAAACATGGCAAGAGTCAATACTGCTTCTACGCTTACGCTTTTAAAATGAACAATACTGTCGTTATAACTGGAGAATCCCCCAGTGCCTACCGCCGAAATGGCATGAACAACCGCGTCATACAAATCCAATCCGCAAAACAGCAGCAGAATTACAGTACACCCAGTGATAAAGGCATATATCTGGAATAGGGCAAGCGCAGTCTGTTGCAGACGGGGCAAAAGCCTTTCCCCCTCAAACCCGCTGCTTTCGGCATTAAAAAGATGGACCGCTCCCCCACTGATTCTGGGCAGTAGCGCAATGAAGATAACGATAATCCCCAGTCCCCCGATCCAGTGCATCCAAACACGCCAGAACAGCAAACTTCGGGGCCAGATTTCAATATCCGTAAGAACGGTAGCCCCGGTCGTGGTAAGCCCGGACATGGCTTCAAAGAATGCATCCACCGGCCCCAGCATACTGGCTGCCAGAAACGGCACGGAAGCAAAGCTAACAGCCGTAATCCATGCGCAAACAACCGTTAAAATTCCTTCCCGGTTCGTTAGATTATACTGTTCAGTAACCTTCGTGCCCAATTTCTGAAAAAGAATGCCGATGGCAAAGGAGGCCGTCATACAGGCAGCAAAAATTTTCCCCCCATCATCCTGATAGCCAACGCCCAGAAGCATGGGAACCGCAAAGACCGCTCCCAGAAAATATAAAATTTTTCCTATCAAATATAAAACAACTCTGCCGTTCAATTCTTTACCTCCAAAAACAAGGTAAACTCTGATGAAACGGACTTTTCACCAGCGGCTGTTCATGTGCCAGAATTCTTTCCGCAGCATAACCAGAACAGTATAAATTTCCAAACGCCCGATCAGCATCGCAAGGGCCAGTACCATTTTACCGGCATCGGAAATATGAACAAACTCCCCTTCCATCCCAATACCACCAAAGGCCGCGCCACAACTGCTGATACAGGCCATCACGCCGAAAATGGCTTCTGTCAGGGAAACCCCGGTGGCAGCAAATAGAATGGAAAGGACCACAACACTGATTACATAGAGGAAAAAGAACCGGCTGATCGAAGCCAGTACCGCAACAGTCAGCGGCTTGCCCTCAAACTTTACCGCAAACAGCATTTTAGGATGCAACACCCGCTTCAGTTCTACTATGGTCATGCGCACCAGAACCACAAACCGCGCAATTTTGATGCCGCCCGCTGTAGAACCCGCACACCCTCCGGTAAAATACAAAAGCATGAGGGTCAGTTTGGCTACGGCCGGCCACTGTTCGTAGTTGGTAGAAGCAAAACCGGTGGTAGAAGAAAAAGACGCTACCATAAAAAAACTGTGACGCACGGCTTCTGTAAATGTATCATCCGTCCCTGCATACACGGACAATGTGATGAGACATGAGGTTGCCAGAATAAAATAAATAAAAATACGGAACTCTTCGTCTTCCCACAGCACATGCCATCCCCTGTAACGGACTTTGTAATACAGGGCAAAGTTGGCTCCTGCCAGAATCATAAAAACAAAAACAACCAACTCTATCAGCGGGTTATTATAATGTAAAAGACCGTTATCGTAGGTAGAAAAACCTGCGGTCGCCACGGTTGCCATGGCATGGTTAACCGCGTCAAACAAATCCATGCCGCAAACAAAAAGCAAAAACGCTTCCGCCAACGTCAGTGACGAATAAATCATAAAGAGTATCTGCGCAGTGGTACGCAGTCGCGGCAACAGGCGTTCTTCATTAAATCCCGTCGCTTCTGCAACAAACAGATGAAATGCACCGCTGGCCATACGCGGCAGCAACGAGATAAAAATTACGATGATGCCCAGACCACCCAGCCAGTGTGTGATGCCACGCCAGAATAAAACGCTGCGGGGCAGCGCCTGCAGGCTTTCAATGACGGTAACCCCGTTCGTCGTCACGGCAGACATTCCTTCAAAAAAGGAAGCGAACAAATCCAGTTCCCCGGTCATCCAGTATGGCATTCCCGCCAGCGCCGCACACAACACCCAGGAAAACGTCGCCGTGGCAACCCCTTCCCGGTTGGTTATCGTCTGCGAATATTTATCAAACCGGGCATAATGGTTCAGCAGATATCCGACAAAGTTACAAATCAGAAAGCAGGTAAAAAAAACTTCGGAGCATCCGTCTTCCTGGTACAGGGACATTCCCCAGGGAATAAAATAAACAGCACCCAGACAGAAAACCATACGGGCCATTAAATAAAATACGATGCGTATATCCAAGCCGACACCTCTTACCAGCCGCGTTTCTTCGCCCAGAAATCAGGGTGCAGGAACATTACAAAAGCAAATAATTCAATACGGCCCATAATCATCGTTACATACAAAATCAGATAACCAAAGCTGCTCAGCGATTCAAACGTGGTACCTTCCCCCATAATCCCAAAAGCAGAACCTACGTTACTCAAAAATACCACAACGGTAGCCATGGATTCCAGCATATCACTGCCGGTAAGGGAGTATAACATGGAAAGCGCGACAAATACTATAAAATACAAAAAGAAATACCGGCCTACTCCGATAATTGCCTGCGCAGGTACAGGGCGCCCGCTCATGGTAATCACACTGACCATCCGGGGATGCAGAGTACGTTTGATTTCCTGCCAGCAGACTTTCAACAACACGACCACGCGGGATACCTTTACGCCACCAGACGTGGAAGCGGAGCAACCGCCGATAATCGCCGCATAAAACAGCAGAAGACGACTGAACGCCGGCCAATGGCTGAAATCCTGTGTTGCCAGGCCGGCTGTACTCATGATGGATACTACCTGGAAAAACGCATAACGGATTGACTGGAAAAGATCGTAAAAATGACTTCTCCAAAGATTATAGGCAACCAACAGGCTGATGCCGATAATGAGCCCGAAAAACCAGCGCCGCTCTGTATCTTTCCAGAACACGTCCACACGTTTTTGAAGGATCCTGTAATATAAAATAAAATTACAGCTTCCTAAAATCATAAACAAAACCAGAAACAGTTCTAAAACAGGATTGTTACATTCCATCAGATATGTCCGGTAATGCAGATAGCCACTGGTAGAGATAGAAGTAGCTGCCAGTTTTACCGCCATTTCCGGCGGCTGTTGCAGCATAAGAAGGATACAGATCATCAGCAGCGTCAGTCCAAGATAAATTAAAATCAGGACGCGAACCGCCTCACGGATATGGGGCATGGTACGTTCCGCCGAATTCCCCTGCACTTCAGCAGAAAATAAGTTGGCCGCGCTTGACCCCAACTGGGGCATAATGACGGCAAAAATAATGATAGCTCCGATACCGCCCAGCCATTGGCTGATATCGTGCCATAACAAGAGGCTGGAAGGATATGGAGCACCTTCCAGGACAGAACTTACACCTGTCGTAGTTAATGCAGATGCGCTTTCAAACAACGCCTTGGGCACAGAAAAATCCCCCGAAGCAATATAGGGAACAGCGCCTAAAATACTGGTGTAAAGCCAGGATAATCCTAAAAATACGGCACCGCCCCGGATCGATAACCGCATCTTGCGCTGGGAAACAGTCGTCCGTATCGCATAGGCGCCGAGGGCAAGGCCTGTTATGATAGTACCCAAAAATGGTAAGACCATATCCGGTTCCTGGTTCAGCGCACAGGCAAGAGAAGGCAGCATAGCAGTTGTCATGGCCAGAGAAACAATGCCCATCATGCGCAAAACTAATCTTTCTTCCATCTGATTCTTATCTCACATTCATTTAAAGTACAATACATCATCCGGTTATTTCGAACCGGTTTTCAAAGCACGTTCTTTCAGGTACTTATTCGAAAAACCGGATATTTTCCAAAACACCGGCATCAGACATTTTTATCGCCGGCAAACATATCCATAACGTCCTGGACCACTTCCGTCTGTGCAAAAACGATGACCCGGTCACCGGCATTCAACATACTCTGGCCATTAGGAACCGATGCTTCGCCTTCGTGAACGATGCCGCAGACCAGACATTCCCGGGGCAGCCGCGCACGAATCAAAGTCTTACCGTCCACCTTACATCCGGGTTGAACGTTCAGTTCCAGGGCTTCCGCTTTGGCACCTTCCAAAAGGGCTACAGATACCAGACCACCCTGACGGACAAATCGCATAACTTCCGCCGCGCTTAACAAACGCGCGGACAACGCAATATCTACGCCGACCTTTGCCATAAGGTCCACATATTCATTTCTTGCCACCCGGACTATGGTCTTCTTAGCGCCAAGGTGTTTTGCCAACAAGGCCAGTAACAAATTTAACTTATCATCGTCAGTCAGGCAGACTACACAATCCGCCTCCGTGATTCCCTCTTCCGTCAGCAGGTCTATATCCGTACCGTCACCACAGAGCACCAGACCGTTATTAAGCTGTTCCGATAAGATGCGGCAGCGTTCCTTGTCTTTTTCTATGACTTTCACAAAAACGCCCTGTTTTTCCAGCATCTGCGCTAACATACGTCCGGCACGCCCCGCCCCGATCAGAAGTACACGTTCCAGTTTTTCGTAACGGGACTCAAAATTCACCTCAAATTCTTTAATGATTTCCTGGCTTCCCACAAAGTAAACGTTATCACCGGGTTCCAGAATATCATCGCCGTGGGGGATAATCATCCTGTGCTTCCGGAAAATCATAGCAATGAGGATGTTGCCGGGCAGCCTGACGTTTTTCAACGGAACACCAAGGAACTTAAAATCATTAGGAAGCCTGGCACCGAACATGCGCACTTTTCCATCGGCGAAATCATCTACATCCAATGCGGCCGGCGTCATCAGGATGTGACTGATTTCATTTGCTGTAATCCGCTCCGGATTCAGGTTCAGATCCACACCCAGAGTTTTATTCAGCAACGCAGCATCGCTGTCTGTATACTCTTCGTTCCGTACCCGGGCCACAGTATGTTTGGCGCCAAAAGCTTTGGCCATACGGCAGGCGACCAGATTCACTTCATCGCTGTCAGTTACGGCAATAAATACGTCTGCATTACGTACTTCCGGCATATCCAGAACGTCGGGGGTGCACCCATTGCCTTGAATGGTCAGTACGTCCAACGAATCTTTGACGACCTGACGGCGTTCATCATCCTGTTCGATTACAACAACATCATAAGAACCATCGGCCAGCAGTTTGGCAATGCTATAACCCATTTTACCTGCACCAACAACAACAATACGCATAAAATCACCTGCTTATCAATTTAGTCGCCAAAAAAAGTCCGGAAAAGACAAGTAAACATTTAATAAACCGGATTTTTTAAAAAATTATATAGCTATACATTGTAATTATACTACCAACAGACCTTAAAATAAAGATTTTTTTAGTATCTGACGGCTCCCACAGAAAAAGCCCCCGCACGTTATGTGCAGGGGCTTCCGTTTAACCGGCAACAATCTATCCTCCCGGGCCGCTTCCAGCCAAGTACTTTCGACGCGTGAGAGCTTAACTGCTGTGTTCGGGATGGGAA
>CADCHY010000011.1 GCA_902801365.1 uncultured Succiniclasticum sp.
GCGAATCTGTTTGATTTCCATAAAGCACCTCCACCGTTTTTTTTAATTATAGCAAAACAGCCGCAGAAAAATCTACGGCTGTTAGAAAAACTTCAATTTAGCTTAACTTAATGACATTGTTCTTAATTAATCCGGGAATTTTGCCTCTTTCTGCATATAAACTTGGCAATTTATATGCAGAAAGTCGTCGGGAATATGCAGAAAAACTTTTTATGCCGATCGTTCTTCATATAATCCTCATATAATGTTTCAAAAAATGACTGGTATCAACCTATAGGCCGGGGCGTTTCAAGGGGCTTGTTGGACAAATCCGGAGACCGTTTTTCTGAAAACAACAAAAATACCCCAAAATTCTTCGAAAATCCGGGAATTTTTCTCTTTCGCCCTAAAAACGACCAAGGAATTGACGGAGGACCTCTTCCGTTGCCCGAGATTCGCCGACCCGGGCGCATAACTCATGGAAGCGATTTACGTTGTTCGATTCTTTTGCCTGTACCGCTTCCTGAATTATCGAAGCAGACTTATATTTTTGGCGGGTATATAACTCGCTGACCACTTTCTTCGTCAGGCGGAGCAGCTCCTAATCCGTCATATGCCGTAGATCGTTCTTACTTAAACTTAATGCCCCTGTGATTGAATCAACAGAAGTCCTCTTTCGTGTCAAAAGTGTAATTTCTGGAACCGCTTCTTTTAATGCGCTGATTAAGCCATCGATCGATTCCGCCTCTAATTCAAGACCAGGAGCTTCTTCGACTTTTGCTATCCATACAGTTTGGTCTGAATCCCAAACAAGTTCAATTTTAAGATTTCTATCGTCTATCATTTTCTCCTCCTCTCTTTACGCGTTCCCATCGAGCAGCCACATCCTGTCTATCCCGGTCTCCCGGCGAAGATACTGCGAGGGATCGTACTTGGGCTGTACGTCATTGAAAACCGCACAACCCTCTGCCTTGTAATGCCTGCCCAGCCGGTCACGCGCCATAACCTCCCAGGTCCCGTCACTTCCTTCCTCATCATCCTTCACTGCAAGCGTATCACAGATCATGGAGCAAAACACCCAAATCTTGACGAAAGGAAGCCTGATTATCCTTGGAGCCACGCTGCCATCCACAGACTCGTCGAACCGGAAAACGCCGTCCCGGTTCATAAAGACACGCTGTTCTGCGACGCCGTTGCCCGCTGTCTTCTTGCGGCTTACAACCAGTATGTCTCTTACCTGTTCACAGTCCAATTCGGCAAAATAATAATCCACATTAACACCTCCTTCGACATCCTCGTAAAGATGTCTTTTTTTATGCAACGATATCTTGGTTTTGTGTTAGAGTTAATATTGAAAAAGTCGACAGAGCGAACTTACCGAAATCTCCTCTCCACCCTCCTCACTCCGTTCGTTTTGTGGGGAGATTTCGTCATTCGCCCACTTTATAAAAGTGGGACAAAGCCCGCTTATGCGGGACACGCCGGAGGCGTGTGGGAATGCCTTATGGCCTTCCCTATATCAAACGCAATCCAACCATGTAGAAAATCTACACATATACCCGATTGAAAACCGATTCGGGCGAAGAGAAAAATGCCCTGTCCATCAGTCCAAGCCATCGCACTAATTGCATACATATCAATGAAAGAGAGGTGAGCAGCCATGGCTTCCACATACCACTTCAGCAGCCAGCCGGTGCCGACAGGCAAGACCGCGACTGCCCATTTCGATTACATCAACCGGGAAGGCAAATACGACCCGCAGAAGTTCGGTGAAGACGACATCCGCGCGATTGGCGAAGGCAACACGCCCGAGTGGGCAAAAACCCCGAAAGAATTCTGGGAAGCATCCGACCGGTTCGGCAGAGCGAACGGCCGCAGCTACCGGGAAATCAACATCGCGTTACAGAACGAACTCAGCATGGAAGACAACATAGGGCTTGTCAAAGACTTCATCAAAGAAAGCGGTATCGGTAGCGAACATTTTTACGTTTACGCCATCCACAGCCGTGAAAGCATCGACGGCAAGCAGGAGAACATCCACGCGCACATCATGTTCAACGAGAAGGTCATCGAACCAGACAGACCGTTAGACCGTTACGACTACTTCCGCAGCTATGCGGTGAACCGGGAAGGACAACCTACCAGTGGATACCGTACCAGCACGAAGCACAGCAGCAAACAGGGCATCCTTGCCGACCGTTACCTGTGGGAGTGCATCGTGAACCGGAAGTTCCGTGAACGGAACATGGACGAGCGTGTCAGCGCCAAGTCATTGAAGGCACAGCGGGCCGACCTGTTGGAACAGGGACGGTTCGAGGAGGCTGCCTTGTTGGACCGTACCCCTGCCTCGCATGTCGGGAGCTTATTGAAGCACAAGGGCAACGCGGAGAAAGTCAGGGAATACGTCCGGCAGTTCCTGAAGGAAGCAGAAGCCAAGGAATCGGAAGACAAGGCCATGGATGTCGCCGAGGCCGCCAAGGAAGAACAACAGCCGGAAAGCGTCAACGTGGCCGTCTATAATTACGAAGAAGAAGAGAAAGCGAAGAAGCGTCGCGCCAAGCTGAAGACCACCCGTGACGAATTGGAACAAATCGAAGACCAGAACGAGAAACTGTTGGCTATCTACGCCCACGATTACGTCGTCCGCCAGCTGGCGAGGAAGATCCAGAATGAACGCATGGAAGCCGTCGAAAAGGCTGTCGAAAAAGAAGCCGATAAGCTGGCGAAGGCCGACCTGAACGTGACCGTGGGAGATATCTCCGACGCGCTGGCCAAGGAACACGCTACATTAAAACCTGCGGTCCTTGAGCTGCGGAAGAAATATAGCGAAGCCAAAGGCAAAAAGGTGCCGGAGGAACACATCCGCTCCGTCGCCTTGAACCGCATCACGAACGGGGAATACGACCGACTGCGTAAACAGATCCCGGCCCTCAAAAAGAAATTAAAGGAGATTGATGAAAAAGCAAAAAGGATTTTCCCGGAATACTTTGCAGCGAACGTAGAATGGGCCAAAGCGAACAAGCAAAAATTCGGAGAGTTATCCGATAGCTATAACACGTGGGCTTCCAAGTACAGGACTCCATACCTTTCGCAAAAACTGAATATAAGAAAACGACTGGATGTTATTAACAACATTTCAATTTTTAACAAAACGGAATACGAGGATGCCGTCGCTTCCGTACGTGCGGACAACGCCAGGATAGACGCCGAAATCAAGAAGCTGAGCGTCGAATACGGCAAGATCAAGAGCAAAGAAAAACGGATCGCGCAGCTGCAGGCCGAACTGTCACATTTTGACCAGAGCCGGATTCTCTTTGCCGGAAAAGTCAACCGCATCCTCACCAAGAACGACAAGATAGACGGCAAGACCCCGGTACGAACGATGGAACGTTTCGTCCATAACGGAAACGAATATTACATCACCGGTTCGCACGGCGGAGGCAAACAAGGCGGGTATGAGACCGCCGTCCGCCTCCATGACGACGTGACAGCCGGAAGCGTGCCGACGTATGCCATCCTGTACCATTATGACGGTTCGTTTAAAGAGGTAATGCCTGTAGAGGATCGGACGAAGTTATACGCGGGACGGGCCACGACGAAAGACAATGCTTTCAGAGCGTCCCCCAACGAAAAAGGCGATGTCGCCCTACCCTCTTCCAGGGATATCCTGGACAAATCACCGGCGGTACAGGAAGCCAAAACGTACCGTACAGCACAAACCGTTTCCCTTGCGGTGCACAGCGTCGCCGGGATCCTTGGCAACAATAAAAAGGAAACCGCCAACAAGCACACGAAGCTCCACTTCCGTAAAGACGATGGCAGCCTGTCCGAGATCGAACGTCTCATCCGTCAAGCTCTCGCTGACGAAGCAGATATCACCGAAGACCTGCCGGACCATAAATCCAAGATCGACGCTTTGAAAGAAGTCTCGAACGCAATCGCCGCCTTCCGGGGACACCGGCGAAGGGAACGCCAAACCGGCGAAGGGAACGTCAAAGAAGCGGTTCCAAGTTTCCAGAATAGTAAAAGACCTCGCAGGGAATCACCGCAGTCCAAGAGTTTTACATTATAATTGATGGGATAGAAACAGCTACCCTATATTTTTGATTATTCTTTTTCCGGTTCGGGTTCCTTCTTCAGCAAGGCAACAATGTCCTTCAATTCGGCAATGGCTCCGACCGCATCCACAGCTGCAGCGTTGTTTTTGAGGCTCTGAATCAATGTATCTTTTTCGTTGATAGAATCATTCAGTTTGCCGACCTCAATAGTCAGCTTGTTGTTTTCAGCTGTCGCAGTATTCAAAGCCTCTTCCAGCTTCACAATGCGTTCTTTAAGTTCGTCCTGTTTCGCCTGTAAGTCGGCAATCGTCCGGGTTTTGGTTTTTAGTTCTACATTTAACTCCTTCTCCGCCGTAGTCTTTGCCAAAACAGCCATATCAATGCTGGAAAAATACAAGTCATTAATCTGTTTCAGTACGGCCCTGAAAGCATCAATATCATCAGCCCGACCCGGTACCTTCTCTTTCAACTTCTTTTCCTGATAAGCTTCCAAAAGCTGGGGGAACAGGTCCGTCTTGGTAATGTTATACTCTTCTGCCAGCTTGTCAAACTTTTCGATAGTCTCTTCTTCTGCACGTACAGACGTGGTCTTTGTTGCCATATATGCATCACTCCTTTGTTATAATTGATTGTTTATATAATGTTTAGGAAAGGATTTATATTAATGGTACTTAATGAACAAAAGAATAAGAGTTATCTCCTCCATCTATCGAAAGAAGACATGACTCTTGCAAAAATATCTGCTGCCAGGCAGGGGATAAATCTAAAGGAATTTTTTCTAAGTGCGATAAGGAAAGCTTGTATGGAAAACAAAGGTGAATCAAAAACCATAATGAACGATGACGACTGTATAAGTTTATATGATTTGAAGTGCCGGATTATCCATAAGATAGAATTACATTTGGATGAGAATCTGAGAACTGTCGAAGAACCGTTAGGTGGTTTATTTATGAGTTATATTGAAGAGTACAAAAGTATAGTAAAGGATTATCCAGTAGTTACGCTAGTACGAGTTGGATCTAATGAAGGTGGTTATGATACAACCGATGAAGATAAAATCAGAATTATAAAACGAGCAGAGCGTTGGTATCGGCAGGAGATTCACGGCAGTGAAGAATAAATATTACGAGATGGTCGGCGTCTTCCACAAGAACGGGTCGGAACAGACGTTCCGGGCGCGGCATGTGCCGGGCGAAGACCTCACCATGGACAGCGAGGGGCGTGTACTGAACAAGAACGTCCTGTCCATCGTCATGGGGAAGGTCACGGGGCGGCCGGGCAAGGTTACGAAATGTACCTGCAAGAAAGGGACAGAAGCCCCACCCCTGCCGTATTCGCTGGATACCCTGCAGGTAGAGGCGAACCGTTCGCTGGGATATTCCCCTAAGGTGGTCTTGGACACAGCGCAAAGCCTGTATGAGAAGAAACTGACCAGTTATCCCCGCTCGGACTGTAACTATATCCCCACAAGCCAGCACGGGGACGGGGAAAAAATTCTGAAGATGCTGGCCGGGTACGGCATCCCTGGTGCGGATCAGGGAAGCCTGAAAATTGAAAGCAAGGCTTTCAACGATAAGAAAGTCACAGCCCACCATGCAATCATACCCACTGGCGTTATGCCGAAGGAACTGAACGAGAAAGAGACCGCCCTGTACAAGATGATAGCGTCCCGCTATACATTGCAGTATCTTCCACCTTGTGAGTTTAAGAGCATGCAGTTCGAGGTGACGGTGGCCGGGGAGATTTTCCAGGGAGGTGGGAAACTCATCCTGAAAGAAGGTTTCCGTAAATTTATGAAGCGGGAAGCCAAAGACGTTGAAAAAGACGAGGGACAGGCGGAATTGCCGGACATCCGGGAGGGCGATACCGTCACGGGTCATTATTGGATTAAGAGATTGAGAATAATGGTAAACATGATATAAACATAGTAATGCAATATTAATAAAGCAACTTCATGTGATCCCCCAATTCTACGAGCCGCTTCTGGCCCATAACCAACATGTTAACCGCAGAATCCCTCTTACGCTTGGTAAGGTCTTCATATATTCTACGAGTTTGCGCACGGACAGTTGGGTAGTCTTTCGCTGCGCAGAAGCACAAATTTCTCCATCCAATTGCCTTTACAGTATCAGTAATTTCTTTTGTTGAAAATTCCAAATCGCCAGTGTACACGGAACTCTCGGTAAGATAATAATCATGCATTCTCGCTTCGATTTCCGCCAAAGCCTCTCCCCAGCTTTTCTGCCTTGTTTCCTGACTTTCTTCTACAAGATTTTGTGCTGCCTGCAGAATTTCAGCTACTGCCGGCAAAAACGTTTTTTCGTATAAACACTTCTGACAGGCCGCGTCAAGAATTTCAATCGGCATCCCATCAAACGCTTTGGCGTATACTGCAATCCGGTTACCGTCGTCACCCTGTCCATATGCGGTAAACAGTGCGGTCAATATTTTTACTCTAGATATTTGATTCTGTTTTTTGTTCATGCTTAAGCCTCGCTTTCATCAATCCCTAATGTCTCAAGTGCTTTGTTATAACCGGCTTTAGAATCATTTCTTCTGACAACAGGACTTGGCTTTGCCGCGCCTACCTTTTCTTGATCACGTCTTGCCCAGTTCCTAATCGTGG
Organism: uncultured Succiniclasticum sp.; assembly: GCA_902801365.1. Lineage (GTDB taxonomy): Bacteria > Bacillota > Negativicutes > Acidaminococcales > Acidaminococcaceae > Succiniclasticum. Next base: position 6,664 of record CADCHY010000011.1, read on the forward strand.
CAAGATGGTTTTTATATGTTTTCCCAGTACTTTCGCAGTATTCGCTTAGTCGGTCAATCCGCACCTGCCAATCTGACGGGAATTCACTTTTCAGCGCTTCCAATTCGATATCGGAAAGCAGGACGTTATTATACCGACCGTATTTGTAGCGGGCGAGCTTTTCTTTCCCCTTTTCTTTTTCTTTATTAACTGAGTTATTATCTTTACTCGGTTTATTATAGTTACTAACATTATTCTGTGTGATTTTTAAATCACAACCTTGTGATTTTTTAGTCACACCCCTTGTGATTTTTAAATCACAACCTTGTGATTTTTTAATCACAAGGCCTGTAAGATAAATTTTCCGGGAATTTCCGTTGCATTTATCAACTTCAACTTCTACATAATCGCACATTTTTAAATGAGAAATACATCTCGAAATATGTTCACGTGTTATGCCGTACAATTCAGCAAAATACCCGCTAGTTGCCCAACAATAGCCGTCTTTATTACATAAGCTTGTTATTTCAGCATATAACAGCCTCTCAATAGGCTTTAATCGCTTGTCATAACGTACATTTGCCGGAAGAACCGCAAAGTAACCCGGTTTTTCAATTTGCTTCATTTTTCCTCCTATCACACTAACGCTGCACAAATATTTGCGTGCAGATTTCGTGCAGATTTGTAAAAAAAAGAACGGATTCCAAAGGAAAAATACCAACTTTTTGAATAAACAAAAACATTGGTAAATCGCTTGAAATCCGCACTAATACTGGGTTCCCGTACATTTAAACCATCGACGGTTTTTACTCCCAAAAACCGCCTCCACGCTCTTCTAAGCCGTGGGTCGGGGGTTCGAATCCCTCCTGGATCACCATACCAAACCCTGCTCCGGAAGCTAATTCCGGAGCTTTTTGATTTCTTGTTTCATAACGGAAATTTCTGAAAATATGCCGTCCTTACGTTAGTAGTCTCTTTATCCATCTTTGATGTAATTGCCGTTGACCCAGCCCTGGATCCAGCCATACTGCTTATTGTAATTTTTTACTTCATACTAGGAATCGCCGTCTGCAATCAAATCCTGACCTTGCAAACGAAGATGTACACTTGATTTTGTGGTATAATGAAGTCAGATTAAAAGAAACACTGCGTTATTCCGGGAAAGGGAGGCTTCAGCATGAACAAAGAAGAATGTCTGCAGTTGCTGAAAAAGTTTGAAGGAAGCACCTTTATTAACTATTGCGGGGTAAAACTGGAAGATGCGGACTGCGGCTGGGTGAAGGCCAGTATGCCGGTGAAAAAAGAAATTACGAATCCCTTTGGCTTTATTCACGGCGGCGCGCTGGACACACTGATCGATTCGGCAGGCGGTATCGTCTGCTGGACCGTGGGCTGCAAGGTCTGCACCCTAAGCCTGTCAACCTCATTTATGAGCAACGTAAAAGTGGGGCATACGGTATTTGCAGAAGCAGGCGTGGTTCGTAAAACCGACCATGTAATATTTACGGAAGTAAACGTTTACAGCGATGAGGGAGATATGCTGGCAAAAGGAAACGCCACCATGTACATAGTCGGCATGTATGATAAAATACCTCCTCAATGGTAAAGAAAAACGTTGTCAACAGTTAAACTTATGATACAAAAACACGGCATTGTCTGCCCGAAGGTAAACAATGCCGTGTTGGATTTTTTATGGAGTAATCGACCCACAGCGCACACCCTGGTGCCACGCTTGTTAGTCCCGCACATAGATCCGGGGAATGCGGGGGTGCAGAACACAGAACATTTCATAGGAAATCGTGCCGGCGGTCGCCGCCACTTCTTCAGCAGGCAGTTCCGGCCCGCCGTAAACGATCACGTCATCCCCCACAGCCACGTCCGGGATATCCGTAACATCCAGCATAATCTGGTCCATGCAGACACGGCCCACAATGGGAGCCCGTTTGCCCCGGACCACCATGCAGCCTTTATTGGACAGATGACGGCTGACGCCGTCCGCATACCCTATGGGAACCGTAGCGATGCGGCTTTCTCTTTCCGTGGTAAAAGTTCTGCCGTAGCCGATATCCCGCCCGGCAGGCAGTGTTTTCACAAAGGCCACCTGAGTTTTCAAGGTCATAACCGGACGGTAGTCCTTGTACGGTTCTGTAATATCTGCCGGCCGCGAACCGTACAGGGTGATGCCCAGGCGCACCATGTCCAGCTGGTATTGGGGCAGTTCCGCAATGGCCGCGCTGTTGGCGATATGTTTGATGGGAATCTGCAGTCCCGCAGCTTCCAGAGCCTGCACGCCTTTCATGAACTGCCCGTACTGATAATCCGCATAGCTTTTATCTTCCACATCCGCAGCGGAAAAGTGGGAGAAAGCGCCTACCACTTCAATCCCCTGCATGGCCTTCACTTTTGCCGCAAAGGTGGCCGCTTCGTCGATTTTTATGCCAATCCGGTGCATGCCCGTTTCCAGGGCGATATGGATTTTGGCTTTTTTACCGCGCCGCAGCCCGGCTTCATTCAGCAGGGTCAGGCGTTCTTCATCAAACACGGCATGGGCGATGTTAAACCGCACGCAAAGGTCTGCCATAGACGGACGGACAGGCATAGCCCCCAGTACGAGGATCGGTTTGGTGATACCCGCTTCCCGCAGCTCCACCGCTTCCTGCACAAGCGCCACCGCAAAATAATCCACGCCGGCCTCTATGCAGGCGATGGCCACCGGAATCGCGCCGTGTCCGTAGGCATTGGCTTTTACCACCGCGCAGAGTTTCGTGCCCACGTTCAGATTTCTCTTGGCGGCTTTAATATTATTCACGATAGCGTCCAAATTCACTACCGCCCTTGTTCCCCGGTCAGGTTGCATGAGTTTCTCCTCCTGAATTGAAAAGCCTGTGCTGTTACGGCCGGTTGCGCTTTCACAAAACATCAGCCGGACAACCAGTCTTTCCTGTAATTTTTACTGATTGTTCTCCCCAAGGGGTAAAACAACAAACAACAGTAGTATTATAGCATACTTTTTACCGTTGTATGTAACATTTTTTTATAAAAACAAATTTTTTTAATTATTTTCTGCTTCTTTTACGTTACAGACGGATATATGATATAATAAATTATATATCAAGCTTTCGATTTACCAAGTATCATGAATATGTAACACAGAACAACAAAAAGGACAATAACATGTGCGACACAAGAAAAAATGATCAGCGTCAGGAAAACGTATATCCGGCTTACACAGACCGCAACCGCCTGAAACACATCGAAGCTTCCCTGCGGACAAAATACAAACATAAAATTTTTAATAAATTCGTCCAGGCGATTTGCGACTTTGATTTAGTGCGCCCCGATGATAAAATCGCCGTCTGCATTTCCGGCGGCAAAGATTCCATGCTCATGGCAAAGCTGTTCCAGGAACTGAAGCGGAGAAACAAAATTCCCTTTGAAGTCAAGTTCCTTAGCATGGATCCGGGTTATACAGAACGAAACCGGCAGCAAATCGAACTTAATGCCGCGTTGCTTAACATTCCTATCTTTTTTTTTAATACAAAAGTATTTGATGCGGTTTCTCACGTGGAACAGAACCCTTGCTATCTGTGTGCCAAAATGCGCCGTGGCTTTCTGTACCGGTACGCCCAGGAGGTGGGCTGCAATAAAATTGCGTTGGGCCATCACTTCAACGATATCATAGAAACAAGTCTCATGAGCATGATCTATGGCGGCGAGATACGCACCATGATGCCCAAGGTGAAAAGCGCCAACTGGGCCGGGATGGAACTGATCCGCCCCATGTACTACGTGCGGGAAGCCGATATCAAAAACTGGCGTGACGAAAACCATCTGGAGTTTTTACAGTGTGCCTGCCGTTTCACCGAGCAGATTGCCGATGCCAGCCCTGACGATCCCGCCCCTTCCAAACGGCAGGAGATCAAACATCTGATTGCCAGGCTGTCGACAGAGAACCCGCAGGTTCCCGACAACATCTTCCATGCCATGGAGAATGTAAATCTTTCCGTTGTATTAAAGTATAAATTGAATGGAACTCTTCACAACGTTTTAGATACGTATGATAATACAAAACAAGATTAACCATTCTATCATTAAAGGATGTTCCCTGACATGAAAAATTCTGCGGCTCTTTCCATAGCAGGCGCCGGAACCCTTTGGGGCCTGATCGGCCTCTTTGTCAACATTTTGGCTGCCAAAGGCTTTGCCCCGTTGCAAATCGCTACCCTGCGCGTGACCACCGCCCTGCTACTTACCGCCCTGATCATCTGGCGTACAGACATACGCCAGTTTTTTATCCGCCCCAAAGACTGGTGGATGTTTTTCGGCAACGGCGTGATCGGCCTGGTCTTTTTCAACTGGTGCTACTTCAACGCCATCGCCGGCGGCAGCCTGGCTATCGCCGCCCTGCTGCTGTATACGGCACCGGTGTTTGTGATGCTGATGTCCGTGCTCCTGTTCCACGAAAAACTGACAAAAGAAAAAATTGTTGCCCTGATTATCACCTTTATCGGTTGCGGCTGTATCACCGGTGCCTTTGCAGGCAACCTTTCTGTCAGCAGGGAAACCTTTCTGAATGGTTTGGCCAGCGGTTTCGGCTATGCGCTGTACAGCATTTTCGGCAAGCCCGCCACAAAAAAATATTCTGCCCTCACGATCAGCCTCTGGTGTTTTATCTTTGCCACTGCCTTTACCCTGCCCCTTTCCGGCCTGGCCGCTAAAACCCCTTTGTTCAGCGATGCGGTGGTATGGGGTGGTATCCTGGGTATCGGACTGGTCAGCTGTGTATTCCCCAACATATTATATATGCGGGGCCTGCAGCAACTGGAAGCCGGCCACGCCGCCATCCTGGCAACCATCGAACCGGTAGTGGCCGCCATCGTCAGCTATCTCTTTTTAGGGGAAGCCTTTACGTGGCAAAAAGTACTCGGCATTATTTTAATTCTTTCAGCAGTACCGATACTGAACCGGGAAGCAGGAAAACAAAAATAACAAAGCGTGCAGGGTTTAGCAAAACCTTGCACGCTTTCTTTTTAATTGTTTCTAATTTCAATACCCTTTGTACTTTTTCCCCAACCGGTCAATCCCGCTATCTTCCAATTGCTGTTTTACCCAGAAGAAATGGTCGTTAATCTCATCATAGAACTGCTTCCGCCAGTTCATATCACTTAAGATCAGGCCGATACTGTACTCCACGTTCCGGTCCCCGTCATCGAAATCCTTAAAATCAAAGTGGTTTTCCCGAATGCGGTCAATCCAGAACCCGTATCGGCGGTCAATATTCTCCGACTGGAAACCCTTGAAGCATTCGGACAGTTTATCCCGCTGTTCCATGGTCAGCCCTGTTTCCGGCACACCGCTGACGTGCTGCAGTATCGCGTACAACTCTTCCGAAGCGTCCAGAAACTCATCCCAGTTTTTGCGTCCGCCGGTAAAGCGTTCCCCGCTCTTCCACCACAGGTACGGCATATCCGGACAGTGCACTGCCGCCGCATGGCCCAGAGGCATCACAAGGTCCAGCACTTTACTGAGGAAGGTAGAGTCCAGCATTTCGTCCAACATCTTTTCCACCATGCTTCCCTGTGTGGAAAACAGAAGGTCCTTCACCTGGTTCACTGCATTGTTGATACCTGCAAACTCCTGATGGGCCCAGGTGTCTGCCAGTACATGCATCCCTACGCCCAAACGGAACACATAGTTGGAATTATCCAGTTTGGTATCGTATAATCTGTATTTCAATCGTTTGGCCATTACACTGTGCTTTTTGCAGACCAGTTTCTCAGCTTCTGTCTCCCCCTGTAATCCGGGCAGAAAATGGAAAGGAATCCAGATATCTTCGTTACCCTTGCCGGAAATATTGCCCCATACATTCTGGCAGGAATAACGGACTTGTATGCCGCGGGCAATATTTTTTTTCTCTTCTGCATCAGAAAAGGGCGTCGTGTCGAAATTGTCATCCACGAGTTGGGAACTGGCTGCAATGGTCCGGGCATTAAAGCTGCCAAAATCTGCCCAGCGTGAAAGTACATACACTGTCCCAAAATGATAATCCAGATCCATAACTCACACCCCTTTCTAAGAAAATGCTTGCCAATTTGTACTCTAATTAGTAATTATATCACAGACACATTTTTTGGTAAAATTTTTATAAAAATGTTCACAAAATCGCCTAAATTTGATACATTATTATAAGAACCAAACGGTTGCCTGTCCGCAATAGCACAAATGCACTGAGTACGTATTTCCAAACAGAGACCCTTGTGAAAACTGCGGGCAGGAGACAATGGCTTTGAATACATATACAGAGGGGAGCTAATCTTATTATGACAAAAAAAATCCGAATCGCCATCTGTGGTTACGGTAATCTGGGCCACGGCGTAGAACTGGCAGTCAACCGGGCGGAAGATATGGAACTGGTGGGCATATTCTCCCGCCGCGATCTTCCTGGCACGGCCAGCGGCGTGCCTGCCATCAACCTGAAACATGTGCTGGAATATAAGGACAAAATCGACGTGATGATCCTGTGCGGCGGATCTGCCACAGACCTGATTGACCAGGGGCCGGAGCTCGCACAACACTTTGTCACGGTTGACAGCTTTGACACCCATCCCCGCATTCCCGAACATTTCGCAAATATGGATGCAGTAACGAAAGCAAACAACACTGCCGCCATCATCTCCGTAGGCTGGGATCCGGGTCTGTTCTCCCTCCTGCGGGTACTGGGCGACAGCGTACTGCCGGAAGGAAAGAGTTACACTTTCTGGGGCAAGGGTGTAAGCCAGGGCCACTCCGATGCCATCCGCAGGATCCCCGGCGTAAAGAACGGCAAACAATACACCATTCCCAAGGAGGAGTATCTGGAAGCCGTCCGCAGTGGTAAAGGTACGGATGCCCCCGGCAACGAGATGCATCTGCGGGAATGCTTTGTGGTGCCGGAAGAAGGCGCCGATCTGCAGGCTATCGAAACGGCCATCAAGACCATGCCCAACTACTTCGTCGGCTACGAAACCACCGTTCATTTTATTTCCGAAGACGAATTCGCGAAAAACCACAGCGGCATTCCTCATGGCGGCTTTGTATTCCGTAACGGAAAAACGGATGATACCACCAGCCATGTTATGGAATTTTCCCTGAAGCTGGACAGCAACCCGCAATTCACCTCCAGCGTGCTAACAGCCTTTGCCAGGGCCATGTACCGACTGCACTTCGAGCAGGGCAAATGCGGTGCCTTTACCGTATTAGATATCCCCTTTGCGTTGCTTTCCCCGAAAGCAACGGCCGATTTGCGTAAATTTATGCTGTAATTCGCAGATTTTCCTTGAATTTTAGCGTAAATCGTGGTATCTTGAGCATAGGGAACCATATAATATGTAAGGAGGCAATTCAAATGGGAAAATTTGTGGTAAAAGAGTCCAAAGCAGGTATGCGCTTTAACCTCGTAGCCAACAATGGCGAAATCATTGCAGCCTCTCAGGTTTACAAATCCGCATCCGGCTGCAAAAATGGTATTGCAAGTGTAGCAAAAAATGCGCCCATTGCCGCAATCGAAGACCAGACCGCAGAAGGCTTCAAAGTTGAAAAACATCCGAAATTTGAAGTATACGCAGACAAAGCCGGCGAATTCCGTTTCCGTCTGAAAGCAACCAACGGTCAGATTATTGCCGTAAGCGAAGGCTATAAAGCGATGAAGAGCTGCCTGAACGGCATTGCTTCCGTAAAAAAGAATGCTGCTGACGCAAAGATTGTAAAAGAATAAGCATATTATATTTGAAAACGAACCACTAAAAACGGCCTGCAGATAATCTGCAGGCCGTTTTTTATTATGTGTTTTATTCCGCGCAGGCTTCTTTAATGATACTCACTGCCTTTACCAAAACCTCCTCCGGCATATTCAGCGCAGGCAGCAGGCGGACCTTGTCCTTGGCCGTCAGGCAGAGCACTCCTTTTTCAATGCATTTCTTCACCACATCTGCGGCCGGCTTCACCGGTTTTACACCGCACATCATGCCCAGGCCGGTAACCGCTTCGATGCCGGGAGCCCCTTCCAGCGCGCCGAAAAGAATTTTGCCTTTCCGCTGAACTTCTGCTAAAAACGCATCGTCAAGCCGGTTGATAATGCTCACCGCCCCAGCGCAGGCCACCGGGTTGCCCCCAAAGGTAGAACCGTGGTCCCCGTGCCCCAGCACGTGTTCCACTTTTTCACCCATCAGGCAGGCGCCCAGAGGCAGACCGCCGCCAATACCTTTGGCCGTTGTCACCACGTCCGGGTTGACGCCGAAGTTCATATACGAATACAGTTTGCCCGTGCGGCCGTTGCCGGTCTGCACTTCGTCCACCATGAATACGATATCCTTTTCGTGGCAGATGGCGTCCACACCCTGAATGAATTCAGCGGTCAGCGGGTTCACGCCGCCTTCGCCCTGGATGCACTCAATCAGAATGCCCGCCACTTTATGTGCTTCCACCAGTTTTTGCACGCTGACCAGATCGTTGGCCGTGGCATGGACAAAACCGGGAGTCAGGGGCTGGAACAGTTCGTGGTAATGATCCTGCCCGGTTGCGGCCAGGGTGGTGAGGGTACGCCCGTGGAAACTGTTCCACAGGGTAATGATGGTGTAATACTCCTGTCCTTTTTTCTCCGCCGCGTATTTCCGCGCCACCTTAATGGCGCATTCGTTGGCTTCCCCACCGGAATTGCTGAAGAACACTTTCTTCATGCCCGTTTTCTCGCAGAGCAGCTCCGCCAGTTTCACGCAGGGCTCCGTGTAATACAGGTTGGACATGTGCTGCACTTTGCCCAGCTGGTCGATGACCGCCTGTTTCCAGATGTCGTCGGCGATGCCGAAGCTGGTAACCCCGATGCCGGAGCCCATGTCGATGTATTCTTTACCGTCTGTATCTTTGGCAATGCTTCCCTTGCCGCTGACGATTTCCACTGGAAACCGCGCGTAGGTATTGGCTACGTATTTGTTGTCCAGTTCCTGCAGCTTGCTCATGTTCTCACTCCCCTGTCACCATGGTGCCCGCGCCTTCATCCGTCAGCAGTTCCATCAGGATGGAATGGGGCACGCGCCCGTCCATAATAATTACATTTTTTACGCCTTTTTCAATGGCGTCTTCGCAGCATTTCACCTTGGGCAGCATGCCGCCGGCAATAATGCCTTCTTCTTTCAGCTGTTTCGTTTCTGCTACGGTGACCGCCGGAATCAGCGTTTTTTCATCGTCCTTGTCCCGCAGAATGCCCGGCACGTCCGTCATGAGAATAAAGGTTTCGGCTTTCAGGGCCCCCGCGATGCAGGCCGCCGCCGTATCGCCGTTGATGTTGTAGGCATTTCCCTGATCGTCGCAGCCTACGGTGGAAACTACCGGGATATACCCTTTTTCCAGCAAATCCAGCACGGGTTTTTCGTTGACTTCGGTCACTTCCCCCACAAAGCCCAGGCGCGGGTCTTTGATTTTGCATTTGATCAGGTGCCCGTCTGCGCCGGAAAGTCCCAGGGCGTTGCCGCCCTGCATCTGCAGCAGGTTCACCAGGGTGTTGTTAACTTTCCCTGCCAGCACCATCTGCACGATATCGATGGTCTCTTTGTCGGTGACCCGCAGGCCGTCCACAAATTCCGCTTTTTTGCCAAGGCGTTTCATCAGGTCGTTGATTTCCGGCCCGCCCCCGTGCACCAGTACGATTTTTACGCCTACGTGCCACAGCAGCACGATATCTTCCATGACCTGCTGTTTCAGGGTTTCGTTGATCATGGCGTTGCCGCCGTATTTAATGACCACAATCTTGCCGCTGTGTTTTTTTATGTATGGCAGCGCTTCCACCAGAATCTGGGCGCGTTCTGCATTGGAATAGGAATATGGCATGTTTTTCTCCTTATGATCTGTAATCGCCGTTGATCTTCACATAATCATAGGTCAGGTCGCAGCCCCAGGCCGTAGCGCCGGCACTGCCGCTGTTCAATTCCACCAGAATCGTGATTTCTTTTTCCAGCAGTACTTCTTTGGCAAATTCTTCGGAAAAATCTACCCCCGATCCATTTTTGCACACCGGCAGAATTCCTTTTGCCGATTTAAACGCCACGTCCACTTTGTTCACGTCCAGATCCGCGCCGCTGTAACCGATGGCGCAGAGCACGCGGCCCCAGTTGGCGTCGGCACCGAACATGGCGGCTTTCAGCAGGCTGCTGGTGATTACGCTCTTGGCTACCACGGCCGCCGTTTTTTCATCGGCGGCGCCGGTCACATCGCATTCCAGCAGTTTGGTCGCGCCTTCCCCGTCGCCGGCAATGGAACGGCACAGCGCAATGGTGATGGTGTTCAGCGCTTTCATAAAGGTATCAAAGGCAGGCCCTTCTTCCGTAATTTCCCCATTGCCAGCCAGCCCGTTGGCCAGGATTGCCACCATGTCGTTGGTGGATGTATCCCCGTCTACGCTGAGCATGTTGAAGGTCTTCTGCACGTCGTGGCTCAAGGCTTTTTGCAGCATGGCTGCGGAAATGGCCGCGTCCGTGGTGAGGAACACCAGCATGGTAGCCATGTTGGGATGGATCATGCCGCTGCCTTTGGCAATGCCGCCCATACGGCAGGTCTTACCGTCAATTTCAAATTCCACCGCCACTTTTTTCATGACCGTGTCCGTGGTCATGATGGCTTTGGCCGCTTCGTCTTCCCCGGTTTCCGATAACAGGCTTACCAGTTTGTCCATGCCGTTGGCGATGGGCGTAATGTTCAGCTTCTGGCCGATGACACCGGTGGAGGCAATTACCATATCGTCTTTGCTGATGCTCAGCTTTTCTGCAGCCAAGCTGCTCATCTTCTCCGCGATTTCGATGCCGTCGCTGTTGCAGGTATTGGCATTGCCGCTGTTGCAGAGCACTGCCTGGGCGATGCCGTCGGCAATATGGTTTTTGGTTACGGTTAAGGGCGCGCCTTTTACCAGATTCGTTGTGTAAACGGCGGCCGCATGGGCCGGAACCTTACTGAAGATCAAGGCCAGATCGTTTTTATTGTTCTTCTTCCGAATGCCGCAGTACATGCCGCTGGCGGTAAATCCTTTTGCAGCGCAGACGCCGCCTTCTATCTGTTTTATCATTTGTTCCTCCGATACTGCTTTTCGTTGCGGAAACACTGTTTGCATGAGTTTGTGCCGGCACGCGCGTCGGCGAATTCAGCAGCGATTCCTTATATTTCCAGTCCTGTCGTTTCCGGCAGTCCCAGCACAATGTTCATATTCTGGATGGCCGCGCCGGACGCCCCTTTGCCCAGATTGTCGAAACGGGACACGAGCAGGATCCGGTCTTCGTTGCCTGTCACGGTGATCTCCATGTCGTCCCGTCCGGTAAAGGCCGCTGCGGACAGGAACCCGTTTTCGTCCGCCGTTTCTTTAAAATGAATCAGGGGACCTGTGTAATATGTTGCATACGTTCGTCGGACATCCGCCATGGAACCCTGCAGATCTTTTTTGAACAGGGACACCGTCACTTCCATGCCGCTGTAAAAATCCGCCACGATGGGACAGAATACCGGGGCGTTTTCCAGCCCGCAGATTACGTTCATCTCTTTCAGATGTTTGTGAACCTGGCCCAGCGCATATTGCCTGGGGGCATTTAACAGCGGGCTTCGCTGCGGATCTTCATACTCGGCGATCATGTTCTTCCCGCCGCCTGAATACCCTGTGAGGGAGAAGCAGGTCAGCAGTGTTTCCTTTGCCAGCAGGCCTTTTTCCACCAGCGGCGCCACCAGGGCGATAAGCCCGCTGGCGTGACAGCCGGGGTTTGCAATACGTTTTGCTGTTGCTATTTTTTCTTTGTATCCGGTCAGTTCCGGCATGCCGTATGTCCAGCCTGCCGCCGTCCGGTGGGCCGTGGACGTATCAATGATGACGGCTCCGCTGTCCTTTGCCAGTTCCACCGCTTCGATGGCCGCCGCGTCAGGCAGACAGAGGAACGCCACGTCCGCTTTTTGGAACGCGTCCCGCCGCGCCTCCGCATCCTTGCGGTGCGCTTCATCCAGCGCAATCAGTTCTATATCCTTACGAGTGCATAATCTTTCACGAATTCGTAATCCGGTGGTCCCGGAACTTCCGTCGATAAATACCTTTGTCATGATGAACCTCGGTTCTTAATAAATAAAAAAGTAAACAGTATGATTAAACATTATAATAGATGAATTTATCTTTCCTGTCAAGTTGTTTTTGCATAATTATTAAATCTTTATGCATTTTAATAAATAAAAAACAGGCGGTTTGCTTTTATGCAAATCCGCCTGTGACAGAAAACTTACTTTTTCTTCAGGTTAATCGCTGCCTGTGCCGCTGCCAACCGTGCAATCGGTACGCGGAACGGCGAGCAGGATACATAATCCAGACCCAGTTCCTGGCAAAACGCTACCGAAGAAGGATCGCCGCCGTGTTCGCCGCAGATACCGCAGTGCAGCATCGGGTTTTCCTGACGGCCTTTCTTTACTGCCATCTGCATCAGCTGGCCGACGCCGGTCTGATCCAGTTTGCTGAAGGGGTCAAACTCATAAATTTTCTGGTCGTAATAGCTTTCCAGGAATTTGCCCGCGTCGTCCCGGGAGAAGCCAAACGTCATCTGTGTCAGGTCGTTGGTGCCAAAGCTGAAGAAATCGGCTTCCTTCGCCACGTCATCTGCCGTCAGCGCGGCTCTCGGGATTTCGATCATGGTGCCGACCTGGTAATTCAGGAAATAACCCTGTTCTTTCATAACCTGTTCCGCAGTTTCCACGATGATATTCTTAACGAACAGCAATTCTTTGCGTTCCCCGGTCAGCGGTACCATGATCTCGGGAACGATATCGTAATTCATTTCCTTCTTGACCGCAATGGCCGCTTCGATAACGGCGCGGGTCTGCATGCGGGAAATTTCCGGATAAATGACGCTGAGGCGGCAGCCGCGCAGGCCCATCATGGGGTTGAACTCGTGCATGGCGTCGCAGCGGGCTTTCACTTCTTCGTAGGTCAGTCCCATGCTGTCCCCCAGTTCCCGCATTTCCGCTTCCGTCTTGGGCAGGAACTCATGCAGCGGCGGATCCAGGAAACGAACCGTCATGGGACGGCCCCGCAGCGCTTTGTACATGCCGATAAAGTCTTCGCGCTGATACGGAAGCAGTTCGGCCAGCGCCGCTTCCCGCTGTTCCACGGTATCCGACAGAATCATGCGGCGGAACTTGGGAATGCGTTCCGCTTCAAAGAACATGTGCTCCGTACGGCACAGACCGATGCCTTCCGCACCTAACCGAACCGCGTTTTCCGCGTCGGCCGGCGTATCCGCGTTGGTCCGCACTTTCATCTTGCGGAACTGGTCAGCCCAGCGCATAATGCAGCCGAAGTTGCCGCTGATCTGCGCTTCTACCGTAGGGATATCCCCTTCGTAAATGGTGCCGGTGGAACCATCCAGGGAAATATAGTCCCCTTCATGGTAAACCGTACCGTTCAGTTCAAATTCTTTTCCTTCTTCGTTGACTTTCAGGTCATTACAGCCGGATACGCAGCAGGTACCCATGCCTCTGGCTACTACTGCCGCATGGCTGGTCATGCCGCCCCGGGCGGTCAGAATGCCTTCCGCCGCGTGCATGCCTTCAATATCTTCCGGCGAGGTTTCCAGACGTACGAGAATGACACGCTCACCCTTGGCAGCCGCATTTTTTGCATCTTCTGCCGTAAAATACACTTTGCCAGCCGCGCTGCCCGGAGAGGCCGGCAGCGCATGCCCGATTACCTTTCCTTCTTTCAGCGCTTTGGCGTCAAAGGTGGGATGCAGGAGCTGATCCAGAGATTTTGCTTCAATACGCAGCAACGCTTCTTCCGGCGTGATCATGCCTTCTTCTACCAGGTCGCAGGCAATATTGATGGCCGCTTCCGCCGTGCGCTTGCCGTTACGGGTCTGCAGGAAAAACAGTTTGCCTTCCTGAATGGTAAATTCCATATCCTGCATGTCGCGATAGTGGCTTTCCAGCTTGTGGGCCAGATTGATGAATTCGCTATAGCAGCCAGGCATATCTTCTTCCAGCTTGCTGATGGGCTGCGGTGTCCGTACGCCGGCTACCACGTCTTCGCCCTGGGCGTCGATCAGGTACTCGCCGTAAATTCCCTTGGCGCCGGTTGCCGGGTTCCGGGTAAAGGCCACGCCGGTTCCGGAGGTGTTGCCCATATTGCCGAATACCATGGTCTGAATATTAACGGCGGTGCCCCAGTCGCCGGGGATGTCGTTCATGCGGCGGTATACGTTGGCCCGGGGATTGTCCCAGGAACGGAATACGGCCTTCACCGCTTCCATCAGCTGAACGTCCGGATCCTGCGGGAAGTCCTGCCCAATCGCTTCTTTATACAATGCTTTGAAGCGTTTGATCAGTTTTTTCATGTCGTTGACATCCAGGTCGATATCAAACTTAACGCCTTTCTGCTCTTTGATCTCGTCAATAATTTTCTCAAATTTCGACTTGGGAACTTCCATGACTACGTCGGAGAACATCTGGATGAAACGGCGGTAGGAGTCATAAGCAAAACGGGGGTTATTTGTTTTCTGCGCAAAGCCTTTCACTGAAATATCATTCATGCCCAGATTCAGAATCGTGTCCATCATGCCCGGCATGGAGACCCGTGCGCCGCTGCGGACGGAAACCAGCAGCGGGTCGTTGTTGTCGCCGAACTTTTTCCCGTTTTCTTTTTCCAGCCAGCGCAGCGCATCGAAAATCTGCTGCTTGATCTCGTTGGAAATCTTACGGCCGGATTTGTAATAATCCGTGCAGGCTTCCGTAGTAATCGTGAAGCCCATGGGGATAGGCAGGCCCAAATTCGTCATTTCCGCCAGGTTAGCCCCTTTGCCGCCCAGCAGCTCTCGCATCTGTGCATTTCCTTCGTTAAACTTATACACCCATTTTTTTTCTGTTACCATAAAAACTAAGCCTCTTTCCTTTTTTATTCCTTTTATATTTGCTGCAGTTGCATTGCAATGACACTGCCTTCCGCAATATCATGATAAAAGTTCTTGCCATTTTCCGGTCTGTTCCTGAAAAAGACCTGCCGCATGCATCAGCAGTCGGCAGGTCGATTCATCAGCCTTTATTAAATTGCTTCAGTCTGTATTACAACAAATTAGTATACAACCGGAACACTGTCAACTACTGAATTATTTTACGATATCCCCTTCATTGAACGGGTCGCCGCACTGCGGGCAGAATTTAGGCGGATTGTGAGGATCCTCCGGCGTCCAGCCGCATTTATCGCATTTATACAGCGGCGCGCCTGCCGGTTTGCGGGATCCGCAATTCGGACAGAACTGTCCCTGGTTCACGCTGCCGCAGCTGCAGGTCCAGCCTGCCGGGGCTGCCGGCTGCGGTTGACCGCAGTTGGCACAGAACTTGCCGGTATTGCCTTTGGCGCCGCAGGCGCAATCCCAGCCGCCTGCCGGTTTGGGTTCCGGTTTCGGCTGTCCGCAGTTGGCGCAGAACTTACCGGTGTTCCCAGTATGTCCGCAGGCACAGGCCCAGCCTGCTGCCGTTGCGGGAGCTGCCGCCGGTTGTGGGGGCTGTTGCTGATACGGCTGTTGCGGTTGTCCGTACTGGGGCGGATACTGACCTGCAGGACCATATGCATTACCCATGGCCATGCCACCGGCCATGTTGGCCATGCCCATGCCGATAAACGCGCCCATCGGTCCCATGCCGCCGCTTTCATTGGTAGCTGCGCCGCGGATACCGTCGGCAGTGGCATCCGTCAATACGCCCAGACGCATTTCCGGATTGCTCATCATAGCGCCCATCTGTACTTTCTGGAGCTTCGCTTCGTCTTCTTCGTTAGCTTTGACACTGTTCACACCGAAGGAAACGATTTCAATGCCACGCAGGTCACGCCACTTGGAAGACAGCACATCATTCAGGGCATCGGCCAGTTCCATGGTACGCATCGGCAGTTCGGTATAATCGATACGCTGTGCGGAAATTTTACCGAATGCAGGCTGCAGCGCAGTCAGCAGTTCGGATTTCAGCTGGCTGTCCCACTGGCTCCGCAGGTATTGGTCGGGAGCATTACCGGCAATCGTGGAATAGAACAGGATCGGATCCACGATTTTGTAGCTGTATTCGCCGAAGCAGCGTATACGAACCAGCAATGAGCGCCCGGTATTCTCCTCAATTACCTTAAAGGGAATTTCCGCCGGGGTACCGTATTTGTTACCGATAATTTCTTTCGTGTTGAAGTAATAAACACGCTGATCCTTACCGGTATCGCCGCCAAAGGTAAAACGTTTACCCATGCGCTGGAATACCTGGATTACGCTTTCTTTCAGGTCGCCTGTGAAAACAGAAGGCTCTGTGGATTTGTCATAGGTGTATTCGCCGGGTTCAGCGCAAAGGTCAACTACTTTGCCCTGTTCCACGATCATCATACACTGGCCTACGTTAACCGCAATCACGGAGCCGTTGGAAATGATGTTGTCTTCCGCGCTGGTGTTGGAGCTGCGGCCCTGGTTGCTGATCCGTTTCTGGCCTTTGCACATCAGTACGTCCGGGGTCATACTGTCGCAGTAAAAATACTCTTTCCACTGGTCGGCCAATACGCCGCCAATGGCGCCCATACCTGCTTTAATTAATCCCATGTGTGTTCCCTCCTTAAACTTTATTATTTTTTATTACCGATTTCCTGTTTAATCTCTTTCTACAGATTGCATCACCGGTACCGGTGACGATTAGTCCTTTTTGATATAAAACTCATGCTATATTATCATTCTACCACAAAATACATTTTCTTTCACTGGAAATTTAGGACAAACATACTATAATTCGCAATTATGTTTTTTTCATGTTTCTTTGGATTGTGGTTTTCTCTTCGTCCTATTTTATCGTGATGCGTCCGGCGCCGTAGGGATTTTCATAACCTTCTTTGATTTTTGCGTTCAGATGGTTCTGCACATATTCCATGATAGCGTCCACGTCCGTCATGATGCCGTCCTTCAGCAGCCTGCTCTGTTTGAACATCACGAGGCCGTTGCCGCCGTCCTTCAGTACATATGTGCTGCCGCCTATGGTATACTTGCCGTTCAGGTCGATGGGCTTGCCGTTGATCATCACGTCTTTCACGCGGCGCTCGCCTTTCACTTCCACAAAATTACCTTTGGCATCTACCACCAGGCCGGAAGGAATGGAAGAGTCAACTGTATAGCTCATACCGGAAACCTGCATGAAAGCCCCGTGCTCGCCGGGATATGCGGATGCGCCGACTTCCAGGGCGTCAACAATCTGCTGCCCCGTAGCTTCAATCACCGTGCACATGTTACCGAAGGGGAAAGCTTCCAGCAAATCATTATAGGTGAACACGCCTTTTTTGATGGTGTTGCGGATAGAACCGCCGTTGACCATGGAAATGTCTGTATCCAGCACAAATCGGAAAGAATCAGCCACAAAATCGCCCAGGTTGGTTTCCCCGTTACGCACCCGGCGGTCCCCGGTCTTGGGATCATCGCCTGTCAGATCCGTCAGTGCCTCGCCTACAGGTTGCTTCAGGATGGGCTCAAACTTTTTGTTTTCTTTGGCAACCAGTTTGGTAACTTTCGGATCTGCGGCTTTCAGGTCTTTCACTAACTCGGAAGTAATGGTCCCATCTTCTTTGATCGTCATTTTTCCCAGACTTTTGAGCTTGGTTCCCGTCTGGGCCACCAGCACTTCCTTGCCTGCTTTGTTGATGATTTTGTGAGGGGGGATATATTGTTCATGGGAGTGTCCGTCAATGATGGCGTCAATGTTATAGGTATTGGCAGCTACCGCGCCGCTGGACCAGTAAGGAATAGAACCATCGGTGCCCAGATGCCCTACCAGGAACACGTATTCTGCGCCTTCTTTGCGTACGTTGTTAACAGCCCGCTGCACAGCTTCATAAACTTTTTCGCCGGTCTGGTCTTCACAGAAACTGTAGATAAATTTTCCATTTTTATCCTGAAAATATTTTGGCGTGGAAGTTACCAGAGTTTCCGGGGTAGTTACGCCCACAAAGCCTATCTTCTTACCGCCCAAAACAATAATCTTATAGGGTTTCAAAATCGGTTTACGGGTTTTCACATCCACAAAGTTACAGGAATAATAACCACATTTCTGACGGGGGGCCAGCTTCAGGAAACGTTCCATACCATAATCAAATTCATGATTGCCGGGAATGACAAAGTCGTAGCCCACTGCGTTCATAATCTTGACAATGGATTCGCCGGTGGATAACTTGCCGATAGGAGCGCCCTGAATGGCATCGCCGGCGTCTGCCAGCGCCACGGGATGTCCCTGTTTTTTCAAATCTTTTTTGTATTGGGACACCTTATCAATGCCAAGGTTATCCGTGATACCGCAGTGGATATCGTTGGTATGCAATATGATGATTTCTTTTCCGGCTGCCAATACCGCTACCGGAAGCAGCAACGTTACCAGCATTGCCAATGCTGCACTGTAGAGTTTTTTCAGGTTTCTGGTCATTTTTTGTGTCCTTTCTGATATTCAGGAGGAAGATTTGAAGATGGAAGTAACTGTTTATTGTTTAGGTGTCAACGCGTACACTCGCGCCGGCAGACCGGTCGCGCCCTCAATACGCGGCCAGGAAGCAAACAGTACCGCCCCGGCAGGCGCCACTTTATCCAGATTGCAAAGCACTTCGATCTGAAGCTTTCCGGAAGCCAGTACAAAGCGCTCGCAGGCAAGATCTCCTGCTTCAACGGCCAGATAACTGGCATCTGTATCCAGCGTCTCATGTCCGTTGGCCGCCGCTTTGCGTACTTCAAAAATATATTTGAGAGCATCAATCGACCAGCCCGGACAATGTTCATTCCCGTCTGCCCCTACGTTAGACAGTTTGTCCATATCGGGCCAGCGCTTGTACCAGTCAGTCCGCAGGGCCACAAAGGCGCCTTCCGGAATGGGACCGTATTTTTCTTCATAGGCTTTGATATCTTCCACAGTTACGGCATAATCAACGTTAACTTTTACCTTTTCGCTGATATCAATCACTGCCAGCGGGAACACAAAGTCCTGTACACCGTACTGTTCAGACAAGGGTGCATCTTTCACAAAATGCCCCGGGAAATCAATATGAGTGCCGAATTGACCGGGGAATTTGAACGTATGAATCAGGCATTCCAACATGGGATTGCCCCAGTCAAAAACCACCTTGCTCAGTTCCACCGAACCTTCCGGTATTCCGCTCCAGAACGGACTGTCGTTGTTGAGGGAATGGGAAAGTTCTACCCACTCATACCCTTCAGATTTCAATTCCTTTAAAACATTCCATAATTTGTTTTCCATAAATGCCCCTCCAATAAATATTATATCAACTTATTTAATTTTATTTAGCAGGGTAGCCAGTTCATAAGCAGAAGTGTCTCCGCCATAACAGGTCATAATCGGTTGCTGGCCCAGCATAAGCGTATTGCCGGAAGCGTAGGCGTCGGATTTATTATGTCCGTTATGATAGGCCGCCGCCAGATTGCCCAGCACAAAATAGGAACGCTCCGCTCCGCTCATATCATTGGCGGCAACAGGCTGGACCAGGGCCTTGCCGTTCACTTTTACGACACCTTTTTCTGCGGTTACGTGCTTGCCGCTGTATTCAAACAGCCTCTTAACATAGTTTTCCCTGCGCTGTTGGTGGGTAGGATGATCGCTGGGAGAGAAAATCTCGCCTCCAAAGTTTTTCTTGGATTTTCCGTATTTTTCTTCCACCCGCTGCCAGATTGCGGCGGCAGCGCCAGGGTTATAGCCGGCGTTAATTACATAATCAAGGGCAAGGTTATCTGCTTCCCACTCGTCCTTTTTGGTAATGGAAACCGAATCAATCTGGTTTACCAGCACATTAAGGGCAATATTGGTCAGCGCAGAACTTCCCACTGCCGAGCCTACCATCGCAGCGCCGATAGCAACGTTCAGTTTCTTCCGCATAGAGGACGCAACATGGTTCTTCTGACCGTGACCCATTTCATGCGCCAGAACAACAGCAACTTCATCCGGATTATCTGTAAGACTGTACAGACCCTCGTTGACACTCATCACATGCCCCATGCTGCAAAATGCATTAAATGATTTCTGTTTGTTGATAAAATACAAATACGGTTTTTGAAGTATGGTAGCATCCACAGCCGCGATGCCTTTCGTCAGGCGGGGCATCATCTCATCCAGTTGCTGTTTTCGGTAATAGTTTTCAGATACACCGTATTTTTCCTGATAACCGGCAAAAAGCTCCTGACGCCCTTCTTCCGTCTGATCATAATGTTTGATCAGTGCCTCCACCTGCTGCTTGGCTGCCACGCCTTGGACAACGGTACCAAGGATACCGCCAATAGCTCCAGCCTGTGCCGATGGCAACGGCTGGACTGCAGCCTGCAAACTCACACCAATCATACCGCACAGAATTACTGAACCCAACTTCTTTTTCCAGGAATTTGTTTTCATCACTGCACCTCGCTTTTAATAAACCGAATACTCACATAATATTCCGAAATACTCCGTCATATTAATCTTCTATAATATAAATTTTATACAAATCCTGATTATTTTGCAACCGTTTTCGTCTGATTTACCTTGTCAGTCCAATCTCTGAAGCAATTCACGCAGTAAGCAGCATAGCCGCCGGTATCTGCAAACCCCACAGCATCCTGCCGCCAGACGGTATGTACCTGGATATCTTCATAATATATTTCGGCTTTATCGTTAGTTTCAAAAACGATGAAATGTGTCGGCTCGATTCTCTCTTTTTGTCTGACCTGGTAAAGGGCCCCTGCTAACAGTTCTGCCCGATACAACGGTTTGTTGCCGCCTGCAGCCGCTGCAATCCGGAATTCCCAAATATCTTTACTGCTATTCCCAAAAGATTCTTTCACGCTTGCGGTGCCGTCAGTATTTGATACCGGCGACGGGGTCATCTTCAGCGGGTCCATCATCTTATACATGTTCCGTATGCGCTGCTCCGGGTCGGGATGGCTGTCAAAAATCCCCCAACCAGGATTACCATATTCCAGGGCCAGTTCCTGAAGCTTATGCATAGTCACCAGCATGGCATAAGGGCTGTAACCCGCTTTCACCGTATAGGCAAACCCTTCCCGGTCCGCAGCGCTTTCGTCCGCCCTGCTGTAACCAGCCGCCAGCGCGTCGCCGACCACCATCCCCATGGCCAGTACATCACCATTGCCGGTAGCCGCCCCTGCAAGGATGGCCGCCAGCTGGGTCCACATGTTTTTTTCAAGCTGGTGCACCGTATGGCGCTTCACCACGTGCCCGATTTCATGCCCCAATACGCCTGCCAGTTCCGCATCGGATGGCATATAGTCCAAAAGCCCTTTAAAAACATATATATAACCGCCAGGACAGGCCAGCGCGTTCACATCATCTGTATTCAACACCTTAAAAGAATATTTTATGTTTTTACGACCGCACACATCCACCAGACTTTGCCCGATACGGTCGACCCGTTCCGCGATTTCCATATCGTTGATGACCCCATAACGGGCTTCTATCTGTTCAGCGGCAGCCTTGCCCATTTCTAACTCCTGTTTTTCGCTGATCAGGCCGGCTTCGGCAGCCGGCAGGAAAGAACAGGTAATTCCCAGCAGGCAGAATATTGAAAAAATAATTCTCAAAAAATGTTTCACGTAAAACTCCTTTTTGGCAGTTAAAACTGCTGTCCTTGCATGAATAATGATCCGGCAGCAGCAGTCACGGCAATGCTTTTGTCCTGACGCAAATCATATAATCCCTTTTTCCTTAAAGCTTACAATTTCTTCGTCTGAATACCCTAAAGCGCCTAACACTTTCCGGTTATGTTCACCTGCATAAGGCCCCCGGAAGCGAATGTTACAGGGAGTATCGGAAAGTTTTACCGCCGGTTTCAGATACGTCACTTCCCCCAAATCTTCTCTTCGGGTTTCCAGCATGCCGGACTCTTTCGTCATATCATTTTCCAACGCTTCTTCCGGATTGTATACAGGCGTTACGCAGAATGCCCCGTTTTCTGCCAGCGAAATCCATTCGTCCCGGGTTTTCGTCAGCAGCTTGTCACGGATCATTTGTGTTATTTCCTCTTCGTGGACGAAATCGTACTGCCTGTTTTTTAACTCCGGCAATTCAATCATTTCACAAAACATTCGCCAGAACTTTGGCTCAATGGTACCCACGCTGATATATTTTCCGTCTTTTGTTTTATAAACATCATAGTAATGGGCACGCCGGCCAAAAGGCGTGTCTCCGGTTATCCTGCAGCCTGAAATGCTGGCAAGTGAGACAATTTGCATACTTAAGGCAGTGTTGTAAAGACTCACGTCAATGTATTGCCCTTTCCCTGTTTTTTCCCGTGCCAGCAGCGCCATGGAAATAGCTGCAACCGCATTCAGGCTGCTGCCGATTGCAGAGACCTGCACTTCACTGATGGCTACATTACCCGTATCATTCAGGAAATTCATGCCGGAAAGCCCGATAATGTTTAAATCGTGAGCGGGCTGTTGCTTATACTTGCTTTCCTGACCGAAGCCGGTAATGGAACAGTAAATCAACCGGGGATTAATTTTAACAACTTCTTCATACCCCAGCCCTTTCGACTGCAGGTAACCGGGGCGGAAACCTTCCAGAAACACATCCGCTCTCCGTAGCAGTTTTTTCAGAATTTCCTGCCCCTCTTCTGTCTTTATATTAACAGTAATTCCTTTTTTGTTCCGGTTCAGCGCCAGGTTCCAGCTGCTCATGCCGGGCGCCAATTGTGGCGCAAAATTACGGTTGGGATCGCCTTTCACGCCTTCCACCTTGATCACGTCCGCTCCGAAATCCGCCAGTACCATTCCGCAATACTGCCCGGGCAGCCACTGGGAGAAATCAATTACTTTTATACCCTGTAACGCGCTGTTCATATGCCGCTCACCTGCTTTCTTAATTCTAACTATGTATTTTATAAGGTAATTTTATCATAAATGTGGCATTTTGTTCTTGTTTTTGCAAACCTCCGGCATAGAATCTTTCTCAAAAGAGCAGTTTGATGCGTCTGTCTGCCGCGCGGTGAACAATCCCATTTAAGCAGCGCTTCCCGGTCCTCTTGTCCATATCTGTCAATGCAGTTATAATAAATCTAACAGCAAAAACCGGAGGCACCATCATGAGCAGCTTCAGCCAGATTGTCAATTCGCTCTTATATATTATTAGCGGTTTCTTTTTTGGTATCTTTGCCTCAAGGCACAGCATCTTTTCTGTTATGAATATACGCAGGACCCTGGCGGAAAAAAATTTTTCCCCTGCTTCTCTGTTCCGGCTGGCTTTCAGCATTCTTTTTATCGTGCTGGCCTTTCTTGTATTCCCTTCCTGGATGGCCTCCCGCACAACCATCGGGGCCATCGCCTATTACGCGGTTCTGCTCTTCTATTTTTCAAAAGGATGGAAAAACTCTCCAAAATAACCCTTCCGCTATTAAAAACTTACGGATACTTTCCCGGCCTTCCTAAACCTCTGCCGGAAAAGTATCCGTATTTTTCTTTTTACAGTATGCTAAAACGCTGATTGTATATAGATTTCTTCAGTGTTGTAATTGCGGAAGACACAACATGTCCATATCAATAAACGGAACTCCTAAATGGCGGGTTTTCACAAAGTTTCCATGACAGTCGCTGCCACCGGAAATGTATAATTTGTGACGGTGACAGAAATGGGCCAGCAGCCTGCTGTCCTCCGGCCTGTGCCCGGAGTGATAGCATTCAAAACCGTCCAGCTTTTCGTCGACCAGTCGGGGCAGGTATTCCTGCATGCCGGCGCCATGAAAATCGCTGGCCAGATGGGCGCAAAGGGCAATCCCCCCAGCCTGCCGGATTACCTGTACTACTTCTGAAATGGCCGGAAAATCCGGAAAGCCCAGATCATTTTCCGCTGTAAATATCCGCCGGAAAAAATCGTTCACATCACCGCACAACCCTTTGTCCTGCAGGTAGGCCAGCGCTTTCCAGCCGCCCCGGTGGGGATCATAGGTGTATTCCTTAAACTCTTCCATGGAAAGGGGCCAGCCCCTGTCAATCAGGTTGCGGACGCTGTCATCATCTTTCAGTTCCAACAGTCTCTGATTATGGCGGCAGAGTTCCCGCAGTCTTTTGTTTTCAATATCGATTCCGTAACCGAGGATATGGTAATTATGCCCATCCTTGGTAGAATTTAGTTCCACGCCGGTTATAAAACCCAAGCCCGTATCTGCCGCCAGTTTTTTCGTTTCTGGCACGTTGTCCACGCTGTCATGGTCCGTAACAGCAAAGAATTCTATTCCCGCAGCGCAAACCGCTTTCACTACCTGACCCGGGTCCCAGGTCCCATCGGAGGCCGTGGTGTGGATATGTAAATCAGCCCGCATAAAAACGTCTCCAATAATTATATTCCTTTTCAAACAGGTACTTCTTCATATTCAAATCCGGCTTCCGTCAGTTCGATGGGCTTCTGCAGTGCGTCTGTCAGCCATTTTTCCGCCGGAATTTTCCTGTCCTCGGGCATACGCAGGGTAAAAATCACCGCGTTGCCGTATTCCGTGTCCGTCAGGTTAAACAACTGCTGCTGATAGAGAAGGTTGGCTATCTTGCCCGCCTCGCCCGGCGCACAGGAAAACACATAGAGCCCCATCTTAACTTTTTGCGCAAGTCCTGCTGCATCTACAGCATAAGCAACGGCGCCCGAATAGGCCCTTACAAGGCCTCCGGCCCCCAGTTTGACCCCTCCGAAATAGCGGGTCACTACGGCAGCCACCTGCTGCAGTTCCTGTTTGCGCAGAACCCCCAGCATGGGCATGCCGGCCGTACCGGAGGGCTCCCCGTCATCACTGGACCTCTGGTGCTGCTCATCAATTACATAAGCGCTGCAGTTATGGGTTGCGTCCCAAAACTCTTTTTTCACCGCTTTTATGAATTCCTGGGCTTCCTCTTCCGTTTTAACTTTTTTAAGGGAACAGATAAAGCGGCTTTTGGATATTACCTGCTCCGTCCGTATATCCTTTGCAATCGTGAGATTCATAATCTGACGCTTCCGCCTTTCCCGACGCAAAATATCACATGAAGCATTATTGTTTAATTATAACATAAATCAAATCCCGTTTGGTTTTGAAATTTATATTTTGCCCCTTCTCATTGCCGATCCAGGTTTTCTTATTGCTCTGTATCACATTAGTGGTATAATAAGATGGTATAAATTTATAAGGACCTTTCGTATGAGCGCAAATTTCTTTCACACACATAAGAAATACAATACAGAATCAGCTACCCGTTCACAGCTGGTAAACACCTACCGTTCCCTGAACCACTGGAACGGTTTCCAGTTCAAATTGTTCTGGGAAGGAATTGTTGTGGGTATTTTTTCCGGTCTGGTGGTCAGCCTGTTCCGTTTATTACTTTCCAGAGCGGAAGAATTCCGCATCGGACTGTATGGATACCTGATCCAGGTGCCTGCTGTATATACAGCAGGCTGGTTCGCTGCGCTGCTGGTCGTAGGGGGTGTCCTTTACTGGCTCACCCGGCACGAACCCATGGCGGGCGGTTCCGGCATCCCCCAGGTCAAAGGCGTTATTCTGGGCCTGATGCGCATGAACTGGTTCCGGATTTTATGGGTGAAACTTACTGCCGGCGTTATCGGTCTGGGCGCAGGACTGTCCCTGGGACGGGAAGGGCCTTCCATCCAGTTAGGCGCCGTGACGGCCCAGGGCGTAAGCCGTTTCCTGGGACGCACCCGTATGGAAGAACGCTATCTGATTACCAGCGGTGCCAGCGCCGGCCTGGCCGCAGCCTTTAACGCGCCCCTGGCCGGGGTCATGTTTTCCCTGGAAGAGCTGCACCGTAACTTTTCCGCCGTTGTGTTGCTGCCTGCCATGACGGCAGCCATGACTGCCACTTTTGTTTCCCGGCTGTTCTTCGGCGGAGGCCTGACTTTCAGTTTCCGCAGTATCCCCCGCTTCCCGCTGGACCTCCACATCGTGTACGCAATCCTCATCGCCGTGATTGCCGGTCTCTGCGGCGTCATTTTCAATGCAGGCCTGCTGAATATACACCGGTTTTACGGCCTGCCGGTCTTTAAAAACCTGTACATGAAAATCGCGTTTGCCCTGTTATGCGCCGGTGTTTTAGGCTTTGTGCTGCCCCAGGTGCTGGGCGGCGGCAACCGTCTGGTAGACGAGCTGGCGACAAAGTCGTTTCCGTTGCAGCTGTTGTTTGCCCTTCTGGCCGGCAAATTTATCTTCACTCTGATCAGCTATGGGACAGGCGTCCCAGGTGGCTTCTTCCTGCCTATGCTGGTACTGGGAGCGCTTGTAGGAAGTATATGCGCTTATTTTCTGACAGCCTTCCAGCTGATTCTTCCCAGTCACGGTGCCAACATCATCATCATCGCCATGGCAGCGTTCTTTTCCGCTTCCGTGCGGGCACCTATTACCGGTACGGTACTGATCAGTGAAATGACCGGCAGTTTTTACCACCTGATGATCCTGGGTATGGCGTCCGCCATCGCCTACATTGTGGCACAGCTTTGCGGCAGCCAGCCCATTTATGAAGCGCTGCTGCTGAAATCACTGAACAGTCACAGCACGCCTGAACCCAATACCGTCAGGAAAGAGCGGAATATTGTGGAAGTTCCGGTGAGCAGCGGCAGCCTGATTGAAAATAAAAAAGTGCAGGATATCCCCTGGCCCGGCCATACATTGCTGGTAGACGTAAAGCGCGGATCGGAACAGCTGATACCCGATGCAAATACAGTAATCCTGGCCGGCGACTTCCTGTATGTACTGACGGAAACAGAACACGCCGAAGAAGTACAGGCGTTAGGTTCTGATTTGAAAAAGTAAAAATCAAAACCACCCGTTGAACGGGTGGTTTGCTCAGGCCCTATAAGGGCCTAACTCCAGTGGTCGCCCCCTTAAGGGGGCACCGAAACGGCCCGACAACTCCGGCTCACCCGTAAACGGGTCAAACAATTCTTTCATACTAATCTGATCGTTGCTTATATCTTCTTGCAACTGATTGCGTATGTACTGCCGGATCGCCGTCTCATATTTTCCTACGGTATCGACATAATACCCTCTGCACCAGAAATGCCTGTTCCCGTATTTGTATTTTAAATTTGCATATTTGTCAAATATCATCAGGCTGCTCTTACTTTTTAAATAACCCATGAACTCTGACACGCTTATATGGGGAGGGATGGTTACAAGCATATGGATATGATCAGGGCAACATTCTGCTTCCAATATTTCTACTCCTTTTCGTTGACATAAGTCGCGCAGTATTTTCCCAACGTCTGCTTTGATTTTTCCATAGATTACTTGTCTCCGATATTTCGGTGCAAACACGATATGATACTTGCATCTCCACTTGCTATGTGATAAACTTTTTACATCATCTTGCATGATAAAATCTCCTGTGTTTGATAGTGTGGTTGTCAGGCCACACCAATCTTATCACAGGAGGTTTTCTCTTGCGTTTACTAAAGTATTCTTTACCGACCCCCGGTTGAACCGGGGGTTTATTGGCGCTAAAGCCCCAA
>CADCHY010000012.1 GCA_902801365.1 uncultured Succiniclasticum sp.
TTTGGATGCGCACCGCATACCCTATGTCATAGACGCAATGGAATCCGCCTCCGCCGGGGACGGCGCCGGTGTAGAAAAAACTGTTGCCACACGGCTCAGGGGATACACCTTCTACGGCGGCGCCGAAAACTTTCGGAACTTCTGGCTGTATGCCTCCTCTCTGACCGATTCATCCATTCCCGTTCCGGACGAACCTAAGCCCCAATGCTGGGCCGGCATCTATCATCCTGACATGCCTGAAGGCTACATGACCGACCTGGCTGCATACAAAGAACAATTCTGCAAACCGGACAGACCGGTCATCGGTCTGCTGTTTTACCGTGACGAATGGATCTGGGACGACCTGGCCTACCCTGCCGCTTTTATCCGGGAAGCGGAACGGAAAGGCTGCAACGCCCTGGCTGTGTTCACCAACCAGATGCCTGACGAATCCCTGGGCATGCCCAGCATCCGCAAGGTGTTTGACGATTTCTTCACACTGAACGGTGAAACCGTAATCGATGTTCTCGTCAGCGCCATGAAATTCTCCCATGTAGGCAACGGCAGCCTGACCACGGACGAACTGGAACAGCTGGGCGTGCCGGTTTTAACAGCCTATACACTGCTGACGACGGAAGAAGACTGGCGCAAAAATCCCGAAGGCCTCAATGCGGTAGAAACTTCCATCGCCGTAGCCCTGCCGGAATTTGACGGCGCTATTCACGGGGTTCCCATCGCCGGCCGTAACGTGCTGCCTGACGGCGCCATCGAATACCGGCCCATGCCGGAACGTACCGCCGCCATGGTGGACAAGGCCATCAAATGGGCAAGGCTCCACCGGCTGAAAAACGAAGACAAAAAGGTCGCCCTGATTTTCCATAACTACCCGCCCAAGAATTACAATATCGGCAGCGCCTCCGGCATGGATTCCATGGAAAGCGCAACCCGGCTTCTGGCCCGCATGCAGGCAGATGGTTATAAGGTAGATTTCCTTCCGGAATCGGCGGAAGAGTTTATCCGCATCATGACTTCTCACGCCACTAACGATTTAAGCCTGCTGACCGACAAACAGGCCGAAGAATGCCAGAAACTTTCCGCAGAGGAATACGCAGCGTTCTTTGCCACCCTGCCGGAAGAAGCGCGACAGAAGATGACGGAACAGTGGGGCGAAGCGCCCGGCGATATCATGCTGTCCGATGAAGGCAATATTCTGGTGCCCGGCACCATGAACGGCAACATTTTTATGACCGTGCAGCCTGCCCGCCAGTATGGCATGGATCCCGCCCGGGCCTATCACGATCCTACCATTGCCCCTACCCATCAGTATCTGGCTTTCTATTACTGGCTGCGGGAAGTATTCAAAGCAGACGCGGTGATCCATCTGGGCACCCACGGCAATCTGGAATGGCTGCCGGGTAAGGCAACCGGACTGGACCGTTCCTGCTACCCCGACATCGGGCTGGGTTCCCTGCCTAACATTTACCCTTACCTGATGACGATTTCCGGCGAAGGCGTCATCGCCAAACGCCGCAGCAGCGCCTGCCTCATCGGCTACCTGCCCGCTCCCGTGGCGGAAGCCGGTGCTTTCGATGAACTGGCGGAACTGGAAAAAATGGCCGACGAATACAGCCATTTCCGGAAACAGGATTCGGAACAGGCTGCCGAACTGGAGAAAAAAATCATTGAACTTGCCCATGAAACAAAGCTTGACGAATCCGTAACCTACGACGAAACAAAACCATTCACGGATTATCTGGCAGAACTCCATGAATATATTGAAGAACTGCAGGACAGCGAGATCCACGTAGGCCTGCATGTGCTGGGCCAGCCGCCTGAAGGCGATATCCTCATCGGCGAGGTCATGCATCTCCTGCGCCTGTCCAACGGACCGGTGCCTTCCTTATATAACGTGTGGGCGGAAAAATTCAGTCTGAATTTTGAGGAACTGGAAAAGAATCCCTCCGCCATCGTGGAGGTCTTCGACCTGACCGGCGGTGAACTGTTGCGCCGCATCCGCAACGAAAGCCGCGCTTTCGTAACGGCCATTGCGAAAAACGATTTTACGGAAGCAGCAGTCGATGCGGCCATGCATCTGGCTGAAACAGCAGAAGGGCCGGAAGCATGGCGGCAGAAGATCGAGTCCCTGGGCAAATATATCATCGAAGAAATATATCCCCGTCTTGCCAAAACGACGGACGAGATGGAACACGCGCTGGCAGCCCTCTCCGGCAAATACGTGCCCCCCGGGCCTTCCGGGTCTCCCAGCGCCGGCGGCGTAGACCTGCTGCCTTCCGGCCGTAACTTCTACGGCGTGGATCCCCGGGCGCTGCCTTCACAGGCAGGCTGGATAGCCGGGAAAAAACTGGGCGACCGCATGATTGAAAAGTACATTACCGACGAAGGAAAGTATCCCGAGAACATCGGCATGGTCCTCTGGTCCGGTCCCAACATGCGGAGCAGCGGCCAGGACATCTCCGAGTTCCTGTACCTGCTGGGCATTAAGCCCGTCTGGCAGAAAGGCAGCCTGCGGGTTACCGACTTGGAAGTGATTCCCCTTGAGGAGCTGAAACGGCCCCGTATCGATGTGACGGCCCGCATCAGCGGCCTGTTCCGGGACACGCTCCCACATCTGGCCGAACTGATGGACAAAGCCGTGCTGATGGCTGCGAAGCTGGACGAATCCGATGACGATAACTTTGTACGGAAACATATCCGGGAAGACAGCGAAGCCTTACAGGCAGACGGTGCTTCCGCAGACGACGCCTGGCGCAACGCGGCTTTCCGGGTCTTCGGCGACGCCCCCGGCACGTATGGTTCCGGTATCAACGTAGTGCTGGACGCCAAGAATTGGGAATCGGAAAAAGACCTTGCCGACGTGTATGTACGCTGGGGCGGCCACGTCTTCGGCGGAGGACAGCGGGGCGTATATCAGCCCGAACTGTTTAAGAAACGTCTGGCGCAAATGGAACTCACCGTGAAAAACGAAGAGAACCATGACATGAACATCCTGAGTTCCGACGACTACAACGGCTTCCACGGCGGCATGATTGCGGCGGTCAAGAGTTTCGGACAGAAGACGCCGGTGTCCTACGTGGGTGACAGCGCCAACCGGGGCGCCCCCAAGATCCGTACGGTAGCGGAAGAAATGAAACGGGTAGTGCGCACGGAATCCCTGAACCCGAAGTACATCGAAGGCCTGATGCAGCACGGTTACAAAGGCGCCATGGACATGGCCAACCGGCTGAATATCAGCTTCCAGTGGGACGCCACCAGCAGCGTGATGGAAGACTGGATGTATAACGACTACGCCGAGAAATACGCCTTTGACCCGAAAGTACAGCAGTGGATGAAGAAAGTGAATCCCTGGGCCCTGCAGAACATCGCGGAAACCCTGCTGGAAGCGGAACAGCGCCAGATGTGGAACGCGGACGATGAAACGAAAGAAAAACTGCAGGAACTGTACCTTTCCGTGGAAGGCGAGATCGAGGAAGACGACGAAGAGTAAGTCTGCTGCCATCGGCAACTGTTGAAAAAAACCGCAGGTCTGCAGGGAAACCTGCACTGCGGCTTACACCCTAAGGTATTGATTAACATTATCATATGATTACGGGAGGACGATACGATTATGAAACGACTGGGAACATTTCCGTTTACCGCCATTATCGGGCAGGAAGAAATGAAAAAAGCGCTGGTGCTGAACGTAGTGAATCCGCGCCTGGGCGGCGTACTGATCCAGGGGGAAAAAGGCACCGCCAAGTCCACCGCCGTGCGCGCCCTGGCCGACCTGCTGCCGCCGCGCCTGTGCATCAAAGGCTGCAAGTTCCACGACGACCCCAACGACAAATCCAACTGGTGCGATGAATGCCACGAAAAATACGACAATGCAGCGCCGGAAACCGAAGAACTTCCCATGAAAGTAGTGGAACTTCCTGTCAGCGCCACGGAAGACCGTGTCGTGGGAACGCTGGACATCGAAGCCGCTATCAAAGAAGGGAAGCGTTCCTTTGAGACCGGTATTCTGGCAGACGCCAACCGGAACATTCTGTATGTAGACGAAATCAACCTGCTGGACGATCACGTAGTCGACGTGCTGCTGGACTCCGCCGCCATGGGCATCAACACCGTAGAACGGGAAGGCATTTCCTACTCCCATCCCGCCCGCTTCTCCCTGGTTGGCACCATGAACCCGGAAGAAGGCGACATTCGGCCCCAGCTGCTGGACCGTTTTGCCCTTTCTGTCTACGTAGCCGGCGAAAAAGACCTGGACAAACGGGCCGAGGTCATCAAACGGCGTCTGGAATACGAAGACGATCCGGAAGAATTTATTAAAAAATGGGAAGAAGAACAGCAGAACGAAGTGCATCGCATCCAGCGTGCCATGAAACTGCTGCCTCAGGTAACCACCTCCAATGAGATTCTGCGCATGGCAGCCCGGATTTCCATTACGCTGGGTGTTGACGGCCACCGGGCCGATATCGTGCTGATCAAAACCGCGGAAACCCTGGCAGCCGTAGCCGGACATACCGAAGTTACCAAAGAGGATCTGCGGGAAGCCGCGCATCTGGCGCTGCCCCACCGTATGCGCCGCCGTCCTTTCGAAGAACAGAAGCTGGACTGGGAAAATGTGGATAAGGTGATTGACGCATGAAAAGAACAGGATATCCGCTTGCCGCAGTCTGCGGTATGGAAAAGGCAAAGGAAGCCGTAACTCTGGCCCTTGTCAATCCACATACAGGCGGAGTGCTGGTAAGCGGTGAAAAAGGAACCGGGAAGTCCACCCTGATGCGGGGTGCCCGTGAATTGTATAACGCACCCTGGATCGAGATTCCCGTAAGTGTTACAGAAGACCGGCTGTTCGGTTCCATTGATGCCGAAGCAGCGGTGAAATACGGCAAACGGCAGCTCCAACCGGGGCTGATCGACGAAGCGGACGGAGGCGTCGTCTATCTTGACGATGCCAACCTGCTGCGGGACGATATTTTGTCCGCCGTGCTCCGGGTTGAGGAAACCGGCGGTTACCAGCTGGAACGGGACGGCCTCTCCGAACACAGGGACACGAAATACACGGTGCTGGCCGTTATGGCCCCGGAAAGCGGCACCCTTTCCTCTGCGGCGCTGGACCGTTTCGGGCTGTTCGTTTCGGTAGAAGCGGAAACCGACGAAGAAGCGCGGATGGAAATCGTGCGCCGGGTCACCTCTTTTGAAAAAAACGGGGAAATCTTCCGGAAAAACTGGGCCGCGGAAACTGAACGATTGGCAGAAAAAATTGCCAAAGCCCGGGCGTTGCTGCCAGAAGTGGAAGTATCCGACGCCATGATCCGGCTGTCTTCCGTTTATACAATCAAAGCCAACGTAGCCGGGCACCGGGCCGACATTTACCTGATGGAAGCCGCCCGGGCCGAAGCCGCTCTGGCCGGACGCAAATACGTACTGCCCAGGGATCTGGAAAAGGCCGCGGAATTCGTGCTGCCCCACCGGATGCGGGAGCTGCCGCCGGAGCAACAGCAGGAACCGCAGCAGAACGAAACAAAAGAACCGGAAGACGCACAGCAGACTCCGCCGCCGCAACGGGAAGAGCAGGATGAACTGTTCTCCATGCCGGACGCGCCGGAACCGGAAGAAACCGATACGGAAGCCCACGAAGGCAACCAGGAGGAGCACAAGGAAGACGAAACCATGACCAACCCCAACGCGGGAAGCAACGACCGCGTTGACGCGGCGGACATGCGGGTAAAACTGCCGCCGGTCTGGGTTGAACCGGTAAAAGGCAAACAGAAACGCAAAGGCAGCGGCAAACGCAGCGCCACCCGTACGGACGAAAGACAGGGACGTTATGTCCGCGCCGAGATTCCTCATTCCAAGTCTTCCGATATCGCTTTTGACGCTACCCTGCGTGCCGCAGCCCCCTACCAGAAATGGCGGGAGTCCAACGGCTGCGCCCTGGTCATCAAAGAAGAAGATCTGCGCACCAAAGTCCGCGAGAAACGCACCGGAAATATTTTCCTTTTTGCCGTAGACGCCAGCGGTTCCATGGGCGCCCGGGAACGGATGAAAACCGTAAAAGGCGTCATCCTGAAGATTTTACTGGAAGCTTATCAGAAACGAGACCGGGTCGGTATGATCGCCTTCCGGAAAAATCAGGCGGAAGTGTTGCTGCCGGTCACCAAAAGTGTTGACTTCGCCCAGAAAAAACTGGCCGCCATGCCCACCGGCGGAAAAACGCCGCTGGCCAAAGGCCTTTCCAAAGCGGAAGACGTGCTGGACATGCTGTACCGACAGGATCCGCTGCAGGATCCCGTGCTGATCCTGATTACGGACGGCCACGCCACCCTGCCTCTGGAAAACGGAACCAATGCGGTAGACGATGCCATGACCGAAGCGGAACACCTCGGCAAGCGGAACATCCCCATAGCAGTCATCGATACCGAAAACGGGTTCATCAAGCTGGGTCTCGCCAAAAAACTGGCCCGGAAAATGGACGCATCGTATTTTAAAATTGATAAACTTTCGGAAGACAGCCTGCTTCACATATGGCGAAAAATGAGCGGATAAGGTAAAATAATATAACCGGCTGCCGCGCATAACTGAAAAGCCGGAAAACCTACAGCGCCTGACGCCGGTTCGCAATCACCGGAACAAGGAGCGGAAGGACTTAAAGTATGATTGAAATTAAAAATCTCCGGAAAACCTTTCCCCATAAAAATACCCTTAATAAAAAAGCCGAAAAGGTAGCTGTAGAAAATTTGTCCCTGACAATTCAAACGGGAGAAATTTTCGGCCTGCTGGGGCCCAACGGCGCAGGCAAGACCACCACGATCCGCATGCTGACCATGCTGTCACGTCCCACCAGCGGCGATATTCTGTATGACGGAAAGCATATCGATAACGCAGACGACGCACGGAAGATCAGGCAGATGATTGGCGTCGTGCCCCAGAACCTGAACTTTGACCAGGACCTGACCGTAGGGGAAAACCTGGAACTGCACGCACGGCTTTACCACATGAACCGTGAAGAACGGGAAGCCCGTATTGCCGAATTGTTGGAATATGTGGAACTGCAAAACGTGATCAATGACGGCGTGCGGCAGCTTTCCGGCGGCATGAAACGCCGGCTGCTGATCGCCCGTGCCCTGATCCATAGACCTGAAATCCTGTTTTTGGACGAACCGACAGTTGCCCTGGATCCCCAGGTGCGCTGGCGTATCTGGGAGCTTGTGCGGCGTCTTGCCAACGACGGTGCGACGGTTCTCATCACCACCCATTATATTGAAGAAGCAGAAGAGCTCTGCGACCGGGTGGCAATCATGAACAAAGGCAAGCTCATCGACGTGGATACGCCGAAGAATTTCATTTCCCGCTTCGGCCGCTTTGTAGCGGAATGGCGCGACGACGTACACCGGGATTTCCGTTTTTTCAACTCCCGTGAAGAAGCAAGGCAGTTCATCGGCACCATTGACGCAGCTTCCTCCATCCGCAAGTCAAATCTGGAAGACGTTTTCATTGAACTGACCGGAAGGAAGGAGGGACTCTGATGCTGACTGACATCTGGACTGTTTTCTGGCGGGACTGGGTCGTACTGAAGCATCGCATGACCGCCTTCATCCGGCGCTTCCTACATTGATTTTCTGGTACCGGGCATCCTGGCCCTGAACTCCATGAACATCAGCTTCAACAGCGTAACTCCGGTCCATGCGGAACGGGTGTATCACAAAAGCATCGAAGAATATATCATCGCACCCATCCGCCCGTATGCTTATGTAATCGGAAAAGTGCTGGCAGCTGTTCTGCGGGGATTGATTTCCTCCGCTATCATTATCGCCCTTTCCTATGCTTTCGGCGCGCACTTCACCATTACGCCCCTTTTTTTACTGGTACTGATACTGAATTGCGCCATCTTCGCGGAAATCGGTTTCGCCGCAGCCATGTTCCTCTCGACGTATGAACAGATGGGCCAGGTCAACACCTACATCCTGCTGCCCATGTCCTTTTTATGCGGCACCTTTTTTTCTACAAAAGCATTGCCCGATGCGCTGCGGATTTTCATCGAATGCCTGCCCCTTACCCACACCAGTTACCTGTTGCGCGGCATTGGCAGCGGGGCGGAGGTATCCCTGTGGTCAGTGGGAATCCTGCTGATCTATCTGGTCGTTGTCTTTGTCATCGGCGGCCAGGCGTTTATAAAGCTCAGAAATTAATAAGGAAGTGTACGGATTATGAAAAAATTTCTTTTCTTTTCACTGATGGTAAGCCTGCTGGCCTTTGTTTCTTTCGGTTGCAAACCGGACAACGCGGCTACAAATGCAGGCAATAAACCTGCAGCCCAAAGCTCTCAAAACATTTTCGCGGAGATTATCGATTCCGAAAACCGCAAAGTGGTCCTTGCCAAAAAGCCGGAGCGTGTTGTCGTCATGGTACCGTCTATTTTGAATTACGTGGACGCGGTAGGCGGGACCATTATCGGCCGGCCTTCCAGCAGCAAAGCTTCTGTGATCCCCCCTTCCATGGAAAAAGCCGAAGACGTAGGTCACGTGTTTAACATCAACATGGAAAAAGTGGTGGGTTTAAAGCCGGACCTGGTTTTCATCAACGCTGCACAGCACCAGAAATTCATAAAAATGCTGGAAACCAACAACATTAACGCCATCACGCTGCAGCCGAAAACCTATAAAGAAACCAAAGAGGCGCTGATTACCACAGGTAAGGTTTACGGTAAAGCTGTCGAAGCAGAAAAACTGAATAAGGCAATGGATGAAAAAATCGCTGCCACCGTTGCCAAAATGCCGAAGGATCACAAAAAGCGAATCGTCATCCTGCACGCCACTCCTTCCACCGTAACCGTGGAACTGGAGAACAGTATTGCCGGTAACACGGCAAAAATGCTGGGCTTTGTCAACATCGCCCAGGGCACCACAGCCATTCAGGGCAAACCGGAAAAAGCCCCTTACAGCATAGAAGTACTGGTGGAAAAAGATCCTGAGATTATCTTCATCACCTCCATGGGCGCCCAGGATAAGATTGAAAAACGCCTGAAGGCCGATGTGCAGGGAAATCCCGCCTACAGTGCCTTGACTGCTGTAAAGAACAATAAAGTGTTTATCCTTCCGGAAGAATTATTCCTGACCCCCCCGGGCTTACGCTATCCGGACGCTGTGGAACTGATGGCAAAACATGTATTCCCGGAAACATTTAAATAACGGAAACACTTAAATAGTATCGGAGGAAAACAATATGGCAGATAAATTGCCCGACGCATCCGAACGGGCGGAACGCTACGGTATCGACCGCAGAATCTGGCGTGTCTCCATGCTGATCCTGTTCACTGTCCTCGCCGTAACCGGGTGTCTTTTGTCCATTGCGCTGGGGGCTGCGGACATTTCTGTTTCCCAGGTTATGGAAATATTACTGCATCCCAAGGCGACGCCCCAGGATCAGATTATCTGGAACATCCGGCTGCCCCGGACCATCGTCGGTGCCTTGGTAGGTCTGAACCTGTCGCTTTCCGGCGCGATTTTACAGGCTGTCATGCGTAATCCCCTGGCTGATCCGCATATTATCGGCATTTCTTCCGGCGCGGGTATCGCAGGCATCACCATCATGATCCTGTTCCCGGCATTGGAATACCTGATTACGCCGGTTGCTTTTATCGGCGCCATGCTGGCCGCTATCGCCATTTACATTCTGGCCTGGAAAAACGGCATCAAGCCAGTCCGCATCATTCTGGCGGGCGTAGCCGTGTCCGCCTTTTTAAGCGCCGGCATCTCCGGTCTGCTGGTATTCTACAGCGACCGTGTTAACGGCGCCCTGATGTGGATGGTCGGCGGCCTGGCTGCCAGAAGCTGGCCCCACGTCTCCATCATCGTACCTTATGCGCTGATCGGACTGATACTGGCCATTGCCAGCGCCCACTATCTGAACATCCTGCAGTTAGGCGATGAAATGGCCAAAGGCCTTGGCGTAAACGTAGAAGTTACACGTATTGCCCTGACCGCCATCGCAGCACTCCTGGCCGCCAGCGCTGTCAGCGTGGCCGGTCTGTTAGGATTCGTAGGCCTGGTTATTCCCCATGTGGCCCGCCTGATCCTGGGTTCCGATTATCGCTTCCTTATCCCCGGCGCGGCCCTGCTGGGCATCGCTATCATAACTTTCAGCGATACATTCGCTCGGGTAGCCTTTGCACCCATCGAGCTGCCGGTAGGCATTATCATGGCCTTCATCGGCGCCCCATTCTTCCTGTTCCTGTTAAGGAGGGAATTATGATGGACAATATGATTGAAGTAAGAGACCTGCAGGTCACTCTGTCAGGAAAAACGATTGTACAGCACATGGACGCGGATATACCAAAGGGAAAGATTACCGCCATCATCGGGCCCAACGGTTGCGGGAAAAGCACCACGCTTAAAGCCATCTGCCGCATCAATCCCATTTCTGCCGGGCAAATTACTCTGATCGGAAAAAATGTCTGGGACTACAGTTATAAGGAATTCGCCCAAAAGCTAGCCATCCTGACCCAGTCCCCCCAGGCGCCGGCCGACATGACCGTGCGCGACCTGGTTTCCATGGGACGCTTCCCCTACCGCAGCTTTTTCGGAAAAGCCACAAAAGAAGACAAGGAATGCATCGAGTGGGCGTTGAAAGAAACCAGCCTGGTCCCCTTCCAGCACCGCATCCTGCAGACCCTGTCCGGCGGCGAACGGCAGCGCGCCTGGATCGCCATGGCTCTGGCCCAGAAGCCCCAGGTACTATTGCTGGATGAACCTACCACTTATCTGGATATCTGCCACCAGCTGGAAGTCATGAAACTGCTGGACAGATTAAACCGCGAGCTGGGACTCACCGTAGCGCTGGTGCTCCACGACCTGAACCAGGCAGTCCAGTTCGCCCACCATGTGGTGGTCATGAAGAAAGGAACTCTGGTCACAAGCGGCAATCCTTCCGATGTTATCACTGTAGATTTGTTAAAAGAAGTATTCCATGTCAAAGCGGAAGATGTTTATACTTCGGACGGTGTACGCACGCTGGTACCGTTAGATCTGTATTAAGCAACTGCAATTAAATAAAAAGATGCCGGTGGACCCTCTCCGGCATCTTTTTATTTATGAACCTTTATGAAATAATGTTTTCGCGTATTATTTAACAGCTCTTTGCCTAATAAAAAAGCGACCGGCCACTGCCAGTTGCACAAAAGAAAACACCGGAATCCTTTCATGCGGATTTATACTGCCAGGCGCAGTACAAATCCGCATGACGCTTTTCAGCCAGACTCCACAAAACAAAAAAATGAAGAGGAATCATCAGAAAAGGGTTAGCGCTCGCTAACACACTGCGTAAAAATTTGGTTAGCCTTTGCTAACCAAATTCATTTTACTGTATTCTGATTCATTTGTCAAGCGTTTTTGAAAAATCCACAATTCAAATAGCCGCTTACATAAAGACGCGGGGCGCTCCCGGAGGCAGCAGTCCCAGCAGATCTGCCAGGAAGTAGGCAGATGCGGGAATCAGGATGCCAAACGCCGTGCCCCAGGCCTTATCCCCCGTCTGGAAATTACGGAAACAGCCACGGATGCTGCAAATCAACACGATACCCCAGATAAAAATAAGGGACGTGGTAGTACTTTCTCCGCCCGGAAACATAAATCAACACCTTCTTTTCTGAAGATAACATTACAATACTACTAATAATGCTTTTAATAAAATCCATGCATATCTGAAAAGCATTCTACTGCTTTCGTATACAAAATTACCCACGGTGTGACACCCGTGGGTAACTGCGTTTCAAAATGGTGCCTCAGCACAGAATCGAACTGTGGACACAGGGATTTTCAGTCCCTTGCTCTACCAACTGAGCTACCGAGGCATATTGGCGACCCGGACGAGACTCGAACTCGTGACCTCCGCCGTGACAGGGCGGCATTCTAACCAACTGAACCACCGGGCCACACATAAAAAAATGGTGGGCGCTAACGGGATCGAACCGCTGACATTCTGCTTGTAAGGCAGACGCTCTCCCAGCTGAGCTAAGCGCCCACATGGTGATCGACCGGGGGCTCGAACCCCGGACCCACTGATTAAGAGTCAGTTGCTCTGCCAGCTGAGCTAGTCGACCACTTGACGTGTTACTGGAATATTATAGAACAACAGGAAAAGATTGTCAAGAAAAAGTTGCTAAAATCATATTAAATCCGCACTGTTCATATCTGCTTTAGAATAGCATTTCCCGGATAAACGTTTCTGAAATTGCTGTATTAGCCCACGTTAATCCGCAATTTCCAGTTTTTCCAGATTCCTGTACATGAAATCAAGGCGGTCAAACCCGAAATTAAGATAATGCTGGATGCTGTCCGTAGTCGTATTTTCCGGCCAGAAGATAATGATCAGGTTCTTTCCTTCCACATTATAATTGTAACTGTCCGGCGTATGGCGCCGGTTCATCAGCCCGTTAAACTGCTGCAGTACCGCCAGGCATTTACGGGGATGGTACTTGCTTAAATCGGCCCCCACGACCTTAACCATCATAAACCGTCCCGGAGGCACAGCAATAACGCCCATATAATCAATTCCCGCCACCTCGGAATGATGCTTCACAACATACACATCATTGCCTGTTGCGGTATCAACCATCACTTCATAGGGAACATTTTTACCATCCAACCACGTCCGAACGTCTTCAATTGTTATCATCAGCCTTCATCCTCCCGAATTATTGGGGCCGGCGCCCGAAATTGCC
This sequence comes from uncultured Succiniclasticum sp., assembly GCA_902801365.1. Lineage (GTDB taxonomy): Bacteria > Bacillota > Negativicutes > Acidaminococcales > Acidaminococcaceae > Succiniclasticum. The sequence goes on from CADCHY010000012.1 coordinate 12,704, forward strand.
GCGCCGGTTCCGTGTTCTTTCGATCATGACTGTGAGAGTAGTAACGGATTCATACTTCTTCATTATCACGGTTGTATACTCCGTCATTATCACAGAGTAATACTACGAAAATATTATAATATATTCTCACGCTGCGAACAAGCACCATTCCTTATAATAATGAAGATTTTTATTTTCAACATTGACAAGATTCTTACATCGGCATAAAATTATTTTAATACATATGTTTTCATAAGAAGACAAAATTAAGGACCAGCTGGTTCCTGAAGTTTTATTTTTATCATTTTATATTGTAAAAGAAAAGAGGTTTTGAAATGCGAAGCGATTTAGTTAAAAAGGGTTCCACCCGCGCGGCCCATCGATCCTTATTCTATGCCCTCGGCTTCAGTGATGAAGATCTCAAGAAACCGCTGATCGCCGTAGTGAATTCCCAGACAGATATCATTGCGGGCCATGCCCATCTGGATGATCAGGCCAAAATGGTAAAATACGGCATCCTGGCGGCAGGCGGCGTTCCCATTGAAGTTCCTGCCATCGGCCTTTGCGACGGTATCGCCATGGGCCACGAAGGAATGAAATACCCCCTGGCAAGCCGTGAACTGATCGCCGACAGCATTGAAGCGCAAATCAACGGCCATGCCTTTGACGGCATGGTGCTGATTCCCAACTGCGATAAAATTGTGCCCGGCATGCTGATGGCTGCGTTGCGCCTGAATATCCCTGCGGTATTCTGCAGCGGCGGACCCATGCTCCCCGGACGTTACGAAGGAAAAGACATTTCCATTTCCACCACGTTTGAAGCGGCCGGCCGTTTTGAAGCCGGCAAGATCGATAAAGCAGAGCTGTCCCGCATCGAGCGCTGCTCCTGCCCCGGCTGTGGCAGCTGCGCCGGCCTGTTCACCGCCAATACCATGAACTGCCTCACCGAAGTATTAGGCATGGGCCTTCCCGGCAACGGAACCATTCCGGCAGCCTTCCAGGGCGACCGTGCCCGCCTGGCCAAAAAAGCTGGCGAAACCGTTGTCCGTCTGGTGAAAGAACAGCTCCTGCCACGGGATATCATGACTATGAACGCCTTTAAGAATGCCATCACCGTGGATATGGCTATCGGCGGCAGTTCCAACACGGCACTGCACTTACCGGCTATCGCCCACGAAGCCGGCCTCAAGCTGCCCTTGTCCCTGTTTGACAAAATTTCCAAGAAGACTCCTTACCTGACCAAACTGAGCCCCGGCGGTTTCCATCATATGATCGACCTGAACGAAGCCGGCGGCATCTCCGCGGTCATGAACGAACTGAGCAAACTGGGACTCATCAACAAGAGCTGCAAGACCGTCACCGGCAAGACCATCGGCGCTTTGATCAAAAACGCGGTCATTACACGTCCGGATGTAATCCGCACTGTAGAAGATCCCTACCGCAAGACCGGCGGCATCGCCGTACTGACCGGCAACATCGCGCCCATGTGCTCTGTTGTAAAAGAGAGCGCCGTAGCGGAAGAGATGCTGGTGCATTCCGGCCCGGCCCGGGTATTTAACTCGGAAGACGAAGCTATCAAAGCCATCTGCGCCAAAAAAATCAACAAAGGCGATGTGGTTGTTATCCGTTATGAAGGACCCAAAGGCGGTCCGGGCATGCGGGAAATGCTGAACCCCACCTCCGTGCTGGCCGGCATGGGACTGGACAAAGACGTTGCGCTCCTCACCGACGGACGTTTCTCCGGTGCGACCCGCGGCGCCTGCATCGGCCACATCTCTCCGGAAGCCCGTGAAGGCGGCAACATTGCATTGATCGAAGAAGGCGATATCATCGAAATCAATATCCCGAAACGTTCGCTTAACGTTAAGGTTTCAGACAAAGAACTGGAAAAACGCCGGGCTAAATGGAAATGCCCGCCGCCCAAAGTTAAGAGCGGTTACCTGGCCCGCTATGCAGCGCTGGTATCCTCCGCCGCAGAAGGCGCCATTGTCCGGGTTCCCGGGGAAGAATAATGTGCTAAGATTCTTTTAAAACACAGGATGATTTTTACTGATATTCCTGCATGAAACACAAAACAAAACTGTACAAGGCAATGGAAATCCCATTTGCTTTGTACAGTTTTTTATTTTGCGTTTTCTATTACATAACACGCAAGACGCTACCGGGCTTTTCGCAGCCGGTACGACCTGCGGTATTTTTCCGAAACGGCCCCTGCCGCCGCTGCCAGCAAAATTATACCCCAAAGCAGCGCGCCGGCCTGCTTCCATTCATAATGATTCATAGCCAGAACCAGGGGTGTTCCGATACCGCCCGCCCCAACCAAGCCCAGCACAGCTGCTTCCCGCAAATTAATATCCATGCGGTAGATAACGGCAGACAGGTAATGAGGCAGTAACTGGGGAACCACGGCCCAGCGGACAGCCGCCAGAAGATTTACTCCTGAAGCACGCAACGCATAATATGGTTTCAGGTCAATGCTGTCAATGGCAATCAGGAAACGTTTGGCCAGAAGCCCGATACTGCACAGGGCCATGGTCAGCACACCGGCAAACGGACCGGGCCCGGTCACACGAATCCACAGCAATCCGTAAACAAGGACGGGCACCGAACGGAACATCAACAACAGAAGACGCGTCAGCAGCGCTGCAAAACCAAAAAAGCGGAAGCAGGAAAAAACAGATAAAAGCAGCGCAAATACAGTTCCTCCGAGAGTACCCAGAAAAGCAATACAAAGCGTTTCAAACAACAAGGACGGAACCGCATCAGTCGCCAGAGAAAGCATCATTGTAATATCCGGAGATACAACACCTTCTGCAATAGATGCCAGCGCGGTTTTGTTCACTCCGGACATAGCCGGAAAGCCGGTTAAAAAAGAGAAAAAGATGAAAAAAACGCACAAAACCACAGAGATTTGCCATTTTTTGTGTTTCGTTTCCGATTCTACAAGATGAACACGTAAAAATCCGCTTAAACTCTCGGTTGCCAGCACTACCAAATACAACACGCACAGGATCATGCCCACTTTGGAGTATTCCCGCCAGGCCAGTTTTTCATTCAGCAGAAGACCTATGCCTCCCGCCCCTACAAAACCCAGCACGGCAGCGTTTCGCACATTGGATTCCAGCAGATACAGCAGGTTGGCAAGATATTCCAGCACACGGGCCGTATGCAAATCTGCGTTCTCGCTGTCTTCGTATCCCAGCCGGGAAAGCACCGCTCCTGTCGAAAGGGTAATCGCGATAATGCCGGACCACATACCGAGGCCAAACACAAACGTGCAGAGCAGAGCAAGGATCAGTACGGGAATGCAGCGAAACACGTGAACCGCCGCTTTCAGGACAATCCGCGCAGTCTTCCACTGATTTATATACCCGTTACACAGCACTGTCCCCACTGCCCCGATGATTCCGCCTAAAAGGGTTCCCAGCAGGGAAATATACATCGTGTCCCGCAGCGGGACCAGAATTGCTTTCAGAAAAGATGCTTTCAGAAAAGAAGTATCCGGAGGGAACATCCTGCCGGCAGTGTCAATAAAGTAGTGACCCCGCTCCCATAACAGGGGCAGGGAAAACTCTGTCTGCCACAAGGAAACCAGCAGACAAAGCACAACTGTTACGCTGCGGACAAGATATGACCATTTCATTTCGTTACCTCTTATACAACAACTGCAATAAAAACCAAACTCTGTTGCTTCATTTCATCTGCCCGAACACAACTGCAATATAAACTTTCAGATGGCACACGCGCTCCGCCGTTTCATTGCGCGCCTCCGTAAACATTTGCAAAAGAAGCTTCATCCCATGCGGAAACAGGGGCGTCTTTTACCACAACGCCCTGCTTCAGGCCGATGATCCGCTCCGCATACTGCGCAGCCTGCGCCGTATTGTGGCTGTTCATAACTACCGTCAGCATTTTCTCCTGCTGCAGGGATTTTAGCAATGAAAGGACCTGTTCCGCGGCCACCGGGTCCAGCGAGGCTACCGGTTCGTCAGCCAGTATGATGCGTGCCTGCTGCAGTAATGCCCGGGCAATAGCCACCCGCTGTTTTTCACCGCCGCTTAAGGTGGAAACCGGGGCGTCCGCTTTCTCACCCAATCCGACTTTGGACAGAGCCGCTTTCGCATCTTCCCGGTCCTGTTCCGAAAAACAACCCGTCATGACCCGCCAGAACGGATTCCGGCACAGCGCCCCGTGCAACACATTTTCCAGAGCCGTCGACTGGGGCACTAGGCAGAAGTCCTGATAGATCACCGCAATCTTCTGCTGTATCTGCCGCAGCTTTTTCCCACTGCAGTTTGACAAGCACTCGCCGTCTACCCAGACCGTGCCCTGCTGCGGTTTCACCATCCCATTGAACAGCTTCAGCAGGGTCGTCTTTCCTGCCCCGCTGCGCCCGATCACGGCCACAAACTCCCCTTCGTCAACCTGCAGGGAAACCTGCTGTAATACCGGCTCTTCTTTATGAAATTGATGGGTTACGTTTTTTAACTCCAGCATACCGAACCACCTTAACGTAATATCTCACTTAACGCAAGATCTCAGGTACCAATATACCATTCAACCGCCCGTTCGTTGCCGCTTTTCACGGCAAACATGCAACAGGCCGCCAGCATACCGCATGTTACAGCACATCAAAGAGAACGTGCGACACAATCTTACTTCCCTTTCAGTTCCTTCTGTACCCGGCGCTCATCGTCATAATTCTTCGCGTCAGCCCAGTCGTAACCTTTGTGACCCAGAATCTTCAGCGCGTCCAGCCCCTCTTTGGTCTTTCCGATCTCAATCAACGCTTCGCCGAAAGCCTTGCGGAACTTCTGGTCCTGCATGGTTTTGGACGTTTTGCTCACGCAGACCGTATCGTTATAAATCTTATCCGTCACGCCGATGATTCCCGTCTGTTTCCAGATCGAATCCGTGCCGCCCAGCTTTTTCTGCCAGTTCTTTTCATTGCGGATCCTAATGTGGGAAAATGCCACCGCAATGTCCGCCTGCCCGGAAGCCAGCCGCGCCATGGATGTGGTATAAGACTCTGCCTGCACCACATGGGCCAGGTCAGCAATCGTTTTTCCGTATTCCTTTTTCAAAAACAGGGAAGGATACAGGTAACCCGAAGCGGAGGCCGGGCTCATCACCGTCCAGGTCAGTCCGTTCAGTTCCTCCCAGGAAGGTTTTTCCCCCTTCTTCACCTTTTCCAGCAAGGCTTTCCCTTTAGCGGAAGGCCCTGTCACCAAAACAGAGCGGTAATGCTGGACAAGGTTGTCATTAAACTTTTCCGGTTCCCCTTCGTTCCAGATCTTTACGTCTGTTGTATCCTTGCTGATCCCCTGCCGCAACGCCGTGAGCAGTACATCGATTTCCTTGTCAAACAACACATAAGTGGCGCCAGATACGAAACCCGCATCCGCGCTGCCCGCGCTTAAAGCTTCCCCTACCGCGCTGTAGGATGTGCCCACGCTTACGGACACTTTGCCGACCGCGAAGCCTTTTTCCTTCAGTTTTCCCTGCAACATCGCGCTTAACGGGCCCACGGCCGTTTTTACCGTCTCCGCATCCTGATAAGGAGAAACAGCAATCTTCAGTTCTTTAATCTCATTGCCGGCACTTTTTTTCGTTTCACCGCCGCCGCAGCCTGCCAGCAAACCTGCGCAAAGGCAAAGGAACATGATAAAAGCAACTGTTTTTTTCATCTTAATCCTCCATTCTTTCGTTATGACATATTGAATGCTTCAGCCACGCCCCACAATTCCAAAAAGAAGCTAAAAATAATAAAAGCGCGACTGCATATCGCGCCTTACATGCCAAAACCAAAATGCGTTTCAGGAACGATATGCATGAAATGAAACTGCGCGTCAGCGAAACATGTTTGCCGCTGTTCCGTGGCCGGTGTTTCCCGGCCAGTGTTCAACGGCAACTTTTCCCTGCATACAACGGTTTTCCTTCATACAAACCGGCGGTCGATGATCTCTGGCATCCTCTCAGCCCGGCACACGGGCTCCCTCGCATTTCGGCTTCAGAAAATATTTTCAAGACACACTGCTGAAATAAATTTGCGCAATGACCGCAGTCAGCGTGCAAACAATTAAGCTGCGTTTCCAGAACTTTCTAACCGGACCAGGGCGCTCCCCCAAGTCCTTCGCCACAAATAAATTTTATAAAATTATTGAATAAAGTTATTGAATTAAAACGTTTAAAAAGTTAAAAACACACAGAAAAAACTTCTGCGTGCTTTTAGTATAATGGTTTCACGTGAAACACGCAAGAAAAAACTGTAAAGCTCTTTGTTCGACAGAAAAACAAAACTGTATAGCTTACATTCTTCAAAAAGAAAAACGTTCAGGCACAATTATTGTACCTGAACGCATTCGATTAGGCAAGCTTATTCTCAGCCAACGCTTTTATTTCAGCACGCCGATTTCCTTGTAATATTTTTCAGCGCCGGGATGCAGCGGGATCTTGGCGATATCTTTTACTGCTTCAGCCGGTTTCAGGCCTTTCAGGTTCTTCTGGGACTGACCCAGTTCGTCGATGTGTTCCCAGAAGGTCTTGGTCAGCTGGTACACGGTATCTTCCTTCAGGTCGTGACGGCAGAACATAACCATCTTAATCGCGGAGGTGTTGATGGCTTCTTTCTGGTTCGGATAGGTGCCTGCGGGAATGGTGTATTTCACATACCAGGGATATTTTTCCTGCAGCTTTTTAATAATGTCGTCGCTGATATTTACCAGACGGCAGTTGGCGCTCAGAGCCTGGGAAACAGCAGAAGCCGGGGTACCGGACATGATCCAGGCGCCGTCGATGGTGCCGTTCTGCAGCATGTCAGCCGCGCCGCCGAAGGCGATGTATTCCGCTTTGATCTCTTCCGGGAATTTGATGCCGGCCGCGGTGAAATGGGTCTGGCATTCGTTATAGACGGAAGAACCGGCAGAAGCTACCGCAAAATGTTTGCCCTTCACATCTTCCAGTTTCGTGATACCGGATTTATTGGTTACTACCACCTGGTTGGGATTCAGGTACAGGCCGGCGATAGCTTTCAGGTCTTTGTAGGCATGGCCTTTAAAGCTGTCGGTGCCGTTCATGCACTGGTACGCGTTGCTGCTGATGGCGATGGAAACCTGGGCTTCCCCGTCGGAAACCATGTTCAGGTTGGCAATGCCGCCGGCAGAAGCCTGGCTCGCCGCGCTGACGGAAGGAACGGTCTTGTTCCAATTATTGGTAATGGCAGCGCCTACTGCATACAGGGCGCCGGAAGCAGAAGCTGTCGGGAAATTGATCTTAATCTTTTCCGTCGCAGCCGCAGGAGCTTTTTTCGGAGCTTCCGCCTTTTTCTCTCCGCCGCCGCAGCCTGCCAGCGCGCCAATGATAAACATAGAGGCCAGGGATGCGCTCAATACGCGTTTCAGGGATTTTTTCATATTTTTTTCCTCCTTAAAAAGTTAACAAGTTCAGGTGATGCTGCTTCAACTATTATATCGCTTTTTTCAAAAAAATAACAGTATTTCCTGTTTGCAGTCTGTATAAAATTTTGCGTCAGAAAAAATTATTCAACTACAACTCAGCTTTTCTTCCTTCTTATGAATTGCAGCGCGCCGATCACCACCAGGCAGATTAAACCCGCAAAATCAGTGAACATGCCCGGGTACAGCATCGCCGGCGCCGCGGCCACCAGAATAATCCGTTCCAACACATTGCATTTCTGAACCAGCCAGCCTTCCAGACCGGCTACCAGGGCGACGGTTCCCACGCAGGCTGTGAATACGGTCCATAAGGTTGTTGCTAATGCCGCGTTAGGATCCACCCCGATCAACAGCACCGGGTTATCCAGGAAGAAGAAGGGGATGATAAAACCGATCAGCCCCAACCGCACTGCCCACAGCCCCGTCTTCGTCTGATCGGAACCGGCGATGCCGGAAGCCACATAGGCGCTCATGGCAACGGGCGGGGTGATATTGGACAGGCAGGCATAGATGAGGCAGAACAGATGGGAGGTCAGGGGCAGCACGCCGGCCTTGATCAGCACCGGAACCGCCACCGCCTGCACGATAACGTAAGCGGCCACGCCGGGCACGCCCATGCCCAGGATCGTGGACATGATCATGACCAGAAGGCCCGTCACGTAAATATTGTCATTGTTAATTACATTCAGGATCAGGTAACCCATGTTCAGACCCATGCTGGTAAGGGTCACCGTGCCGATGATGACGCCGATGATGACGCAGCAGACGCCAACGGAAATGGCGCCCTTAGCCCCTTCCACCGTGGCCTCGATGATCTTGTTCCAGGTCATGCGGGTCTCTTTCCGGATCCAGCTGGCCCCGATGGTGGCGAAGATGGCTATGACCGCGGCATACAAGGGCGTGTAGCCCGCAAACATGAGGGCGATCAGCACAACCAGAGGAATCACCAGATGCCCCTGTTCCCGGATCACTTTCATCGCGTCGGGAATGTTTTCCTTGGACAGACCCGAAAGCCCCAGGCGTTTCGCTTCAAAATGCACGGACATGAGCAGGCCCAGATAATACAGGAACGCCGGCACGATCGCTGCCAGCATAACTTTCGTGTAACTCAGATTCAGAAACTCCGCCATAACAAAGCCGACCGCGCCCATGATGGGAGGACAGAACTGGCCGCCGGTAGAAGCCACCGCTTCCACCGCCCCGGCAAATTCTTTCCGGTACCCGGTCCGTTTCATCAGAGGAATGGTAATGGTACCCGTGGTGGCCACATTGGCAATGGCGGAACCGTTGATCATACCCATGAGGGCAGAGGCCACTACCGCAACCTTTGCCGGACCGCCGGGGGTCTGACCCACTAATGTGAGGGAAAAATCGTTGATGAATTTGGAAAAGCCGCTGTGTTTTAAGAACGCGCCGAACACAACAAAGAGGAAAATGTACGTAGCCGATACGCCGATACCGGTGCCCAGCACACCCTGGGTCCCCCAGAACTGGGTGATCAGCACCCGCTTCAGAGTAAAGCCGTTATGTCCCAGCAGCCCCGGCAGAAACGCGCCGAACCAGTTGTAACCCAAAAAGATCAGGGCCAGCAGCGCCAGATTGCCGGAAGCGCGCCGGGCCGCTTCAAACACCACCAGCAGCGCCACCGCCGCAATGCCCACCTCAAAGGAATCCACACGTCCCCCGGTCTCGGCGATGCGGGTAAAATTCGTAATCAGGTAACCGAAAGAACCGGTTCCCAGCAAAATCAGAAGGATATCCCAGACAGGCGGCAGCTTCCATACACGCTTCTCTTTTTTGTATGTAGGGAACAGCAAAAACGTAAACAGCAGCAAAAAGATACAGTGGAACGCCCGCAGGTTAATGGCGCTGATCGCCCCCAGCGTAGTGAAATACAGCTGGAATACCGTCCAGACGCAGAGCAGAACCACCAATATTTTACTCATGGGACCGATATAGGTCCGCATGCGGGAGTCCGCTTCCTTTTCTTCCAGCAATTCCTGCGCCTTTTTGTCCAGCTCTTTCTGTAGCTGCGCTTCGTCCTTTACTTTTTCAGGATTTACTGCCGCTTTTTCTTTCCCCTGCATAAAACACAATCCCCTCTTCAACATACCGGCCGGCTGACGGAATGCCGTTCATCCGGAAACTTCCCGGTTAAACCGGCGTCAGTTAAACACGCCAAAAGCCTGTAAGAATAATATAAACAGCAGTACCGGCGTAACATATTTGACCATAACCCGGTACATGCTTTTACGTCCAAATGTATATTTGCCCTGCTCGATTTCTTCAATGATCCAGTCCGCCCCGACGACCCAACCGATCAGCAGGCATTCGCCAATAGCCACCAGCGGCATGAACACGATATTACTGATATAATCCATCAGATCCAGGATCTGGGCCACCGCCCCGTTAGGCAGCGGCAGTTCGAAATAGGCCACATTATAACCCAGGCATACAATGATGCCGCCGATCAGGGCATACAGGCCAATCAGCAGCGTAGCCTTGGAACGTTCCCAGTCGAACCGGTCCATAAAGCTTGCTACGATAGCCTCCTGCACCGACATGGCGGAAGTCAGCGCCGCAAAGGTAACCATAACGAAGAAAACAGTTCCCACGACAGCTCCGGCGGAGCCCATGGCTGCAAAAACCTTCGGCAGGGAGATAAACATCAGCGACGGACCCGCGGACATGCCTTCCTTGCCCATAAAGGTGTAGACCGCCGGAATGATCATGACACCGGCCAGAAACGCCGCCAGGGTATCAAACAGTTCAATGTGGTTGATGGACTGGCTCAGGTCCACATCTTTTTTCGCATACGAGCCGTAGGCAACCATGATGCCCATCGCTACCGAAATGGAATAAAACAGCTGCCCCATGGCGTCCATCAGTACATTCAGAAATTTGCTGAAGGTAATGCCTTCCAGGTTGGGAACCGTATATACCAGAAACCCTTCCCACCCCGTGCGGGTGACGCCGGACGCATCGGTATAACTTAACGTGAGGGAGTACAGCGATACCCCGATAATCATAAGGAAAAAGACCGGCATCAATACTTTGGAATACTGTTCAATCCCCTTTTCCACGCCAAGATAAATAATAAACACAACCGCTGCCATAAAAATCGCAAACCAGAAGATCGGCTCCCAGGTACTGGTGATAAAACCGGTAAAGTATTTATCCCCTGCTGCTGCCAGACCGGCGCCGCTGACAAACGCCGCCAGATATTTTAACACCCAGCCGCCGATGACACAGTAGTACGGCAAAATCAAAACCGGCACGAGGCAGGCCAGCACACCGATTACGTGACCCCGCTTATCCATCTGGGTATACGCCGTTAACGGCCCCTGCCGGGTCTTACGCCCAATGGCGATTTCCGAAGACAACAACGTATAACCAAAGGTTGCCACCAGCACAAGATAACAAACCAAAAACAAACCGCCGCCGTCGCGGGCAGCCAGAAACGGAAACCGCCAGATATTTCCCAGCCCAATGGCGCTGGCTGCCGAAGCCAGAACAAAACCAAGCGTTCCCGTAAAATTATTTCTTTCCTTTTCCTGATCCAAACGAATGTCCCCCAAGTCTCTGAAAAAAATTTTGTGCCAGTGTTTTCACATATCTGTCACAATAATAATGTTCATTATAATATGAAAATAACTTTAAAGCAACTTATAATTACACAGAAAACATCTTTTCGGCAAGAGGTTGTATTCCGGGCGCTCCCCTGTCAGGCAGACTAAAAAACGCTTTCAGGCGTTACCATAAACGCAAGCCTGAAAGCGTATATTACCTAAATGAAAACTGCCGGGTTATTTCATATACTTTTTGTTAAACAGCGTCTCATTTCCCTTAAAGGGAATAAAAGCCTCAACCGGTCCCATCACTGCAGGTCCCAGGGTTTCCGGCGGGAAAATCATGGTGATCCCTTCATAACCCCATGTCCATCTCAGAGGCGGTTCCCCGGCATAATCCCTCCGGAACAGGTCGTCCACAACGGTCTTGTAGTTATCGTAATAAAACAGCCCCCGCTCCTTTTTCACCTTTTCCAGGGCCGGCTTCACATACATATCACGGAACTCGGCACGTTTGCCGGGAGCCAGTGCGTCGTCCATCGTTATGAAATTGCCGGTCACCGGATCAAAGTTGTAGGTAACAATATCGATATTCGGATGGGCCCCGCCCCGGCTCTGATAATACTCTACGTAGAGACTGAGGATGTTCCGGTCCAGATATCTCTGCCAGACCCTCTCTTCCAGCAGATAGTACATATAATCTTCCGGGCGGTGCTTTTTCAGTTCCACTGCGTCCTTGTAATCTTCCCGTGCTTCGTCTTCCATGCGGTAATTCCACTCCCGGTTATGCACCTGCTCCAGCTTTTGCGCCAGGGCCGGGAACGCGTCCGCATTCTCCACGATCAGGCGGGTGTAATCGGTAACGATACAAACCTGACCCTGGGGTGTCCGGTACTCCTTCTTCTGCTGCTCCATGCGGATCTCAGGCAGAACATCCGCCGGCGTTTCCGCAAAACAGGGAAGCGCTGCGCATAACATCAACAACGTGGCAACAAGGCTTACCGCAAACTTTTTCATTTTATAGTACCTCCTTCAGCCGCCCGGTCACAGAAACCCGTCAGCAATTTTATACAAGACGAAACCGGCAGTCGCCCGCCCCGAAAAAAGAAAAGCCGTCATAAAACGGTAACGGTTCCCGCATGAACATAAGCAAAAACCGAAACGAAGGCTTACTCTCCTCTACAATTTATTATAGCTATTTTAACACAGATATTCTATAATATAAATGATGTTATGATGATTTTCTCGAAAGGAGCGGACCATCCTATGAAACGACTGCTGACCTTCTGCCTGGCAATCCTTTTCTGCCTGTTCTTTTCCGGATGTTATCTGGATGACTTCACTTCCTCCGAACAGAACAAACAGTACGACAGCGCCATAAAAATCTTTAAAGAATACCTAGCCAAAACGGATCCCAACGCAAAAATCAAAGAGGTTTCCAGCGAGAAGTATCTGGGCGAGAACCACCAGATGCAACTGACGGAATTTGTAAGCGGCGAATACCAGTCCGGCAGCAAAAAGCTGAAGTTCGCCGTCAACACAAAAACAGGAGACATCTATACCTCCGAACGGGCTGATTTATACGCGGCAAAAACAGCCGCTCTGGTCAACGACATGCTGGGGCTGCAATGGACCGCGGTAAAACCGGTGGTTCACATCTCGTCCCGGGTGGATATGCACGGCAAAAAGCCGCCAATCGGGGGCAGCAACGAAGACAGCGAACTCAGTGGCGTGCTTCCCGTTACGATTAAGGACATGGACGCCTTTGCCAAAGACTCTTTTAAAAACAAAAATTATTCCGTCTCCCTGCATTTTATCTACACCGGGTCTCCCTTGCGCCGGGCGGTGATGGAGACGGCGGCGGAACAATTCGGCAGCCGCGTACGCCTGGATCTGCAGCGTTTCCCGGATGAGCTGCAAAAAGACGTGGAAGCGGCCAGCCGCGCTGCCTGGGGCGAGAACCCCCGGTGGCCGATGAACGGGTACGACTCCCTGGCCGTTGAATCCCTGACAATCCACGGAAGCGACAAACTTGAACACAAACAGTGGCAGGACTACAAAGGCAAAGCGCCCTTTACCATCCATTACCCTGCCCGCACCCTTGTGCGGGAAAAACAGAAAGACAGCTCCTATAAAGAACAGGAAAGCCGTTTCGACATAACCCGCGACATGCAGATTAAACAAAACGGAAAGTCGTTTGAATTTGTCACAACCAACAACCGCAAAGTAAAATTCTTTGTCTTTATGGACAGCCTGGCCCCGGCCGATAACGTAACCGCCATCGCAGCACGCAACCGTAAATTCCACGACGCCGCCTACAACGAATACGGGTGGCATCCCGTACTGGAGCGCTGGTGCATCGGACAAAAAATACACAAAACAAGCAGCCCCAATCAGATATACGCCATGGAAGAAAACGACCTGATCATCATCGGCAACGAAGGCTTGAACAAACTGAAGCCCAAACAGAAAGAGGCAGAGAAGAAATAACCGCAAAAACACAATTTTGACAAATAATTGTCATACAATAGCTACAATCAATAATCGGAAAGCCGGCGCAAGCCGCAAAACGTTACCGAACGCCGCAACGCTTTCCTTAACGCATCAATGCATACACAAATGCCGGCGCGCTCCGCTTCCGTTTCGTCTTATTTTTCGCAAAACAGTCAATTACTTTACGGGAGGAACTCATCATGAAAAAAACTGCCATCATCTGCACGGCCCTTCTTGCCTTAGCCTGTTCCGCGACGGCTTTCGCCGCTTCTTCTTCGGAAACGTTAGCGGACAAATTGGGCATTCCTACGGGCACCAAAATTTTTGCCACGGAAACCACGGAAAAAGAAAAACCTGCCGAACAGCAGAAAAAAACAGAAAAGGCCACTTCCATGGATCTGGTGCTGATCCTTGATAAATCCGGCTCCATGTACGGACTGGAAAAAGACACCATCGGCGGCTTCAACTCCATGCTGGACAAACAGCGGCAGAGCGAACTGCCGGTGAAAGTAACGGCCGTCATGTTCAATAACGCGGTTTCCACCATCTATGAACGCACCGACCTGGATAAAGTGAAAAACATTACCGATAAAGAATACACCCCCCAGGGCACCACGGCCCTGCTGGACGCCGTCGGCAACACCCTGTCCCAGATGAAAACCCTGCCGGACATCGATGCCAAAGGCAATAAAGTGCTGGTGGTCATCACCACGGACGGCAAGGAAAACGCTTCCAAAGAGTGGACCTACCCGAAAGTAAAAGCGCTGATCTCCGAACTGCAGGAAAAGAATTTTGAATTTGTCTTCCTGGGCGCCAACATTGACGCGGCCGCAGCGGCGCAGAACATCGGCATCAAAAAGGAAAATGCCGTGAAATACAGAAACACCCAGTCCGGCGTGAAGGCCAACTTCCGCGCCGTGAACGCCATGGTAGCCGATTATGCAGCCGGCGAAATGGAATCCGGAAACTGGAAGAAAGAAGTAGAAGAAGACAAATAAAAAGAAAAGCAAAACAAGAAAAACTGTCACACACCGAACGACATATACAAAACATAGCGCATCGAACGTCACATACAAAACGACAAGCATAGAACATCGCATTCAAACAAAAAAACCGCCGGAGCCCGCTAACAGGGTTCCGGCAGTTTTATTTTTATACGCACAGTTTCTTTATATTCTCAAATTCCCAGTAATACTCAATGTCCTCCATGGTCCTTATGACAACATCCTGCATAAGCTTGTCGGCCACCGCGAAGAATTCGTATTTGCCGCTGTCCCGCAGCTGTTTCGCGGAGATGGCCAGCTGCAACCATGCCCTCTCCTGTTCCGCTTCCGCGAATCCTTCCATCAACACCGCTTTCACGCCGGTGGCGACCTGCCCCAGGAAACTGTTCTCCAGCCAGTAGGCCATCTTCATGCCGCGGTAATTGCTTCCGCACAGGTTCCGCAACGCGTAAAACGGTTTTTCCTCCTGCAGCCCGTTCCAGATATCCGCAAAGCAGAAATCATATTCCCCGTCTTTAACTGCCGGCATGAACTCGAAGGCATCCGCCTGCACCACACGGATCTTGGTCCCGGCCTCCCCGAACTGCGGCAGAATCTTCTGTTTGAAGAATTCGATGATGCCTTCATTTTTTTCCACGACGGTTACGCTTTCCACTTCCGGTTTCAGCGCCGCCATATAGGCAAAATAGCCTAAACCCAGGCCCAGCGTCAGCACCCTGCCCTTCGCTTCGTCAACGGCCGGCTGCATGGTAAAGATTTCATTGAATGTAATGGACATCCATCCGTTTCCCTCTTTGTCCTGCAAAATATAATAGGGCGCGGGTTCATCTTTCCAGAAACCGATACAGGGAACGAAGGAATCCAGGCCGCCACATTTTTCACAGACGACCTCGTTCCATAACACAACTTCAAACTGCCTGTCAATGACAGAAGCAACCCGGAAATCCCCCAGCTCGCAACCTTCCAGCCGTATGTCACGGTAATAGGGATTTTGCAGCAGGTCTTCACGGGAAAAGGCCCTGCAATGGGCAATCAGGGGATAGAACGGATCCTGCTCCGAAGTAATCTGATGGCCTGCCAGCGCGCTGACCACATTGACCGGGGTTATGTCCTCGTCCTTTGCGTTTCCCAGATTCAGGACGCAGTCATACTTGCTGTCGGAAATCATGGAAAGGATCTGACTGAACGCGGACTGGTACGAAAAATAATTTTCAATATATCCCGGGAACAGATTCCGGATCCGCCGGCTACTTACAAATTTCATGTTACTCTCCATTCCGCCGCCGTTGATTTATTTCAAATCGACAGCCAAAACATCAAATACAATGCTGCCTGCTTCATCCAGAAACGCAGCCATCGCTTCGCCTTCCCGCAAAACGATGAGTTCCCTGCAGCGGGCAACGGCCTTCGCCCTGTCGGCGTTCAATCCGGCGGCATATGCCTTTGCCTCCGCTTCCTTTTGGAAAGCGCAGTCAATCAACGTCTGTGCAGTGTTAAACGTACAGGTGATGATGTAAATTTTCATAGTGACACTCCTCCTTTTATTTAATACTGCTATAATTTGTTTTCTTCTTATATATGAAACAACATAATTTTAAGATAAATGTGATTGTAATCTCACGCTTCCTGTTTATGTATGTACTCTCCTGTTATCCGTTCCCATTCTCATACGCAATGGGATCAACCAGACCATTCTCCTGAAAGGCCCGTTTCCGGTCACGGCATGTCCCGCAAATACCGCAGGCTTTCTCATGCCCTTCGTAACAACTCCAGGTCATCGCAAAGGGAACGCCGATTTCCAATCCCTTGGCCACAACATCCGCTTTTGACTTGCCGATAAACGGCGCGACCACACGCAGCGCCTTCCCACTGCCTAAAAAAATGGCATCGGCTATGGCCTTATTGAATTCTACACTTGTATCAGGATACGCGCTGCCTGCCGCGTCATCCGCATGGGCTCCGTAATAAATCACTTCGCAGCCGTTTCCTATGGCAACAGAAGCCGCGGAGGAAAGAAACAACCCATTCCGGAAAGGAACATACGTGCTGACCGGCGCGCCGCTTGTTTTGGCTAGCTGCTCAGAATACTCCTCATGGGGAATCGCAGCGGTCGATCCTTCCAGCAGGCTGCAGTCAGCGCCTTTGAATATTTCCCCTAAATCAAGCGTAATTCTTTTTACGCCATAGAAGGAAGCAATTTTTTCGGAGGCTTCCAGCTCCTTCTTATGTTTCTGCCCATAATAAATGGAAAGGGCCAGTACTTTGTCCGCCCCGTATTTTTTTACGGCGAGCCCCAGACAGACGGAGCTGTCAAGACCGCCGCTGAACAATACCAGTGCTTTCATAAAACGATTCCTCAAAATTAAAACGGTTTTGCAAAATTAAAACGATTCCTCAAAATTAAAATGGTTTTGCAAAATTAAAACGGATTTCCAAAACCTTCTTTACTTCCTGAAAGCGCATATTCTTATCCAATGCTTTTATACGCATCAACAATTGAACGCATCAGGACAATCGTTGCAGCGGGATAAATTCACTTCATCAAAATCAACACGGCCAGAATCAGATTGATCACCGCCACCAGAGGACGAAGATAACGGTTTACCTTCTGGCGGTCCAGCTTAGACATAAGCCACGGTCCGGCGAAGGCGCCTGCCAGCGTGCCGGAAAGCAGCAGCTTTACCAGACTCCAGTCCATGTGTCCCAGCGAAAGATGCATGAAAAAACCGACCAGCGACATGCCAAAAATGACAAAAACCGAAGTTCCCACCGCATGCAGCGGCGTGCAGCCCAGTACAAACAGGCCGGCTGTAATGGGGCCCCCGCCGGTAACGCCCAACAGCCCTGACATGACGCCGCCCAGCAATCCGTAGGCCATCGCCTTCAGTTTATCCTGCATAGTGAGGGAATCCGCGTCTTTAATCTCCCGCTTGGGCGGATAAATGCAGTGCCACGTCATCTGCAACGCAAGGATCAGTAAAATCAACCCGGTCAGCATATTATAAAAACGCAACGGCAGCAGACCGGAGCACAGCGAACCGGCAACGCTCCCCACCGCTGTTCCGACCAATACATATAAGGCAAGACGGATATTCACGTTACCGGCCCGGTAATGACTGAACGCCCCCATCAGCGTGGTCGGTATCGCTGTCGCCAGGGAAACAGAAGCCGCCACATCCGGCGCAATGCCGCACAAACCGGTAAGCACGCCGACATATACGGCGCCGCCTCCGCCGCCTAACGATATTATAAGCATCCCTGCAAAAAAACCTATCAGAGGTAAATATAAAACTGGCATGACACAATCTGCCCTTCCAATTTTGTCATTTTTGTCAATTTCCGGTTTTCAGGTTATACTCGACCCATTCCCCGTCTTTCAGCGTTTCGTAAACGCCCCACTCCGGTTTCCCGGTATCACGGCCCTTCACCCGCAGGGGTATGAACGCGTCATGCTGGCACCCCGGAAGAGGATCCTCCATTTCGATCCAGCCTTTTTCATCAATCAGGCCGTTCCAGTCAGCATACAGGTCTTCCGGCGAATCATACCAGTAGTCCGCCGCGCACAGAACCGCGTCCACACCGGAATACGTAAAGAGATAGACGCCTTCCCCGGTTTTATACAGCATGATTTTATAAATATATGTATTATCATCCGATTTTTTGGGCTCTTTGAGCCGGGCGTACATTCTCATATTCCCTCCCCGTAATTCCGGTTTACCTGCATATCCCGGTTTATATCATAAACAGCAATTTAGTCGCTTCTATCATTTATAACAGCAAGTCGCTTCTATCATTCATTATAACAAAACAGCCGCAGAAAAATCTACGGCTGTTTAACTTAATATAAATTTGTTTAACCTGACGCCACATTCATCACCAGGTTTACGATGCTCCGTTTTCTCCGTGCCTTATACCTTCCGTTAATGAAGAGCGCCGCATTTTATTTCCGTTACTTTGCCGTATTTAATTTCAATCTTTAACCCGATGCCCTGCAACCCTTCGGCATAATAAATAAAATCTTCTTCGTGGATAAAATCCGGTTCGCCGTAGGCTTTTTTTACCATATCCATACTGGCGCCCAGACCGATACCGGCCTTTGTTTTGGCATCGCTGAAATCATCGGCTTTCATTTTGGTTAATTTACCATTTATAAATTCAAAATCCAGGGAGTCGCCGTATTCGTATTCAACTTTTTCCCCGTAGGATTTCATTTCACGCTCGGACTTTCTGGGAGTTCCATAGGCCTTTTCAACGGCGCTGATAGAAGCTCCATAAGGAATTCCTCCAAGTTCCAGCTGGTTTGCGGGTACCGTGGCAAAGCAGGTTGAACCTGCGAGGAGTGCAGCGCCTGTAATAGCAGTTATTAACAGTTTTTTCATTTTCATTCTCCTCCTGTAAATTTTAATACATACGATAAGTCTGTCACGCTTTATTAGTCCCTGCAAGGACAGGTGTCGACAATTGAAATAACGCCAATTATCTCTTCAAACCTGAATATTTCACTAATTGCTCAAAGTCCAGCAACTGGTGCCGTCCAACGTGCAAGTACCACCCGCTATATTTCTCAGCGCTTTTTCGTCCAGTTCAACGTCGGCCAGTTCCGCAAAATAAGCTTCCGCTTCGTCCTTCGTAATCTCAAACCCTTCTGCTTTGGCCAGCGCCATCAGTTCGTCCGCGGTTTTGCACTGCATTATGGGCAATCCGGTTGATTCATGTAGCGACGCTGCCCCGTTGCGGAGAAAATGAATTTGTATGATTTCTTAATACTTTCCGATAAATTCCAGCAAACCCCTGATCTCTGTCAGCTTATCTTCCAACGGCCCGCAGCGCAATCCTTTACCGGATACGAGGAGAGCCTTGGGGAACCGTTCCCACTCAATCGCACTGACTCCCCTGATTTCATTATTGTAAAACCGCATTGCGTCCCCGCGCATAAATTTTACTAAAAAACTCCGAAACACCTCGGACAGATCCGCATTCAGTACATTGCCGTACAGCTGCGCCCCGTCGCTGTTTCCCAGAAACGCCGACGCCACGTCCACCGTACCCGAGCCCAAGTTCTCCAGCAGCGGCTTTACGTTCCAGTACAGCAGATAGACCGGATTGCCGCCTTCCGCCAGTTTTCTTGCGCTGAGATACACGCCCAGCGCGCTGCACTGTTCCACCGCTTTCGCTTTTGCTTCCACCTCAGGCACCGTCGCCGCCTGTTCCCGGACATAGTCTCTTACGGCCTGCGCATCCGCAGGGCTGACTTCGTCAAGGAAGCGCAGAATAACATTCAGTTCGCCGGATATGAAATCCTCATAGGTCTGACTGCCGACAAAGGATTTGTAAATCTTTCTTTCATTGCTGGCGACGCCAATCAGGAATTCGACGTGATCCGCAGCTCCGTTCCGGTAGGCCCCAAACACATCTGCGGGGATCAGTTTTCCGTCCCGGACCGGCCCGGACAGAAACAGACCCATCAGAAGTTTTTGCGACGCTTCCTTCAATTGTTCCGTGGAAAGCTGCATCAGTTCTTCCATCGTCGCCGTCGAAGTTTCCTGCAACAGTTTCTTCGCCAGGAGTCTCGACATTTCCGGCGAATCGTTCGAAGCCATGGGATTGCCGTGGAACACAAAGGCTTTCCGGAACAGGCCCTTCGCCTGTCCGCAGGTCGCCAGCAGGCTGATGGAGGTGGCCCCGGATTCAAAGCCCATCACGGTAATCCGGTCCGGGTCGCCGCCGAAAGCCGCTATGTTTTCTTTGATCCATCGCAACGCCGCAATCTGGTCAAGGAGGCCGAGGTTCAAGGCATCGGGATACGCCTCCCCGCCGGGCACTTCCGAAAAATCAATGAAACCGAAGATACCCAGACGGTAATTGAAGCTGACGCCCACAACGTCCGGGCAGGCGCGGATCAGACTGGTGCCGTCCATCAGCGGATCGGCAGACCCGCCGTAGGCAAAATCGCCGTGGTGGAACAGCACGATGACCGGCTTTTTCCGGTCCGTCTTTTTACTGCCCACACAAATATTCAGCGTCAGGCAGTCCTCGCTTTGCCTGTGATGCTTTAAAATCGAGCCCTCGTGATCCACCTGGATCGCGGACGCGCCAAGATGCTGCGCCTCAAATACGTCCGCCGATTCCGGCAGCGGTTCGGGCGCTTTCCACCTGCGTTCCCCCACCGGAGGCTTTGCATAGGGAATTCCCGAATAGTAAATGATGTTCTTCTCTTTTACACCGACATAGGTCCCGGTTTTTGTCTTTACCGCCAGGCCGGTATCATAGGCGCCGCGGATGGGCCGGTTCTGCCGGTTCACTTCGTCCAGGTCGACGGTTTTCAGCGCTTCGTCAAACACAAAGCCGTTGCTCCCGTCTCCGTATTGCCTGCGGACTTTCCGTACACGGTACCAGCGGACAGCCATACTTAACAAAAATCCCAGAACCGGGAAGGCGATGACGCTCCTGTACTGTACCAGCAAATGCCCGAGCATGGAGACTCCCAGCCATGACATGGCGATATGCTGGACCGCCAGAAAGATGACGATGAACAGGGCAAAGGCCAGGAACCGGTATGCCGGTTTCTTCTGTATGGCCCGGCTGAAAATGATGCTACCTACCACGCAGTCCATCGCAAACCCGGCCACAAGGCAGACTGCCAGACACTGCCAGTCCGGCCAGCCCAGTAGCTTCGGGATTTCATAGCCCAGTCCGTACCCTAGCGCCGAGACGAAGGCTATCATAAGATCATCAACCGTTAATAATTTTTTCATGCTTCACCAGCATTATTGTCTCTGTTAACATACTTGCGTTGTAAACACTGCGATTGATCCGGCCGTTTCAGTTCCACTTCCAGGAATCGCTGTAGCCGATTTGCTTTTGCTTCATATACGGCTTCATCGTTTCCCAGACGGCTTTCAAAACCGGCCTTTCGTTTTTGGAAGGAGAATACTCCCACTGGTCGGCGGATTTTTCATAAAACGCCCCCACCATGGTATCGTTTTGGGACTCGAAACCGTAAACGACAGTCCGTTCCAGGGAACCGTCGCTTTCACGAACCGCCTTTACCAACACCCGGTAGTCCATTCCCGCCGGAAGATTTGCCGCGTTAATGCTGTCCGAATCCAGATAAAATGACCGGCCGTCATGGGAACAGCACCACACATCCGCAGCCAGAGATACGCCCGGCAGATACAGGGCGCCGGCCGCAAAAACCGACACCGCCAGGACCAGAACTTTTAAAACTCTTCCTATGTACATGAGTTCCTCCTGTTTTTTCCAATGAAAAAACACCACAATCCGATTCGCATCGGGAGCGGGGAGATTCCCCGTTATTTATATTTTTATGCCCCTTGGCCGTCCAGATACGTATTGATGGCATCCTGGGCCAGCACAAGATCCACCAGGCCGAAGCCCAGAATGTAAACGATCAGATACAGAATGCCCGAATTGCCGCCGGGGTTCCGCTTCAGATTATCCACGTTCTCCCCCAGCCGGTAGGCCCAGATAAAGCCGTAAAGTCCGCAGGTGATCAATGTTAAAATCAGAACCATCATGCCGCCCATGGCATCCTTCTTATACAACAGGGTGTTCATCTCATTGGTGACTTTGTAGATCCAGTACAGTCCGTATAACCCGAAGGTAACGAACGATAAGATCACCGCGAAAACAATACCTCTTTTCTTAACCATAATAATATCCCCCTCTTTATTTACGTTTACTTCCACTCTTCGTGGCGCTCGCCCTTGCCGTCAAACCAGATATGCTTGTCGCGCCGGCTGTTATCCGGATAAATCCAGAAAATGTTTATATGCCGCCAGCCTTTCGCATCGTAGGTCGTGACGCTCTCCCGGTAAAGAGTTTGTCCGTTAATGATGACGTACCCGTATTCCTTACCGTACTGTTTCCCGTCCTTATCATACCATATATGCTCGACATCTTTATCACCCTTGGCCGTGAAAAATGTATATTCTTTGTGAAAAATACCCTTCTCGTCATACCAATACCGGGTCCGGGACTTTGCCGACGTCGCCGCCGTAACCGTATTTTCTCTTGTACCCTCAGGAGACGTGGTTAGTTCATGCCGGTTCCCTTCCCTGTCATACCAGTAATGCATCACAACCTCAACCTGTCTGGAGAGCAGTCCTCTCTCGTCCTTGGCATAGACGTAGGAGTCATGCTGCTCGTGGAACAAACCGTCCTTATCATACCAGTTCTTCGGCGAATCGCCTGCCTCCGCCGCAAATCCCACGCAGAGACAAGCTGCAAAGAATACCGTTGCGACAATAAAACCCGTAACCTTTTTAAGTGAAAATCTGCCTGCGTTCATCGTTTGTCACCTCCGCAAAAAAGGGTTCCGTTGCTTTCAATTTGCAAGCAACTGCGCATTTTCTTTTCAAACCGGATCCGTCACTGCTCATCCTGCCGGGCCGGCTTATATATTATTTTGCCTTTCGCCACATAGTTCCGCAGCACCTGCTCGCCCAGCTCCCGCTCAATGTTGCCGTACACAACGATGCCCCGTTTCTTAAACTCTTCCACCCATCCGGGTTTATAGCCTTCATCAAACCCCGTGATCTCTTCCACGGATTCGGTAGGCACGCCGTAATACACTTCCTTTATGCCTGACCACATAATGCCGCCCATGCACATCAGACAAGGCTCAGAGGTTGAATACAATTTCAAATGAAACGGGGAAAGGTCATAGGTGCTCAGCTTTTCCTCCGCCGCTTTGATCACGTTCATCTCCGCATGATTATGGGAACAATTGTCCAGCGTAACCGTGTTAGGCATTTTTACCACAAGGTTCCCCTCCGCGTCATAGATTGCCGCGGCAAAGGGGCCGCTGCCCAGCTCCGCCAGCTCCTCCAGTTCATGCTGCAGCGCCGCGATAATGCGGCTTGCTTCCGCAATTTTATTTTTGTCAGGCGTTTCGTTGGAAACGATCCCGGAAAATGTTTCACGTGAAATATTGTCAGCCATTTTTATCACTCACTTTCTTCGCCCATTCCCAGGGTCCTGCATACTTTACGCTTTCGGTGGCGATTTTTGACGCAAACGTAAGAGCCTCCCTGAAATCAAACTGCTTATGATAATAAGCAAAGCAAAACGCCCCATGGAAAATATCCCCGGCCGCCAGACTGTCCACGCAGGTTACGGACGCTACAGGAATCTCACCGTCGGCCAGGCGAATCGGTTTTTCACCTCTTGTCATGGCCTTTTTTGCATTCCCACACTCTTCGATGGCAAAAATGTCACGGCCCGCAGAATCCCTGAACTCTTCGGAAGAAATTACAACACTTGCTTTTTTAAGAAACGCAAGGGTTTCTCCCTTCCAGGAACCCGCATCCACTACAATTTCGCAATTGCAGTTGCGGAGAACCGCTAACGAAAGCTCCTGCTGGTTCAGATCAAACAGGCAGAAAGCCAGTTCTTCCAGCGCAGGAACTTTTATTGTTTTATATTGGTTCTGGCCGCTGAAAATCTGCCTGTCGCCGTTCCGGTCCACCGCAATGGCCGCCACGGCAGGCATGGCATCGTCCTCCGTACAATTGACAACGGTCACGCCAGATTTTTCCAGCGTTTCTTTTATCACGTCCGATTCCGCCGTGTTCCCGAGGCAGGTGACCAACGTGGCGTTTCCGCCCAGCAACGAGTAAGTGATGGCCGCGTTCGCCGCCGGCCCGCCCACAAGCCTCGTAAAATGATTCGTTTTTACTTTGGAATTCTTCCGGGGATGGGAATCGACATAAAACACATAGTCCATCGTCGTCAATCCCACAAAATATCCCCGGGGACTTGTTTGCCGTTTCGGTCCGTCCATTTTAAATACCTTTAACATTATCCACAAACTTTTGTACCGTTCTTAAGCATCTCTTAAACGAACTAATGAAAATGCAAAACGTACCAGAACAACTTTCAAATCCCGGCTACCGCCTCCGACAGCACCTTCCCGATGGCATCGCGTATGACAAGCTCAGCCCTGGAATCCGCTTTCGTTTCGGTTTTGTTGATCAGAACGAGATGACGTCCCCGGAAATAATCGATCAGCCCCGCCGCCGGATAGACCACCAGCGACGTGCCGCCGATGATCAGCGTATCCGCTTCCCGGATGGCGCGGACCGCGTTATGCACCACATCGGAATCCAGGCCTTCCTCATAAAGCACCACGCCCGGCCGGACGATGCCGCCGCAGTCTTCGCAATAGGGAATCGGCTTGTTCTCTTCCTGCAGCACGTAGTCCACCGGATACACCCTGCCGCACTGCAGGCACGGCCACCGGAGAATGGAACCGTGCAGCTCATACACGGTTTTTGAACCCGCCAGCTGATGCAGCCCGTCAATATTCTGGGTGACAACGGCCTTCAGAATGCCGCGCCGTTCCAGTTCCGCCAGCGCGATATGCCCCGCATTGGGCTGAATGTTCCGGAAGATCCGGTGCTCCCTGTAGAACTCGAAGAACGCTTCCGTATGATTCACAAAGAAACTGTGGGAAGCCATTTCCTCCGGACGGAACTCCTGGTGGAGCCTCCGGCTGTAGATTCCGTTCGCGCTGCGGAAATCCGGCACCCCGGACTCCGTGGACATCCCGGCGCCGCCGAAGAACACGACATTTTTACTCTCTCTGAGAATTTGTGTAAGCGTTTCTATATTATTCATCGTCATCACTTCTCCGGATCAAACGTTACATCACTCTTTTTACAAACCGCCCCGTCTTTTGTTTCTCCGCACCTGTCAAAAACCGCCCCGTATTCTGGTTCTTCGCACCCGTTAAAAAAGGCCACGCACTATTATCTTACGTTCATTATAACAAAACAACCGTGGAATAACAAAACAGCCGCGGAAAATTCCACGGCTGTTGCATTATTTACTTGGTCCATCTCCTACAGATTTCTTTCCCGCTTAATATCCAGTCTCTCTTTCGCCAGGGTAATCGCCGCGTTGATCAGGACGCCGGTCACCGCGATGAAGAGGATCAGCGCAATGTCAACCGTTCCCACAGGCGCCAGCTTCAGCAGGGCGCGCATGGGGGGAACCACCAGGATGCCAATCTGCAGCAGGATGCCCACGAACGTGATGATATTGAGGGCCTTGTTGTTCCAGGATTCTTTCGTGGCAAAGGCCAGGCTGCCCTTGGTCTTGCAGACGTACGCCATCAGCATCTCGTTGATGGCCAGCGTACTGAAACAATAGGTCCGGCACAGTTTCAGGAGTTCTTCGTTTCCTTCCAGATTCGCCAGGATGTTGCCCGTTCCGTACTGCATGATTACGGGAAGCAGGAACGCCAGCAACGTCACGCCACCGCTGATCAGGCCCTGGATCACGATGTTCAGGTAATCGCTCCGGTTCAAAATGCCGGCCTTTACGTCCCTGGGCTTTTCATTCATGACGGCGTCCGAACCCACGTCCATGCCCAGAGCCAGTGAAGGCGCCGTATCCGTCAGCAGGTTCACCCACAGGATCTGGATGGTGGAAAGGGGCGAAGACAGGCCCGCGAAGATGGCCGACGCCATCAGCACCACTTCGCCGAAATTGGACCGCAGCAGATACACGACCGATTTCTTAATATTGTTGAACAGGTTGCGGCCTTCCATCACCGCGTTCTTAATGGTGATGAAATTGTCGTCCACCAGAATCATCTCCGCGGCATCCTTGGCCACTTCCGTGCCGCCGATGCCCATGGCCACGCCGATGTCCGCCGCTTTCAGGGAAGGCGCGTCATTGACGCCGTCACCTGTCATGGAGCAGATCTTGCCGTGAGACTGGAACGCCTGCACGATCTGCACCTTGTTCTCCGGCGACACCCGCGCGAAGACGCGGTAATCCAGCACGTTCTTCTTAAACTCTTCCGGATCCATCTCATCGATCTCCGCGCCGGAAATGCTCTGGGAAATATCCGTGGCGATATCCAGCTCCTTGGCGATGGCATAGGCCGTAATCTTATGGTCGCCCGTAATCATAGCCACATCGATGCCCGCGTGATGACACTCGTCAACGGTTTCCTTCACGCCTTCCTTGGGCGGGTCGATCATGGCGCCCAGCCCCACGAAGATCATATCCTTTTCCTGGGGAACGGTATCCCCTTCCCGGTACGCCAGGGCCAGCACCCGGAGCGCTTCGGAACTCATGATGTCCGCCGCCTGGGTGGCCAGGACCACGTCCTCGTTGGTGATCTCCCGTATGCCGTCCTCATCCAGGATGCGGTCGCAGCGGACGATGACGGAATCAATGGCGCCCTTCGTGTAGGAAATATTTTTAATTTCTCCGTCCCGTTCCACCCGGTCCAGGGTGGTCATCATCTTCCGGCCGGAATCAAAGGGGATCTCATCAAAGCGGGTGATATTACGCATGATATCGTAATAGCCCAGCTTTTTATCTTTCGCGTACTTGATGAACGCGGTTTCCGTAGGATCGCCGATCTCCTCGCCGGTCTCTTCGGAATACTTCGCGTCGTTGCAGGCCAGGAAGCCCTCCAGCAGCGTGGCAAAAACCTTGCTGTCCGCAGGCAGTTCTTCCGGTTCCAGCGCCTCGCCGGAAAGATACCACTTCACCACCGTCATCCGGTTCTGGGTCAGGGTGCCCGTCTTATCGGAACAGATGACATTCACCGCGCCCAGGGTTTCCACCGCATGGATCTGCTTCACGATGGCGTTGCGCTTGCTCATCTCCTGGATGCCGGCTGTAAGCACCAGCGTAACCACAGTAGCCAGCCCTTCCGGAATGACCGCCACGGCAAAGGCGATGGAGATCATCAGGGTTTCAATGACAGGCGTGCGGTAAATAAAAATCTGGCAGGCGAACATCACGATACACAGGACCACGCCCGCAATGCCAAGCACCTTGGAGATGCTGTCCAGATTCTTCTGCAGCGGCGTCTCCTGCTTTTCAATCTGATGCAGCATGCCCGAAATCTTGCCGATCTCGGTATTGTCGCCGATTTTTTCCACCACGCCCTCGCCGCGGCCGTATTCCACCAGCGTGGACATGAACACCTTGTCCTTGCGGTCGCCGAGGGGCGTCTTCTCATCGCTTTTTTCGTTGCAGTCCTTCTCCACCGCAACGCTTTCTCCCGTCAGGGCCGATTCATTTATCTTCAGCGAGCTGGTCTGCACCAGCGCAAGATCCGCAGGCACCACGCGCCCCGCCTCCAGGATCACGTAATCGCCCTCCACCAGATCCGCCGCCGGGATCTCCGTCTCCACGCCGTCCCGGATCACCACAGCTGTGGACGCGTTGATCCGCCGCAGGGCCTCGACCGATTTCTCCGCCGAAAGTTCCTGCACGGTGCCGATGATGACATTGGCCAGCACCACCACGATGATAATGATGCCGTCCACGATTTCCCCGGTCATGATGGAAATGACCGACGCTGCCACCAGCAGAAGCAGCAGCGGCGACGCAAACTGCTCCGCGATCACAGAAAACAGACTCTTCTTCTTTCCCTGGGTGAGAACGTTTTTCCCCTTCTTGCCCCTCTCCAGGGCTTCCGCGGTAGTTAACCCTTTTCTATCCATTACCTTCGCCACTCCTGTCTTACCAATTAACCCTGCCGGTTATAAAAAGCACATTCTTTCCTTATTATCATGATACTAAATTTTGCTTTGGAGTTCAATATATTACATATTAAGTAACGTAATATTTTATCACGCCGCGGGCGGAGGATTTGGCGATGGAAAGTGTACAGAATTACAGGCAGGAAAAAACGGGAATTAAGAAATTCCCGGAACGCCCGGAAACGGTTTCACAAAAAGCGCGACAGGCCGGAAATCTGTCCCTGCTTCGCTGTACGATTTCAGAAATTTATGTTACTATAAAATGACAGAAAGATAAAATTTCGGTAAGAAAGAGAATTAAAAACCCTGCTGCCGGCTGAACCGGGGCAGGCCTTGTTCCGAAGGAGGAATAAAATGCGTATTCAAAACTGGAAAAAAGGAACGGCGTCGCTCCTTGCCGCTTCGATCATCCTGTTCGCGCTTTCCGGCTGCGGCGGGAAAAAGACCGCGGAAGCCCCCGCAAAAACGGGGAATCCGCCGGCGGCCGCGGAACAGACAACCGGAGCCGGAAAAGAAAAAGCCGCAAGCATGGAGCCGGAAGGGAAAACGAAACCCGCCGGCACGGCTGCGGCTGCATCGGTTGAGGAGAAGGCCACGAAGGTGCTTGCCGAGGTGCTGAAGGAGAACGGCGCGGACGCGCAGGCCATTGCCGGACGCGTGGCGGCGACTTCCTACGGGCACAGCGAAAAGGGATTTCTGGCTTACAGCAAAGGCGCCGTCTGGATCGTCGACCTGAAGAACCGGACCTACGGGTGTATCAACTATCCCACCTATCTCGGAAAAATCTACCGGAGCCAGGGAAAAAAAGAAGACGGTGTAGCGATCTTCAACATGTCCCATCTGGAAAAGGAGCAGAACAAGGACGCGGAGCTTGGGAAATGGGAGCACATCATGCACACGATCCCCTGCTACGTTCTGTATACGTTTGACCAGAAAGGAGAACCCGTCCTGGACGACACGCGGATCTTTTCCGCTACGGGTACCCTGACGCCGTCCCATTACCACGCTGAGGTAAAAGAGCCGAAAAACGCGGCCCTGGCCGCGCTGGCGGTAACGGAAGCGGGGGCGTTCTTAGACCAGGCTGCCAAACACGGCATGAAATTTTTCCTGGACACCAACGTGGGAAAGATCACGGGCACCGAGGTCCGGATGCGGGGCGGCCCCGGAACCGAATATAAGATCCTGGGCGCTTTCGAAAAGGGAGAGACCGTTGAGATCCTGGAAGACGGGAACGGCTGGTTCAAGGTCAGAAGAAAGAACGGCGAGACCGGCTGGGTCTCCGCTGATTTCTGTAAGAAAAGCTGAGCGGAACCGCGGCTGGCTTTGTAAATTAAAAATCCTGACGCGTACTTTGCGCGTCAGGATTTTATTTTACATTACAAAACCTACAACCGCGTACAGGATCAGGGAAACCAGAGCGAATCCCAGCACATACGGCATCTGGGTTTTGATGTGATCCATGATCTCGCAGCCGGTGGTGGCGCAGGACATGATGGTCGTATCGGAAATCGGGGAAGCGTGGTCCCCGAAGATGGAACCGCCGAACATGGCGCCGGCTGTCAGCGGGATGCTGACGCCCATCTGGATCGCCATGGGCAGGGCGATAACGCCCATGATCGCCATGGTGCCCATGGAGGTGCCGGTGGCAAAGGAAAGCAGGCAGGCGATGATGAAGGCCAGCATCGGCAGCATGCCGGGACTCAGGAACTGCATGAAGATGGAGCTCAGGTAACGCCCGGTATCCAGCTGCTTCACCAGCGGCCCCATGGTAAGGGCCAGCGTCAGCACCAGGGCGATGGAAAGCATGGTGCCCATGCCTTTGATGATCTCATTGGTAAGCTGGCTTAACGTAAATACTTTTTCCGCCAGGCAAAGAACGGAAATGGAAGCCACGGCCATGATGCAGCCCCACAGCAGGGCCTGCATGCCGGCGCCTTTCGTGGGATCGCCCTTGCCGGTCACCGTCAGCGTGGCCAGGATCACGACGATCATGACCAGGGTGGGCACGATCATGTTCAGCGCCCGGGGTTTGGCGCCGCTGGCTACTTCTTTCACGGTTTCCTGCTGCGCGTTGACCTTAGAGGCCGGGTCATCCAGCTGGCCGGTAGCCGCTGCCCGCTGCTCCGCTTTTTTCATAGGCCCGAAGTCCACCGGGGCAAAACAGGAGAGCAGCGCGAAGACTACGGCGATAATGCAGTAGAAATTCAGGGGGATAGACTGGAACAACACGGTGATCGCCTGATCCTTCGGCACGCCGCCGCTGGTGAGGTACCCGGTCATGGCGCCCAGCCAGCCGCTTAAGGGCAGCAGCACGCACCAGGGGGTGGAGGTGGTATGGACCAGGAAGGCCGCCTTTTCGTGGGGCACTTTCATGCTGTCGTTCAGGGGACGGGCCACCGACCCTGTTACCATACAGCTCAGGGAACCGGAGGTAAAGATGACGATGCCCAGCAGCCAGGTAAAGAATTTTGCCGCCCGGGAGGTCCGGATGATGCCCTTCTTCTTTACCATGATATCCACGAAGCCTTCAATGCCGCCGGAGCATTCAATGAGATAGAGCATGGCGCCAATCAGGAACATGGACATGATGACGATGGTATTGGAATTACCGGCAAAGGTTTTTACAATGCTGTAAAACGCGGCGTTCAGGCCAGCAAAAAATCCGCCCGTCAGGATGAAGTTGGCCAGAAAGATACCGACCAGCAGGGCCACAAACACGTTTTTGAGTACCAGCGCCAGAATAATAGTAACCAGCGGGGGAATGACTGAAAGGAACCCAAATTGCATGATGTATACACCTTCTTTATAATTTTCGTACCGCCTTACCCAGGCGGCCATTTATGATCTCGCCTTGCCGCAAGGCGATTTCACCGTTGATCAGCACACAGGCAATGCCTTCCGGAGGCAGCGTCGGTTCCGCGAAGGTAGCCCTGTCCGTGACAGCAGCAGGGTTGAAGATGACAATATCCGCGTCCGCGCCAGCCTGCAGGCTGCCCTTGCGGGGCAGACCCATCCGGTCCGCCGGCATGGCCGTGCACATTTTTACCGCTTCGTACAGGGAAAGCTTGCCCCGGCGGACGAATTCCGCAAACAGGCGGGGGAAGGAACCGGCCGCCCGGGGATGTCCCTGGCCATTGTTCATGATCCCGTCGCTGCCCAGCATCACATTGGGATCCTGCAGGGCGCGGTCCACGTCCGCTTCCTTCATGACGTAGCAAACGGTCAGGTGCTCCGGATGCTCCCGCCGTTCCTCTTCGAAAATTTCTTTCGTACAGCGCTGCCCCCTGTACTTTCCCTCACAGATTTCAATGACATCGTAGCCGCAGTGATACCGTTCCATCCAGCCTTCGTCATAGGTCGCGGCGCCGATGGAGGTAGAAAACGCGTAATACGGATAGCAGTCACAGCTGACATCCAGCCCGTTCATGCGGTATTCCGCGATAAAGGCAAGAAACTCTTCCATCTGGCCAAAGCCCGCCATGGAACCGATATGGGAAAACTGCGCCGGCAGTCCCAGCTCCCGGGCGGCGTCCAGAAATTCCCGGCCGGCCGAAAAAATAGCGGCCGCGTCGTCCCGGACGTGGGCCGCGATAAACTTATGACGGGGCACGCAGACCCGGGCTGTCTCCCGCAGCTCCGCCGCATCGATGCCCGGCGTGTAGCGAAGGCCGTAGGAAACGCCGAAACAGCCCGCGTCCAATTCTTTTTCCAGCATCCTTGCCATGGCGGCCCGTTCTTCCGGGCTGGCCGGCGTATACTTGTCAGCGTGGCCGCAGGCTTCCCGGATAAACGCGTGTCCGGCCAGCAGCGCCACGTTGACGGCGGCGCCGTCCCTGTCCACGATGTCCAGATACCGGGCCGGGTCGTACCGGTTGATGCCGCACTCGCCGCCTAACACGGTAGTGACGCCCATGCGCAGCATACATTTGAAAATAGCCTTTTTGTCATCGTCTTCCAGACGGCCGTCCGCCCCTATGAAATCTTCGTGCATATGGATGTCCAGGAAACCGGGGACAACCACCATACCGGCCGCGTCAATGACGCGGTCCGCAGCCGGTTCGGCTTTGGTAACGGCTGCCACCCTGCCGCCTTCCAGCAGCAGGTTCAGCCGGGCCTGCACCCGGTTGCGGGGATCTACGAGCAATCCGTTTTTCAGTAACGTTTTCATACGGTTCTCCTTGTTCCGATGAGAACTGCCGCGTTTTGCCAGCCTGTCGGTTGCTTCCGGTACACGAAAGCGGCAGGCGCAATTGAACGGCATCCCTCTATAGTATAATAGTAGCACTTACAGAATAAAATGTACATAATTTTTTCGGAAAAATCTGAAGACTTTCCGGATCCTGCCTGTGGTTTCCTCCGGGCTCTTTATTTCCACACATACACTGTGACAAGCGCCTGTACTATTATCATTGCCGGCACTCCGAACCGGAACAACGGCTTCAAGGTTTTGTGACGGAACACAAGCATGCCAAGATACGCGCCGGCAGAGCCACCTGCCGCAGCCAGACCCAGCAGCACCCACTCCGGGATCCGCCACCAGTGATTGACGGCTTTCAGCTTATCCAGGCCGTAGACGAAAAAAGTTATGATGTTGATGATGATAAACGCATAGAAAGTCATACTGATTTATAATCCGTTACGTAAGCCTGTCATACTTGTCCGATTTTCCCCAACACCGCATTTAACCACTTCTGTTCCCTGCCCAAAGGAAGCGCGTCTTCTGCTACCCAGCAATCCAAACAGACGAACAGGCCCACACGCGCCAAAACACTTTTCAGTTTTTCTTCCGTCATATCGCAGTAAAAGCGTTCGCCATCCTGGCGGTCTGTTTCGCCATATTTCCATGACGCATACAAAACACCGCCGGCACGTAACGCACGATAAAATTTTGTAAGCACTGATTCCAATTCTTTTTCCGAAACGTGAAGCAAAGACGCACAGGCCCAGATTCCGTCAAACCGGTTTTCAAAATTAATCTCATCAAAGGCCATATGCAGTGCTTTTTTCCCGGTCAACGCTTCCGCGCACCGGCACATTCCGGCAGAGGCGTCCAGCATGGTCACGTCATACCCCTTTTTCATAAAACACAAACTGTCGCGCCCACTGCCGCAGCCCGCATCCAAAATGCCCGCGCCGGCAGGGAGATACGCCAGAAACCGGTCATAGGCCGGAGACATATCCGCCTTTACCGTCAGTTCCGCATATTCTTTTGCATGGACATCATAATAACTCTGCTTCATTTTCTCTCCGCAACCTTAAACAACGTTTCTGCATCCTCCGGAAACGCGCGGCTTTCCACCGGACACTCCCAACTTTTGAACCCGCAGGTCTTTGCCGAAAGGTAAATCGGATAGACAACCTCCCGCAGCTGTTGCGTAAACTCTTCCGCACCCAGCCCCTCACGATACAGCCGGTGCCCGATCTCCGGATTGTTCAGATGCTCCCTCGCGCACTTTTTGAACTCGTTCCGCACCGCCTCATACTTCCAGATCATCTGATACGATAAATATTCCAGACCGGCAAAGCGCGGGAAATACAACTCCCACTCCGGCAGATGATTGCTCTTGCTGCTGTTGATGGCCCGGGTCGTGGGATGCAGATTCCAAAACTCATCATGGGCCACATAAGACCAGGGCACAAAGTGATCGATGGAAATGTTCTCCGGCGCCAGCCGATTCTCCCCGTAGATTTCATGAATCGGCGCCAGCTCCGAAAGCAGCCTTCTCCAGCTTCCGCTCCCGGGGCCCAGGTTGAGGTGATATTCCGTCACCATGTACCAGGCGTTGGCGATTATATCGTCGATGAGTTCCTCAAAACTGATCTCCTGCTGCTCCTTGCAGACATGATTCAAAGTCGCCTGAAACCAGAACAGCTTGTAGCATTCCGCCTTGTTATCAAAAAGGCGGGATAAGCTTGCAATATTCAGTTGCTCTGATTTTGGAAGTTGCATGGTGGGAGCTCCTTACTACGTAGTCTGTCAAGATTTCTTGTGTTTTTAACCAAACTCAGGTGCATCTTTACACTTTATCCTTTTAGCTTCGCCAACTGTCACCAATTCTATAAATGAAGGACATGAGTTTTGGCAATAAGCTGTACCTGTTCTTTTTCCTTTGTTATGAGGGCATGCCATTATAAACTCTTCACCATGTAACTTCTGCACAGGTATTCCATTGGCGGGGATACTGTTAATCTTTTTGGGGCTATTCTTCATAAAAGGAAAAACTTCTTGCTTTTCAACAAAATTCTTATAGGTAGTACCCTTACTTAAAGGTTGTAAAACTATCTCACCTTGCGAATTATTAATCCACCTTTTTCCAGAAACATTTGAAGATAATTTTTGTCTAATCGCATTCACCGGATCTTTTATTTCTTCATGATTCAACTGAATTTGTATAGCCGATTGGTTATTATCTTTGTATTTTTCACATTGTGCTTTATCCAGTGCGTGCTGAACATCAACCTCAATATATAAAACTTTTCCAGAGCTGAATTTTACAACGATACGTGGAATATTATTATTTCTCTCTTCGTCAACTTGGACAATATTGGTTAAAACTGCATCTTTATAATAAATCTGCTTTCCGTTTATGTTTAATGTTACCGGTGGAAGGTGTATCATTTTTAGTTCATTGAGAAGGTCAATTGTGATTAAGTGTAGTGCTGCCTTTATTGCCCCTTCGCATTCACTTTTATCATAATGTGCAAAATGGTGTTCTCTTACATCCCCCTGCTTGGCTTCCAGTTTGCAAAAGCAAGCAGGACAAAAGCAATTACATGCTAAACCATTAGCGACTTCATCAACAGAAACCAAATGCTTTTTTTCATACAGTGCATATTTTAGCTTTACGCCCGACATCTAAATCTCCAAAACTTGTATAAAATTATAAGCGACCAATCGTCTATTTACGCTTAACTTTTCATTTACTACTTGTTCCAACATTTATTGGTCGAAATTTTAGTTCGTTCACCTCATCAGAAATACGTTCAACCAATTCTAATAGATTTTTTATTTCGCTTTTCGTAAACTCAGGTATTGAATCGTCAAAATGCGTACCTTTATTTAAAAGTATCCAAGCATAAGAATGTATTAATATATTTAAGTCAGTCTTAATTACATCGGTCTTTTCAAATTTGTTTTTTAGTACTTTTGATAATGCTATTGCTCTAGAATAAAGATCTGGCGGCGAATTAAGTTTTCGTAAATTTACACTTATTCCATCTTTTGCAAATGGGACTATTTTTTTCCAAAGCTCGCTCGTAATACACTCTACTGCCTGCCTACATTTTGCAGCACAATCCTTCAATTCTCCGCTTTCAAAATATCGCCGTGCAACTTTTAACGGAACAGTAGAATCTTCATATTTAATCGTTATACCACGACTATTTAAGCTATCTGCCGGAAGGAAAAAATACCGATTATACAACTTTTGATTATTTACACGGCTCTCCAAATTGGCTACAAACAAATCACCATGACAGGTAATCACCATCTGAATATCTGCGAAATCAGGATGTGACGTCAGCAAATTTGCTATGCCATCTCTATGATCGTCATCAATCGCATTAACGACATCATCAAAAATTAAAAATGGAACTTTACTCTTTACTGCTTTAGCTAATAGTATCGACAAGCCAAGAATTCGTACATGGCCTTCACTTAAAATCAACATGGCGTCATAAAAATTATCGCCACTCATTTTTACCATAATTCTTTCATTCGATGATGTTGGTAAAACAAGATTTTCTATCATCTCAAACTCTGCATCATCTTGGTTAATAAAATTATAATATTCCTGCACTTTAACAGAAAGATCTTTTGCCATTTCTACAGGCAATTTTAAGGCATAGTCTTTAAGAGATTTTTTTACAAAATAATACGCTTCAGTCATTTTAGAATTAAAATCAATTTCTGATGACTCTTCTTTTACTTTTGAAGCTAATAACTGAAATCCTTTCTCACTTTCCTCAATCTCTTTTTCCCAGGTTTTTATTCTCTTATTTGCTCCCTCAACATCTCCATATTTCTCCGTAATATCTTTGTAAGTATTTTGCAACGTTTTTATTATTTCTCCATACTTCTCATTTTCTTCATTTGCTCGTTTATTATGTTGTTCAATCTTTTTACATAATTCATCATTATCGAATAGAACACTATGAATTTTTAATACAATCTCTGCACCTTTATTACTCTTTTCAGATAATGTTACAAAACCATCTTTTGAAAAATCCGTATTTATAAAAGTTGATATTTCAATACTTTGAAAGAGATTTCCAATCTCCGGTTTTTTCAAATATTCTTTAATTATCTGCGAACAAGATACCAAATTACTAGCTTCCGTTTGTATTGTTCTTTTTGCACGATTAATTTCATCAAGCTTCGTTAATTCTGTGGTCGCATATTCAAAAGGATTAACATCAACCCGTTCTAATGGAGTTTGACATACAGGGCAGCGCAACTCAGTCCAATTGTCTTTAACTTTAATCAAAGCCTTAAATAATTCATATAAATTTGCATTTGCAACATTGTTAAGTATAAGAGAAGCATTCTTTGAAATTAAACTATGGCTTGTCTTAAATTTTTGTATTTCAATAGTTAATTTTTCTATATCATCTTCTTCAATCACTGGTATAGTTTTGCCATTCTTTTCCGCTAAAAGATTTGGTATTATACCATTATTTGGATCCATCAAATAGAATTTTGCTTTTTCAACATCCGTTACCGTTTCAACATTTAAACCTTTAATGATTGAGTTCACCTCATCAATTATCGGTTTAATCCTTTCCTTTTCCTTTTGGATTGTTTTCTTCTTCTCTTTAACGGTTTCGTATTGCTTTTCATATTCTTCTTTTTTAACTGCCTTTAATTTAATGTACCGCTCATCAAAATTATCCGTAAACCCCGAAACAAAATTTTGAAATTCAGATAGTCCAAATAATGCAGCTATTCTATCAGTTTGATTTTTCGCAGTTGTTGCACCTATATGAGAAAACTCATCAATACGATTTTTTTCCAGGAAGGCAAATCTATAGACCGAAAAATTAGGTTCACATTGCTTAATATTAGAATCATTATATAAGCATTCTAAAACAGGCGTGGTCGCTTTTTTACAACCTGCATGCACAATGTACTTATCAACCGACATGTTCCTAGTTGAGGCTTCTTCAATAAATCCCAGCAATCTATATTCAAGGGCTTCGCAAAAACTAGTTTTTCCAGATCCATTTGGTCCATGAAAAAATGTAAATCTTTTATCCAAAGGAAATTCAACCTCTGTATCAAATCCACGAAACTTTTCAACTTTTAAATTTTTAATTCGTTTAATAGTAACTGGCTGTATTTCATCAACTGAAGTTGCTTGCGAACAAGATTGGAACTTCTGATTCAATTCAGAGATATATTGTCCAATCAACTTTGCCCGTTCTCCATTTGCAGTACCAACTCTCGCAATCTCATCAAAATGATTTAATAAAATATTAATTATTGTCTGTTGTGGAGGCGTTAATTGTTCAATATTTAATTTTGAAAGCCATTTATTAAATTCATATTTTGCATACTCGTACATATAACACTCCATATTTTATAACTTTATATTATCAAAATATTGTATGTTCAACTACTACGTGTTTAGGTTTTTTGGGCATTATCGTCCTCAAAATATTAAACTTAAATGATCTCACAAAGATCTCTGTAACTGCAAATCTAAAGGGCACGACAAATCAGGTATTTATTAAATCTATTCACAGCCTGTCATACTTGTCTGCTTTACCCCTGGCCTTCTCTACCGGATACTTGGCCTCGTTCCTACTCATCTTTGCATTGACGATTTCATCTTCATCGAGGCCCAGCTTGTCCAGCATGTTTCTGCAATACACCAAAACATCCGCCAGCTCCTCTTTTACATGAGCCAAATCGTACTCCGTATCGCTCCACTGGAAACACTCCAGCAGCTCATTGGCCTCAATGGAGATGGATTTGGCCAGATTGGCAGGTGTATGGAACTGATCCCAGTCCCGGTCTTCCGTAAATTTCCGGATCCTGTCTATGGTTTCCTGTTTCATGGTTTCTACCCCAAAATCCTCACCAGCATATTAATACAGTTTTTATCCCTAACTTAAAATACGTAAATCTATCTCCCCTGTTTTTGGGTTTTTAAGGGAGATGTCTAATCTATCTCCCCTATTTTTGCGTTTTTAGGGGAGATACATAATAATCTCATCAGAATCACTGACTCTCCCCGTCACGTTCTGCCACTTTCAACAGCGGTTCCGTAACATCGTACGATACAAGGAACGAACGGATGTAATCCGCCAGCGCCTTATCCTCGCAATAGATGAAGCAGCCTTTCTGTCCCCGGGTCAGCAGTGTCTTGTAGGTGTTCCTGATCAGTCTCGCAGCCACATCGTCCTTTGCGGAACGGATGCCGGAAGACTTATCGTCTTTGGAAATCTTTGTCCGGTCGGTGATGATCTTTCCGCCGGCTTTGTCAAAGCGCAAATCGTTTCCGATCAGCACACCGATATAATCAAATTCCAACCCCTGAGCCGTGTGGATGCAGCCAACTTCTTCAAAAGAATCCGGGTTGATGGCCCAGATTTTGTCATGCTCCAGATTCCACTTCGCCTTAAACCCGTTTTCCAGATAAATATCGTAATCGCCCCGGTTGTGTTTCACATTCCAGTCATAACAGTAACCGGCCACCATCCGGGCCTTATTATTGATTTTGTTTAACTCACGCAACGTATCCCGCAGCGCATTGGGATCATCAAACACCCGGATGTCGAAGTTCAGCTCTTTCAAATCGATATCCACCGGTTCCCCGATCTGCAGAATGTTGTTGATGAGCTGGATATACTGATCGCTGCCGTTGCAACGGAACTGGGACTGCAGGACCGTATCCTCATTCATGATGATTTCGCTGCCCAGTTCCTCCGCCCACTTTTTGATTTCCGCAATGGATCCGATATCCTTTTTGGTAATCTGCTGGTCCTCATCCAGCAAAAATACGGTAAACAGCGAAGCGTTGATGCATTCTTTCACCTGATTTTCCCCATCCCAGTCTCCGTACATTTTCTTCACGAGACGATGGGTTTCGTCTACAATCAGGCAATCGTAAAAATTCCGAGGTACCTTGCACAAATTAAACGGAGACCGGAACAGCTGCTTTATGTTCACCTGGGCTTTTAAATCCGATTTGGCCAGCAGCTTCTGATAGGCCTCTCGCGGGGCACTGTTTTTCGTACAATAACTGGCGTTCAGTTCTTTCGTGATGAAATCTTTCAGCAGGTTGACCGCAAGGACAGATTTTCCCGTTCCGGGCCCGCCCTGAATGATGATGGTTCGCTTCTGCAAATCTTTCAAGCACTGGGCCATGTACTTTTTACACAGATCAAAAACCACGGCCTGATCATCCAGCAACATGAATTCCTCGTTGCCCTTCATCAGGGAAACCAGACAATCCTGCAAGGCTTTGGACGGACGGATCCTGCCGTTATCGATTTTATACAGCAGGTCCCCCGAGGAAGATCTGCTGACGATGAACTTTTTAATGAAACTCCGCAGCTGCAAGACCTGGCTTTTGTCAAACAGCGGCGCTTCTTCCAGCCAGAGACTGTAAATGTCGTCATCCAGCGGCATCCTTGCTGCCGGACCGCAATTATGCAGGTACGCGCAGGGCTTTATGCCGATGCGTTCATCCTGCACCTGCTCCGAAGAATTTTTAATAAATGTTGCGTAGGCATAGGCCTGATACGAAGGATGATTCACAATGCGGTTCGCGCCGCCGGTAAAGGCCCGGACGCTGTGGCGCATGATATCGTCCACCTTCTCCGCGCTCTCCCATTGCTTCAGTTCCACCACAACCACGTTGCTTGTGTGGGAAGCATCCGCCCCCGCGATCATAAAATCCACGCGCTTGGAAGTTCTGGGAATCTGATACTCGATAGCGACTTCCACATCATTGGGGATGTCCGGATCATCGATGGCAGAACGCATAAAATGCAGGGAATTCTGCCAGGACCGATACTCTGCATCCTGTCCCCCGGACAAATGCTTCTCCCGAAGCTTTTCCAGAATTTTATCGGAAATCAGGTTCAGATTTACATCGTTATTAAACTGACTCTTGGTGCCACTGTAGACTATCATAGGATATCCTCACTGGGGTTTGTTAATCATTACTAATAATTAACGAGTGTTTTTTCCACTGCCTGCCCTGCAAATCGCCGTAACTTTATCGCCATCGTGCAATCTCATCGCAATTACGCCCCGGGCAAAGCGACCACAATTCTTCAGTTCCTCCGCGTCCACACAGAGAACGTAGCCTTTTGCGGTAAACAGGAACAGCTCATCGTCAGGATTCACAAAGCACATGCCCGCAACAGAACCGGTTTTGGGGGACAACCTGTAACTGATCCGTCCCTTTCCGCCCCGGCTTTGCTTTTTGTATTCGGAAATTTTCGTTCGCTTGCCAATCCCGTTTTCCGTTACCGACAACACATCAAGGGATTCATCGCGAACCACATCCATTGCAACTACATAATCGCGGCTATACAGATTGATGCCTTTCACCCCATGGGCGGATCGGATCATGCAGCGCACTTCCTGCTCATCAAAATGAATCGCTATGCCATCGTGTGTAGCCAACAGAATGGAATTGCTTCCGTCCGTTATTTTTACGCTGATCAGTTCTTCGCCATCATGCAATACGATGGCCTTCAACCCGTTCTTTCTGACAGAAGAAAACTCCGTCAGCTTACAGCGTTTAACCGTTCCCTTATTGGTCGCCATAAACAAAAACTTATTATCCTCAAATTCGGGAACACTGAGTACAGCCGTAATCTTTTCGTCCGCACCCAGCGGCAGCAGATTAATCACCGCGCTCCCCTTTGCCTTGCGGCCGGCTTCCGGAATCTGATACCCCCGCAGCATATAAGCCTGCCCTTTATTGGTAAAGAACAGGACATAGTCATGGGTTTTGGCAAGAAACAGATAACGATTAAAGTCACCGCTCTTGTTACTGCTGCCAAGAATTCCAAAGCGACCTCTATGTTGCTTGGGTACATTACCCGTTGTTTGTTGTTTGCTATCTTCCATTTTGCAGGTTATTCCTTTCAATCGTTGGCAATACTTGTTTTTTTAATATGTAAACAGTAAATTTGCTATGTCCCATGTTATTGTACTGTAAAGCATCTTGCTAATAAGTTTTTAATTCAATATAAATTCAGTATATTAGATATTAGATAATCTCGCTTTTCTTAATTATAACAAAACAACACTTGGAAAACTATGATTATTATTAAATGGTTTATGAATAATTAAGGATTTAAAATCTCAGTATCCTGCATCTCATATTTATCATTGCAAATAGTAACTCCTGTAAAAGGAATTCCTTTGGTTCTGCAGATATTGATTATCTTATCCTGATCATCTTGATCCATTTTATTCCCCAGAAAGACTTTTGATATTGGCAAGAATTTACAATTATAATCACCTATATTTGCGTATTTTGAATCATAAGAAATATATCGCCATTCATTTTGATATTTCCAGTCTATACTTTTCATTAGCAAACCATATTTAAATACTTTCCAAAAAGATTGATCAGTTAGCATTTTTAGCGTATTAAATTCAATGCACTGTTCTAACAAACTAACTCTTTCGTCACTGTAGATTACAGGAAACAATGTACTAAAGAGAGGACTATCAGGTATAGCTGTTAGATCATATTCTATGCAAAAGCCTTTATGCCCATTAGCATAATGCGACCACATCAACATAGAATAGGGATTTGT
This sequence comes from uncultured Succiniclasticum sp., assembly GCA_902801365.1. GTDB lineage: Bacteria > Bacillota > Negativicutes > Acidaminococcales > Acidaminococcaceae > Succiniclasticum. The sequence goes on from CADCHY010000012.1 coordinate 54,526, forward strand.
CGTAAAGCAAGATATTCGAAACTTCTCGCATAAGAATTTCTGTGCGTGATCATAATTTTCAAGTATCATCAAATTAATAGCTTTTTGAACTTTATCATTTTCATGTTTATATCTTACCACTATGCAACACTCGCAAAGTAAAACTGATGCCAAAATATTGTTGTGAAGCACCTGATCTTTAATGTTTTGTAAGTTAAATATATTCTCAATTTTTCTTCCATCTTGTAATTCTTTTGTTATAAAAAAAGAAAATTCGTTTAATTTTTGTTTATAACCCACACCGGATGTTAATTGACACCCACATAGTCCTGCGTAAAAATCAATCATGCGAATCATAAACTCACTTTTATCAATTGTAATTAAAGAATCATATGGATCATCAAAATATATAGGGCTCTGCAAGTAAACAGTATTGTTTTCTAATGCTTGAACTGAATAATTACAACAATTACTTTCTAAATTCGGAAAATATTTATATAATTTTTGCGGAAAATTTTCAGAAATAATTCCTGAGAAATCGTCAGCATTCATATTCATGACAAAAGACTTGGGATATAGTTGATTATTAATAAAATAGCTTGACATTTTAGCTTTGTCTCCATTGATACCAACACAACCTATACATATTCATTTCTTCGTGGGCCTTCTTGTTCGACTTACGCAGCCCTTCACTTAACGCCAACATTTCTTAGGCTTATAGCTTCAGGATATACCCACTCTCCAGTGATTTGCCAATATTCATACGAACTCAACCACGTAATAATCCACGGAACAAAAGTTTTTGAAAGATACATGCTGTCCTGCCACTCATTTCTGTCTGGAAAGAATACGCATAATTGTGCGTGTCCCTTTTTTGTAAAGCCGTAAATATGATGAGGATTCTTTCCATCTACCTGCGCTAATTCTTTTGGCTCCAATAGCCACACCTTAGGCCAAGCCCCTGTCTTAAACCAAATTTTAACTTTGTAAACTATACTTGTTTCATTTGGTTGCAAACGCATTATACAATTTAATTCGTTTCTTTTGACAAAGATGTCATCTATTAACATGGGATACATAATCCTCAACGACATCATTTGTTCACCTAACGTTACAGGTTTCATGAGTTGCTTCATATTTATACCTTACCGAAATGATGAATCGGTGGAACCGCCACCATACCAAACGCTGAAATATTGCCGGTTTTGGTATCGACCTTGAGTTCTTTTTTCCTAACTGCCTCTGCCTCCATTAAGCCCATTTGTGTGAATAAAGCATTACCTGTATTAGAGCCGAACATTTTCTTAATATGTTTACCCATCATAACACGATCCATCATACTGAGTTTCTCAAAATTAAAATCTTCTTTTAATTGCCTGATCCACACAAAAAATGCACGTTGTCTTTCGGGATGTTCACCCCATTTATCAGCAAAATCTTCGCCCGCATAACTTGGATTTGGTATACTGAAATTCCCGTTTTCTTTTTTAGTCGAAAACAAATATGTTTCCACGTTATTAACAAACCCCAACAATGTTTCAATAATACTGTCTTCTCCATTATAAAGTTGCGCAGCCAACGTTGTCACAATAATTGAAATCGGTTTGTTATCAGCATCATCCTCAAACATTACATCGCGGTGCCGCTTTAATAACTGAACAGCTTGTTGCAGCTTTGATTTTTGTTTTGTTTGTTTAATAGGTGCCTGAATTGCCATATCCTGAATTGCCACACGCCTTTGCGTTTTACTACCACTTTTATTGCATTGTTGCAAAAACCATTTTACATACCCTTTAGGATTACTGCCAATATAACTATATGTATTCTGTTCTTCATCTTTATCAGTAATTTTAATCTGTGTTCCCTCAACAAGATTTTTTGGTACTGCCGGAATTACATCCATATGGAAGTTAGGCAACTCTTCGTATTCAACATGCCAGCAACGTCGTTTTTCTTCAATTTCTGTTTTTGTCCGTTTATAACCTTTTAGCCAAGGTTTAACAACTTTGTTTTTCAATTCCCTTGCGGTAAAATCCGTAGCATCATTTACTTCACAAACCAGATCTAAATCATAATCATCTTCATCACTGATGGGTTTAATAACCGTTGCCAGTGCAAATGATCCCTGCGGATAAATCTGTACCACACAGCCCGGCATTTCTTCTTCTGTTTTCTTATTAATCCAACTACCAAGCGCTTTATATTCCTTATCAGCATCATTAAACAGTTTATCGCTGATATTAATCCTTTTTGCAACATCCGCAAAAATTTTTTCTATGGTTTCTTTAGAATACGACATCTATAACACTTCTCCTTAAAAAATTTTTATGTATTTGTTTTCAATAAATTTTCGTCCATCATCATTTGACTGTTCATAAACATTTAAACTTTTTATACCGTCCCTTCCCCCCGTAGAAAAAACCTCCATTGCAATGTGATAGGAATGCTTTGTGTTAATTGTTGCAAACAGGTTAATCGTATTAACATATTCAGGCAAACTACGTACTTCTCTGGTAATACGACTAATAAAGTCAGGGCTGTAATACCGACTCCTGTCATCATTTGAACGATCAACTATAATAGTTGTAAAATTAATTACCGTTTCCGGTATTTGTTTTCTCCAATTCAATGGATAGGTATCCGCAAGAACCAAATTTACAGTAGGGGTAATCTTTTCGTCATTAAATATTTTAACTCTCACATTATCAGTTCCCATTTTTTTATCACAGACACCTTCTTCGCATTTAAATTCTTCAAATGCATTATTACAAACAAGTTTAAACTGCATTGGTATCGGAACTCTTGTCAATGACACTTTCTTATAATTGAGTATACGATTACAAAATAAATAACCATAATATGAATGCCAAACAATTTTATTAGTCAGCGTCTGTTTTAATACATGTTCCTCATTCCATGAACGAATAATCCATAAAGCCGTCAATATAAACAAAAAACCTAAAATTAACTTTATAATATTGCCATCAATATTTATTTTTATAGTAAGTCCAATAATAGGTAATGTAAAAACCGGCGTTAAAATTTGAACTATGTCAAAAAAATAATTATAAATACATAAACCCACAATCAAAAACAAACCACATACCTGTAAAATCGGTCTCGACCAATCTCTAATACGATCAAGCAAAATAGCTAAACACCTCCATCCAAGCCTTACTCTTATCAGTACCCCGTCACATCAAATTAATATCAAAACATTTTTTCGTTTTATCGAATTTTTATCCTGATTATTTTATATTATATATATTTTACAACATTAAATAAATTATACAAAACTTTTGTTCTGTTACCATGGTTATATAGAAGATTGGACAAAAAGTCAAACTTTAGAAGATGACAAGTTTTCGGTTTTATAAACTATTCACACAATAAAAAACTGATGCGCTATATAATACGCATCAGAGTTGGAAGGCCTATTTCATTATCATTATTTCATCATGACTATCATTAGCTACAATCTAGTCTATATTTCCAAATATAATTTTGAAGAGGAAAAAAAGTTAAAAACCTGTAGCAAAATATTATCTGAAATCACCTCAGATTTTCTCATTCTGCGTATTGTGCATTCCCAAACTACCAGGCATTTTATATTCTTCTCTGCCAGCTGTTTTAACACTTCTTCATCACGTTTAACATTTTTTTCAAACTTATCATTCCAGAAATCTGTTCTGCTTTTGGGCATATAAGCATATTTACAGTTTTTGTGCCTGTGCCAGAAACAGCCATGAACAAAAATCGCCGTATGATATTTTGCAAGGTATAAATCCGGATGGCCAGGAATGTTACTGACATTTTTTCTGTAACGGAATCCCCTTGAAAACAGTAATTTCCTGAAAAAAACTTCTGGTTTTGTATCTTTACTCCGTATAGCAGACATATTCCTGCTTCTGGCTTCTTTCGTCTTAATGTCCATTATGCAGTTTCTTTTTCCTTAATGTACTCAATAAATTTTCCAATGCTCCAGATATGATCCTGCCACTCTGCAGGATATGTTCTGATATATGGTTTCGGTACAACAAGGCAAACTTTTTCAGCAGCCATTTCTTCCATCTGTTTTACAGATATTCCCTGTTGCAGTGTGCAGAGGAATTTCGTTTCATCCCTTAAACGATCTGCTTCATTAAGAATCTGCCTCCACCTGTCTTTACAGGTAGTTTTGGCAGCAAGTGAAGTCAATTTTGACGTTGTAAAAGAGGGATTGTGATAAGCAGCACCTGATGGGAAAATGAAATCCGGTGTTTTGTTTCCTTCTGTAACGACCTGGGATTCAAAGGCGATTTCATTTCCACTGAAAAGTGCGGCCAGGTGATTTTCCAGACTTTTTCCGGCTCTGCTCTTTCTCCGGTTTATCAATGATTTAGCCAGCTCAATAAATTCGTCAATACTATTAAAACCCCGTTCTATAGTTGGCCATTCGAGTGCATGTTCTACTGCTTTAAACACACGGTATTCTTCATTGGTCCAGTCTATAAGTTTTCTGTCCGGATTGATCCTGATGTAGTCGTCATGATTGTAGATTTCTCCCTGAATCAGTCTTGCAATTTTTGCCATAACTTTTGTCTCAGGGAACTTTGTGTCAGGCCCGAGACTGTTGATAAATCGATTTATGGCTTCTTCTTCTCTGGTTTCTAACTTCACGGAACCAGTATCAATCAGTGAATTGGTCTGAGTTGGACTCATACCAAAAGAATCCAAAAACTGGTCAATCAAGTCTGCATTATCCAGAATAAATGCGCTATATGTTTCTTCCGTATACTTTACAAGTACAAATAGAGAACCTGTATACTCCGGTCTGAGAAATTCAAAATCCCTGCCAAAATTAGTAATCCGATATTCGTTACGTGTCCCCTGTCCATAATAAATGAAACGTGTTTCAGTGGTTTTACCATCCTGCCACTCTATATTGACCCACCTGTCATGGTTCTGCCCCTTTTCAAAAAGCTGATCAAAAATAATCGGAACAGCAGGTTTTGCTATATAAATACCTGCCTGATGTCCACCGGTTTTACCAGTATCATTGGCAGAAAGGAACTTGCAAAACGACTTCTTTCCACCCATTACGGAAAGGATTGCCTGTGTTGCCAGATTCTGTGTAACCATAATCTCCGCCTTTCTTACAAAGCTATTTTATAATTATCAACGGCCTCAAGTTCATGCAGCTTTTTTACGATTAGCTGAGCAACATTTGTCATAAGAGGTACCACGACAGAATTACCAAACTGCATATAGGCCTGGGTATCAGAAACAGGTATTTTAAACGTATCAGGGAAGCCTTGAAGACGCGCACATTCTCTTGGCGTAAGCTTACGCGGATTTTTACCTTCCTGGGCAATCAGTATTTCCGAACCGTCTTTATAATATCTGGCACTCAGTGTCCTTGCAGCTCCGTCACGCGGGGCAATACCATAACCAAATCCGTTGCCTTTTGCTTTATGCTTTGCAGCATAATCTTGAAGATACTGCCACAACTTGTCTGACAACGTATATTTGTCAGAAACATAATCCTGAAGAATCCCAGCCATAACCGGTCTGGGATCAGCAGGTGTAATATCAAAACTGAAATCAACATCAGTTCCAAAACGTTTTCTGTCAAAGCCTACAATAATAATTCTTTCTCTATGCTGCGGTACATAATTCTGCCCGTCAATCACCTGATAAAAAATTTTATAATCAAGTTCATCCAGCGATTCACAGATCACTTTAAATGTACGACCCTTATCATGGCTGCAGAGATTCTTTACATTCTCCAGCATAAAAGCCTTCGGCCTTTTCGCTTTTATAATCCGGCAAACATCAAAAAACAGAGTTCCCTGAGTCTTATCCTCAAACCCCGTAGCACGACCCAGGCTGTTTTTCTTGGAAACGCCGGCAATAGAAAAAGGCTGGCAGGGAAAACCAGCCACCAGAATATCATGATCCGGGATGTTTTCAGCCTCAACTTTTGTTATATCACCATCTGGCACTTCTCCAAAATTAGAAAAATATGTCCGCTGACAGTATTTATTCCATTCATTGGAATAAACACACTGCCCGCCTGCCGTTTCAAACGCAATGCGCATGCCACCGATACCGGCGAACAGATCAATAAAAGTAAAATCACCACTTTTCAGACTGCGTTTCTGCTTCTGCTGTTCAAACAGATCCATCAGAGCAAACGAAATACATTCCTGAACTGTCTGACCGGAATACTTTGCATATTCTGCCAGTTCTTCGTAAACAACATCATCTAAACGTACATGAATTTGTTTATTACCCATATAAACCTCCGGGAATTTTTTTATACCAGTTTCATCCCTATTTTACCACTTCGGCACAAAAAAAACAATGCGCGGGAAATTAATGGTGTATGTTTTTTCCCAGAGTTTTTAATGCTGTATATGTTTAAAACCGTTCAGAATCATTTGCTGTCTTTCTGATTCAGTTTTTAAATCATACAGAATATAAAGTTTTGTAATAGCTCTTGAAATGGCTACATAATTTAATAGCCTGATATCATCATCAGAAAAGTTATCAACATCGGACAAAATAACTACTTTTGCTTCAAGACCTTTATAAGAAGAAATGGTTGAAAAGCGTACCTCATTTTTACTGGCTCTCCATAAAGAACCGCTGGTTTTCAATGTACCATTGTCCTTGGAAAGACCATGGGTTAAACAATTTTGACTATTATTAATAGAATATCGTGATAATATAATAAAATCACTGCCGTTAAGACCACTGTTTCTTATATCACGAATAAGATCATTCAATTTTGCGTTCTCATCGACTTTATCATCATAACTAATATATTCAACTTTAGGCCCTACAACTGTAGATTTACCTTGGTCCTGAATATTTGTCGAAAGAATATTTGCATTAACAATTTCTCTGGTATTGCGGCAATTTATACGCAGCTTCCAAGACATGGCATGTGACTCATTACGCAAAATCTCAAGAACCGAGGACAATAAGTTATCACTATTAAAAATGTTCTGGTTAGAATCATAGAAAATAGCCCAACACCCATTAATAAGTCCGCCTTTGACGAAACGCTCAATACATTTCATATAATTATTTTTCATTATATCCTGACCTTCATCTATGACAAGGAAGTCATATGATGGTACAGAACTTAATTGCAAACACTTTGTTGGAAGCTCTGAATTGTAAAAATTGTCCCCGTAATTGTCTGAACCTTCAATATTACAAAGGTGCATCATAAGTGCATGAAGTGTGACAACATTAATTTTCAGTTGTTCCTTTTGCACGATCGATGCAACATATTGCGCAATATTACGATTATAACAAAGATAAAGAACGCTTTTCCCTTCCCAGTATGCACGCCTTGCCTGTTCCATGGCAATCAACGTTTTACCTGTTCCTGCGCCACCTGCGACAAGCACTCTGGGATTATCTGCAAAAGATTCCAATAATTCATATTGCTCACCAGTTAATGCGCATAATTCTTTCACAGTACGTTCAACTGATTCCTTTAAAGACGGGACAAAATGAAAATCGCCTCTCAGGAGGTTCGCCATAGCTTCAACTTCTTCATCCGAAAGACAACCACCCTGAAAACCATGCTTTTCCAAACAATTGCGATGCCAGTAGTCAAAAGAACTGGAAATAATTTTATCTAAAGAACAGCCAGTATTTGCATCAAAAAGAATATCAGAAATAATATCAATGCCCTCAAAACCAAATGAACAATCAGGCATAATAACCGCACAAGCATACTGACATCGAACCAACGGGCTGTATTCACCTAGCCGTTTTATCATGAATTTACGCAGTGAATGCATATTACCCTGGACTTGCTGAAAAGGGCCTTCCGTCTTTGATGATTCTTTCCCATATCGATTTGTAAAAGTCCAGATACCGTTATGCCGTGAAACCCTTCCACCCTTAACCTCAAGACAAAGGACCCCCTCCCGGCAAATGATAACAAAATCAATCTCACCAAAAATCTTGTTACTATGTTCTGACACGCCAAGCGAATGGAGTACAACACATTTATAATTTGTATGTGCGTTTTTAAAATCATTAAACAGTTTTTTTTCAGCGTCACTTTTTATTTCTGGCGCCAAAATATCCGGAATCAGCTGTACCATGTTTAACTCCTGTCAACTAATAATGGACCAAAGAAGCCCTTATCCCTTTTTTCAATTGTTCCAACAACGGAAGCTCTGTCCAGAAGACAATTTCTCATTTCACAGCATGTTTCCGGCAACAATGCACAGGCATGACATGCTGCATAATTTAAAGAATCATAACCCTGGGCTTTGGATTCAATGCACACAGGATCAGAGGAACACCATGAAGCTTCCTGTAGCATGTTCCTGAAAATCAATTCAAAGGCATCAGTGTGTCCATTCCTGACCAGCCCGCCAAGGCTTCCATCAGAATCAGAAGAAGAAGTATACAGTAAAATACCTGCCATTCTAACATTTGAACCCGGATATGTACTGTAAATTCTCTCTTTAATAGAGGCACCAGAATAACCACACTCAAACGTTAACTGACGAATCAGAAGATGGGCCAGTGTGTGCAACAGTACATACCTTGCTGAAAAATTGTCACATCCTACATTACTTGATTGCAGCCTTGCTCCCATAGGAACATAATCATCTGCTGTATTAACCTCCCATTTTTTTAGAGCTTCTTCCTTTAATCTGATAAAAATACCTTCTCCCAGTAAATCTATTGCAGGCAGCCAATTTAGATCTGTGTCACTTAACGGAACACAGTCTTTTGTAAGATGGTAACCTTCAAATCTTTCATCCTGTAAATCTGGCTGTTCCGGCGATATCCGGCGAAATCCTCTGAGCGCCAGAACTTCTCTTAGCCTTTTGACAAGAATAACATCTTCCAAGTAGTCCTCAAGGAACTGAGGCACAACAGTTCGTTCTATACGAAACTGTACATCTTCTGGCCTGTTATAATTACCTGAACAGAAAACTCTGTATTCATCTTCCAGCAGATTCTGTTTTGTATATTCGCTCTCATCAAAGCTTCCGTACCGTTTTTTTATTTCTTCTATCAGTTCTTCAAGTGTGCATATGCCTGTGGCCAAAAACGGCTGAAAAACAGCCAAAGCAACAGCTTTCAATGTTTCTTCAGACGGATTATTGTCCAGTATTGGTTTTATATTTTCCCATTTGTCGTCTATTTCCTGCTGAATTTTAGTGCTCCATGGAGGGATTGTCAGTGCACTTGCGGTTATTGAAAAGTAAATATTTGAAGCACCGCGTTGCAGGGCACGCACATGCGCAGTACACTTCACCGGATCAGAAAACTCTTTTCTTCTTCCCAGCCATGGCCGTCTTCCGTGACACGAATAACCGTTCATGGCATCTTTACTGAAACAACCGGCCATAGAACGAGTTTTCCCACAGGCAGTACATTTTATGACAATACTGTCAAGTCCGCTGGTTTTATCAGAAAACTCTATACGAAGAATTCCATCCCTTTTTTCTGCAGGACAGTCCGATATATTTCCATAATGAACCCACCAGTCGTAAGGAAAATCTTCAAGATGTCCATTTGTACACGCAACAACAAATCTGGAAGGCACGATTTTCTTTTTGGAATGCCCGTCTGAACAAGTGTTATCGTCCCCAAATACCCAGTATGGCATCAGTTTACCACACTTTTCGTCAGGGCAAAAATGATAATATGGAAACCGAAAAGCAGGAATGTCTGGCTGCGGTTCATTATTCTCTGATTCCGATACAAACGGTTCTTTAAAATATGAAACTTTTAACATCTTTTCAAGGTTTGGCTCATGAAGAATGCGACTCCAGGAATTCCAGAGGTTAGTACCTGCCATAATTACAGAATAACCGGGCATGTCTACAATTGAGCCGCTCCCAAAAGTTGTAACAAGCTGTGTCTTTCGTACAGAACCAACAACTTTTTTCTTTTCTTCGGGAACTTTTGACTTACCTGTATTTATTCTTACCATATCATCAGCCTCCCAATAAATAAATGCCGGACATCCCGTCAACGCTTCTCATACTGTTCATAGTACGAAAACGATCCTCTTTCAAATCGTTTTTTAACAATTTCTTCATTCTTCCATAACCCCTGTATACCAGTTTGTCCGTTGCCTGACTCTCCCAGGCATCCTCAATATCCTTTAATTCATGTATAACCGCTGTAAGTTCATCCGGATCAACTTTTTTTACATAATCAACAATAATTCTTTCTATTTTTCTGATTTCGGGATTATCAGAACGATAATTTACAGCTTGTCCGTTCTCCCGAAGGTCTTGAATAAGATACCGACACAGGGCAACAAAGAGCGCATGCAATCCTCTGTCCCGAGCTCTGTCAGAAAACGGCGTCAGGCTCGTGGCTTCTACATAACGATACAAAGCAGAATGATACTTCAGGAATTGTTCGTAGTGTGACCTGTCTCTTGAACGGGAAGCATTGTATACCATAATAACCAGGCCCGGATTCTCACGTCCGACACGACTTGTTGCCTGAATATATTCTGCGTTCGTCTTAGGCTGCCCGGCAACAACCATTGCACCCAGGCGGCCGACATCCACACCTACGGAAATCATATTAGAAGATAAAAGATAGTCAAAAACATCTTCATGATTGCCCTTTTTATATTCACGTTTCAGTTTTACCTGAATGATGTCTGTTATTTCCGTATTGCTCATACGACTTGTCAATTCCTCAGTATAAATATCACCCGTGGTGTCGACTCCCGGATATAATTCAGCAAACTTCGTCCTTGACAGATAATCAAGCCTGCTTTGCACGTCATCAAGAAGCTGAGTACTTGCTCCGCCTAATTCACGCAGACTGTTAAAATAGCCTGTTATAGTCCAGAAATTATCAACAACCTCATCAGGCAATCCCTGCGTTTCAAGGTAACGTGTCGCAAACAACATGGCTGCATTTACTCTGATAAGAGTAGTTGTTGCAGTAGTTCCGGTTCCCATTACGCCAAAATACTGCCTTGCAGGTTTTTCTCCCGTCGTTGACTGTTTTGCAAAAAAAGAGTCTTTTATGGTAATACCCTGGGGGGGAAACTGCGTATGGCTTTTTCCGTACAAAGCTTTTATCTGCTTTGCCGCGTTTCGTATTGTTGCAGTTGATGCAATAACTTTGGCGCCTATACCATTCCTTTCGCAAAGTGTGGTTATTGCAGCTTCGTATAACCCTGTCATCGTGCCTAATGGACCTGAAATCAGATGCAATTCATCCTGAATAATCAGTTCAGGAGGCATTTTATTATTGTTAATGCCAAGAAGTACACCAGTCTTATCATTCAGAGGCAATTGTGCAAATTTATCCACTGTCGCCACTATAAATGCAGGCAGGTGCTCATATATGGCCTCGTCAATAATGTGAACCGGTAATCCATTTTCCGCAGTATGAAAATCACATTCCGGATTTGGGCATTTAATTATCATTCTCTTGCTGACAAGATTTACGTTGTAATTATTTGCAGACAGCGGTTCGCCACACCACGGACATATCTTAATCTGTACAGGGTCGGATTTTTCTTCAAATATACCAAGCTGCTGCTTATGGATACTGTCTCTGGCGTCTTTCAGCTTATTGGGTGTCAAATCACCACCAACCCATAAACCGATTGCTATTTCATTCCCTCCAAGATTATATTTTTTTCTTATAATTTCACAGGCAAATATAAGAATACTGGCACGTTCAAACTGCTGCAGGGTAAGAAGCCTCAATGTGTATCTCATAATAGCAGTTACACCATCATTCGCAGGATTACGAAGTCTCCGCAGAAAAATTACAAAGGCTGTAATTCCCAGGTAAGCTTCCGTCTTTCCGCCACCTGTAGGGAACCAGAGCAGGTCTACTATTTGCCTGTCAGGAATATCCTGCCCTGTATGACCTGCAGGTTCAATAAAAGAAGTCATTTCCTGCAAAATAAAGGCCAGCTGGAAAGGGTACCAGGTAACTTTTTTCTCGTCAAAATTACATAGATTTTTGTCTTTCCGAAAAACTGTCTGCCGGCGTTGCAGCAACATCGCTTCATTCGCAAGCTGGAATGCTCTGAAAGCTACGTTATCAGCAGCTTCACCCACACCAAGAAGTTTTATGGCGTATTTTATTCTGTCGCAGGCATCCTGGCACTTTCTGACATTATTTTCTGCCACTTTCTTAAGTTGTGGTTCAACCGTTTTTACTGTTTTTGCAAGATCATCAATCCATTTCTGATATTTATCTGCAAATGTATTCAGTTTTTCAATAACCTTTTGGGAAGATGCAGTGGAAAGAAAATGCATTGAAAAAACTTCGTCAATTGAAAAATCTGATGCTTTCATCTGTAAAAGATTATAATCAGGGAAAAAGGATGTCTCAATCCATTCAGGCGCATCATTTTCTCTGTCCCAAATCACGGAACAACCATGCCCCTGAGCGTAACATTTAACGTCTGAATAAAGCAGCTCAAGTTCAAGTACTTCCGGATCATTTGTCAGAAACGACTCCTGACTGACATTTTCAAAAACCGATTCATTGTCAACACCGCAAATATGAATGACCGGTTGGAAGACACTCAATCGGGAAGTTTCCAGCACATCACTCTGGCTTTGATTATCATTAACAAGTACAACTGTTATTATTCGTACACCATCAGGCATTATTTTATGCGTATATACATGAAGTTGTATATTACCCTGCAGTTTGATAATTTCGGCTTTACAATCTGAGAAGACTATTTTTTCTGAATAATTAACGACCCTTCTTTTCCACAGATCTTCCGGCGGCTTGTCTAAAACATCCCATTTTTCAGTATCAATACCCTCTTTTTTCGCATCCTCCATATTAATCAGTTCATAAAATGCATAACTGCCAGAAATAATAACTTCAGTCACTCCGTTTTTTATTGCAACTGTTATTCCCATAGATGATGGATTGTTCTGATTACTTAGTGAAACAGATGCATCATATGTTTCCATATCGTTTTCCAGAACGGGATTGCGTGCAAGATCAAGTGTTTCTGCGGTATTTTTCTTTGGGAAAAGAATTCCCATTATATAATAATGCAACGGCAGTTCAATGAGACATTCATTCTCTTTAACCGGTCCGATAAAGTCTTTTCTTAAAATTTCTGTTACCAGTTCTCTGGCCTGATAAAACTGTTCATAATCTGGCATATATAACCTCCTTAGTCCATCTAATACTCTATAACAACATTGGCGAACCCAGTAATTGAAAATCCTTTCCAGATACTCATCCCACCATAATTCTTTGCCCCCGGCAAACCGGAATTATGAGATACACAACTAATGATACTGTCAACATAAATATCGTCAAATACATCGGGATAAATCTCATAAAAAACTCTTGCATAATATGGTAAACGCTTTATTTCCTTTATAGCTGCTTCAAGTTCTTCCGAAAAAACTTCGCTGGTATATCCAATGATATTTAACTCATCGTCAACAGGTACAACTTTGTACATGATATAAGGTCTGCAACCTTTAGGGCATTTAATCAACTTTAATCGCATTCCCGGATTAATATTCTTGCAGATATAAGATTGCCGTTTCTTTGTCTCAGCAAAGGAATTAGCATCCAAATCTGTTTCTACACCAACCTCAAAGCTTTTAAGATATGGCTTGAAAGATGGTATTTTTCTAATAAAACGTTCTGTATCATTACGATAAATATTTCCTTTTCTATGAAGCGGCTCTGCTCTTTTAATAAGTTCTTTAGGCCGTGTAAGTGCCACATAACATACTTTATGTTCAAGAATATTATCTGCGTCCCTTCCAAACACATTCTCAAGAACGTCATCAACAACAATAACAGAATCAAACTCCATTCCTTTAGCCCGGTGGATAGTACTAACTGTTACAGGACAAGGTTTATCCTCCTGTGATATAAAAAGCTCCGTTGCTTTTGCATTTGTCAGCAATCCCTTAAGTAAATCTTCAATTTCATATCTCTTTTTAACTACGTTTCTTTGCGTGTCAGACAGTGCTCCCCACCGTTCTGCTGCTGTTTCAGAATCCAGTTCAGGAAATAACCTCCGTTGTCTTTCCTGAAATCCAGATTCATCAATGGTTGCATTTGGATAATCATAAAACATATCTGCAATCCAGGCGTTTAATTGATGAGTATCGTGCATTCTTTTCAGTAAATGTGGTACTCCCTGCAATCGAAGTGCCGACGAAATAAGCAATGCCTGCGCATTACTGCGCGTAAGTATACCCAAAGTACCACGTTTAATAAATTTCTTAGCTTCTGCTTTGGAAAAATCCTGCCATCGTTCAAACGAAACGCAGGCAATTCTATCATGAATATCTTCTGCAATTTCAGTTAATGCTGTTACATCTTCTGCCAATATTGCTTTCCTGTAAGGTTCTGTCAGATCAGAATAACTTGAACTCTGTCGATGATTTTCTGTCAGAGTGAAATAATTTGCATCAGGAAACAATTTAAACAATTCTCTATAGAATACTTTTGAAGGCATTATTTTATTATCTTTTTCAGATAAATAGTCATACAATGACTGACAGGAGTCTCCTAAAACAGTAAAGCCACATGTGTCTGGCAAACCTTTTAACATAGCAAGGACTAATTCTGCCCGGCAACCTACAAGATCCTGCACTTCATCAACAAAAATATGATTATACTCATCCAGCAACCCCTGCCCTTTCTTCAGAATTGAAGTCGCAACTTCAATTCTACGATCGTATCCAGCATATTCTATTTTGAAATCTGGTGGCAATAACTCAGGCAAATCTTCTGCAATCAAATAAATCAACTGTGTTGAGAAAGAGTCAAAAGTTCTAACTTCAACATTTTTCCATTCATAACTCAACCTCCCGGAGGCTGCTTCACTGGAAAGTCTTTGTCTGATTACTGCAACCGCTGCTCTGGAATAACATAGTACAAGAATATCTCTGGCAGAAACCAGCTCATTTTCTATCATAAATATAATTTTTTCTATAAGAGTCCATGTTTTTCCGGTACCTGGCCCAGCGTTAACTATGCTCCTTTCAGACGGTTCGGTTTTAATTACAGTTAACTGATCTGCTTCGTTAAACGCATCAAACCCCCGTTTTTTAATTGTATGTCTGTTATTATTTCCGGATTTTGTTTTCACAGATTCAATTTTGGGTTTTGAAGTAATTTCAACTGTAAATGAGTCAATTCTGGCTGTTCTGTTATTATATGCACTTCTAAGAATCCATTGATTGTCAAAATCCAGGAGCAGGTTGTTTCCATGTCTGGTAATATCTAAATCGAGTTCTCCGTTAATAATATCACTGCAAATTTGTATTTGTAACTGCTTCAAGTCTTTTAAAATTATCATGGCATTATCTTTTTTAATCAAAAGGGCGCCACTGTACGTATCTTCAGAAAGTCTTTTTTCAAAATTAAGATAAAGGTTTTCAAAAAGATGTTTTAGTTTTGTTCTATTCTTATTCAGACGGTAATGAACTTCTTTAACTCTGGCGTAATACCCCAGTAAATCCTTCCATGCATAAAAAGACCTGCGAATGCTCAGCAATTCTTTTCTGTCGTCAGGTTCCGATCCTTTTGGTTTTTCATAGAATGAAACATTATAATCAACAAAGGAACGTATATTCTTAATTTCAATCGGCTTCCCGGATGTAATCTGACAGTCATTATAAATCACGTCCTGGCCGTCATTCTTCACCTCTAAAATTACATTACCTTTTCCTCTGTAAACTGGAAGAATATTTAACGACTTATTAATCGGGTCAAATTTAATTTCTGTTTTTTTCTTATCAAAAAAGCATTGATTACAGCAATAAGTACTACCGACTCTTTCCTCGTCTTTTTGGAATCTGAGAATCACATATTTGTTTGTTTTTTTATATGAAGTTAAGAACCCTATCGGTATTTCGCAATATATACCACAATCCTTTCCCTGTACTTTTTCCAGCACTTCTGCGCCAGTTTCTGATTCTACCGTCAGACAATCAGCATAAGCCCCTAACACCTGTAAAACAGAATCCTGCTCAATGTCTTCTATCCAAAGGTCCTCTTCCATCGTTTTCCATAAACCATTTTTCAATCTGTATATTTCCAAATGTAACGGCAGATAATAATTATAATTCACTCCCCTTCTTTTCATTATCAGCCAGTCGTCAGAAAAATTCCTTATGTCAAACTCCTTATTAATCTCTTTTTTACCATATAAACCTGACTTTGCTTTTATGGCATAATGATTGTTATCTATTTTTTCCTCTGTCAGCATGAATCGCGGATCATATCCGAAGCGGAAATTATAGATTTTACTCCCGGATCCTTTTTTAATCGCATATACGGCCAATTCATAAATATCATAATACAGGATATTCAAATCCACGACATATTTAGTGCTTGCCTTACGTATTGTTCTTGTATATTGGAAATCATCCAGTTTAAAATTCCTTTGATTAATCGTAATCAAAAAGTTCTTAACACTGTTTTCATGTTCAAAAACGAGAAACTTTACCTTTGAAAAAACAGGTAATAATTCTTCATCTCCCTTTTCTTTTAAGAATTGATGCTCTCTCTTTTCACCAAATACACCAGGTCTGGACAGCGCCGAAAAACTGAAAATCTCTTTACCAAATGCAAGCAAATCGCCATAGTCAACATTTAATTCCGTTAAACTGTAGTTTTGCGTTCGGAGGTAAGTTTTGCCACGCTGTTCATTATCCGATGCACAGATATGTGCAACTCCCTTATAGTCAGTATTGTTTTTAATTTCTTTTCCTGCATGATCAAAAATTATATAGTTTCTGTACAGACTGTCTGTGCTGTCATAAATAACCTCGTCCCCGACTTTAAGCAGATATCTTATTTTTCCCAGCGGGCTATTTAGTTTTATACGTTTTGGTGAAACCTGATGTCCACCAATTATCTCCCGTATCTCAGGAAGGGGATCCAAGCAAATAACTTCATCCCCATTTTTAACAACAACAAAAATTTTATAAAACGCATATCGTGACTTGACACGATGAACAGGCGGAACTAAATATATACTCTTCTTATCTAATTGAAATTTTGGCATCCATCTTGATCTAAACCCTTCATAATCACGCTTAACATCTGTTTTATCAATGACCAGCGTCTTTTCCCACTCATTAAAGCCTCTGTACAGGTAGGGATTGAAAATTTTATATTCTTTTCCCCAATATCTTTTGTCAATCAGTTTTACAATAATTATGCTGAGTTTGATAATAGTATCAATACTGTTTCTGTCAGTAATAAGTCTTTTTGTCGACTGGATTAATTTATAGGTCTTTTTGGTTACATTTAATTGCAATTCGTCACTATTATAATTCATAGTGTCACTAAGGCCTTCGTATACGAAACGAAATTCCTCAAATAAGTCTCTTGGAATATCATACTCAAAGTTTATTTTATAAATATCAAAAATAAACTCAAAAAAAGCCGACAAAAAATATGCCGGCACAATTGCATTTGCTAATGCAATATTAATAAGTCTTGGCGTATTTCTTTTTTGAATGCCGTCAACCATGTAGCTGGCTAATACGTTACGAATTGCTCCCTCAATTCTCTGATATGAATACTTCCGATAAATATTTTTATACGTGTCCGCTACATAATCATAGTAATTTCCATCGTACTTTAACATTGCTATTAAACACAATGAAATAAAAACTATTTCACGATCTGCATATCTCGATATTATTCCACTGTAGGAATTTAACGCTGCTGCTAATTGTTTCTCCGCTTTTGAATGGATTTCATTAATTGCTTCTTCATTATCAATAATATCAATTAAGTCTAAGCCTATGTTCTTACGTTCTCTGACTAATTGTTTTATATAGTTAATCTTAGTTTTTAATCGCGTATCGTTAATTCTTGCGCTAAGCAGATTTAGTAATTGTTCTTGTTCTTTTTCAGTTACAATTCCATCCTTCAATATTTCTTCAACTAGTGTCAAAATTTCTTCGCTTGGTTTATGCCCTCGTATGGCGTAACTGTTTTCATCCAGCCACTGTTTCAGCTTAATGACTTCGTCTGCATTCACTA
The DNA here is from genome assembly GCA_902801365.1 of uncultured Succiniclasticum sp. Taxonomy (GTDB): domain Bacteria; phylum Bacillota; class Negativicutes; order Acidaminococcales; family Acidaminococcaceae; genus Succiniclasticum. The sequence goes on from CADCHY010000012.1 coordinate 72,526, forward strand.
CCCCGTCTGAAATAATGCCTGTAATAATGCCGTTTAATTCATAAATACTAGAATTCTCATCTGCATCATTTTTCAAGTATTCTTCAGAATATGCCAGTAGTTGCTCTCTTTCTTCGTCTGTAATTACGCGGTCCTCCAGTGCTTCATCAACAAGCTTAATCATAACAGCCTGCTTTTTGTCATAGGAAAGATTACGATTTTTGTCGACCCAGTTTTGAAGGCATTCAACTTCCTTATCATTAATTATTCCGTCAAAACTAATCCCTTTAATGATTCCTATCAATTCACTAAGATTACGCATAATTTTTACCTCGTAAAAGCACTGTTTTATGGTTTTTCGACCTTTTGTATATTATATCATATAAAGATTACTGGTATTCTAGTATCATCGGCACTTGGTCCGAAAGTGATTATCTCTCCCGATGTTATTTATTTAGCATTTCATCTTACAGTTTAGAACCTGTTTATTCAAAATCTATAATAAAATCACTAACCTTGTCAGTATGTATATGTAAGGCTCCCGTAGCCTCTATCGTGCAACATGTATCTGTTTAATTCCATCAAAATTAATATCCGCACCCTTAGCTCTGTATATTTTGCTAACCCTGTCTGTTTCACTTGCTGCAAAGGAAACCTCTGCAACGTATCCGTCGTGCTCTAAAACATGCGGAGGAAAACATTCCTTGGAAAAGGTAGGTTTGTTACCGGGTGTTATAGGCAGAACTTCTATCCAGCAATGTTTTCCTTCTGCGTTATCAAACCAAATCTGCGGAGCAATTCCCGGCATATCACAGTAGGAAAGCAATTGGAATCCCTGTTCTTTTATGGAGTTCATAACAATTTGAATTGCCCAGTTATTAAATTCCCAATCAGAAACTTCTATCGGTTCATCAGAGCCGAGGTCAGTCGGATCCGCAAATTTACCAGTTGCGGCATGAATCAAATTCCAAGTTCCCAGATAATACGGGATTCCTTCTTTTTTAATAATGGGATATATGCAAGGGACCAGGTTGTTGTCTTTACAAACCTGAAGCAATGTTTTGATTCGCTGACTGTTACCAAAAGCAAACTGCCCTTTGTCTGTTCTTGTTGCCTTTTCCACAACAACAGAAAAAATCTGATTGCGATAGGCAAATGTAAAATCTTCAAAGCTCGGACTCGTCAAATCAAATTTAATCCAGTGAAAATCTTCAAGCTCGTTCCCTGCCATGCCGGCAAATTTTTTAAAATTATTGTTTACATGCACCATCGCCTGATATCGATTCTGCAAAAATTCTTTACTTGGATTCGGACGGTCAATAATGTCTTCGTTTGTTGCTTTATTATTTTTTCTAAAGATATTTAACATAAGTTTTCCCTCCCATACATTTTTACAGCATTCTCTATATGGTTACTCCGGTTTTTCTCAAAATCTTGCTTATTCTCTCTCATTCATAATACTTATCATACTCTTCTTGTGTTAATTCCCGAATCAGTTTCATGGCAAGCCAATAGTTCCGTGCTTCTTCGTATGTGTAACTTCTCTGTAACCGTCCTTTGCCTTTGGTCAGGTACACAATCTTATCGTCGTCCACGTCGTACAAATGCAGTTTGCCTTTTACCGGAAATGGTTCCACAAAGCGCACATTCCGGATATGCCACACATAGTCATGTGGTGCTCTTTGCGTAATGTCAAACAACTCCACCACGCAGATTGAATGGCCACGCACAAGGTCCGGCCCTTCGTTTCGGCTGCTGGCGCAAATTAATAAATCGCCCCGGTAATCCGTCTTCCAACTGCGATACTCTTCCACTTTTTCCCCGGATGCGATGCAAGACGCGTAATATGGCATAATGGATAATGCTTTCATGGTTTGAGCCTCCCATTGTAAAATCATTTTATTATTCTACAAAAGATGCGAAATACATTTTTCAATAGTGAAATATCTTTTCCATTTCCTTCGGAACGTCCTTCCATGGCGTCTTGTCCGACTCATCATTTGCTAGTCCGATTATCATTCCTAGACCGAACTCTCCTTCCTCTTTATATTTTTCCAACATTTCTTCATAAATTTTTTGATCTTCATCATTCTTTGGTTTTGCCATTTTCTGTTCACCTTTATTTAATCCTTGTCCTACTTCTTGGAATCATGTGTCTGATGTTTTATATAACGTTTTAAAACATTCTCGTTTGATGAAAATAAAAAATCATCTGCAAAATCAGCCATTTTATCATTATATTTCTTTACTTCGTTTTCCTGTACCTCAACTATTTTTTCAGTAATTTGAGCTTCTCCTAATAAAACAGCCATCTGTGGACTAACAGGATAAAAAAATAGTAATTTTTTTGTAATATTTGAATGGCTAAAAAATATATTAAATACCGGTTGATCCGAAGTGATGAATGGAATGTTCGTCTTATTCTTCAATAATGTTAATTTGACTTTATCACTCCGTAATCTATCAGTGAGTTGTGATTGTAAAAAGAAAATAATCGGTCCAAGTATATGTTCAACATTAATATTATTAATGTTTATTCCCATTGGGTTCATGGGCAATTTCTCTATATTCTTTTCAATTGCATCCTGCAGCTGTTTTCTTAGTTTTTTAGTTCTAAAATATTGTATAACTACAAAATTTATAAATTTAGAAGCATCATTCATTTCAATCGGTGCTCTTTCAATTGAGTCGTAATAAAAACTTATATCACCGTTTTTCAAACTTTCAATTTGCGAAAGAGCTTGCTGCTCTTTTAAAGAATGATAATCCTCGTCCATATTAATAATAGATTCTTCTGAATACTCTTCTAACTCTCTCAAATTGTCGTTAACTTTATCAGTAATTTGTTCAATGGAATTATTATTTATTATTTTTGTAAACTCATCTAAGAATTGCTTGACTTTAAAAGGTTTATTATGCATATTGATATATTCTAATATCACAGACTTGACCTCTTGGGATTGAGCATATAGAAACAATTCTAGTATAAACCTTTCCTCATCATTATTTACTGCATGAACCTTATAAAAATCTCTTTCCAGCGCAATACCCTTTGTTCCACACTTAAATAAGCGTTCGCGCTTTCGCAAACACCAAATACTATTATCAGTTTCCCAATTTTTTAAGTAACGCTGAAATACGTAATGTTGATTTCTTTTTAATTGTATTTTCCTACAGTTCAATAACATATACTCCCTTTCCTGAGTTCACGCTCCCACACATTTTGACTGAATACCCTGAATGTGCACTCCGGTTTTTTTATGCGTTTTAACTCCGTTCCATCGTATTGCCAACATTCTTACCGAACACATAACCGTTCGCATTCAACTCAATTTGAAATAAGTAGTTGTGTATTCTCCTTATACATCTTAAAACTCTTTTTGCAAGCTCTGTTCAAACTTTTCGCAAAGCTCTTCTATCCATTCTTTTCTGGCTATCTGGTTGATCCATTCTTCCGGAATACCTTGCTCGCCGCCAATGCCGTAACTGATTCCTGCCAGTCCGCCGGCAATGGCAGCCACGGTATCTGTGTCTTCGCCCAGATTCACTGCCCTTAACACACATTCGCGGTAACTGTTGCTTTTCAGGTTGCACCACAAAGCAGCTTCCAATGTGTCCACCACATAACCGCTGCTTTTGATTTCATCCCGCTGCAGGGTATCCAGTTTCGGCAACCGCGCATACACCGGCAGCTCCGGTTTAATAGTTTGTACAATTTTTGCTAACGGTTTGCCACGCATCAGCTTTCTTGCCACGGAAATATAAATGCGGCAGGCTTCCAAAGATATCTCGTGTGCATGGGTTAGGCTGCTCACCGCGTTTACCATTTGGTAACGGCAATCCGTAAACGCCAACGGCAGAATGCGCATCAGGGAACCGTTTCCGTTATCCCACTCTGCTTTGCCGCCGCATTTCCTTACAGGTGTGCCCCATGCATACCGCTGAATCGCCTCCCGGGTGGCACGTCCTATATCAAACAATTCCCCGTAAGGGGTAAACGCATTTTCATCAGTCCAGCGGTAAAAGTTCTGCATGATGTCATCTGTGCTTATGCGTCCGAGTCTGGCAATGCTTTCCACTGTGGCCAGCATCATGGAACTGTCGTCTGACCAGGTGCCCGGCGGCAGATTGTAGGTGCCGTAACCGATCATATCGGTCACTTTAAATGAATCGCGCGTTTTAAATTCTACCGGCACGCCCAGGGCGTCGCCAACTACCAAACCCATGATTCCAGAATAAATTTTAGTCATTTGTTTTTCCTCGAAAATAAATTAAGGATAATGTATAGCTTTGGGTAATCCTTTGTTAATAATTCTGTATATGATGCTCATTTCCTCTATTGGAACGGTAGTCCATTTTTCAGGGTTGATCTTCAGATACTCTTCAACAAAGTGCGGATGCTTAAAGATATTCGTAATACTCATTGCCAGTGATTTTTTTCTAATTATATTATAGTAGATTTTTACAAAAAAATGGTCGTTTCTCAGGCGACAAAACGTTCTGCCCCCCTGCCCCCTGCTTAAATTATACAAAATTTTACTGTCCATTTGTACGGACTTGGAGACGCGTTTCGGGCCACACGCTGTGCAGGTTTTGGAAACCGGGTTGTTTTTACACACAAAGACCGGACGCTGTTAACGTCCGGTCTTTTCATTTGCTTTTAACGAATAACCATAAGACGGATCTCTTTGTTCTTTTGATTGCTCCGTTGCTATTTGGTATCTTTTTCCATTTCTTCTTTGTCCCATTTCACTCTTTGAATTACCATTTCTATTATATAGTCTATATTTTCCCTCTCTCTCTGTATTGCTTCCACGTCCATTCTATCTATTGCCATTTTCAGTCTAACCATTTCTCTCCTTTCCATTGTTAGTATTCTCATTAGTGGTCTATACCCCGTGTCGAACGGGTCTTTTTCCATCCGCATTGTTCTTTCTCCCTTCTTTTGTTGTTAAGTCTTGCATTTCTTTGTTCTTTGGTTTTCTCTATGGCGGTCTGGTATCTCTTGGTAGAACTACTCTTTTTTGAAGATTCTCCATTTCCTTTATTAGTTCGTAAAGTTCTCCTATCTCCTTGTATATTTTCATTTTTTGTTGGCTTGGCAGTTTCTCTCCTTCTTCCGAGCCCACCTTCCATATTAAGTCCATTCTTTTGTAATGTATCGGTCTAATGTACGGTGGAATCCATCTACCCATCTTCTTTTACTCCTCTAATACTTTTATTATTCTTGCGCCTTTTTACGCCAAAACGCAGCCTTTTCATCATCTTTTTCAACACCGATTCCTTTTTCAAAACATTGTGCTGCTCTGAATTGCGCTCCTTTATGGCCACGTTCAGCCGCTTCTACATACCAATAAATTGCCCTCGGCGGGTATGATTTAACGCCGTAACCTGTTTCATAACACTGCGCAACTTTAAACATCGCCTCAACGTGCAAATCATCAGCAGCTTTTTGATACCAGAAGTATGCTCTTTCAGGATTCATATTTGTTCCGTAACCTTTTTCATACCATTCAGCAATTTTGAATTGAATCTCAGCGTCACCTTGCTCTGCAAGTAAAGTGAATATCTGTAAAGCTTTTGCTCTATTCTTTTCTATGCCAATTCCCTTTTCATACCACTGCCCCAGTTTTAACAGTAATTCCGAATCATAGATTTTTAACTCATCATTCTTTTGCGAATCAAGTTCGTGCTCAAACACTCTGTTTAACCAATATAACGCCTTTTTTGGATTAGCTTTTACACCACAACCTTTTTCATACCATTCTGCCAATTCTTTTTGTGCATCAGTGTTATTCTTATAAGCCGCTTTTCGTAACCAGTAAATAGCTTTCTCTAAATTTGTCTCAATTCCTTTGCCTTTTTGATAGAAACACGCTAATTCGTACTGTGCCTCAGCATATCCCTGATCAGCAGCTTTTTGAAGCCAGTATATCGCTTTTTTGTAATTTTGTTTGACTGTATCCCATCCATACCGATAGTAGAAAGCTAACTCACATTGGGCTCCGGCATATCCATTCTCAGCAGCTTTCCGAAGCCAATAGACTTTACTAATTTTATCTGAATACAAACATTGATATTGTGCCAACCAATATTGTGCCTCTGCACAATTTTGTTCAGCCGCTTTTTTATACCAATAGAATCTCTTTTCAAAGCTATGAGAAATTTCATAACCAACATCATAATGTCGTCCCAGTTTTAATTGTGATTTCACATCGCCTTTATTAGCTTTTGTTTCTAATATAGCCAGCGCCTCGTCACTGTAAAGCCCTTTGTGAGAAGGTGAATTTTGTTCAGCTTCCCATTCTTTTTGCCATCGCTCCATAGAATCTTTACGTTCTTTTTCTTCTTCCTTTTGTTGCTCTATTAATTTTAGCTTTCGTTTTTGCTCTAATTCCTCTTCGGTAATTTTATTTTTCGTCATCCAGGAGTTCTTATATTCGTTCATTCCATATTCGAAACCTATGATAAGCCGTTCAAGAAAATCTATCATTTCATTTGTCTTTTTGATATCCACAGTATCGTGATCAGTCCGTCTTAATACCACCGCTTCAAAATACCAGGAATATTTAAAAATATTATTGGCCGATATTCTGAGGAAAAATGTATCATTTAACGTTTTGTAGCTTTCTGATCCTTTAATTTGCTCTTCTAATTTTTTAATATACCGTTTCTGTTTTTTATTTAACAAAGGTTTGGAAGGTTTATATGTCCATTTGTTGGCTTCTTCCTTAAAAAATGAAATAAAATCTTCAAATTCTCTAATGGAATTACTTATAAGTTCAAAATCAGGTTCTTCTTCATCTGTCTTTTTAATAATGTCTACTAAATTTCTGGCATGATCAATAAAACAGTCCATTTCCCAAAACCACATTATTCTGCATTCATCTGCCATTTGAATCACCTTTTCCCTTTCTGTTTTTCATCATCATATCACATACGCCTTATAAATTCGGGAAACAAAATGCCTGAATCGCTTCTATCCCTTGCTGCTACCGGAGTTGCGCCATTTGCATGATGCTGGTTTCCACTTTTAATTTTACAGCTTTTCAAAAAAAAAATGGTCGCCTGTAAAACGACACGGTGAAACACAATCGATAATAAAAAACTGGACGCTGTTACACGTTCGGTGATAGAATTAAAACTTAAAGTACGGCTACGCCCATGGACCTGGCAATTTTACGAAAGGCATCCTCAGAAAGTTTGCTGACTCTTTTTATTGTTTCCAACGGAAGCTTGTGTTTCACGTGAAACACTAAATTTCTCCACAAAAATTTCTTGAAAATTTTTCCAGCCCTGTTGACAAATCACGATACAGTGCTATAATCATCCTTGTGTTTCGCCTCGTTTGGTCATTGACCTCCTTTCGTTAATAACCTGGCACACACGACGTGAAACACTCTCGGGTGCATACAGACGTTACGTACCATCCGAAAAAAACTCCCGGTATTGCATAGGCCGGGAGTTTTTCAGGCACACAAAAAACCGGACGCTGTTACACGTCCGGTTTTTTCATTTGCGGCACACTGTCGGTGACAGCGCGCCTTTTTCATTTTTTCGCAACGTCACCCCGCATGGCGGCGATGTTGCAGCTCAGTTCCCCGATCACTTCCGTGAGGCCCGCCAGCCTGTCTTCCATGCGTACAAGTAAAAACCAGCTCAGCACCATGGGAAAGCCGAAGTCTTTAATAAAGCTGAATACTTCCGTGGTATCCATGTTGCGGCCTCCTTGCGTCAGTCTCCGACAACATCAAGGGTGATCGTGCGCAGGCGGCCTTCCACCGCGTCCACGATGTCGCCGCCGCTGGTGTTGAAGATATTGTTATCAACCACAACCTGCATGGCGGCGTCGATCTCCGCTTTCGTTACACCGGTCTTGGGTTCCTCGATGTTGAGGGTCACCTTTTTGCCTGCCGCGTTCCGGAACACCAGATCCAAATCTGTATCTGCACTCATACTTTCTCCTCCTTACTCTTGACAAACCACGCATATTGCGCTATAGTTAAGTCCTCGCTATTATTTATATATTTTTCCCAATGTTTTACTGTTTTTGGCGGACGACCTTACCGGTTGCCCGCCCTTTTTCTTTTATCCGCCCTTACTCTTCTGTCAGGGTAGATCGTTCCACCACTACCAGCCCGGTAATGTCGTTGTCGAACAGGCCGCCCAGTGCTTTGCCTACTGCCAGGATCTTCGCCGGCTCCGCGTTGGGCTTGATGTTGGAGTAGACATAACTCTTGGTCACCTGGTTCCCGTCCGCGTCTTCGCCCCGGGCGATGGAAACGGACAGGGAACGTTTGATTACATTCATAACTGCTGCCATCGGCTTCACCTCCTTTCCCGTAAAAAATTGTGCGGGACTTACTGCGTCCGCGGCTTACATCTGCAGGCCCTACGATTCTGCCGCATGCCGCATGGCACGCCCGCTGTATTTGCGCTGCGGCGGCTCCGCAACTTGCGTTACGCCGCAGGTCAAACCGTTTTCACCGGCGCATCGGATTGGTCCCGGATGCGCCCACCGCCTTGCCGCCCGCCGGACACTAGGCTGCCTTCTTCCGGTGCTTCATGCCCCACAGATAGTACGCCGCCTTGCCCCGGATCAGGCAGCCCCCGGGGTACAGTTTCCCCTCCCGGGCGTCGTCCGGCAGGAACCACAGGTCCCATTTGGTTTCCGGATCCCCGCTGCCGGGGCCGTAGCCGTCCCGGAACGCGATCTCGCAATGGGTCATCACCCGGTCGGAACTGTTGGGAAAGTCCAACTCGTTGCAGAGGATGGCCACGATCTTTCCCAGCACATCGATCTGTTTGGCCGTAGGCGGTTCACTGCCCAGGTCCATCATGGCCTGGTAGGGGTCCCGGTACTCCCCGGGTTCCGTGGCGCTCCAGGCGGCCTTCGCGCAGATCGCCGTGGGCACTTCGCATTCCGCATCGTGCCCGCAGCACAGGGCGATGCCGATGGTGCCGGTGTTACGGTGCCAGGTGTGGGACTTGCGCTCGCAGAAGTCGTCGCAGGTGGCGTACACCGTTCCGTCCCTGTCGATGCACAGATGGTAATCGTCATACACCTGGCCGTAATGGCCGGCGGTCCAGTGCAGGTAGATGGTGGTGATCCTGCCTTTCGCCTGCTTCGCCATCCGTTTGATTTTTGCTTCGGTAATGTGTGTAGGGTTTTCAACTAACATAAACAGTCACTCCTTTTCTTTTTGCGGCAGCGTGTTGTGGTTTTATGCTGCCATTTTGTTTGCGGTCCGGAACCACGGATGATTCCGTGTTTCCCCGTTTTGCCCTTACACTTCTATATCCGCAAAAATTAAAAAACGGCAACCACGTTTTATAATTTTTTTAATTTTTTTTGCAAAAAAAACACCGCAGCGATCTTATGAAAAATCGCTGCGGTATCTTGTGTTGTGCCGGTATTTATTAATGGTACAGTTACGTATTGGACGGTATGGAATGAAACAACGGTGGTTTTATAAAGGCAAATTTACCTGACCCCTCCTTTTGAGTAGAAATTAATCGATGAACTGCTGCACGGCAGCTTTCAGTTGCCGGTTAGTATCCTTTAGCGTAAGAATTTCAGCCCGCGCGAAACCGAGTTCCGCATCAAGCTCATGTTTTCTTTCTTTCAGCGTCATATTCTCGGTCTGCAAAAGTCTGAGTTCCGCTTCAAGTCTGCGAATTCTGTTTTCCGGCGTCTCCCGGCCCGGATCCGGCATTGCATTGGTTTCCGCAATGCAATACCCCGCCGGTTCCGCTTCCGTGAGTGACTCCTGCCTCGCAATCCGCAGGATGTCATCCAGCGTCACACCGAACAGTTCCGCTATTTTTTGCAAGTGGCTAGGGGAAGGAAACGCTTCGCCGGTTTCCCACCGGGACACACTGTTCTGGCTTACGTCCAACTTTTCAGCCAGCACACTTTGTGACCAAAATCGTGTTTTTCGTTGTTCGGCCAGCCACCGGCCGAACGCTATCATGTTATCGTGATTTATAAAAAAACAACTACTCATATAGTAACTTGCCATAAACCGCTGTTTTTGTTTCCATACGCAATAAAGCCATCAGAAAGAACGGCACCGATTACTAGCAAAATCGTTTTTTCCATTAAAAAATCCGCACGGTCTGCTTGTAAAAAGCAAGCACAACACGAATACAGATTATAAACCATTACCGGTACTTGCGCAAGCTTTTGCCGGAATTTTTTTATTAAAAAATACGCCGCCCCATCCGTATCCGTTTTTTTATCCGTTTTCACGTATACTCCGCAATAATTTTTTATCGGTTTACAACAGGTTTACTACATGTGCTCCACATATTTTAAACCCGCGCGGTGTGTTGTTTTTCACTGTTTTTTATGCTACGATTTTTCAGTCTTCGCGAGGACAAATCTGAATTAAAAAAGTATATGAAAGGATTTAAAGAGTAATGGAACATTTTATATTCGACAGGGAACGGATTCCCTGGGAAAAACTGCTGCGGGATGCGCAGGCGGGAGATAAAAGCGCCATGGAACGTTTCTGTTTCTGTGCGGAACCCATCATACGGATCTTTTTCCGGATTCATGTGCTGGAACGCCGGCTGGGCCGGGATGAGATCCGCGGCATCGCCTGGCTGGCCCTGATGAAATTCATCGCGGGCTATAAGGGCGAGGTGGTGGAAGAAACGTTCCCTCACCTGCTGTACAAAGTCATCCGCTGCGCCCTGATCAGCGAGACCCGTAAAGAGCGCGAGCGTTTCGAGAAGGAAGTGCCGGACAGTGCAGCCGGCAGTGAAGGCGGAACGGAGGAAGAGACTGGTTATGGCCGACCCCTTCCCGCCAGCCGGGACACGGAACCGGAACAGGCGCTGCTGCAGGCTGAACTGATAAAGGAAGTGCAGGCAGCCCTGGACCAGACGAGTCCGCGGGAGCGTGCCTGCATCCGCGCTCTCTATTACGACGGGAAAAAGATGCGGCAATATGCCCGCGAAACGGGCTGCTCGCACCAGTTCATCAGCAAGACGACGAAGAACACGCTGCGCCGCATGCGGGGGCTTCTGAAAGAACGCAACGTAGTGTAAAGAACAGGTAAACATCAGGAAACTATAAACGTTAAGAAACAACTTTAGGAAACGCTGATTCATTTGCGCGCATGGGACGCGATGCTTTCCCGTGAAGGAATCTACGCGGCTGACCGCATCAATGCATTCATTTTACACACAGAGGACGCGATGCTTTCTGGTGAAGGAATCTGCGCGGCTGACCGGCTCAACGGATTCATCGGCACACAAGAGGGCAATGCCTTCTGCGACGTTGAATCAGCGTCTCCCGAAAGGAGCACATACCATTTTATGGAGAACCAAAACGCGCAGGTCACAAACGATCTGCTGAACATTACCGCCATTATGATGAAAGACCCGGAAGGGGCCTCCGTGCTGGGCGTATGGCACTGCATGGAAGCCATTGCCGCCGCGAGGCCGGACAACGCTGTCTGCCTGGTCCCCGGCGTGCCCATGTCCGTTCCGGAAATCGCTTCCTGTTTCCATTTCCCCGTGACGCTGGTGGAAAAGGCCGTGGCCTGGCTGCAGACGCTGGGCCGGCTCACCCTCACGGGCGGCCTGATGCAGTTCACCGGCTGCCGGAAGAAAACAACGGAAGTCCTGACGCCGAAAGACGAAGCCAGGCAAAAGCGGATTCGGGAACAGACACGCCTCCGTGTGGCGAAGTGCAGAGAACTGAAAAAGGAAAAGGAGAAAGCGGAAGGCGCGCACGAAACAGTTGTGGAAGACGCGCCTGCGGAAAACGCTTCCCGGGATGTGGAAGAAGACAAAATGTTGCAGACACCGGGTGTTGTAATGCATAATGTAACAACAAGTGTAACGCCAGATGTAGCGCGGTTCGTAACGCATGATGTAACGCAACATGTAACGGGTGTTGTAACGCAACATGTAACGCAAAACGGTATTACTGATAATAATAATAATAATAAATATGCTTTATATGCTGATATGCTTATAAGCCATAAGCCTGTAAGCAAATACCAACGGATTTTAGATGCCTGGAACAAACTGCCCCTGCGGAAATTCACCGGGCTGATCCCCCTGCTGCAAAAGAAACTGCAGTATCTGCTGCAGCGCTACGGGGAAGAAACCATTGTGAAAACCGTGGAGCGCATCGGGAGCAGCGATTTCCTTCTGGGCAAAAAAGCCGGCAGAACCTGGACCGTCACGCTGGGCTGGCTGCTGGAGCCGGGCAATTTCGCCAAAGTGCTGGCGGGAAACTATTTCGATAAGCCCAATGCCGGCGGCGCGGACTGGCAGCCTGGGGAACGCTGCCCCTTCTACCTGCCCGGGGAAGGAACGGAAGCGTTCACTCCGGAAGAAGAAAAGGTGGCTGTGCGGAATCTTTTCCTCCCCACCACCCCGGCCCAGAAAAAAGCAGCCCGGCTGTTGGGGCTGGGTGACAGGGGGTGCGCGGCATGAGTGAAAAGCGCAGCCTGCAGGAAATCATCAAATGGGAAAAACGTTATCAGGCCTTCGGGCTGGAAAAGCTGTGCGCCTGGGACTTCGCCCACGATAACGGGCAGAACCCGGCGGCCACCGGCGTGGCCCGGAAGTACGCGGACCACTTTGAGGAGCTGCGGCAGGACGGCACCGGCCTGTCCATCTTCGGTGGAGCCGGGGCGGGCAAAAGCTACCTTGCCGCGGAAATCGTCAGCGACCTGACGGACCGGGGCTACCACTGCCTCTTCACCAACATGAACACGGTCATGATCGAGCTGAACACCATGGCTTTTGAAGGCCGGCGCGACTTCCTCGCCCAGATCTGCGACAAGGACCTGCTGGTGCTGGACGATCTGGGTTCGGAGCCGGAGACTTCGTACTGCAACCAGATCTTCATCCAGATCGTGAACACCTGCCTGACAAGGAACGTTCCCCTGCTCTTCACCTCGGCCTTCCATGAGGACATCCTCACCAAAGAGGGCAGCAACGCCAAGCGGGCCATGGCCATCACCCGCCTTCTGAAACGGAACATCAGCTACACCGTGCTGATGCCCGGGGAGCGCCGCAACACCAACCTGGATCAGAAGCGGAAAGCAGAGGCCATGGTGAAAGGCGGAACCGTCGGCAGACAGGAAACGATGGTAGGGTTTGAGGGGCCGGAGGCTGCCTGCGGGGAAACTGCGGTGACGGAATGCCTGCCCCAAACCGTGCAGCAGAGTCTGCCGCTGAATTGAAAAACGAAGCGCCGTTTCACATTCGTTCACCTGAAACGTAGCGCAAATTTTTATAACAACAGGAGATAACAACCGATGCAGGAGAAAATCATTCCGCAAAATATTTCCGCGGAGCAGAACGTGCTCTGCGCCATGCTCATCGACAATAAAGCGGTGGGCACCGTGTCCGGGATCCTGAAGCCGGACGACTTTTACCGGCAGGCCCACCAGGTCATCTACCGGGCCATGCTGAATCTGTACGGCCGCAGCGAGCCGGTAGATCTGGTCACCGTCATCGAAGAACTGAGAAAGATGAACAAACTGCAGGAGGTTGGCGATGTCAGTTACATCACGCTGCTGGGGGAAGTGGCACCCACGGCGGCCAACGTGAAATTCCACGCGCAGATCGTAGCGGACAAGGCGATGCAGCGGCAGCTCATCGAGAGCGGCACCGTCATCGCCAGCCTGGGTTACGAATGCCCCGACGGGGAGATCCGGAACGCGGTGGATTCGGCGCAGAAGCAGCTGCTCGAACTCACCGGGCGCAGGCGGGGCCGGGATTTCGTGCCGATCCAGGAAATTGTGGAGAGCACCGTGGACCGCATGGGCAGCATGGTGGAAAGCGACGAGCCGGTGACGGGCCTGCGCACCGGTTTCACCGACTTGGACGAAGTGACGGCGGGGCTGCAGCCTTCGGATTTTATCATTCTGGCGGCCCGGCCTTCCATGGGTAAGACCGCACTGGCCCTGAACATCGCCCAGAACGTGGCGCTGCGGGGCGCGGGCAAAGATGAAGCGCCGAAACGCGTGGCCTTTTTCAGTCTGGAGATGAGCCGCGACCAGCTGGTGCAGCGCATGATCTGCACCGAGGCGGATTTGGAGACGGGCGAGCTGCGGCCAAGGAGAGAGGATTCCACTCAGAACTTTTCGAAGAAGACTGAGGCAGCGGCTGCGGCCGGGCAGGCGCCACACGCTGCGACAGAGAGAAACAAGTCGAAGGAAGGCGTCAAAGAGCGCCCTGCTGTTTCCGTCGTTGCTGATGAAGCCGCAGATGCTAAAGCCGCGGCGGGCACCGCGATGGAATATCGTAACACGGCTGCCGGTGCTGAAGCGGCAAATACTGAAGCCACGGACAAGACGCAAAAACAAAAAATGAACGTGATGAACCGCATCTGGATGGCCTCCGACAAGCTGGCGGGCTCCAGCATTTATATCGACGACACGCCAGGGCTCACCATCCAGGAGATGCGGGGCAAAGCGCGCCGCCTGAAAGCGAAGGGCGGGCTGGACCTGATCGTGATCGATTACCTGCAGCTGATGCAGGCCCCTGACCGCCGGACCAATTCCGAAAACCGGCAGCACGAGGTAAGCGAGATCAGCCGGGGGCTGAAGGCCTTGGCCCGGGAGCTGAACGTTCCGGTGCTGGCCCTGAGCCAGCTGAGCCGCAGTGTGGAAACGCGCCAGGTGAAGAAGCCCTTGCTTTCCGATTTGCGGGAATCCGGTTCCCTGGAGCAGGACGCGGACATCGTCATGTTCCTGTACCGGGAAGACTATTACAAAAACGCGGGCGCCTCCCCCGTCCACCTGACGGAGCTGATTATCGCCAAACACCGCAACGGCCCCACCGGCAAGGTCAATCTGTTTTTCAAAAACGACTGCACGAAGTTCATTGGCCTGAATGAAAGGGATGCAGTGTGAGGGAGACGGGATGGAGAGGAAAAAAAGAAACGGCATTCGAGTGAAAACGAATGCCGTTTTGTTATGTAAATTAATACGATGCTGCATTTCGCCGTATTGTATTAACGTTTTTAACGTTTTGCGGTAAAGCAGAAAGTTTCACGTGAAACATTAAAAAACACCGGACGCTGTGACACGCCCGGTGAGAAAATTAAAACTTAAAGCACGGCTACGCCAATGGACTTGGCAAGTTTGCGAATGGCGTCCTCGGAAAGTCTGCTTATATCTTTAATTGCGTCTAATGGATAATTCTTTTTTAACATATCCTTTGCAACTTCTTCACGAACAGTATTTTCCGTTTCTCGTATTGCTTCCCGCCGTTCTTCACGCCGCAGCAACTCAAATTCTCTTTCTTTATCGTATTCAGTCAGGAACATAGCTTTCACCCCCGCTCGGTTCGCTAACAAAAATGCCCGGATCACAAAGTTTTACTTTCCTTTCAAAGCATTTATAACCATTGCTGTGAAAAGAAAATCTGGTTCACTGTTATTTTATCACTTTTAATGGACGTTTGCTATGAAGAATTGATGAAAACACCGGACGCTGTTACACGTCCGGTGAGGGAATTAAAACTTTGTTGACAGGCTATAACTCCATCCCTAACAGATTTTGTTTTTTAAAATACTAATCGCAGCAAACCGCATTTCACATTCCTAAAATACATACAGGATAATACCATGCATCTTCATTGACCGGGCGGATTTTATCACAGGTGTCAATGACCAGTCCATTCCGGATCTCAAGCTTATATTTTTTAAGAACACTATAGTTTTTTGTCGGCTTCTTAGGCGTACTGCCTGTTTTTATTTCAATCGGGTAAATACCGTTTTGTTGAACATAAATCAAATCAATCTCTTTTTGATCTATATCCCGATAGTAAAACAGGCTTTCTTTCGGATCTTTATTATGAACATAAAAATTCTTTATCAGCTCGCTGACAACAAATGTCTCAAAGAAATAACCGCTCATAGCGCACTGCTCCAGCATAGCGGCGTCCGGCCACCTGCAGAGCCAGGCGCAAAGACCGGTATCCATAAAATACAGTTTGGGCGCTTTTATGATCCGGTTGGATATGTTCGCCATATATGGCTGCAATAAATAAATCAGCCCTGATGTTTCCAAAATGGAAAGCCATTTTTTACAAGTCCGGACATCAATCCCGATACTGTTGGCTATCGTGTCGTAATGCAGTTCCTGCGCAGTCCGCAAAGCTATTACCGACAAAAAATTCCGGAACTGCAGCTCGCTGCCGGCACTGATCAGTTTCCGCACATCTTTTTCAATGTAAGTGCTGACATATGACTTAAAGTAGACCTCCCGATTTGATACGCCGGTTACAATATCCGGCATGCCGCCCCGGAAAATATCACGGAAAACCTGTTGCCGTGTACGATACTTTCCTGTCAGTTCCTTTTCTCTTTTTAACAGCCAGGAAATCTCCGGATCAAACAGTTTCCCCTCCGCTCCATAGGTTTCCGATTGTGAGAAAGAAGCCATGTCAATCACGCCACAGCGTCCGGCAAGAGAATCTGAAATCCCCTGTTGCAGTTCAAACCGGTTCGAACCGGTCAGAATATACATCAGCTGTCTTTCTTCATTATTCTTAACCCAGACAAGACGCTGCGCGTCAATTACTTTTTTAATCTCGTCAAGCAGAGCAGGCGCTTTTTGGATTTCATCAATAATCAGCGGCCAGCCGTATGTTTCCAGAAACAGTTTAGGATTTTGGATCGCAAGATTGCGGTCCTCCAAATCGTCCAGCGTCACCTTCCGGAAAGCGTCTCCAAATATATGGTCAATGGTGGTAGACTTTCCGACCTGTCTTGGGCCATACAACACAATGCAGGGAAACGATTTGCTGACTTCCCGTATCATGGGTTCACTGTTACGTGTCACATACATGCTCATCTCTCCCTTTTCGATAAAAAATGCATTGCGATGTCATTTTCATCGCAATGCTATTATAAACTATTTTCCCGATGAAATCAACATCGCATAAAATTATTATTCAACTATCATCATGACACAAAAGACTAGTACCAGACTGCAGAAAATAACTCCTAAAGCCATCGCTCCCAGGAATTGAAAGCCTTCACCTATAACCGCGCATGTCTCCGCATAGTTCGTTGGCTTGCCTCGCAAACCGTTTATAAGGTCTGTAAACAGGAGAAGGATGAACAGCGCAACAATAGCCAACATCACCTTTATAAAAAGAATCATAATATCTGCCCCCTGCCCTGTTTTTGTTGCAATAACTTTTTCATTTAAAGTTTGCCCTTAACCTCTGCTTAAATTATACAAAATTTCACTGTCCATTTGTAAGGACTTGCAGAAACGCTGCAAGCCGCTCCCTGTAAAGGTTTCAGAAGTTTTGTGTTTTTTCGTTCATAAACTGCGCCGCAATTCCAAGTTAAAAATCCATGCCAACCCGAACGGAATGCGGGGCAGCATGGATTTTGTTTTTTGCGCGTAAAAAAACCGGACGCTGTGACACGTCCGGTTATTTCATTTGCGGCAAACTGTCATTGACAGCGCGCATTTTTCACAAATACTGCTGATAATCCTGAAAACACAACAGCGGTTTATTATGTTCAAAATCCCAGGTATGCGTTGAGTCCCCGCCGCATACGAAACGTTCCGGGCAGGACACACAGCGGGAACAGCCGGCTGTACGGTCCCGTCTGAATATCTGGAAGCGGTTCAGCCAAACGTCCATAAAGTTATCTGTCCTGATGTTCCCCTGCACTAACTCTTTCCGGTTCTCTATATCCAGACAGGCGCAGATGTCACCGTTGCTTCGTACGCTTGCAACCAGGATCCCCGCGCCGCACAGGAAGTAATGGTCACGGACCATCCGCTCATATTCAACTCCAAGGTAATGCGAACATCCAAAGGTTACCTCCATGTTGCAGCTTCTGTCATACCTTTTATCGCGTATGTATGACAGCAAACGGGCAAACTGGTCCGGCCGCAGCAGCATGTCTTTTGCTTCGCAGGCGCGTCCGATGGGTTCTACATTGATGGGCCGCCAGCTGGTTATGCCCATTTCGCAGAGCAGATTGTACAGCGGGTCGAGATCGGCAAAGTTTTCCCGGTGCAGCACCGTCGTAACCTGCGGTTCAAAACCGGCTTTCTGAAGCGCCTGCAGACCGCGCAGGGCAAGCCGCCAGGCTCCCTTATGCCGGCGGAGCGCGTCATGGGACTCTTCCATTCCATCCAGGCTGACAGATACGGTGGACATGCCGGTCTGTTTAAGCTGTAAGGCAACCTCTTCCGTAATCAGGGTGGCGTTTGTCGTCATGCCCCAGAAGAATCCCATTTGCCGGACGCGTTTGGCGATAGCAAAAAAGTCCGGATGCAGCAGGGGTTCCCCGCCGGTCAGGCAGACCATGGGCTTATCGGCCGGAACTGTTGCCAGGGTGGTTTCAATATCGCTGACTGTCAGAGACTGACCTGCGGCGGTACAGTTGCTCCCGCAATGTTTGCAATTCAGGTTGCAGCGGTTTGTGATTTCAAAAAACAGCCAGCGGAGATGGGGACTCGTCCGCAGATGGTCCCGGTGCCGGGCGAGATCCTCCAGCTGCGAGCGTTTTAATTCCTTTACATGCATTCTTCGTCACCGGTAGCCGGGGCAGCGCCTCCGCATTTGGGGCAGTACCGTTCTTTATCGATCATCCGGTTGGTCTCCCACGAGTAGCCGCATTTTGCGCAGGTATGGGTTCTCTTTACCGGCGGCGGACCGTAGATACAGGCAAAATCTTCTTCTATGTAGGCCGGTTCCCCCATCGGCGCCCCGCAATATCTGCAGTATTTATCCCCGTTGATATAATTTTCCTTGCAATTTGCGCAAACCTTGCGCATTGGCGTTTTCATGTATCGGTTCCCCCTTTCAGTTGTTTGTCTGTTATACAGTTCTGCAAAAAACAGTTTTTACCTGCATCTTATTACCTGATCCTGTTTGGATTTTTCCGCGCGCCGCAAAAATTAAAAATTTTTTAATCTTTTTTTTAAATTTTAATTTTCTTCATATGCAGGGCATGGAATAAAAAAATGACAAAAATGACATTTTAATAATTGAAATTTGGCAATGACAAATCGAAAAATAAATGGAAAGTAATTGAAATTTATAATATAATATTTAATAATTGGTTGAATTTTTTACTCTTTATTGTGCGCTTAATTAATTAATGGAATCTGATAAAAACCAGGGGAGGGAAAGCGATGATGAGATACAGACATACAACCCGGAAACGGCTGGCAAAGGTGGTTCTTGCGGCTTTGTTGACTTCGGTGGGAAGCACGGCGTTCTTTATGCCGGCGGTGGCAGACGCGGCAGAGTTGACAGTTACAGGGGCAAGTTTTTCTCAATCTGAAGGGCTTGTGTTTACCACAGAAGGGACAGGAACCTTAATACGTAACAATAACGGTATGTATGTTCCATCGGATTCTTCCGTAACGATTCTGAATCTGAATTTTGCTCAGACTCCTGGCGAAGAAGGCGGCGCTGCCTATCAACTTTATGCGGGCGGTTATTCTGATACTTCTGTTGTTCAGGGAAAGACCGTTAACGTCAGTGGCTTAACTAAGGGTATCATGGTATATGGTGGCGTGTCTAACGGATCAGGTGACGTAACCGGCAACACAGTAAATATGAGTGGAGGAGCGTTGCAATATATTTGGGGCGGGAGTTCTTCCTCAGGCAACGCAACAGGCAACAAGGTAACTGTCAGCGCCACCGGGGAAAATCTTTACCATGTTTTTGGCGGACATTCTGACAGAGGCAGCGCAACCGGCAATACGGTAACAATCACCGGTGGCACTGTTTCTGAAGTGATTGGCGGTGATTCGCAAAAAAGTGCAACCGGCAATACGGTAACGATCAGCGGTGGCAGTATAAGTGCTCTTGTGATTGGCGGTAATTCACAAGACAGCGCCAACAATAATACGGTAACGATCAGCGGCAACACTACTGCTGCTGCAGGAAACGGTATTTATGGCGGTTTTTCAAACGATAGTGCCAATGGTAATACGGTAACGATCAGCGGCAAAGCAGTGGTTAAGAATGATATTTTCGGAGGTTACAGTACCGGTACTGTCTATAATAATGAGGGTACGCCAAGTACTGCTGACGGTAATACAATAACAATAACCGGAACGCCTGATTTATCAAACAGTGAAGTTTACGGCGGTTATGCTTATACCGGCGCGTCAGACAATACGATTAACGTTTTGTCTTCAGTAATAACGGAATCTCTGGTCGGAGGACTAATTAGGACTGCCGGTACGGTTGCCGGCAACACGCTGAATGTGGCGGCGAAAAATGTAACGACAAAGTACATAGGTGGTTTCCAAAACATAAACTTCTACCTGCCGAAAGATATTGCCAAAGACGATACCATGCTGACGGTGAACAGCAGCAGCGCGACAGATGTAAAGGGCGTGACCTTCGGTGTGGCGGCATTAAGCGGCGTGAACCTGCAAAAAGGCGATACGGTTAACCTGCTTGTTAACAGCAACGGTCTGACCACGGACGATGAACTGCAGACCGTGGAGAGTTCGAAACTGGCCGAGGCTTCCTTCCTGGCGCCGAACAATCTGGCAACCGATAAAAAATATGAACTGAGCATCAGCAAGAAAGATGATACTACCATCATCACTACGGTTGAGAATGTTGAAGAAGTAACGCCTGATCCGGAACCCAAACCCGAGCCGACTCCGACTCCGACACCAGAGCCCAAGCCGGAGCCCAAATCCGGCTCTTCCGACCGGCTGAAGTCACCGGTAGAAACCCGCATGGCAGTGGCGACCATGATCAACGCAGGTTCCGACCTGCTGGCCGGCCAGGGCATGCTCAACGCGCAGG
>CADCHY010000013.1 GCA_902801365.1 uncultured Succiniclasticum sp.
AGACGGTCAACCTCTTTGTTCAGCCCTTTCAGCACTTCTTCCGGTAAGGGCAGCGCCTTTATTTTTTCCCGGTACTCTTCCGCTTCCGCGTGAACATCTTCCGCGTCGCCCAGTTCCTGGCTGATGACCTTGATCTGTTCCCGCAGGTAATACTCTTTCTGGTTTTGTTCAATATTCTGATGCACCTTCTGGGCAATGTCTTTTTCCAGTTCGGAAATCGTCATTTCCTTATGCAGGATCTCGTACATCTTTTCCAGCCTGGATTTCACAGACACCGTTTCCAGAAGCAGCTGTTTTGTTTTCAGATTCACATCCAAATAACCGGCAATGGTATCCGCCACAACGCCTGCATCCGGGTTGTCCTTGAAGGAAAGCAGTACCTCCGGACTGATTTTTTTGCCCAGCAGCACCCATTTTTCAAACTCGGCTATCACCATGCGCCGCAGGGTTTCCAGTTCCAGCCCTTCTTCCCGCAGGGGCCGTGCCGACAGTTCCGTAAAGGAAGCAGCCCAGCCGCCTTCCGCGTCTTCCGACACCCGGTCAGCCGACGCGCGGAACAGACCTTCTACCAGGATCCGCACAGCGCCCCCCGGAAGTTTCAGCATCTGTCTGATTTCGGCCACAACGCCTACCCGGTACAGATTTGCCAGTTCCGGTTCTTCTTTATCTGATTTTATCTGGGAAACGATCAATATTTTTTTGCCGTGCCGCATTGCCGCATTTACGGCATTTAACGACCTTGCCCTGGCAATGTCAAGATTCATCACCATGCCGGGAAAGATGACCATGCCGCGCAAGGGCAGCAGGGGCAAAATTCGGGAAAAGGTATCCAACTCAAATCCTCCGTCAGGCAACAATCAGCTGTGGTTCCACATGCCGCCGTACCGTATCTTCGGTTACGACGCATTTCACCACATCGGTACGGGAAGGAACTTCGTACATTACGTCCCGCATGATCCCCTCGATAATGGCGCGCAGACCGCGGGCGCCGGTCTCCCTGCGCAATGCTTCTTCCGCGATGGCCACCAGGGCGCCGTCTTCAAACACAAGCTCCACGTTATCCATGCTCAGGAAATGCTGGTACTGTTTGATTAAAGCATTCTTTGGTTCCTTCAGAATCCGCACCAGCGCTTCCTTGTCCAACGCGTCCAGGGAAACCATCACCGGCAGACGTCCCGCGAACTCGGGAATCAGGCCGAACTTCATCAGGTCTTCCGGCATCGTCTGCTTAAACAGGGAATCTTCAGCCTTCAGTTCCGTTTTCTTTTTGATGTCCGCGCCAAAGCCCATGGCTTTGGTGTCGATACGCTCTTTGATAATGCTCTCCAGACCCGCAAACGCGCCGCCGCAGATAAACAGGATATTGGTGGTATCGATCTGGATGAACTCCTGGTGGGGGTGCTTGCGCCCGCCCTGGGGCGGAACATTGGCTGTCGTGCCTTCCAGGATTTTCAGCAGAGCCTGCTGCACGCCTTCACCGGAAACGTCCCGGGTAATGGAAACGTTTTCCGACTTTCTGGCGATCTTATCAATTTCATCGATATAAATAATGCCTCTCTGGGCTTTTTCAATATCGTAATCCGCGTTCTGGATCAGGCGAAGCAGGATGTTTTCCACGTCTTCGCCCACATAGCCCGCTTCGGTCAGCGTGGTGGCATCCGCAATGGCAAAGGGAACCTGCAGGATCTTTGCCAGCGTCTGGGCCAGCAGCGTTTTTCCGCTGCCGGTGGGTCCCAGCATCAGGATATTGGATTTCTGCAGTTCCACGTCTTTATCTTCCGGCCGCGTGCTTCCGTAATTGATGCGTTTGTAGTGATTATACACCGCAACAGCCAGCGTCTTTTTCGGCTCTTCCTGCCCGATTACGTACTCATCCAGAACCGCCTTGATCTCTTTCGGGGTCGGAAGGTTCTCCAGGGCTTTCGGCGCCGTAATGTTATTATCCCGTTCATACTCTTCCTTCAGCACTTCCGAGCATAATTCGATGCATTCATCGCAAATATACCCGTTGCGCCCGGCCAGCATCCGCTTCACCTGGTCGCCCCGTTTTCCGCAGAAGGAACAAATCACGTCACTGTTTTTATTATTATCGGAAAAACTCATCTGTAACTCCTTACTGTTTGATAAATTTCGGTTTGGGCTTACCTGTTCGCCCAGACCCGGCCCTGCCCGCAGTTTTTCTTTCAGCTGCGGACTGTGCAACCGGTTATGCTTCCGGCATACGGTCCACGACCTGGTCGATGATGCCGTAAGCCAAAGCTTCTTTTGCTGTCAGGAAATTATCCCGATCCGTATCCGCGGCAACAGCTTCTTTGGTCTTGCCTGTATGCTTCACGATTACATCGTACATTTCTTCCCGGATCCGCAGGATATTTTTCGCGTGGATGGCAATATCGGAAGCCTGTCCTTCGTATCCGCCCAAGGGCTGATGAATCATAACCTCCGAATGCGGCAGGGCATAACGTTTTCCTTTTTTGCCCGCCATCAGCAGGATGGAAGCCATGCTGGCGGCCAGCCCTACGCAGATGGTAGACACATCGGGTTTGATGTACTGCATGGTGTCGTAAATCGCCATGCCGGCGGTCACACTGCCCCCCGGACTGTTGATATACAAATGGATATCCTTGTCCGGATTTTCCGATTCCAGGAACAGCAGCTGCGCGATAACGACATTCGCTACTTCATCCGTAACGGGGCCCGTCAGAAAAACGATCCGGTCTTTCAACAGGCGGGAATAAATATCATAGGAGCGTTCGCCCCGGTTATTCTGCTCAACCACAATAGGAACATAATTCATATCGTTCACTCCTTCCAGGTTTGCTTTAAACGTGTGTTACTTTCAGGATAAAAGGGCTGTCTGTACATGCGCACAGACAGCTCCTCATGTTTTACCGCTTATTTATTATTTTGCGTTGTCCAGAATTACATGGGCAGCCTTGTGACGCAGGATGTTGGCCAGAAGCAGTCCCATGTTGTTGTTCTTGCGGATGATGGTCTTCACGTCTTCCACACGGGCGCCGTTCTGGTCCGCGATGGACTGGAGCTGGGCATCTACATCGGCCATGTCCACCTGGATGTTTTCTGCTTTGGCGATGGCATCCAGCACCAGGTCAGTGCGGACATTCTTTTCCGCGCCTTCCCGCTGGGCTTCACGCAGTTTCGCCATATCCATGCCGGTGTACTGCATGTACTGTTCCAGCGTCATCTTACGGCTTTCCAGGTTCAGTTTGATCTCTTCCACCATCTGGGTGATGCGGTCTTCGATCATAACGGCCGGAATTTCCATCTTGGCATTATTTACGGCGGTATCAATCAGAGCGTTTTCATATTCTGTTTTGGCTTCCCGCTCCGCAGCTTCCTGCATGCGTTTCTTATAATCTTCTTTTGCTTCCGCAACGGTTTTGTAGCGGGTGTACTTGGCGATGTATTCATCGTTCAGTTCCGGCAGTTCCTTATGCTTTACAGCCTGGATATGCACTTTGAAAATGGCCTGTTTGCCGGCCAGTTCGGGAACGAAATAGCTTTCCGGGAAGGTTACGTCCACATCGGTGTCGTCGTCTTTCTTCAGACCGATCAGCTGGTCTTCAAAGCCGGGGATGAAGGAGCCGGAGCCGACTTCCAGCGGATAGCCCTTACCTTCGCCGCCGCTGAAGGCTTCGCCGTCCACCGTGCCGGCAAAGTCGATAATGGCGAAGTCGCCTTTTTCGATGACGGTCTCGTCATCGGTATCTACCATCTTCGCGCCGCGGTTGCGCAGGTCTTCCAGCGCTTTGTCAACGTCTTCGTCGGAAACGCTGGCTTCTTTTTTCTCCACATGGATGCCTTTGTATTCACCCAGTTCCGGTTCCGGTTTCAGCACAACCTTGACTTCCGTTTCAAAGTCCTTGCCTTCTTCAAAGCTTTCAAACGCTTTCTTCTCATCCAGCACTTCCGGATCGGAAACCGGCATCAGCTTTTCTGCTTCAATTGCTTCCTGGTAAGCCCGGTTCACACAGATATTGAATGCTTCTTCCTTTACGGCACCCTTGCCGTAATGCATTTCGATAATATTACGAGGCGCTTTGCCCGGACGGAAACCGGGGATCCTTACCTGGTTCGCAATCCTTGCCACAGCCTGTTTAAAGCTTTTGTCAACTTCAGCAGCAGAAACAGAAATTTTTAATGTCGCATCGTTTCCTTCTCTGGTAACACTTACATTCATTTGAAAAAATCCTCCCTTAATATATGTTACTATTTGTAATCACCCTGTAAATTTTGGGGTACAAAAACCACCCCATTTTCACAATGCTACAATATAATATCACAACGTACTCTATTTGACAAGCAAACACAACGAAAAAGCCCCTTGCAAAAGAAAAATTTCTGTGAAACCTGCAAAGAGGCCGGAGGTCCATCTGTAACAAGACAGTCTCTTTCAGAAAAGGCTTTCCCGGCAATAAAAAAATCCCGGTCATCAGACCGGGATGGATTTGCATGGAGCGGAAAACGAGACTCGAACTCGCGACCCCAACCTTGGCAAGGTTGTGCTCTACCAACTGAGCTATTTCCGCATCGGTAACAACATGGATGATTATAAAGTATCATTTCGGTTTTGTCAACAACTTTTTTGCAAAAACTATGGGATTTTTCCCAAACGCCTTGCTTCTGCAGACACAACGGGTCCATGCGGGCACACGCGCCTGTCAGAAAATTCCCAGCACCATCTGGCTGATATTTTTCGCGTGGTCGCTGGTCCTCTTCATGTTAATTAAAATTTCCAGGAAGACCAGGCCGGAATCCGGATGGCAGGTGCCTTCGTTCAGACGCCGGATGTGGTTCTTGCGCATTTCCTTTTGCGCCGCTTTCACCTGGCGGCAAACACCCCAGGCTTCTTCGGCCAGCTTCGGGTCGTTTTTCGCAAAGCTTTCCATGCTGACTTCCAGCGAATGTTCCATCAGCTTGCCGATTTCCGCAATTTCCTGCTGCGCTTCCGCAGAGATTACGATTTTTTCCTCAAAAATTTTGCGGCTGCGCTTCACCAGGGTCTGGGCATGGTCGCCGATCCGTTCCAGATCGATGCAGGCATGCATCAGGGCCATGTGCTTGGCAGACAGGGAACTGCCCAGTCCTTTTTCGGAAATATGGGTCAGGTACTTCGTAATCTCTTCATTCAGCTTATCCACGATCGGTTCATGTTCCAGCACGTACTGCACCTTGGCAGGATCGTATTTCACAAGGGATTCCACCGCCGCGTGCATGTTTTTCCGGGCCACTTCCCCCATGCGGATCACTTCTTTTTCCGCCAACACGATAGCGATGGACGGGGTCGCCAGCATCGCGTCATTCAGGTACAGCGGTTTTACGGAAATCTTATCGCCCTTATCCGGCAGCAGTTTTTCAATGAGATGGGTAAAGGGAGTGATCAGCGGCAGGAAGATCATGGTGTTCAGCACGTTAAAGGCGCTGTGGGAGTTGGCGATCTGCCGGGCAATATCCCCTGCGGGGGAAATCGCCATCACGACTTTGACAAACAAAGGCAGAAACGCAAGGAAAATCACGCAGCCGAAGGAGTTGAACAGCACATGGGACAGCGCCACCTGCTTGGCCGAAGTGTTGCTCCGGGAAGCCGCCACGATGGCCGTCAGGCAGGTGCCGATATTATCGCCCAGCAACACCGGGATAGCCCCTTCCAGCGGAAGCAGGCCCTGACCGGCCATGGCCATCAGAATGCCGACCGTAGCCGCGCTGGACTGGACCATAATGGTAAAGATGATACCCACGATAACCCCCAGCGCCGGGTTATCGGCAAAACGGGAAACAAACTCTACAAACACCGGACTGCTGCGCAGGGGGGACGCCGCGGCGCTGAGCACCTTCATACCCAGCATCAGAAGACCGAAGCCCAGCAGGATCTGGCCGATGAACTGGCCCTTCTTGCGTTTGGCAAGGACACGGGTCATGGCCCCGACAAAGATCATAACCGTAAAATAATCGGTCAGCTTGAACGCAATCAGCTGGGCCGTAAAGGTCGTCCCGATATTGGCCCCCATGACCACGCTGAACGCCTGCTTTAACGTCATCACACCGGCGTTGACCAGGCCTACCGACATCACGGTGGTTGCCGCGGAAGACTGCAGGGTCGCCGCTACCAGCGCGCCCAGAAGCACGCCCATCACCGGCACGCCCGTCAGGGACTGCAGCACCTTCTGCAGCCGGGCGCCGGCAGCCTGCTGCAGACCGCCGCCCAACAGTTCCATACCGTATAGGAAAAGTCCTACGCCGCCTAAAAAAGCAAAAAGATGTACTATCATAAATGTATCACTGTCTTCTTCTCTTATCGTTTGACTCAGCTATCGTTCTCTAAAAAATATATGGCAAACCTTCTTTATGAAAAAACCTGCTTCATGAAAAGCAGCCAAAAAATCAGCCGGAGGTTCTCCGGCTGATTTTAATGTACGGAAACAACGGAAACGCTTTCTGTTTCTCCGCCTCGTCAGCCAGTGTTTCCTGATTTAACTTTATTCTTTTCCTGCCATTTTCTTATAGTTCGCAATCCGTTCCATGGCATCCGCTTCAGTCTTCTTATACAGTTCTTCAGCCAGCTGCGGACGGACTTTCTGCAGGGATGCGAAACGCACTTCGCCCAGCAGGTAATCCCGGAAGCTTTCCGTAGGTTCTTTGGAATCCAGGATGAACGGATTCTTGCCCTGTGCCTTCAGGTCAGGATTGTAACGGTAGGTCGCCCAATAACCGCAGGCAACGGCGCGTTTTTCTTCCAGCTGGCTGCAGCCCATGCCGGCTTTCAGACCGTGGTTGATGCACGGGCAGTACGCAATGATCAGGGACGGGCCGTCGTAAGCTTCCGCTTCCGTCAGCGCCTTCACCAGCTGATTCTTGTCCGCGCCCATGGAAACCTGCGCCACATACACGTAGCCATAGCTGATGGCCATCATGCCCAGGTCTTTCTTCTTGGTGCGTTTGCCGCTGGCAGCAAACTGCGCAATGGCAGCGGTCGGGGTCGCCTTGGAGGACTGGCCGCCGGTGTTGGAGTACACTTCCGTATCCAGAACCAGAACATTAACATTCTTGCCGCTGGCCAGCACGTGATCCAGTCCGCCGTAGCCGATGTCATAAGACCAGCCGTCGCCGCCGAAAATCCAGTGGCTGCGTTTGATAAAGAACTGTTTCAGGTCAAGGATTTCCTGCAGCGCTGCGTCCGCGCCTGCTTCTTTCGCCAGCAGTTCCGCCAGCTTGTCCGCCCGTTCCCGGGTGCCTTCGCTGACATTCTTGTTTTCTTTCCAGTCTTTCATGGCAGCCTGCAGATCCGCAGAGCCTTTGCCTGCTGCCAGAGCCGCATCGATCAGTTCTTCCACGCGGTCCCGGGACTGTTCCACGCCCAGGAACATACCTAAACCGTATTCCGCGTTATCTTCAAACAGGGAGTTAGCCCAGGCCGGACCGTGGCCTTTCTTGTTCACGGTATAAGGCATGGACGGGGAAGAAGCGCCCCAGATGGAGGAACAGCCCGTTGCGTTGGCCACCATCATGCGGTCGCCGAACAGCTGGGTCACCAGTTTTACATACGGCGTTTCGCCGCAACCGGAGCAGGCGCCCGAGAACTGCAGCAGCGGCTGTTCGAACTGGGAACCTTTTACCGTATTCTTCTTCATGGGATTCGGTTTTTCCGTCACTTCATTCACCGCATAATCCCAGGCAGGCGCTTTGTCAATCTGGGTATCCAGCGGTTTCATGAACAGCGCCTTGCCGGGCGCCGGGCAGATCTGGGCGCAGTTGCCGCAGCCCTGGCAGTCGTACGGGGAAATCACCATAGCAAACTTGCTGCCGTCTTTTACGCCCATGGCCGGTTTGGAAGGATAGCCGATCTTTTCCGCTTCCGCGTCGTTCAGCAGCACCGGACGGATGGCAGCGTGCGGGCAGACAAAGGCGCACTGGTTGCACTGGATGCATTTTGCCACATCCCATTCCGGCACATTGATGGCAATGCCGCGTTTTTCGTAAGCGGAAGTGCCAACCGGGAAGGTGCCGTCGGCGTGACGGGCCATGATGCTGACAGGCAGCTTGTCGCCTTCCTGCCGGTTAACCGGAACCAGAATATCGTCGATGAACGCATTGCCGGTCTTTTTGGTTTCCACTTTGTCTTTGGCATCCGCCCAGGCAGCGGGAACATCAATTTTTACAATGGCTTCGATGCCTTTGTCGATGGCCGCATTGTTCATGTCAACCACGTTCTGGCCTTTCATGCCATAAGATGCTTCCACGGCGTCTTTCAGGTATTTCACCGCGTCGGCCAGCGGAATGATATCCGCCAGTTTGAAGAACGCGGACTGCATGATCATGTTGATGCGGCCGCCCAGACCGATGGACTGGGCAATCTTCACGGCGTCAATGATATAGAAATTAACCTTATTCTTCGCGATGTACTGTTTTACAGCAGCCGGCAGTTTCTCATCCAGTTCTTCCGGCGACCAGCTGCAGTTCAGCAGGAAATTGCCGCCCTCTTTCAGGCCGGACATAATATCATATTTGTAAACATAAGACTGATTGTGAACCGCCACATAGTCGGCGTCTTTAATCAGGTATGGTTCCATGATGGGCTCTTTGCCGAAACGCAGATGGGATACGGTAATGCCGCCGGATTTCTTGGAATCGTAAGCGAAATAACCCTGCGCATACATGTCGGTGTGGTCGCCGATGATCTTGATGGCGCTCTTGTTGGCGCCAACGGTACCGTCGGAACCCAGGCCCCAAAACTTGCAGCCCTTGGTTCCCTTCGGGGTGGCGTTCAGAATCTTGCTGCTGGTCAGGGAGGTGTTGTTCACGTCGTCGTTAATGCCAACGGTAAAGCCGTTCTTCGGCGCAGCCTGGCGCAGGTTTTCAATGACCGCATACATTTCGGTGGGCGTGAATTCTTTGGAACCCAGACCGAAACGGCCGCCTACGATAACCGGTTTCATGTCGCTCTGATAGAACGCGCTGCAGACATCCTGATACAGCGGTTCGCCCAGGCTGCCCGGTTCTTTGGTGCGGTCCAGCACCGCAACCTTTTTCACAGTCTTCGGAACCGCAGCCAGGAAATGTTTCACAGAGAACGGACGGTACAGGTGAACTGCCAGCACGCCGATCTTTGCGCCTTCTGCCGCATTGACCAGTTCCGCGGTCTTGATGGCGGTCTCCTGGCCGGAGCCCATAACCACGATCAGCTGGTCCGCGTCCTTCGGACCGTAGTAATTGAACAGATGGTATTCACGGCCGGTAATCTTGCTGACTTTGGCCATGTATTCTTCCACGATTTCCGGAACAGCTTCATAATATTTGTTAACGGCTTCGCGGCTCTGGAAATAGGTATCCGGGTTCTGGGCCGTGCCGCGCATTACCGGGGCATCCGGATTCAGGCCACGCTGCCGGAACGCTTTCACAGCTTCCCAGTCCAGCATGTCCGCATAATCTTTGTAATCAAATACTTCAATCTTCTGAATTTCATGGGATGTACGGAAACCGTCAAAGAAATTCAGGAAGGGAACGCGGCCTTTAATGGCGGCCATGTGGGCTACGCCGGTCAGGTCCATAACTTCCTGCACGCTGCCTTCCGCCAGCATGGCGAAACCGGTCTGACGGCAGGCCATTACGTCCTGATGATCGCCGAAGATGCTCAGGTTGCTGGTAGCCAGCGCACGGGCGGAAACGTTGAACACGCCCGGCAGCAGTTCGCCGGAAATTTTATACATATTAGGAATCATCAGCAGCAGACCCTGGGAAGCCGTGTAGGTAGCCGTCAGGGCGCCTGCCTGCAGCGAGCCGTGTACCGCGCCTGCAGCGCCGGCTTCAGACTGCATCTCCAACAGTTTTACCGTCTGTCCGAACAGATTCTTTTTGCCTGCGGAAGCCCATTCATCCACGTGTTCCGCCATAGGCGAAGACGGAGTGATGGGATAAATGCAGGCTGCGTCAATAAAAGCATAGGATGCATAAGCGGCGGCTTCGTTGCCGTCCATCGTTTTCATGATTGCCATAGATCGATTCCCCTTTTCATTAAACTCATCAATACATCATTCTGTTTTGTAATTTCTAACTAATATCATAATGAGCCATTATAATATTATTCATCTTATTATATCGTATCAACGACTCTTCCGCAATGTAAAACTTGTTGTATTTTGTATTCTTACCAATCACAAATATTATGATATAATATTATCGAAAGAAGGTGATGTCTTTGAATATTTTACTTACACTGCTGAATGAAAAACTACAAGATCTGCTTCATGCGGAAGCGGAAGTTACCGAAAGCAAAGCGGAAACGCTGCTGACCTACGCAAACCCGTACGGCGGAAAACCGCTGCAGGTACTGTACCGGCCCGGTGAAGATTTTAAAGTGACCCTGAACAAAACGCCCCGCTATTACCAGCAGGATTCCACAAAACGTCTGCTGGCCGATGTGGCCAATTACGCGGAAGGAAAAACTGTTTCCCTGGACTGCACGGACCACAACGGCGCCGAAAGCAGATCGGACCGCGTCGTCAACGCTGCCGACCTGGAAGGCATAGATTTGGACGCTATCATTGAACTGGCCGTCCGCGTCAGTCTGCTGGACAGCGTCGAACTGAAAGACCTGCTGGCAAGCGGCGGCACGGTCAACGCGCATTTCTGGAACGCCAAAAAGGATTTCCGGTACCGGCAGATCGGGGACCGGCTGGAAAAAATCTGATCCAGTCTGTCCGGCTCTCTGTTGATCCGGTTTATGTCCGCAACGTTCAGTGCGTAAAACGCAACAGTAAAAAGCAACAAAAAAAGCGCCTCTGCAAACAGGTAAACCCTGTCCGCAAAGGCGCGTTTTATTTCATCCAGCCAAGCTTGTCCGCCAGGTACGCTCCCGTGCCCGCCGCAACCGAATTGAGCGCCGAACGGCAACCGTCCAGCAGCCACTCGAACATCAGCAGCGGAACCGCAGCACGCAGCGGCAGCCCCAGCATAAAAAGAAGAAACAGCACGCAGTACAGCCCG
Source organism: uncultured Succiniclasticum sp. (assembly GCA_902801365.1). Lineage (GTDB taxonomy): Bacteria > Bacillota > Negativicutes > Acidaminococcales > Acidaminococcaceae > Succiniclasticum. Next base: position 11,002 of record CADCHY010000013.1, read on the forward strand.
CTGCCCCGATACTTCATCCCCGCCAGCGAGAACAGCAGGATCCAGACAAAGAAACCGACGCCCGGAAGCGCGGATACCGGCATGCCAACGTAACGCGCCGCCAGCATACAGGCAATTCCCAGATACAGCACCGTGCCCGTTTTGCCCAGCAGTTTTCCGCAGCGCCAGGCCGTCCGGCCCGCTTCTCCTGCAATCCCCATGCGCTGCAGACTGTGGAGAGCCTCCCCTTCCCCGGAGCCGGAAGAACAGGCGGTAAAGGCCTGCAGCAGGACCGGTTTGAAGTTGCGCAGGAAATGCGCCGGGCAGTCTTTGCCGCAGTGACGCAGCTGGTATCCGTAAACCAGCGTTCCATAAGCCGCGCAGCAGAAAGCCGTCACCAGGGCCAGTTTCACACCGGGCCACAGAACAGCCAGCCCCCGGATCCCGATCATGGGGCAAAGGAGGAAAAACAGACCCAAAGGCAGCAAACGCAGCAACAGGGTTCCCGCATAAGCAGACACATCCCCCAGGGAACGGAACAGCCGGCGGGCTTCTTCTCCCTCCGGTCCGATTTTCACCGCGGCGGCACCGGTCAGCACCGACAGCAGCAGCGCCCATGGCACGATAGGCTGGAGCCAGCGCAGGCCGAAATCGGAAAAACCGGCAAAAACGGCCGGGATCTGTGCAGACCCGGCAATGCTTCCCGCCGCCAGACCAAGAACCGCGGCGCCAATCACCGCAATGCTGTGGAAAAACCATAACCGTGCAGGCGACGAACCGTCAGATCGCAGCTGCAGCCGCTGCATCACGCCGGAAACAAGATTCAGAAAAACGATGGGAAGCGCCAGCAGGAACAACAGCTTCAGGTAGGCCATGCCCACCGAATACAGCATCACATACACGCCGCGCCCGGCGCCCGCGAGGTTAAGGATAAGACCCGCCAGAACGCTTATGATGAACGAAGCGATCATCAGAACCGTACTATTCAATTTTAGATTGACCGGTATTCCGTGAATCTGCATGGTCCGCCCTTCCTGTTAACACAGCGCGATATAAAAAAACAGCGCCGTCCTGTAAAAAAGCCGGTTCCTTGCGGTTCCGGCTATATAGTTCTAAAATATGGTGCGGGCGACAGGACTTGAACCTGCATGGATAAACCGCCAGATCCTAAGTCTGGTGCGTCTGCCAATTCCGCCACGCCCGCAAAACATTTTCTAAATGTATTGTCAGCTTTTCACTCTCATGGCTATGCTCATTACCTTGCGTTCGTTTGCGTCTTTCCCGCCACTCAATGCAAACTGCAAACTCCAGCCATCTGCTTCATAACCAACTATACAAGGGCCCTGATAGTTTTTATCATCCGTAGATATACGGTTATTGTTTATATCCAGACATTCATCAGGCTCTCCATACGCTTTTTTCAGTTCCGCGCCGGTAGAACCGGTTTTGATGCCGGCTTTTGTAGCAACCGTTATGTCGCCGTTAAGGGCTACGCTTAATACCTGCTTGTCACCGGCCGGCGCCGTATCTACCAGGAACCATGTCGCATTCCCTTCTTTAACGAAATAATATCTGGAATACTCGTTCGACTGCTCCTGACGCACCGGTTGTCCGTATTTCGCAATTACTTCAGCAAGGGGTTGCCCCAGGCGGATATTTCCAATCACAAAATCCTCTTTCGATACTGCAAAGCAAGTACCTGTCGCCATAATTGCCAGCACGGTTACAACAGTCATTACTGATTTTTTGATATTCATGAGAACGGCCTCCCTATAAAATCCGGATGGCTTCTTACATTTGTGATACCTAATTATACTATCCTTTTTGTTCTTCTTCAACAGTTTTCGCATTCATGTATTTGTTCTTCTTCCTCATATTGCGAACCCCTTACGCCTCGCACTGGTGTGAAAAAATAAAAAACGCCCGCGTTAAGCAGGCGTAACGGAAGAACCGCGCGTCGGATTTTAAAGTTCCGACACGCGGCTTTGCGAATTATATGATATTCAGGTCGTTCAGGTGTTTTTATCCGGTTATTTTGGTCGTTTTATCTGGAAATATATTTTTCTTCCAGCAGAAAATCTTCGATGCCGATATACTGGATACCCTTCTCGTCCTGCCAGGGCTTTATATAGTCTTTCACGACAACAATCTTGCGGAAAGAATCCGGTATCCGTATCAAAGAGGCAATCTCCTGCTTCTTCTTAACCGGATCGTTGAAGAGGACATTTTCCATAAGGTGCGTTTCTTCCAACTGGCGGAACCCAAGGCGCGCATTCCGGAGACCCACATCGGAATAATAATATTTGACCGGCGTCCTGATGTATTTTCGCCCCTTTACATCATAGCGTTCCGCCTTTTGAATCAGATATGCCTCAAGAAAATATTCTATATAGTTATCAATTGTATCAGGCGCCACCCGTACATGCCTTTCGCTTGCAAACGTATTCGAGATACGGTTTGGATTGGTAAAAGACCCAATACCTGATGCCAACACGTTCAAGAGCGTTTCCAAAACTTCTGCATTATTTTTTATCTGATGCCGTTCAAGCACATCCCTGACGTATGTCCGGCTAAACAAATCCCGCAGGTAACGGCTCTTCTCTTCATGAGACTCCATTGTCCAGGCGAACGGCATTCCGCCATAGGTGTAGTACTCGCGCCTGACGCCACGTTTGTCCCCCGTATAGATTTCATATACTTCAGCAAAAGAGAGGGGATGGACACGAATCTCGTCCCCGCGGTCGCGGAACTGGGTCAGTACGTCAGAAGAAAGCATCTTTGAATTGCTGCCGGTCACATAGATATCCGCATTCGGCAGTTTCATCAGCCCCAGCACTACATCTATGTAAGTCAGCTTTTCTTCCGGATTATCCACGTAAGGATTTTGTACTTCAGTGACGAACTGAATCTCATCAATAAATATGTAATACCGTTTACTGTTGTCTGTCATCCGTTCTTTTACGGCTTTGTTGAGCGCAAACGGATTTCGATACTTCGCATTATCAATTTCATCCAATGCAAGACCAATAATCTGATCTTCACCAACCCCCGATTCCAAAAGATAATTCCGGTACAGATTAAAAAGCAAATAGGATTTCCCGCTCCGGCGCAAACCTGTGATAACTTTGACCCGGCCATTGTCCTTTTTACGGATCAGTTGTTCCATGTATTGCCTTCTTGCATACTGCATGGATTGTTCCCTCCTGAAATTTTTGCGGATATCCGCATTTTTTTCACGAAGCATGCAGAATGACTTTGCATCTGCCGGTAACACTGCAGTGCTCCATATGTCTGATGTACTTTTTAGCCTTTTTTTATCCGCAAAAACAACAACCGCGCGCCGGATTTTAAAATTCCGGCACGCGGTTTTGCGTATTAAAAGATATTAATATTATACGGGTAACTGAATTTTATTTTGCAAGTTTCGCTTCGATGGCTGCCAGCCGTTCCGCCAGTTTGGCGTTTTCCGCTTCCAGCGTCTGAATCTTTGCGTCCTGTTCACTGATCTTTTCGCCCTGCGCCTTAATGGTTCTTGCCATGGCAGCCTTACTGGTGCTCACGCCTTTATCCAGCGCGAAGCTCACGCCGACGTTCAGCAGATTTTCTCCGTTGCCCAGGCTGCCGCCCATGCTGAACATCACCCGGTCGTTGGGACGGTAGAACACGCCTAATGCCATGGCGTTGGCGTCCCGGTAATTGCCGAAGCCCGCCGCCATGCTGAACTTTCCGTCCGTATCCATCGGATGCAGCGCCGCCAATGCCGCCGCGCCGGCGCCTATTTTATTTACCTTGCTGTCCAGGTTGTCGATGCGGCGATTAACCGGCGCTAAATCCGCGCCGCCGCCTGCTTGCAAATCGGCTATATCTGCCGCATTTTTCTCTACTGCTTTGTCCAGTTCAGTCAGGTTCTCGCCGGCAGACTTATCTTTTTTGACATACTTCCCGTCTTTGGCAACCCGGGTCTGTCCAACGGTGGCAACGTCGCTGTCATCCGTGCCGGGCGCAACATTTTTAATCTGCCGTTCTTTTCCTTTCGCGCCTACAGATACTGCATTGTCCACGCCTTCAGAACCGTCGCCTAATACGACTGCGTTCTTCGCAACTGTGCTGACGTTGTTGCCCAATACAAAGGTATTGTCGCCGGAAACCGTATTGTTGTTACCGAAAGCATAACTGTTGCTGCCGCTTACTTCACCGGGATCGCCGAATGCACCGCTGTTCTTGCCGCTGACCTTCAAACCTGTGCCGATGGCAATGCCGTTGGGCGTAGATACGGCGGAATCTTTACCGATTGCGATACCGTTCGTCGCATCTTTTTCTACAATGCCGCCTAAAGCAGCGAGGGAATTTTCTGCATTAGCTACAGATCTAACACCAAAAGCTGTGGAATAATCGCCAGTCGCTTTTGACTCACTACCCCAGGCTGTAGCACCTTCACCACTGGCAATTGTTTTATAGCCAAACGCCGTTGCATGCTCACCGCTCGCCTTGGCTTCACTGCCCCAGACCGTGGAACGTTTTCCTGATGCCACAGTCTTCCAGCCCCAAGCTGTGGAAGTGTGACCGGATGCATTGGTATTCGAACCCCAGGCTGTGGATTTTTTGCCGTCCGCCAATGTGTTTTCACCCCAGGCAGTAGCGGTTTCACCTTTGGCTGTTGTTTCCCAACCCCAAGCTGTGGAACGTTTACCTTCCGCCGTTGTAGCAGAGCCCCAGGTCGTGGCATAATCACCTTTTGCTTGTGTCTCATAACCCCAGGCCGTAGACCTTCTGCCGGATGCTTCTGTAAAATAGCCCCAGGCCGTGGATTGCCTATTGGATGCCTTAGAGCCCCAGCCCCAAGCAGTGGCATCACCATCACCTTTGTCGGGATCACCACCGCCGTCGGCTACGGTATCTGTGCCCCAGGCCGTCGAAGTCCAGCCTTTGGCAACTGTATCAACGCCCCAGGCTGTAGCTCTGTCACCGGATGCCTCTGCTCCTACGCCCCAGGCTGTTGCTTCGTCACCGGATGCATTTATATTATAGCCCTGTATCTTCGCACCATCGCCGTCAGGCGCTCCCCACGCTACAGGCAGGCTGTATGCACCGGTAAGATACGTACTTAACAGCAGACCGCACAATACCCGCGCCGCCAGTTGTTTTTTGTTGGTTGTCCTAAAATTTGCCATGGCTGTACCTCCTGTCATCTGAAAGAAACTATGCTGCATTATAATTGCGAATATAATACTTCAATTTAATTATATTTTATCTTCGCAAATTGTACAATTTTTTTAACATTATTCTAAAATTTTAGTTTTTTCTTTCAACATAATGTTTCGTTTGTGCCAGTTTTTCATTCAGCGTATCCGTCCTGATTAAGGTCAATTAAAAACAGCGCGCTGATTTATAAGTTCCGTTTCCGATCATGTACGACTCTTCTCCTTTTTTTATTTTGTAAGACGCTGCAATCCCAGTGCCAGTGCCGGTTTCACAAAAAAGTCTTACAGTCTTACATTATTTCCGGCAGACAGAGGTAATGAAATTGAAATCTAATTCATATAACGGACGCATATGTAAGCAAAGGATTATTTATCTTCTTTCTGTAAAAATGTAAGACTGTAAGACTCTGGGAACAAAACCGCGTGGTTATCAGTTTCCCAAGTCTTACATTTGTCTTACAATCTTACATTCCGGTCATGCTTCAGGCAGCCGGATCGTATTTCAGACAGACATAATAGCCTTTTTCGCCGTCAACTTTTGTACAGTTCGCATATCTGCCGCTTGCATTTTTCAGCAGGTATCCCTGTTCCGCCCACTGCTTTTTCACAGCGTCAAAATGGAAGCCGATATTCCGCAGCTCGCGAACCAGCACGGTCTTGTTGATCTCCACGAAGGTGGAGCCCATCCGGCCCCAGCGCATGGCGTTCATGTCCGGCTTGAAGTTCACTTCGTGTTCCAGGATGACGCCCATGATCTCCCGGAACGCCCGTTTCGCCACGTCAATGTCGGTCTGCACTTTCAGGAACGGCTTCACGTCTTCTGCCGTAAGCGCTTCCTCCTCCGGATAGAACGCCCACCCGGCCAGCCTGTCCGCCGTCATGATCAGGGCCATGGCCATCGCCTGCTTTTCGGAGGTCCCGGTTGCGTCCAGGATGTTTTTCATTTTCTTTTCAAACAGTTCCCGGACCGGATATTTTCCCAGCAGCCGGATGTACTCCGGCCCGGCCAGCCCGTAATTATTATTGATGAAGTTCACCACGCTGTTGCCGTTCTCCAGCACGTTGTCCGTGCATTCGACTTCAATAACGCGGTTCTTTACGCCGCCGCCGGACAGGTTCTGCGTACAGGGTTCCTCCCCGGTGAACACGAAAGCGTTCTGCCATGTCATCTGCTGCTGCAGGGCCGTATTGGTCATGCGGCCCCGGTTGATGCCTTCCGTTACCTGCATGATCAGGTTGTCGTAATTATCATACCGGCTTTTGACGGTCTGCAGTTCATCGCCGAAAAAGGGCAGGTTCCGCAGCACGGAGGCCATCTGCATCATGCTGTTGACGGTCATGTTCACAGTGCGCACCAGTCTGCCGGGGCGCGGGTCACCCCAGATGCTGGCCGCCGCCATGATGCCCGCCGTCTTGCCGGTACCGGTGCCGCCCCACAGGTGAAACACGAAGGGCAACGCGTTTACTTTGGCAATCAGCGGACTGGCGAAGGACGCGCCCATGAGCAGACGCAGCACGGTGTTCCTGCGCAGCTCCGCGGTGAAGTCGATCCAGGCCTGCAGGTCGCCCCGGCTGCTGACGGAAGCGATCAGGTCTTTGTACTGGGCCTCGCTGTCCAGCCTGATCCCATCTGTATAGGGCAGGAAGGTTTCCCCCGCCCAGCCCATATGGCGGCAGGACTTCACCACCGGAATCGCATCCATATTTAAAGAGGTTACATCCGCCAGGTATTTCACCAGCAGCCTGGCGTTTTCGCTGGTTACATCCAGCCCCATGTCCGCCAGCTCCACGATTTTCACGCTGCTGGCCGCGGAAGAACGGGGAACCAGAATGTTGTTCCATTTTCCATATTTATAAAAGCCGAGCCGGATCTTTTCCGTGCCTTCCTCCGTATTCCGTAAAATTTCCAGAGGCAGCACCGGCAGGCGGGAAGCGTACTCTTCCTTCATGTTCCCGTTCCGGTCCTGCACCATCCGTTTCACCCCGTCCCCGTCGGCGGTCCAGTCCCCGGCGTCCAGCGCAAGGGGCTGGTCCGGGAAATTCGTCCGGTTAACAGCGACGGCTTCCGGTTCCACTTTCGCCCTGCTGCGCAGGAACGTCTGCCAGCCTTTGCTGAACTGGCGGGCAATATTCAGTTCCCGGGCCCGCTGTTCCGCCATGGACACCGCGTACTGCCGGCGGTTTTCGTTTTTGATGGCGTAAAGGGATTCATAGAACCGCATCCCGATCATTTCTTTTTTGCTTACGTTGCTGTAATCCACGCTGACGGACAGTTTCTCCGGGTCGCCGCCCCGGGCGAAATAATCCGCCACGTCTCCCTTGGCGGGACAGTCCGGCCAGATTTCCGTCAGGTCCAGCACTTCCACCGGCACCGGCCAGGCTTTCGCGTAGTCCGCGCCCTTATCGTCGTTGTCCGGGATCAGCACGATCTCGCTGAATTTATTCAGATAACGCAGATCGGTCGGGGACAGCTTCACGTTCTTCCGGGCGCCGGCGTTGCAGGTGGTTGCCAGGAAGCCGTGCTGGACCATGGCGTCCGCGCACTTTTCCCCTTCCACGATATAAAGACAGGTATCTGCGTCAGCCCGTTCCAGCAGGTCCAGGTTATACAGATTGTTGCAGCCTTCCGGTTTTTTGAAAATGTTTTTCCCGCGTCCGTCCACATGGCGGAACCGGAAGACCTTGCTGCCGTCGGCATACTTGACACGGTGTTTGCAGTAAGCCGCTGTGCCGTCCGGATTTTTATACACATGGTCGTACTCTTCCATGACTTCCGGCTTCGCGTGTTTGATCTGCCCCGGTTTTGATTCTGTATTTTGCGGATTTTCTTCTTTGACCGGTTTTCCTGTTTTGACAGGCTTTTCTTCTTCTACAAGTTCCGGTCCGATGTCCAGCGCTTTGAGAATCTCCGGCAGCTTCGCGTTACATTTCTGGCAGTACGCCAGCAGTTTCCCGCCGGACTCCCTGACATACAGATGATGCCCGTCGCTTTCGCCCGCCTCGCAGACGGGACAGGCTGCCACCGTTTCTTCATTCCGCTGTTTTACATTGCGCAGGTACGGGATCATATCCCGCAGCGTTACCGGCTTAAACTTTTTCCTGGATTCCATAGTTCCCCCCTTACTTTTTGTCTCAGGATTTGTTCATTGGTCCTCTGAAATGTTTTCTGTTACGTTCTCATTTTTCTGCTACGCTCCTTTTTTGTCGCGCTCCTTTATGTGATTTTAAATCATTAAAGAGGGCAAAAAAATATCAACGCCTCTATTATTCGACACTTTTCTTAATACTCCTCCTTTGATTTTGATTTTTAATCAACTTTTTTGATTGTAGTCCATTGTTGATTTAAAGTCAAGTATTTTTTAAAAAATATTATTTTATTGATTTTAAATAACAAACATGGTATGATAGCGTTAAGAAGATCCGAAGTATTTCCTTAAGGAGGGAGGCCCTGCCAATGTTGGAGCTGCATGAAAATATCAGGGCGAGACGCGTCGCGTTAAACATGACGCAGCAGGAGCTTGCGAAAAAACTGGGCTATAAATCCACGTCAACCATCGCCAAAATAGAATCCGGCGAAAACGATATCCCCCAGGCAAAGATCGCCGCTTTTGCCGCCGCGCTGGATACCACGCCGGCTGAACTGATGGGATTACAGATTATAACCATAGGACCTGATGAACCCGACGATACGGTAACTGTCACCATCGCAAAAGGTAAGCCTGAACTGGAAGAAGCCATCAGACAATTGGACGGACTCAGTGAAAAAAGGCTGAAGAACGTCCTTGCTATTGTCAATGCCATAATCGACAGTTACGAATCCGGCAAAGACTTGCATATGATCATTAATATCGAGTCGCACCCGGTTGAGTAAGCCGCGTCTCCTGACCGGCACCCGGTTCATATATTCTGTCGTTTTGCATCACGTGGTGGAGGGAGAAAGAGAGTATGAACATTTTTGATATCATAGGCCCTGTCATGATCGGGCCCAGCAGTTCGCATACAGCGGGCGCCTGCCGGCTGGGGCTTCTGGCAGCGGGGATTCTGGGGGAGCGGCCCCGGAAGGCGGAAATCTTACTGCACGGTTCCTTTGCCCATACCTATAAAGGACACGGGACGGACCGGGCCCTGATTGCCGGTCTGATGGGATGTCAGCCCGATGATGCGCGCATTCCCGACGCGTTGCGCCTGGCGGAGGAAGCCGGTATGGAGTTTTCGTTTACGCCGGGGGATCTTGGTTCGATGGCCCATCCGAATTCCGTCCAGTTCCGGCTGACCGGGGCAAAGGGCAATGCCTGCGAAATCATCGGGGCGTCCATCGGCGGCGGGCAGATCATGGTGACCAACGTGGACGGCTACCCGGTCGAATTAAGGGGCGTGCTGCCCGCGCTGTTTGTTCCCCACCGGGACGAGCCGGGGGTCATTGCGCTGGTCAGCACGATTCTGGCGCAGAAAATGATCAATATTGCCTCCATGCGGGTGTTCCGCGAGGGCAAAGGGGAAACGGCTACCATGGTCATCGAGTGCGACCAGCCGGTTCCGGCGGACGTGATCCGTCATCTGGAAGAACTGGGGCCCGTAAAGCTGGTACGGTTTGTGGATAAAGTATCGTGACGCGGAGGAATGATCCATGAAGAAAGATAAATTGTCGTGGGCCCGGCTGGTCAGCGAGGCGGAAGCGAAACAGCTTCCCTTGATAGACTATTTACTGGAGAGAAGCGCGGCGCAGGTTGAAACAGACAAAGACGCTGTTCTGAAAAAAACGGAGAGCATGCTGCAGGTCATGGAAGAGGCTGTTGCCTACGGCATGACAGGCGTGAAATCCAACAGCGGGCTGACCGGCGGTTCCGCCAAAAAGTTAAAGGAATATATTACGGCGGCTGCGGACAAAAGGTCGCAGGATCTGTTAGGGCCTGTTGCGGGAACGGCCGTTATGTACGCCCTGGCCGCGGCGGAGGCCAATGCGGCCATGGGCCGTATTGTGGCGGCGCCTACCGCGGGAGCCAGCGGGATTTTGCCGGGGATTCTTCTGTCGCTGAAGGAGAACTGCGGCGTGCCAAGGAAGAAACTGGTGGAGGCTCTTCTGGTGGCCGGCGTGATCGGCGAAGTGATCGCCAACCGGGCGTCCATCGCCGGCGCTACCGGAGGCTGCCAGGCGGAATGCGGCAGCGGCGCGGCCATGGCCGCGGGGGCGGTGGTCTATGTTTTCGGGGGGAACGGGAAACAGATCGGCGACGCGGTTTCCATCGTTTTTAAAAATATGCTGGGACTGGTGTGCGATCCGGTAGCGGGGCTGGTGGAAGTCCCCTGCATCAAACGCAACGCGGGCAGCGTGATGCAGTGCCTGCTGGCCGCGGAACTGGCGCTGGCCGGCGTGGGCAGTTTCATTCCGGCGGATGAAGCGATCGACGCCATGGACAAGGTGGGACGTTCCCTGCCCGGCGGGCTCCGGGAAACGGCGGAAGGCGGGCTGGCCGTGACCCCGACCGCAAAAGCCTGGACGGAAAATTATTTTAAAAAGATTCATGGTTGACAGGTAAATTTGCCTGTGTTATAATAATTTCCGTCATTAAGCGACGCTTATATGGTGGGTATGGTGAAGCGGTTAACACGGCGGATTGTGGCTCCGTTACGCGCAGGTTCAAATCCTGTTACCCACCCCAATTTTTTCATTTTGGGGTGTAGCCAAGTCGGTAAGGCACAGGACTTTGACTCCTGTATGCGTAGGTTCGAGCCCTGCCACCCCAGCCAGATTTTAACGGTCCATTAGCTCAGTCGGTAGAGCACCTGACTTTTAATCAGGGTGTCCCGCGTTCGAGTCGCGGATGGATCACCAGAAAAACAACTCCTGTTCTCCGGGAACAGGAGTTTTTTATTTGCGCCGGCAACAGGGGGTAGTATTTTTTTTCATTTTCGTATATAATAAATTAGTTATAAGGGAAAGTGTTTGTATGATTTGCTATTAATAACACTGCGCGTTCCGGAGCAAACGTTCCCCAACGGAAGAAAACCGGATGTGCATTTAGTAATGGCGAATCATGAAATCACGCAGGAAAGGAGGAACCGGCCATGTACAAAATTCTGAAAAGCTCCAACACCGGCGTTGATGAATTCGACATCGAAGATATGGAAAAAGGCTGCTGGATCGATATCGTCGCCCCTTCTACGGAAGAAATCGATGAAATCACCGAAGCCGCCCATATTTCCAGAGATTTTCTGACAGCCGCTCTGGACCGGGAAGAAAAAGCCCGTACGGAAATTGACGAAGAGCAGCTTCTGGTCGTCATCGACATTCCTTTTTTCCGCAGCAATAAAGATTACGACACCATGCCGTTGGGCATCATTGTCACAAAAGACGTCATCGTTACGGTCTGTCTGGAAAGCAACGCGGTCACGTCCGGCTTTAACGCCAGAACATATAAAATGTTCAGCACCTACAAGAAGACCCGGTTCCTGTTCCAGATCCTGTATAAATCGGCTACGTTGTATCTGAAATATATCCGCAACATCATCCGCAGGACGGATGATTTGGAAGCGCATCTGCGTCAGGCCATGGAAAATTCCAAGCTGTTCAGCATGCTGGACTTGCAGAAATCCCTGACCTATTTCACCACGTCCCTGCGAAGCAATTACATGGTGACGGAAAAACTGCTGCGGCTGCGCACTACCGCCCAGACACAGCAGCTGATCAAGATGTACGAAGAGGACGAGGACCTGCTGGACGATGTTATCGTAGAATACAAGCAGGCCATTGAAATGGTCGAGATGTACAGCCACATCGTGCAGAGCATGATGGAAGTGTTCGCCTCCATCATCAGCAACAACCTGAACCTGGTGATGCGGTTTTTGGCTTCGGTCACCATCATCCTGGCCATCCCCACGTTTATCTCCGGCCTGTGGGGCATGAACGTGCCGGTACCTTTCGCAGAGTTTACCCACGGTTTCTACATCGTGTTCGGACTCGCCTGCGTAGTGAGCCTGCTGGCCGGTTACTGGCTGTGGAAAAAGCATATGTTCTGAACTGGAATGGTAAAACAAAAAGGCAGTTCCCAAATCGGGAGCTGCCTTTTTTTATGGTTATTATTATAAATGTTTTGCCAATAGCTGTTTTATGCGGTTTTGCCAATAACTGTTTTACCAATAACTGTCCGTTGCAGTATGACCGTATCGCCACACCTCAACAGTTATTTTACAATCAGCACCGGAATGTTGGAATACTGGGAGATTTTCGTACTTACGCTGCCCAGGAAGAATTCAGCCAGACCGGAAAGACCACGGCTGCCCAGTACGATAGCGTCCGCCTTCTCCGCTTTGGAAATGGTCAGGATGCGTTCGGAAGGATGTCCCAGTTCAATCCTGTAGTCGGCAGTTCCGGCAAAACCGGTCCCTGTCACTTTTTCTCTGGCCCGGGCCAGTATCTCTTTCCCTACTTCTTCCAGATCCGCGTTACTCTGGCTGATAATATTGTGGTCCAGCGGAACCGCCAGCAACGCAGCATTATTATAGGGCTGGATTACCGTCAGGACCAGCAGCTCGCCCTCAAACTTTTCTGCCAGGGCGCAGGCCTGTTCCAACGCGCGCCAGGCGCTTTCCGAACCGTCAACGGGAACTACGATTTTCTTAAACATGTTCATCCCCTCTTTCATTATTTCTGTGTATCAGGCAGAACCGCCTGAACGAATCTGCCTGAAAGGATCTTCTACTCCTGCTCTTCTTCTGCGGCGCTGTTAATTTTCTGTTTCGGTTTGCCGTGTCTCCGCAGTTCACGCTCCGCCGCCCGTTTTTCCCGTGCCTCGCGGATACGTCTGGACTTGGAGCTTTCCCTCCGCTGGAAATCCGATTCCGGTTTTGCCTGGGGCTCGATGTAGGTGCCGTGATTCCCGAACCGGTAGTACAGCGCATAACCGATAATCAGCGCAATGGGGATAAAACCGACCAGATACCGCCATTTCCCTGCCGTGAGCACCAGGAAATTATAGCCCAGGGCAAAAATGGGAATCAGGATATAACTCAGTATCCTCGCATTTCTGGAACCCTGGCCAAAGAAACGCATGATTGCCACCCAGACGATAACGCCTACGGCAAAGCTGACAAATGACATGAACAGTAAAAACAGGAATATCTCGAAATTCAAATCAGAAAACCTCCAAACGCTGTATTTCTACAATAATTTATTTTTTCAGCAGTTACTAATTTTCTGCAACTGCTTATTTACACATCAAACTTCTTCGTTTCGTCGCCCAGCGGCTTTTCCTTGTCCGGATCGTTATTAAAGAGATCGATGTTGTCCTTCGCGTATTTCACCGCGTCGTCATATACTTTCTTGAAAGCGCTCATGTCTTTCGGCTTGCCGGCCTTGATCCATTCCATGACAACCCGGCCCAGACCATAGGTCATGCCGATGGCCAGGGGAATCTGCAGGGGGGCAAAGGGAATCAGCGTCGCCAGCTTGCCGCCGGCAAATACGGTGCCCATGGAACCCAGCAGGCTCACCGCTGCTTTTTCCGTAATCTTTTCTTCATAAACCGAGCCGATCTTCATGATCATATAAATGTCGTTGGCGACCGTGGAAAGAGTGCCCAGGCCCGGGACCACCACTATTACGCCGGCGCGGGCCGCCGCCCATTTGCACAGGGACAGCGCTTCTTCTTCCCGGTCTTTATCGTCGATTACCGTGATTTTTTCATCTGCCATAATTAAAACCTCCAACACATAACTTCATCTGAAAAAAATCATCACAGCCTGTACCCAGCTAATTATATACTATGCGTTCCCGCTTTGCAAGAAATCGCAGGGGCCTCCAAAACATTTCACACTTTGTCCCCTCAGCAGTCCGGTTCGTCCATTAAAGGCAACGCCGGCCTGCCGAGCTTTGCGCCGTTTTCTTCCATATATTTCGTGTACAGCGCCGTCAGAGGCACAATGACCGCCATGAAATGTTTCTCCCCGTTTTTCTCCAGAAACGGATACAGCGTCGCCAGTTTTTCTTTTGTATCTACAATTTCAATAATCAGCGGCAGATTATACTTCCCGCTGAAAAAGACCGGCACCGCCCGGCCGTCGTTGCCCCGGACCTGCCTTCCGAAGCCCGCGTCGGCCCGTATCAGGGTACCGCCCCCCAGACCGAGACGCCGCGCTTCTTTAAACACCGCCTTGTAAAAGGGCTCATCCCCGCACAGCACATCTTCCGCAGTAAAAATCTTCAATTCATAAAGCTTGACAAATTTCATATGCGCCACCTCTTTCCGGTCCGCTTTCGACCGGTATCTTCCTGTGAATCTGTAAAAAAATAAATCCAACTGCACTGTTCTTTCATTTAAATTATATCATGTTGCCTGTCCGTATGTAAGTAGCAGGTAAGTATTTTATTTGCATAATGCAGACTGATAGAGTAAAATTATATCGTAAATCGTAATCAGTATTCTAACCGGAGGAACGTTCATGCTATACCTGGCCTGGGATATCGACGGAACCCTGCTGCTGACCAACCGCGCAGGCTATGCCGCGCTGCAGGAGGCTACCTGCGATTATTTTTTCAGAAAAGAGCCCTATGAGTTTAAACATACGCTGGCCGGCTGTACCGATTCATCCATCATCAAAGAGATCGTAACGGATATCAAGGGCCACTGCACCAGCGGCTGGGCCGCCTCGCTGAGCCTGAAATACGAAATGTATCTGAAGCAGCACCTGAAACTGCATAAAGGCCGGCTGATGCCCAACGTGGAAAAGACGCTGCAGTATCTGAAGGAAAACGCGCCGGACGTTTCCAGCCTGCTGCTAACGGGGAACACCACCAACGCGGCCCGTGACAAGGTAACGGAATACGGCATCGCGCAGTATTTTGATTTCCGGCACAGCGCGTACGGCGACCTGGCGGAAGACCGTAACGAACTGTCCAGAATTTTATACAACCGCCTGCTGATGGACGGACTGGTAAAAGATACTTCCCAGATCATCGTGATCGGCGATACCCCCAGCGACGCCCGGTGCGCCGCCGCCATCGGGGCCCGCTGCATCATCGTCCTGACAGGCAGCGAATTTAAGCCGGAAGATTTTGCCGGCTGCACTCCCTGGAAAATCTGGGAAACCCTTCCCGACGATCCGGCGGAATTTGTTAAGGAAATCAGCGAAGCGTAAGGAACGTTTCACTACGAAAACAGTTTTTTGCAAACATGACGTAATGCGGATGACGGAAGTTGTCTGCATCACCAGAGCATGTTTTTATGAAAGGCATATATGAAACAGACTAAATTATTTCTTTCTGGCGTAATCATTTCTCTCCTGGCAGGCTTTGCGGTCCAGCCTGGGGCGGAAGCGTACAGTTACGCTGACCTAGCTTCCGTTACTGGCGGGCAAAACTGTCCCCATGCGGACCTGAGCCACGCCAACCTGAGCGGCGCCGATCTGACGGGACTGGACCTGACCGGGGCCAATCTGCAGAACGCGAATCTGACCGGAGCCCGATTGGAACGGACCATCCTGGACAAAGCCAGCCTGCAGGGCTGCAAACTGAAGCGGGCCGTCTTTTCCGAAGCCCGGTTATCCGGCGCCCGTTTAAAAGACGCCGAAGCGCCGTATGCCTATTTCGGTCATGCGGATATGACAAACGCGGACCTGTCCGGCGGTGATTTTTACCGCGCCGATTTCCGCGGCGCCAAACTGACGGGTGTTACGGCCTACACCGGGAATTTCCAGGAATCCACGTTCGACAAAGCCGACCTGCACCGGAGCGATTTTACCTTTGCCAACCTGTCCTACTGCTGGATGTATGAAGCCGATCTGTCGGACAGCCTCTTTGCCGGGGCCAACCTGTATGAGATCCACGCCCACGGCATCAGGGCGCAGCGCGCGAATTTCACCAGCGCCAAACTGGGGAAAGCCACTCTGACTAACGGGGATTTTACGGAAGCCGTGTTCGAAAACGCCATGCTGGACAACGCGGAAATGAAAGGCGCCGTACTGAAAGATACCGTATGGGGAACAGCCTTTAAAGAAAAGACCGTGTTTTAATCAAATCTTGCTTTAGATTCGTCAGTCGCGTAAATTAATGCGGCCATGGCCGAAAGGCCGGTTCACTGCCGTGAATGTTTTTTTAAAAAGGAGGTAACATGAAAAGATTATTTCTATTCGTTCTGACAACCGTCCTTGCGTTAACATTCACCCTCACCGCAGCGGCCAATCCTTACGGCGGCCTGCCCAGGTCTCACACCTTCCCTCCGGGGATGAGCCCCGCCAAAACGGTGGAATATTTCCACCATAAAATTACCGACGGCGAGCCGGGGCTGGCCTGGGACATACTGACAGAAGATTATAAAAACGCATTCAGAAGCTACGAAAGTTTTGCGCAGGGTTACCGGACAACCATCTCCAGCCGCCCCAGCCGTTTCCGCATGCTGCAGCGGGACCCTGATACCCTGGAGATGTTTTACCTGCTGAAAGCGGAAGACTGGGAAAACGACCGGCAGATTGTGGTGCAGACCTTTGAATGTTCCGCCATTCTGAAACGGATAAACGGCTCCTGGAGGATAGACAGCGGCACCGGCAAACAGCTGAGCCGCCAGGTACTGGGTTCTCTGGAAACCGCCCGGGCGGTCCTGATGGATTACCATGAGTGCATCACCAACAAAGAAATGAGACGGGCCTGGAGTTTTTTAGGCGACGGTTATAAAAACGCCTTCGGCGATTTCGGCGCCTTCTGCAAGGGATTCACCACCACGGTGAGCAGCGTGATCACGGATGCGGTGAACGTGGCCGACGGGCCTGACATGACCGCCGTCGAGTACACGCTGACTGCGAAAGATTCCACTCCGGAAACCAACATCGAACAGGTTTTCAAAGGCATTGCCAACCTGGAAGTCGTTCCGGGCCGGGGCTGGGTCATCACATCGGCCGAGAACAAACTGCAAAGCCGTTACTTCCCGCCCAAGTGGTGATGGAACGAATTGGCCGGTTCATTCGCCGGAAACAATTTGCAAAATATTTTTTAATATCCATGTATAAATCGCTTCCACCCCTTCAAGGGGTGGTTCGCTTAGCCCTATAAGGGCCCAACACAGGCCAGCGCCTAAATGACGCTGGCTTTCACTTTGTTCAAGCCGCAGTGGTATGACTACTTGCTACCCTTAAAAGGGTCTTCGTATTCTTTACTGAATAACGAATCTTCCATTTGATCCATCTTATCCTGTTCCCGGATATATTTCTGTATGGTTTGCGCATTCAGCCCTACCGTACTAACGTAATATCCGGTTGCCCAGAATTTTCGATTTCCAAATTTATATTTCAGATTCGCATGTCGTTCAAATATCATCAGTGAACTTTTTCCCTTTAGATACCCCATGATATAGGAAACACTCATCTTTGGCGGAATGGATAGTAATAGATGGACATGATCTGGCATACAATTTCCTTCGATGATTTCTACACCTTTCCATTTGCACAAATCTTTAAGAATCGTTCTGATATCCAAACGCAATTGGTTATAAATGATTTTTCTTCTGTATTTTGGTGTAAATACAATGTGATATTTGCATACCCACTTGGTATGTGCTAAACTATTTGCCATAGGGCAACATCCTTTCTTGTTTTAGTGACGGCTTGAACACTATCATTATACAAGAAGGATGTTGCCCTTTTGCTTAAGCATTAATCCCACCTGCGTAGCAGGTGGTTTTTGAGCCAAATCCCCTTGAG
This sequence comes from uncultured Succiniclasticum sp., assembly GCA_902801365.1. GTDB lineage: Bacteria > Bacillota > Negativicutes > Acidaminococcales > Acidaminococcaceae > Succiniclasticum. Next base: position 28,869 of record CADCHY010000013.1, read on the forward strand.
GGATTCGGCTCCCAAGCTAAAGCCATAATCAAAGGCGGACGTTGATTCCAACGTCCGCCTTTTCTTTTTGCTCTGTTCACTTTTCTTTTGCTCTGTTTGAAGCTATTATGCCATTAACAGTATGCCGTTGTTTAATTATGTGGTTCCTTAATTATGTAATTGCTTACCTTTTCTTTGCATTCTTGCCCTGTTTACGTTTTTCATCTTCCGCTGACAGTCCTGCCGTTTTCCCGGCCTCCCCGCCAGTCCGCCCCACGGCGCTGCCCGGCAGCATCACCCGTTCCGGATCCTGTTTCGTCAGGTAGCCGAAGTACAGGAAAAAGCCGAGGCACACCAGCATGAAGCCGGAGCTGGTCGCCTGGGCGCTGGTAAGACCGAAGAGCCAGGGCTCCGCGTAGTCGCCCCGCAAAAATTCCAGACAGAAACGTTCCAGCGAATACAGGAAACCGTACAGACACAGGGCCTGCCCTTTGGCATGGGGAAACGCGCGGAACACCAAAAGCAGCGCGAAAATCACCACGTCCAGCTGCCCTTCCCACACTTCCGCGGGCCATAAAGGCTGGGTCCCGTAGGTTGCCCGGGCCAGTGTCCCCTCCGGATAAATAATACCGAAGTCGCCGCCGGTGGGCGCGCCGAACGCGTCACCGTTCAGCAGGTTGGCCATGCGCCCCACCGCCTGCCCCAGGATCATGGCCGGACAGACGATATCCGCCAGTGCCAGCCAGTCGATCTTGTGCAGCTTGCAGTAGATGATGCCGGTAACCAGTCCCGCCAGCATGCCGCCCTGCACTGCCATACCGCCCTGCCACACAAAAGGTATCTCCAGCAGGTGGTCCTGATAATAACTCCAGTCAAAGAAAAAAACATCCCACAGCCGGCCGCCGATCAGTCCGGCAAAGCCGCCGTAAATGCCGATATCCAGCACATGCTCATGCCAGCGGCCGTCCTGCCGCGCCAGAAAATACGCCGTGCCGGTGGCCAGGAAAATCGCCAGGGTGAGCATCAGCCCGTACATGCGTATGGGGAAGTCACCTATATGAAATAAATACTGATGCATAGTATGATCTCCATTCAGATTCTGTTCTGCTATCTATCATACCACAAACCCCATGAACAAATCCACGTGCTTCTTGTACTTACCGTTTCCTTTTTTTCACTTTTAATTTCTCTTTATATTTCTTTCGCACGTCCTGTCTGGCTTTCAGGTACAGTTTTGCATTCTCATCATCGTGATAATGATCAACCAGCCAGTCAAGACGTTTTACTGTGCTTAAAAAATCGAAATCGGAAACTTTCAAAACCGAAGGGAGCCGGGGCATTTTTTCAAAATCCACATCAGGTCCGATATAATCTCCTTTCATGATCTCCGAATCCCGCTCATCTTCCGGAAAAAGCAGTTTGAATAATGCTTCCATCAGCTCACTGTTCATCATAAGCATGGCTTCCATACAATCCTGTTCGTTCCCGATCCTGATAAATGCATTACGCCCTTCCTCTCTTTCTTCTTCGGTGAGCTTTCCGCCATTTTTATCTCCAAGCGCGTAGAATTTGTTAACAGCGGGTTCTATGGAATTGCGGTATTCGTCCCGGATAAATAAAACATTCTTCTCCATTACGTCATACATGTAGAATATAGGCGCTAACAATTCATCATCAACGGAATTACTTTGAAAACTTTTCCTCCACTGATTAATCTCTTTCAGCATCATTTCAAAGAGTTCATAATTATCTTTAAAAATCCTTTCCTGCATAGTATGTACTACCTTCCTTTTATTGTTTTTGATTATTTTGTGCTGCGCTTCGCACGGCACAAGTGTTAGTTTACGGGTATGTTACAAAAAAGAAAAGCATTTTTCAGCAAAGATTGTGAACAATATTTCACATTTGAGCGATTTTTTAGTTATTTTTTGCAAAAACAGCATTTTTTTATAAAAGTTGTGAAATATTTGTGAAAAGCGCGTGCCGAATCCGGATAACACAAAACATAATCCCTGCCTCATCTATCATCTTGTCTTGCCGGATAAAATACGTTACAATGATTTTGCAGGTGTTCCCTGCGAGGCAAGTCCTTACTGCCGTAACGACTTTTTATACGACTCATTTTGAAAGACTGACACCATGACATTTACAGGAATTATATTATTAGCAGGTTTCATACTATTTGCCGCCCTGATGGTACTGCGGCTGCTGCCCACGCTGCTGGCGCTACCTTTGCTGGCTGCGTGGATCGCGTTCGTGGCCGGGATGCCCTTTGTCTCCTGGCTCAACGATGTGCTGCTGGGCGGGGCGCTCCGTCTCGCTTCCCCCATCGCCCTTGTGATCTTCGGCGCCATGTTTGCCCGGGTGATCCAAAAGACCGGGATCTCTGATTCCATCATCAAAAAGGCAGCGGAACTGTCCGGGGACCAGCCCGTTTCCATCGCCTTCCTGCTGACGGCGGCCACGGTTTTTGTTTTTTCCGGCATGAGTGGTCTGGGCCCTGTCATTATGATCGGCTCCATCACCCTTCCCCTCATGACCGGCGTAGGCATTCCGCCCGTTGACGCCGCGGCGCTGTTCCTGCTGGCCATCTGCACGGGAGGCATGGCCAACATTGCGGGATACGGCACGTATATCGGCATCTTCGGCAGCGAAGCGGCCCTGCAGTATTATCTGCCGGGCGTTTTCATCGCTGCTTTGGTTACCTGCATCTATATTATTAAAAATATTTCTTCCGGGAATGGCGAAAAGAACACGCTTCCTGCTGCAATGAAAGAAATCCTGTCCGGCATCCTTTCACTGCCAATAACACTGGTGAAGGCACTGGCCGGCATATTCACCAGCGCTCCCGAGGGTTTGATCCGGAAGCAAAAAGAACTGCCGGGAGCTGCGCTGATTTCCCCCATTCTTCCTCTGGCAGTCATCGTGATCCTCCGGCTGACCAATGGTTTCGGTCTCCCCCTGATGGGTCAGATCGACCCGGTGGCAGCGGCATTATTCGGCTTCGTTATGGCATCGCTGTATGCCACGATGACCGTGTGCCCCGGAAAAACGATCAACGTACTGACCGGCGCTTTCGTGGAAGGAATCCAGGATGTGGCCGGGGTGCTGTTTCTGTTTATCGGTATCGGCATGCTGATTGCGGCCTCCATACATCCCGCATCCATTGCTATCCTGCAGCCTCTTATCGGGTCCATTCTGCCTTCGGGCCAGAACGGGCTGCTTCTGTTCTTTGCCGTGTTCGCCCCGGCAGCCCTCTATCGCGGTCCTCTCAACATGTACGGTATGGGAGCCGGCATTGCAGCGATCCTCACCGGACTGAGTTTCGTTCCGCCCCTCGCGCTGTGCGGCATGTTCATTGCCGTCGGTTACCTGCAGGGGCTGGCTGATCCGACGAATTCCCACAATACCTGGATCAGCGGTTACACCGGCGTGGATACGGGTATCATCCTGAAACGGATCCTTCCCTATGCCTGGGTTATGTGCCTCCTGATGCTGGCTTATGTCTGGCTGACGCAGTGAACCGTGCACACAATTCAGTTGGCCCGGGAAATCACGGATGAAGTTATGGTGCGAAGCAGAAGGATGGAGGCGGCAAATGAGAAAGATACGGATTGGCATCGACGTGGGGGGAACCTTCACAGATGCCGTGGCTATTGATAACGAAACCGGCGAAATCATTGCCCGGGAAAAGCTGCCCACGGCGTGGCGGAAGGGATCATCACGGTATTGCAGAACCTCCTGCGCCGCAACCGGATCGCGCCGGAAGAAGTGGTTTTTATCGCCCACGGGACGACACAGGCCACCAACGCGCTGCTGGAAGGCGATGTGGCCGCGGCCGGTATCCTTGCCCTGGGCAGCAGTCTGGAAGCGGCGCGGGTAAAGCAGATCAGTAATACGGGCAATATTCCCCTGGCCAGGGGAAAAGAGCTGAAAACGCTTCACGTGTTTGTAAAAACCGCG
>CADCHY010000014.1 GCA_902801365.1 uncultured Succiniclasticum sp.
CGTTGCATTGCGAATCTGTTTGATTTCCATAAAGCACCTCCACCGTTTTTTTTAATTATAGCAAAACAGCCGCAGAAAAATCTACGGCTGTTAGAAAAAAACAACAATTTGTCAGTTATCTTGCATTTTAATTCTATACATGATAAAATAAACTGTCACAAGAGTGATACCCTTCGCTGGAGCGGAGCAAAGTTGGTGCATTATTTTCAACGTTAACTGAATATAAAACGATAAAGCTATGAAAGCTGATTGACTCTTGAAAGAGTTGATTGCTTCATAGCTTTTTGTTTTATTTTGAAGGGTAAAGGAGGTTCAAAATGGCATGTTTTTTAGTATCCGTAGCTGAAGCTGTTGTGGTTAAGGTGGCAGAGAAAGCTGCAAAACAAAATGAATTAAGAGCATTGGAAAAGAATACAGAAAAAGCAAAAGAGGTTACAATACCTCTCAGCAGAAAGCTGAAATGGCTATCCAATATGCTCCTGGGCGGGAGCGTACTTCTTGCATTTGAACATGTCTGGCATGGGGAAATAGTTCCCTGGTTCCCGTTCCTGACTGCTATGTCGGATCCGGAAGATACTGCTGAGATGCTTCATGAAATGGCAACCATTGGCGTATCTATGGCTGTCCTTGTCACAGTAGTTTGGATAGGTATGTGCATAGCCGCAGATGTGATTGTTAGGCGTCCGGAAAAAACGCCGGCACAGACGACAACGGTATAAGTAGGAGGCGATTACCATGACGTTACTGATAACTATTTTTGCAGCCGTGATTGCTACTGTGATTTGGTACGTCCGAAAGGATGACAGCATGAAACTGGAGACGTTGCTTTTCATGTACTGGGGTGCTGCTATCATGTGGCTTGTGGATGCAATCTTTGAATATATGGAACTGAAGGAAAAGTACTTTACTCCAGCTTTGGAGGATATGATAAACGATACTTTTCTTGGGCTGTACGTAGTAGCACTTGGCCTTGTAATCTGGGTAGTAAGGCTTTTGATTACTGATCCGCGAGGTTCCGTGCGTGCTGTCCTTAAGAAAACAGCATGAACAGCCAAAACGTCTATGAAGAAAACTTAAAATATTGGACAAAACGCGTTCCCGGTTATTCTGAGGTCAATCAGCTGGAGCTGGCCACTGTTCAAAAGCAAAAGTGGAAGAACTGTTTGCAGAAAGAAATTGAGAAAGTGTTTTCTCATCATGCCGCAGAAGATTTGCATGTATTGGATATTGGTACAGGACCGGGTTTTTTCGCCATTATTCTCTGTGAGCTGGGCTATGACGTGACGGCAGTCGATTTGACTCCGGCCATGCTTGACGAGGCCAGGATCAATGCGGGACCGTTAGCTGATAATATTGCGTTTTCTGTTATGAACGCTGAGGCATTGACATATGCAGACAACAGTTTTGATGTGGTGGTTAGCCGCAATCTGACCTGGAATCTGCCGCATCCGGAGAGAGCTTATTCCGAGTGGGTTCGTGTTTTGAAGCGGTGCGGGCTCTTGTTGAATTTTGACGCAAACTGGTATGCATACCTATATGAAGAAGCTGCCAGGTCTGCGTATATTCAAGATCGTATTAAGAGCGCGGAACAGGGCATCTGGGATCAGAATATCGGTGAGAATTTTGACGTGATGGAAGATATTGCCCGCCATATTCCGTTATCTTCTATCCGACGGCCATCCTGGGATGTGGAAGTGCTGCGCAGTATTGGAGTTAAATGCAGTGTGAACAAGAAGATATGGCAGCGTGTTTGGTCGGAAGAAGAGAAACTGAATTTTGCTTCTACGCCGTTGTTTATGGTTAGGGCCGAAAAACAATGTTAAAACAGGAAAGTAAATTCCGATTGCGTTTTTTATCGTGAAAACGCAGATAAAATATTTTCTTGCCAGGGAGGCAAAATCATGGAACGGCTGGCAATCATGGGAGGAACCTTTGACCCGATCCATATGGGGCATCTGCGTATGGCCCGTGCGGTGCAGCGGCAGATGGACTTTGACAAGGTAGTGTTTTTGCCTTCCTATATCCCCCCCCATAAGCAGACCCGGTCGAACTGCGCATCCTGGCAGGACCGGCTGGCCATGGTGGAGCTGGCGATACAAGAGTATGATGATTTCGTGGTCAGCTGCCTGGAATTTGATCGGGGCGGCATATCCTACACCTACGACACCATCAAATTCATGCAGAAACTGTGGCCCGGTGCGGAGATTTACCTGATTATCGGGGAAGATGCCCTGATCCATCTGTATAAATGGTACCGGGTGCCGGATCTGTTGCGGCTGGTACATTTTGTGGCGGCGAAACGGTCCGGTTATGAAGGGGAGGCAGGCGTAACACAGCTGGTAAGGGCCTACGGCCCCTGGGTAGCAGAAAAGGTCATCCACGCGGAAGTGCCGGAAACAGCCATCTCCTCCACAGAAATCCGGCAACGGCTGCGGGAAGGAAAACCCATCCGGGGCATGGTGCCCCTGGCAGTGGAAAAGTCTATTTATGAACGGGGCCTGTACGGGGCTGAGCCATGAAGACTGTTAATGACCTTTTGTCGCTTCTTTTATAGCAGCGCGATAGTGCCTTTCCGATTCAGGTGTCAGAACAAAGGAGAAAATCTCCGTTGTCGCTGTTATTCCGCACTTCCCTAAGGCATCCGTCGATATACCTGACCTCAAGATTGAGATCGATCTCCGGATGCTTCTCGCCGTATTCTCTGAATTTAATCGGTGTCAGTTATACTGTTCCTGAATATGTCTTGGAACAAGCAAAATCTGAGTAAAATTATGTTTACTGGCCGCAATGCTAACGCATTGTGGTCTTTTATTTTTGCTTATTTATTATAGTACTATAACAAAACAGCCGCAGAAAAATCTACGGCTGTTAGAAAAACAACAATTTAGCTTAACTTAATAACATTGTTATTATTTAATCCGGGGATTTTTCCTTTTTCTGCATATAAACTTGGCAATTTATATGCAGAAAGAAGTCGGGCATATGCAGAAAAAGTTTTTAATCAAGATTGTAGTTCCGCAAGTTCTGGAACGGCATCTTTTAATCCGTTAATCAGTGCGTCTAATGACCCAGCTTCCAGAACTAACCCTGGAACGTCTTCGCTTTTTGCGATCCATATACATTCGTCCGCATCCCATAAGAGGTCTATTTCGAGGTATCTCTCTTTAGCTTTCATTATCTATGCCTCCTTTCGTCCCTGGTCAATTTCTAATCCATCAAGCAACCACATCTTGGTCAGACCAGTTGCCTCTCTTAAATAACGAGATGGATCATACTTCGGATTTTTAACACAACACTGCGAAACGCCTTCTGCCCGGTAATGGTTGCCACAGTAATCGATGGCTGTAACCTGCCAAGTAACATTATTATCCATTTCGCTGCATTGGCCGTTAAGCATATCGCAGATCATCGTGCAGAATACCCAGACTTTGATGAATGGTAAGCGAATCACCGTAGATATATTTTTTCTGTCGTTTTCACCGAAAAACAGAAACACGCCATTTTTGTTCACATAAACTTTTTGTTCCATATCATTCTTCCGACTAATGACCGTTATTTCACGAATTTGTTCGCAGTCCATTTCGGTTAATTCTAATTCCATAGCATAATTCCTTGCTTATCAGAGATATAATTTGTAAACTAACGTGCTCCACAGATTTTTATTAAAATCAGAGGGCTTTCATTTTTCGTCCTGGCTGATTTTATAACTATTCCTGCTGGGGATGAGTCGGAACAGATTCAGGGCGTCCGCTCGTTTGCTTTTCCAATCTAGTCAGTTCCTTTATTCTGGTTTTTACGGATATCGCAAGTCTCTCAAAATCTTTATCAGTGTAACATTGTTTTTCATTTTCTTGAAGGCCAAGAATCGTAATAATATCACCATAAAGCTTCATAGCCTTATGTGTTCGAATTGAATTTCTGTTGGATTTCAATTTTTTTTCGCTTTCGTTAATCTCTTTTTGAAGTTCTACCATACGTTTTTTAATTTCGATTATGTTGCGTTTGGCAGCTTCAGCATCGTCATTCATTCTAACTTTTTTTTCATCCATGTGTGATTCCTCCTTAAAATATATTGGCCTATCCTCTCTTATAGGGATTATATCACCATGTATAAGTATCGTTGCGCAACTCCATGCAACGATACGTCATTTCCGTGGTACAATCAGATTGGTATAGGAAAAGGCCCGATTGGAATGAGGGCGCAAAAGAATGCCCCAAACTGCGCTGACGCTTGTTGGTGTCATTCTTGTTGCGCTTTTGCCTGAGTGGCAAAAGGATATTGCTTAACTTTGGGGGACGTGCGCCACGCTACGTTTTATCCCCACCTCGTTCAGCAATCGGCAATGTGCGTTACTCTACATTTCCGAAACAACATAAAAAATACAGAAATTCCGTGGTATATACCACCAATACAGAATTAGGAAAAGGTACAAAAAATGACTTGCCAGCATATGAGCTATAGTAGCATCAATAAATCCAAAGGCGGTAGCGTTATTGCTTCTGCTTCATATGACGAACGCAGAGAAATTTTTGATGAGTTGGAAGGACGTACAAAAATGAAACACACCCAAAAAGATGATTTTCTATTTTCAGAAATGCTTCTGCCGGAAGGCGCTCCGGAAGAATATAGAAAAACCGAAAAACTCTGGAACGAATTGAACGGGATCGAAAAAGATAAAACGGCTTATAGATTTATTTTCCCGTTTCAACGAGAACTAGCACTAGAACAAAATATGGAAGTTATTCGTAATGTAATGAACGAAGAATTTGTTCGCAAAGGGCTCCCTGTACAACTATTCGTTCATAAAGGCGAAGGCGACAATATGCATGTACATGCCTTAGCCGCAGACCGGCAATTAATCAAGGGAAAGTGGGCTGCAAAAAAATCCGAGACTAAATATTATAGGCGAGGAACTGTTAAAGTGCTCGACGAAAAGGGTAAAGTAGTTAATCCGGATGCCGTTGTCCTTTCTTTCAATGATAAAGTCAACACACCTAAACTTGATAGACAAGGAAATCTTATGCGCGACCATAATGGTAACATAATCTTTACAAGAGGCTGGCAAGAACTTCAATATGATTCTGCTGGTAATCCGTTAATGGATGCAAAAGGCAAGCCAATCTTAATTGATATCCGGGAACCCGATTATGATTCAAATGGGATTCAAAAAATGAGCAAAAATGGCAAGTACAAAAAGCTGCAGTGGAAACGTACAACAGATAAATTTACCGACGTTTCTGTTGTCGGTCATAAGAAAATAGTGCGCCAAACATGGCAACGTCATCTAAACGCAGCGCTAAAAAAATATGGTGTTAAAGATGAGAATGGAATTTTGCTCCAAGTAGACTTCCGTTCTTATAAAGAACAAAACAAAGAGCGCCCCACGGATGAACAGTTGATACCTACCATTAAAATTGGATATGGAAAGAATGCAAAATCAAAGAAAGATTATAACGCGATCGTTAGACAACACAACGCGAACATTAAAAAACTGCATGAGCTCAAAATGAAATTAACACAAGAAAAACAGAAACTGACTGAGGCATTGAAAGCAAAAAGCCAAAATGTTCAAAAATTTATCCCACAACCCATTATTAACCAAACGACAAAATCTGCACTGATTGCTAAAACGCCGACCGCCAGAACCAACGTTGCCACAGTAGCGGCGAAAACCTTGTCGGTACTTGACGACATTGCCGGCAAAGAAGTTCCTGCGTCCTCCGGCAAAATCCTTCGGAAAGAACGCCCACTAACTAAAGAAGACTGGATCCTTCGGGAATTCTTAGACGACGGCACGGATGCAATCGACGAGCTTCCGAATCACAAGCCCAAGACTAACGCCATGAGAGAATTGCAGAACGCTCTGTCAACGTTCCAGGAATATTCCCTCGCCCGCTCCACAGAACCAGCGGCCCAATCTGCAGAACCGGTTACGGACAACATAACTATATCTTCAACCGATGATGCTCAGATTCACGAAGCGAAGATGCAGGCCCAAGCTCACGCTATTGCCGTGCGGCGAATCGACGATGAACTGGAAAAAGAAAAGAAACAAAAAGAAGACCTGGCGGCGGCCGAAAAAGAGTATATGGCGATCAAAGAGCCGCGGATTGCCGCTGGCAATGAACTCCGAAGCCAATTTATTGATTTTCGCTTGGCCGTATATTCTGCAGACAGACAAAAACTGGATGACCTCAAGACAGAACTAGATAATGAAAAGCAGCGTCTCCTCAATAATCGAAGTAGCTGGCAAAAACTTCGCAACCAGAAACCAAAACTTTCAGAGGAAGATAGCAAAAACCTAAGACACCTTCAAAATCAATACTCATTAACAAAAATTCGATTCGACAAAAAGTACCCAGAACTTCAAAAATATCCTGACATTCCGGAACCTCAAAATAAAATGCGCCACCATTTCGCTAAAATTCAGATAAGTGTAGTTAAGGATTATGCTAAGAAGATGGGCTGGACAGATCCCAACCAAACAATCGCGAAATACGAAGAGATCCATGCCAGGGAACAATACCTCTATTGTATTGTTAATCCTCCCAAAGGCCAAGATGACCCGGCAAGCGGACAGACAGTAACACCCGTAGCTAAACATGAATCCGCGCCGCCTGCACCCGAAAAAAACGCAGAAATAATCAAAAATGCTCGTCTTGAAGCTTCCCGCAAACACAGGGAAAAGGAAGAAAAAAGAAAGCAAAATAAAGGACGACCTCGCACATAATCGGTTACTCAACTTGACGTAATATCTCGTCATAACTTTCGATAACAATTAACTCATCTTCAGAATTGAGTAATTGATACCATTCGTCCGACATATCATTGCTACAAACAATTTGTCGTTCAAACTGTATTAACGTTCTGTTGCCTAGAGGCATAAGATAGCGAACCAGCCTAAGGTTTACAACATACTCGACGCCTTCACAACTGTGCACAATGACAAAACACTTATTCATTTCGTTTCCTCTTTTCAATGAAGTTTTGAACACAACTATTGAACAATCCTCAAAGCAGATACTTCCGTTTCATACAAAGATTGTTCAAAAATGTTAAGTTTTGATCAAAAACCAATACGGGCAGGTAATCCTTGCATTGACCTGCCTTGAAAACGCGTACCGACCAAGTACCACGCTTCAATGCCTGGAGGCCCCCAACCCTCGATAGAAGTTTTTCTCCACTGTCCATATACATATATTTCTAAAACATTGCCGCAATGTAATGCACAATAATCGTTATTCTTATCATCAATCACAAAAAATCTGTCTTCACGAGCAATGTAACGTAATCTTCCTTTAATCATTTAATTTCCTCCTTAATTATTTATAATTTTGCATCAACTTTTTGCTTCCACAGGAAACGCTGTAAGGTGCTTTTGCTAATTTGTGTCATTTTTTCCACGTCTTTATAAGAAGCACCATCATTCTTTAATTTTGCAGCCCATTCAAGCTGCTCCGTCGTAAATTTTTTCGGTCGTCCATCCCTGTAACCGGGCTTACTGCGGGCAACCTCTCTACCGATACGAGTTCTTTCCATAATAAGCTCTCTTTCAAATTCAGCAACCGCAAGCAACGTCTGAAGAAAGAACCGTCCCATCGGCGAATCTTCTAAAAGACCAAGGTTAAGGACATGTACCTTGACACCATTAGAAAACAACAGCTTAACAATCTGAATCCCTTCTTCGACCGACCGAGCCAGCCTGTCAAGTTTGCAGACCATCAGCGTATCACCAGAATCTAATTTATCTAAAAGTTCTTCCAACCGGGGGCGAGCTTCAAGACTCGCACCCGTTCCCTGTTCAAGAACGACATTTTCACAGCCGTTCGCTCTCAAAGTGACAGTTTGTTCCTCCAACGATGTGCCTGATACTTGGCCCCGTGTTGATACTCTTGCATACCCTACAATCATATATTCCCCCAAACTTTAAACAGCAATAATGACAGCACCGCATTTGTTCAATAGATCCATAATATATTTTTGGTCCAACATCTGGGATTTGCGTTCCTGACGACGGCAGTTCTTCCAATCGTTTTTACCAAACTTTTTTCCCGATTTGTTCAAATCATTGATAAAATTTATTTTTTCATTCAGGCAACGATTTTTTTCAGAAAGGTAAGGTATATCCCAAAAACCGAGCCTGTATCCCATAACAAGCGTAATAATGCGGGACCACTCAATATCAAGTATTTTTCTTTTTCGTTGACCAGATTTTCGTTTTACGGAACGATTTTCCAATAAAACAAAAAACTTATTCCAATCATTTAATGTACGTAAACACCCGGAAGCAGCACAGGCAACAGCCGTCTTCTTGTATATTAAGAATTCTTCCACAGTTTCATACGGTTCCGTATCAAAGTTAGCTATTTCATAGGCATTGCCATTCAAAACAGGATTTAAGCCGACAAATGAATCAACTACAGGTTTCCGCTTTAAATCGAAGTCCATACTGATTTTCCGGTTTTGTTCAGTCACAGTAAAGTCTTTTCTGTTCATGGGACGAGAAACGTCCTTGAAATGGGAAAACGCCTTGTTGATACATTCACACCGACCAGTCCGTGATAAAACGGTTTGCGTAAGTGACAGGCGGTCATCATAGCTATCAGGCGTATATCCAGTTACAAAACTGTTATGGGCGCACACGCCAGCATAAGCCTTCCCTGACACTATCACAGGATTTTCTTTTGCGTTCAGTGCAACGTTGCCCCGTGTGGTAAAGTTAAGCAGCTTTTCCTGTGCATGTTTAAGTTGCCACATGGTCGGGTCCCCTGTCAGCGCAAACCGAGCCGTTTCAAACAATGTACGGAATCCATATAATCCCAAATTTTTAATAACAGTTTCCGGGGCATTGCTGATGAACCCATCCGTTGTTACGCTATAAACCGCATAACCTAATGAAGATAACTCGTTTATCGCTGCCAGCAAGCAAGCACGAACCCCTGCGGTAATGATAGAAGCATGCGCAGGGGAGGTCATCGACGAACCGCCGATATTTACCATCTGCTGACGGTATGCATCCCACGTTTCCTTCTCAATAATATCCTGTGCTGTTTTTCCATAAAGACTGTTAACGGCAGTCTTCATCAGTATTTCAGGCAAAGAACCTTCACCGAAAACCTTTTTAGCAAGGTTGCGGTCATTTATAAAATCTTTGACTACAGCCCGAAGAGAATAGGATACGGAATTATCCTTATTAAGCAAGTATTTACCTTTAACAGCACGGGCGGCAGTTACTTCAGCCCCCAGACAAAGAGCCAAATAAATTTCAGGACCGCAAGCGTACACACCATCGCTGTTTTCATAGGAACGGGGATAAATCATGTTTCCTTCTACCTTGACCGGAATGCACGGGTACTTCACGCTTTCGGGAAACTTGAATTTGATATTTCCGAAAACTGGGTCATAAGGGGAACGGAAATCTTCCAGTAACATCCGTTCGTTCCTCCATTCCCTAGCAATCACCTTATCTGACATCCAATCAATATCCATACACAAAGCCATACTGGTAGGGTAGGCGTTTCGTAAATCATAATCGTAAGTAAGACCTTCATACCAGCCGATAGTAGTTGAAGCGTTATACCCTCCCTTATAAGATTCCTGTGCGTAAGACTGTATAAGTTTAGCGTCATCGCTAACCGGGGCAAGGGAAGTATCCTCAATATATCCAGGGCGGTCATGGCAAGCTATCAGACCTTTTTTAACATTTTTCAGTCCGCGAAACTTCATATTATATCCTTTCTTATCACCTTCCTCTAATCCGAAATACCGTTGTAAAACAGGCACTGAAGCTTTAACAGCAGCGCCTGATACGGTCAAAGGCATCGCCTTATTGTATCCCCACAGTTCAGACGCATACAGCAATGTAATCAAAGCATCATTGACAGCATATTCCATAAACGCAACAGGTTGTTCAACCATATAACGACGCATACCGTCTTTACTGTATCCATCCAATAGAGTAAGTTTTTTTACTCCAATAGATGCTCCCAAATTCGCAAGACTCTTTTTTTTGGCCGGTGCAAAACACATCGTATCCCTTATCACAATATGGACAGGATAAAAATTCCAGTATCGGAATACGTCAGACGGATAGGTGTAATAGCCCAAAATGGATACCAAACCGCCAGACACAGAAGAAACACGACGCAAAACGTCTTTGTCAAAATCGGTGAAACCAAATCCTGTAAGATCAGCAATACCGGTATGGAACAGCAAAGTTATAGGTAACGCTTTGTTATTGTAGTCGCTATAATCATTGACATACCCGACATCACCATCAACCTTATGGTTCAGCTTGTGGCGGGATGTGACACTTTTTAAACTATCAACAAAAGACGTAACATTACAAGTTTCCAATGCGTCATCAAAGGTACGGCAGGAAACATACGTCAATTCCCCAGACTTATCATCCAAACAAGGCACTATCCAACGCCGTGTATCACGGCGCAGAAATCCCTTGTTTTTCAAAGAACTGTACGGAAGGTAATAAAACTGATAAAAACTGGTAAGCCATGACAGTGCAAGACCCAAAGGTAATCTGTCACCGTGTAAAGAAAAGAAAACAACCTGATGCACTACGGAAGTGTTGAAATCAGAAAACGCAAACTGCCATGATAAAATTTTACGACCATCGGAATCGTACACAAATTCTGTGTCTATAGCGATAACCAAACGGGAATCTTCTTCTTTCATTCTGGCAACGGTAGGTATATCACCTAATGACCTCACAACGTTTTCAGGTAAGTGGGGGTCAATATCTACTATGGGACACCCATAGTCATTCCCGACCCCCAAGTCTTCGGGAGTGTTCAAAACCGCTTGGTTGCTGGGTTTGTCAATTTGCATTAACCTTTCTTTTTTTTCAGTAACAGTAGTGTTACTGAAAAACTCTTTGTGGTTAACGATACTATTTCCCCCTGATAACGGGTTGTGCACATCCCGTATAAATGCACCGAACTTTGTAACATGATACCCGTTTCCCTGGCTTGTTTTTATAGGAAGATATGTCCAGCCTGCATTAACAAGACGAACTGATATATCCTGAAAGTTTTCATTCAGCGACGTATCCGCCTTAAAATTTACACCGTCCATAAACCTCCTTTCCGCCTTTACACTTGACAACACATTATCAACGTGTTACAAATGCAATAGGACAGCTTACCCGTTCCCCAACGTGTAACTTGTTCCTTAACCGTCCTGCGGTCGCCAAACTAACAGGACGGTTATTTATTTTCATCATCATCCAGCATTGCACCCAACGCTGCGGGTACTTCCGATTCCATCTCATCCAGTACGTGGGCATAGACCCGCATGCTGAAGCCGACGTTCGTGTGCCCAACATATTTAGACACTGTTTTAATGTTAATACCGGCCCGGATTGCTAATGTAACGAAAGTGTGACGCATGCAGTGCAGGGTAAACCTGTTAGATACATCTGCTGCCTTGCATAATGATTTCCATTGCCTAGACCGGAAATTATTAACATCTATCGGACTGCCCCAAATTGAAGTGAATACCAAGTCATCTTTGTTCGTAAACTTATCTCCCAGTGAGGTTGCGTATTCTTCCTGCCGTTTCTTTAAAGCCTTAAGCAAATCTATCATTTTTTTCTCAACTGCTATCGTTCTGGTTGAAGCAGATGTTTTTGTTGCACCAAGTTCAAATTTGCCTTCCTTGCTATGTGTCCCTAAACTAGCATTGATTTTTATCTTAAATTTCTTATCATCAATACATTGCCAGCGAAGCCCAAACACTTCCCCTGGACGCATCCCTGTCCTCAAAGCAAGTTCTATAGCTACGGCTATCTCATCAGAAAAGTATTTTTGACCTTCATCTTGTGATTCGTATGGCTTGTAATAATCTTTCTGCTTGGCTACAGCGATAAATTGTCGTGCCTGTTCCTCCGTAAGGACCACTTTTTCCTGCCGTTCCTCCCGCGGCGGTTTTGTGGCTTTTACCACATTTTTTGATGCGTATCCTGCGTCATAAGCAGCACCTATAGCTGATATCAGCATCGACCTTAAACTACGTACTGTTGTTGTTGAAAGAGGATTTTTCTTATCTTTCCGTCTTTTTGAACCTCGGAGCATCGCCGAAAACAAAGCTTGGAAATCTGCTGTATCAAGTTCATCCATTGCTTTTTCACGCAATGTTTCTGGAAGATATTTCATTAAATTTCTGTAATTACTTAAAGTTCTGGGTTTAACGACCGGCTCAACATAATTATTCAACCAAATTTGGATCCAGTCCCCAAAGGTTTTGATTACTGCCAGATTCTTATCCAATGCATAAATCCTATCCAGCAATGCGTCCTGCGTTTTTGCTGAAATCATCCGCCGCTTACGTTTACCATCTGGTGTAGTAACAAAATATTGGTAGCACCATCCGTTACTTTTGCTTAAAAACATACTTCCCTTTTTTACTTTCATGTGGAATCCTTCTTATCCGACGTTGAAATTGGGATTGTTTAAAAATTCATTCACAAAAGAGGACAGGATTAAATACCTGTCACCAAAGCGCTTTGCGGGGATTTTGCCTTTTCTTACATAATTGTATATGGTAGTTTTAGCGATGGTTTTCCCTGCCAGTACATAAAATTCATCAACAGTATAAAAGTTTTTATCCATATTGTTCGCCTCCTTTTTATAGAACCCAAAAAACCAAACTAATAAAAATATAATTGCTGAAAACACTTGCGTTATATATATTATAAATAGCACAAGTGCCCTTTGTCAAGTAGGTGCTCTTAAAAATCTACGCTTTTTATAATTGCTAAAAATAAACATAGCACCCCCATAGCAGTTTTACCTGAAATAGGGGTACTATGTGCTTTACAGAAACTATATATTGTGTTTTAGATGGTGAAAATATACAATTAGTAGTATGAAGAATTGCTAATTCCCTATGGCATTCAAGAGGTCAGGGGTTCGATCCCCCTCGTCTCCACCAAATGAAAAGCCAACAGTCATACGGGTTTCAGGACCTGTGTGGCTGTTTTTTTATTGTCCGGTTTTAAAATGGACAGTAAATAGACAGTTATGGTTTCTCCCTTCATTTTTGATTTTGCAGATGTTATGTAGAAAGTGAAGACGCAGCAATCATGCGGGGTTTCACAGTTATTTCTACGTTTCTACCTTTTTTCGGAAAGACAGCGGAAACATAGAAATAATTTAAACACGCACGTACGTATTTGTTCTGCGTTTATTATGTATTCTTTTCAGGTAGAAAGGTAGAAACGTAGAAATTATGAATACAACCCGCATGGTTATCATACTTTTGATTTCTACCTTTTTTCTACCTTTTCTACGTTTCGTCAAATTTCAGGCTGCAGGCAATTTGCCACTGCAGGATGGTGTGGCTTTCTTGTAATTTGAAAATCGTATTTTTTGTACAAAAAACCAGCGTAAACATAGCGTATGGAACAGGATATGATATACTATAAATTATAAGATAGTTTTTTGATTAATGGTTAATAATATGGAAAGGAACCGGGTCTATGTTTAAAATCGCATTTTACGGAAAGGGCGGTATCGGAAAATCAACGACGGCATCCAATGTTTCTGCTGCGTTAAGCGAGACAGGAGTGAAGGTGTGCCAGATTGGCTGCGATCCGAAAAACGATTCCACCCGCCTGGTGCTGGGCGGAATCTGCAAAAGAACCGTTCTGGATGCGGTAAGAAGCTCGGATGATGGCAGCGTTACCCTGGAAGAAGTCGTACATTATGGCTATAATCATATAAAGTGTATCGAAGCCGGTGGTCCGGAACCCGGTGTCGGTTGTGCCGGCAGAGGTATTATCGTTGCACTGGAGCGTTTAAATGCATTACATGCAAATGAAGACGATGAACTGATTTTGTACGATGTATTGGGAGATGTGGTCTGCGGCGGTTTTGCGGTGCCAATCCGGGAGGGATACGCTGAAGTTATTTATATTGTGACTTCCGGAGAGATGATGTCGCTGTACGCTGCAAATAACATTGCAAAAGGCATAAAACGGTTTGCGCAACGTGGAAAAGTGCGTCTGGGCGGACTGATTGGCAACAGCCGGAATACCCCAAAGGAAAAAGAACTGCTGGAAGCGTTTGCAAAGAAACTGAATACCAGGCTGATTGCGTTTATTCCCCGGGACCAGATAGTACAGAAAGCAGAAATCCGGCGGCAAACTGTAATTCAGTATGCGCCGGATTCCTGTCAGGCACAGGTATACCGTGAGTTGGCAAAAAATATTCTTGATAATAAGGAACTGTCAATTCCCACGACCATGACGTTTGAAGAACTGGAAGCATTTATGGCGGAGATGGGTGTGGAAGATAATAAATAAAGTAATTCTAACTTAATATTTCCTGAAAAAACGTATCTGCGTTATCGCAAACATCGCTTATAGCCGGTCGCTTCCAACAGTCTGTTTATACAGTTTTTCCCGTTGGGCAGAATCTGCCAGATTTTTCAGCTTGCAATACACGATACGGCGGACAGAGGCATCAATATCCGACGGGGAAATCTTGCCGTCTTTTACGGCCTGCAGCGTGCTGCGATAGATACGTTGCTGCACCTCCGGATCATGGCAGCTCAGCAGTATGTCCGTCCCGGCCTGAACAGCGACGATGCCGATTTCTTCCGGCTTATATCCTTCACTGACGGCGCCCATGTCCAGGTCGTCGGTGATGACGATGCCCTGATAACCCAGCTGGCTCCGCAGCATTTGTTTCAGGATGACTGGCGAAAGGCTGGCTGGTTTTGCATCAAAGGCAGGGTAGCGGATATGGCCGGCCATCACCATGAACTGGTGGTGGGGATATTGGTCGATGATGTGTCGGAAAGGCAGAAGGTCTTCCTGTAAAATAGTCTGCTGAGGCGCGTTCACAACCGATTTATCAGTATGAGGATCGGTTTCGCTGCGGCCCATGCCCGGGAAATGTTTTATGGTAAACAGAACGCCGCTGTCCCGTAAGCCGCGGCAGGCCTGTTCCCCGAAAGATGCAACCAGCTGCGGTGTAGTCCCGTAGGTGCGCCCGTGCATGCGGCTGCTGATATCAAGAACCGGGGCGAAGTCCAGATTGAAGCCCAGTTCCCGGATATCTTTTCCGGTTTTATTCGCATGCGTGTACGCGTCTTCCGGTTTGCCCTTGCTGATTTCCGTTGGTGCAGGCGCTGTGTAGGCCTGTTGCTTCATCCGGGTCACCAGTCCCCCTTCCTGATCTACTGAAAGGAAAAGGGGGAGGCTGAAAGAGTTCAGCGCCAGATTCTGCAGGGAGGAGTTTAAGGCTTTGACCTGTTCCCGGGTTTCCATGTTCCTATCAAACAGGATCACGCCGCCCACATGTATGGCAGTAAGGTTGTTCTTTGTGTTTTCGGTAAGCGTAGTCCCATGGATGCCTACAAACATCATCTGGCCGATTTTTTCTTCCAAAGTCATTTTATCCGTGACAGAATCCGCCAGTTGCCGGAGCCCCTTCTCCGTGGCCCAGGTGTCAGTGACAGGCACGGCTGCTTTTTCTGCGGGGGTTGTTCCTTTTTCTGCGGCGCTGCAGCCGAAGAACAGGAACATTATAAACAGTAATGTAGCGCAAAGAGTTAGCTGCTTTTTCATGATACACATCCATTCTTATATTGCGTTGCGCGGTGCTTTCCGAAAATGGTATGATATAAAAAAGCAGTAACACAGAACGGAGAATATTTTTCAGATTCACTGTCAGTTGTGGAGGTATTGGCTATGAAACTCTGGACTTATTATCTCCTGTCGTGGTTAAGCGGGCTATTGACACTGATCTTTTCCGTTGGGGGCGCCCTGGCGTTTGTAACCTATCTCAGCAGCCCTTCCACTGTAGATGGTATTATCCGCAAAGGGCATATGAGTATTATGGAGTTTGTTCTGCCGCTGTGTCTGATCGGTCTTGTCTGTTTTATCCTGTATCTTTGCGTGTCCCTGTTCTGTGTTTTCCGAAAGCTGAAGGCACAGGAACACAGGCTTTTACATTTTCTGCTTAATTTGATTCTGTATCTGGTTACTGCGGCGGGAACAGTTCCGTTAATGATACTTCTGTTCAATTAGGAAATTGACTTTTACACAGATTTTTACTATAATTTATGAAGTAAAATGAACAATATTGAAAACAAACCCTGTAATAACTTTCTGTAGTTATTTCTGTACGATAGAGTTACAGACTTCGGCGGTGCCGGGAAGGATGGGCATTATGGGTGAGAAGTTTAAGACTTTTATCTCCTGCACAAAAGAAGATAATTTGAAGCTGCTTGCGTTTGTAATCGTTCTGCTTGCCATCATTGCGTTTTTTGGCTGGTAATATCATTGTGTCTTTTTTGTTAAATATAGGATTTTCCTGTACTACATATTGTGATTTTATGTTATAATAAACTAACAATAGTAGTTTACTCTGCGTAAATTTTTCTTTGTGTGATATATGAATCTGGCAGAACCGATTTTCGTTTGTGGACTTTTTTTAACAAACCGACTTTTGAGAACAATTATTTTTGACTGCAAAGGTGTGATTTAATGAAAAAATCAAAGCCTAATATTTTTGTATATATGTTAGCCTATCTTGCAATCCTGATGCGCTGGATGCGCCGGAGCACGCTTGGCAAAGTAGTAACGGCAGGTCTTTTGATCGTGCTTGTCAGCGGTACCTATAACCACTTGAGCGCAGCACCCTTCTTTGCGGATAACGCACAGCCCAAACTGACGGAAACGGAAAAGGTTGAGCAAAAAGGCAAAGAAGAGATTGCGAAGAAGGCGGAGGCGCAGAAACAGGAAGTTGAAAAGGCCAAGGTTGCTTCACAGCCTGTAACGAGCCATACTTACAGCCTGGTTATAACGAAAAGCGCATACCGTATATCCCTGTTGGACAACGGAACTCCGATTAAGGAATATAACTGTGCGGTAGGCCGCAACCCGGGTCAGAAAACAAAGACCGGTGACGCAAGGACACCGGTTGGCACCTTCAAAGTTGAATCCATCAATCCTTCTTCCGACTGGGTTTCCGATGAAGATGGAAAAGGCGCTTACGGGCCCTGGTTCATCACCCTGGATACCCGGGAACTGAGTAAAGGTGAATGGAACGGTATCGGTATTTCCGGTACGAATAAACCGGAAGGTCTGGGAAGAGCCTCTTCGGCAGGCAGTATACGGGTACGGAACAGCGACATCGAAGAGATTAAAAAATTTGTGAAGGTCGGCACAGTCGTCACGATCAAAGAGTGATATGCAGTCAAAGAGTTATTCCTCAAAGAAGCGCTTGCGGAATAGCTCTTTCTTTTTATAAAAAACCGTACTGTATTTAGGGGATCTGCGGGAACTGACAGTGACCCGGAAAGCGAGTTTGCCATGAAAACGAATCGGAAACTGACAAATATTACAGCGGTACTGATGGCTGTATTGATGGTGCTTTGTGCTATGGCCATAACGGGCTGTACCGGAGAAGATAACCCGAAAGAAAAGTCTGAGATTACAGAAACGAAGAAGACGCCGGAGCAGATTGCCGCAGAAAAGAAAGTCAAAGCAGAAGCCGAACAAAAAGCCAGGGAAGAAGCAGAGAAGAAAGCGAAAGAAGCTGAAGAGAAGGCTAAAAAAGCGGCGGAAGAAAAAGCGAAACAGGAACAGGCGTTGATCAAACAGAATGCTGACCAGAAAAAATATCATATATTTATCAAGAAGAGCGCTTTCACGCTGTACCTGCTTGATGATAAAAACAATGTGATTAAAGCGTATGACTGCACCCTTGGGAAGAATCCGGGACAGAAACAAAAGCGGGGCGACATGAAGACCCCAACCGGAACGTTTTTGGTAGATGAAATCTGCGATGCCCGCAGTTGGACGCACGACTTCGGTGATGGCAAGGGTGAGATAAAAGGGGCTTACGGTCCCTGGTTTATCAGTCTGGACACAGATGCAATGAGTAAAGGTGCCTGGGGCGGTATCGGCATCCATGGTACCCACAAACCCAATGTGATGCGGGTCCGTGATTCAGAAGGCTGTATCCGTTTGCAGAACCGGAATGTTGAGGAACTGAAGCAGTATGTGCGGGTGGGCACGAAAGTTGTGATTGAAGAGTGATGTAATGTGAAAAAGATAGATCCCTCTGTATACCTTTTCTCGTTGGGACATCTTTCCGTAGACTGGTGTCAGGGAGCGATTCCTGCTCTGCTGCCTTATTTTATCCGGAATTACGATTTATCCTATCAGGCGGCGGGGACGCTGGTTTTTGCCAATGTGCTGGTGGCTTCAGTATTACAACCTATGTTCGGATATTATTCTGACCGTATTTCCCGTCCCTGGTTCATATCCCTGGGAACGTTGTTTTGTGGTATGGCAGTCGCGCTTATGGGATTCTGCACATCTTTCTCTGCAATTTTCGCGGCAGCCATGCTTTGCGGTGTCGGCAGTGCGGTATTCCATCCTGAGGCAGCCCTGATGGTAAACCGTATGGCTGCGAAAGCCAAAGGTCAGGCGCTGGGTACGTTTTCAGTGGGTGGTAATGCCGGCTTTGCCATAGGTCCGATAGCAGCGGGGATATGCGCTTACCGGCTGGGAATACACACCCTGCTGGTTTTTGGCATAGTGAATGCGGTGCTGGCTCTGGCCCTTTGGACAAAGATGCCTTACGTACTGCGTCAGGTTGCCCTTGCAGGCGGGCAGGAAACAGAAAAGAGTACGGTGAAAGCCAGAGAGAATAACTGGAAAGCTTTTGGTATTCTTTCCATGCCGATTTTTGCCCGGTCCAT
Organism: uncultured Succiniclasticum sp.; assembly: GCA_902801365.1. Taxonomy (GTDB): domain Bacteria; phylum Bacillota; class Negativicutes; order Acidaminococcales; family Acidaminococcaceae; genus Succiniclasticum. Next base: position 18,737 of record CADCHY010000014.1, read on the forward strand.
CGGGTTCACCCTAAGTAACACGTTTATTCCGATTTACTGGATGACTGTATTGCATGCTTCTGCTACCCAGGGAACTACGGCTCTGTCGTTCCTGTTTACCTTGGGGGCGTGCATAACATTCGGCGGAGGTTTGCTGGCTGACAGGTTTGGTTACGTAAAAATAATCCGTGCGGCATTTTGCTGTATGGTGCCTGCATATCTGCTGCTGACTCATACAACAGATATCCGGCTGGCTACGGCGCTGCTGATTCCGGCGGCAGTGGCAATCTTTATGCCGTACAGTCCTATTGTTGTTTTGGGACAAACTTATCTTGCCAAAAATGCCGGGTTTGCTTCCGGCGTAACGCTGGGGCTGACTACGACGCTGGGTGGTATTTTTGCGCCGCTGGTTGGCGGAATGGCAGACAGGTGGGGGCTGGTTCCGGCTTTACAGATATTCTGGATTGCCGGCCTGATTGGTTTAGTGGCGTCTTTTTTCCTGCCGGAACCTGAAAAGGAATAGGAAAGCAGACTATATAGAAAGAGGATTTCCTTATGGAACAGGTGAAAGAAAACATTGTGGTTGTAACACCGGATAATTTTCAGGCAGAAGTGCTGGAGTGTGAAAAACCGGTCCTGGTAACCTTTTATGCGAATTGGGACCAGCCTTGCCGCATGCAGCAGCCGGCGCTGGATTCCATTGCGGACAGGCATCCTGAAATTAAGGTGTGCAAACTGGACGTTGAAGAGCATGCTGCTTTTGCGCAGCAGTTTGGTATTATGATGATTCCCACGACGATCGCTTTTAAAAATGGGAAAAGGGTTAAACGGGCCAGCGGCCTGCGCCTGGAGCATGTTTTATTGAGCATGGTAGAGTAAATGAAAAGGACTTAGTGTAAAGAAAAGAGGGAATGAAAATGGCAGTAATCGTAGTTAACAAAGAAAATTTCAAAAATGAAGTATTAAAAGCGGATAAACCGGTGCTTGTTGATTTTTGGGCGACCTGGTGCGGCCCCTGCCGTATGATGGCTCCTGTAGTGGAAGCGATTGCGGAAGAACATCCGGAGTTAAAAGTATGCAAGGTGGATATTGATGAGAATCCGGAACTGGCGCAGCTTTTCAATGTTATGAGCATTCCGACGCTGGCGGCCTTTAAAGATGGCCAGCTGACGGGAACCGCGATTGGCTACCAGCCGAAGGAAAATGTACTGAAACTGTTTGCGTGAGGAAACATGATGGATATTATTATTATCGGCAGCGGCCCTGCAGGTGTTTCCGCTGCATTGTATGCAAAACGCGCCGGCGCGGATGTGACGGTGATCACCCGGGGCAGCGGGGCGTTGGCAAAGGCGGAGAAAATTGAAAATTATTATGGTCTGGCCGAACCTGTGACGGGCGCGGAACTGGAAGCAAACGGGATTGCCGGGGCGAAGCGGCTTGGTGTGAGCTTTATCGAAGATGAAGTGGTGGGCCTTGCCATGAACGACGATTTTACCGGGCTTGTTGTACAGACGCCGGGGCGTACCTGCGAAGCAAAAGCAGTAGTGCTCACAGCAGGAAGCACACGGCTGGCGCCGAAGATTCCGGGACTGAAAGAATTAGAAGGAAAAGGTGTGAGTTACTGCGCTATCTGCGATGCGTTCTTCTACCGTCAAAAAACCGTGGCAGTGTTAGGTGAAGGGGACTACGCCCTGCACGAAGCGGAAATTTTACTGCCCCATGCCAGCAGGGTGATGCTGTTCACCAACGGAAAAGAACCGACAGTGAAAATACCGGATACCATAGAGGTACACAAGGATAAAATTATTGCCGTGGAAGCGGAAAACACAAATGGGATGGAACGTGTAAGCGGACTGCGAACCGAAGACGGAACCGTTACTCCGGCGCAGGGCCTGTTTGTTGCGCTGGGTACTGCAGGCAGTGTAGACCTGGCCCGTAAAATCGGAGCCGCTACGGATAACAACCGTATTGTTGTTGACGGAGAGATGGCTACCAATGTGCCCGGACTCTATGCGGCCGGCGACTGTACCGGCGGCCTGCTGCAGGTGGTAAAGGCTGCCTATGAAGGCGCTGTGGCAGGGCTGGCGGCGGCAAAATATGTGAGGAGCCGGAAATAATTAAAGATACGGCAGAATAAAAAAAACTGCCTGTGACATGGTTATTTTCATGTCACAGGCAGTTAGATTTTTTACGCCATATATAGTTTGCGTTCACATAGTTCTTGATCCGTTCCAGCCGCTTTCCGGTGGCGGGATGGCTGGATAAGATGCGGGTGGCGAAACTCATCTGGGACTCTCCCTGGCTGATAAGGAGAAGACCGTTGTACAGTTCTGCGCCCAGCCCGATTTTACAGGCATACAGGTCTGCTTCATACTCGTCCTGACGGGAACTGAACATGGTGATAAGATGCAGGGGCAGCTGCATCAGGAACTGGAACAGCCAGATCTGGATGAGGAAGAACCAGGAAATGATGGCGGTAATCCAGCCGATGACGGGGATGAAACTGATGATTTGAAGAGCCAGCGTGATGAAGCTGTAAATTCGTACGACCAGATTTCCAAAAGAACTCATGGTACTGTTCAACAGGGCAATGTTGGTGTCCCGGTTCTGGATGTGTCCCATTTCATGAGCCAGGATACCGGCAATTTCATTTACCCTCATATTCGTTAACAGAGGCAGCGTGACCGCGATATTATTGCTGCCGACTGCGAACGCATTCAGCATTTTTGCGTTACATATGTATAAATTATAATCATCCATATCCAGCCCGGCCTTCCGGCAGACGATGGACATGGCCTGCTTCAGCTGTTCTCCGGCGACGCCGGTGGGAGCCTGACAGTTCATAGACCAGCAGAGATAGCGCTGCATGAGCCGGGTACGGTACAGCAGGCAGGGGATCAGCAGGGTCAGGGCGGATAAAACGAGAATTACATTTGTTTCCGTAAAGGGAATACTAAAATAGTTCATTCCCTTATGCAGCCATTGCCAGCGGATAGGGCTGAACACCTCCACCAGCCCCCAGAACGTGGAGACGATCAGGAAGTTCACAATAAACGTCAGGCTGAGGACAATAATATCCCGAAGCAGGTTGTATAACATACAGGCTCCTTTTTCTAACATATCTGGCTAATGCAATTGCTTATACTAAATTATACTACAGAACACCCGGTTTTCCAAAAATTAATTAAAGACCGATTGGATTACTGTTGTGATAATTACGGTTCTGATATATAATGTAACCATCTTTTCTGATATCGGAAAAGGCTTTGATCCTGTTAATTATTAAATGCTAATGGGTAATTTCAGCACGTACAAGACGTAACAACGTTGCAGTGTTGAATTATTGCAAGAGAAGGGAGCGCTTTTATGGAAGATACTATGAATACCCCTGAGACTGGAAAAGAATACAATGCGACGCCCGCCCTGACGCATGTGGAAGCGAATCAGGAGGGTTATCGCTGGGTGGCGATTACGGCCATGCTGTTTGCCATCGGTATCATTCTGCATACGGTGAGTCCCAACGTGGGCGGTGTTACTCCCAACTGGACCATCGCCATGTATTCCATCGTTATCAACCTGACCCGGCCTCCCCTGAAGCGGGCCATCGGTATCGGGTTTGTTGCCGGCCTGACGCTGATTCCTTCGTCCAAGTCGGCATTCCCGCTGGGGAATATTGCCAGTGAGCTGAGCGGGGCTACCACCTGTTGCCTGTTGGTAAAGGCCTTTGTGGCCTGCCATATGGGAGACTGGCGGCTTACTCCCTTTATCACCGGTTTTGCTTCCACCTTTGTGTCCGGCGGTGTATTTACTTTTATTTTAAAACTGGTGCTGGGCCTGCCGCTGAAGGTGTGGATTTTTGCCATGCTGCCGGTAGTGGCAGTAGTCGGCGTGCTTAACGGCCTAATTACGTTCGGTCTGTTCCGTCCTGTAAAGAAACTGTTTTACGCGCAGGAAGGGGGCGAAGATAAATGAATTCCGTGATTTCTGTTTCCGATTTTTATTTTAACTATCTCCGCTCTGATCTGGTGCTGAAAAATGTGAATATTGAAATTGAAAAAGGCTCTTTTACCGTAATCATCGGTCCCAGCGGCGCGGGGAAAACTACGTTATGCAAAGCCATGACAGGTATCGTTCCGTTTTACTCCGGCGGCGATTATGCCGGTGAGATTAAAGTGCTGGGGGAATCGACAAAGGGAAAAAAGGTTTCTGATCTGGCCATGAAGGTAGGTCTGATGTTGGAAGATTATGAAAGCCAGCTGGTTTCCCTGACGGCAGGGGAAGAAGTGGCATTCAGTCTGCTGAATCACGGTTTCCCGCCGGAGGAAGCGGAAGAACGGACCCGCCTGGCGCTGGAAGATGTAGGCCTGCCGGGACGGGAAAGCTATCAGCTGGACGAACTGTCCGGCGGACAGCGGCAGCGCCTGGCGCTGGCTTCGTTGCTGGCAGTGCATCCGGAAATTATCGTGCTGGACGAACCGGTCAGCGCCATGGATCCGGACGGGGGCGAGAGCCTGTATAAGTTATTGGACAAAATCCACAAAGAGCATGGGACCACGTTTATCGTGGTAGAGCACCGGCTTGAATTTGTGCTGCCCTATATGACGGATCTGATTGCCGTAAAAAATGGGGAAATTGCAGCGCAGGGGCATTGTGAGGACGTGGTGCCCCATATTTATGAAGACGAAGAACTGCGTGCGCTGCTGCCGGACCTGTGGCAAATCAAATGTAATCTGGAAAAGGGAACGGCGCAGAAGTTCAACTTGTGGAGATCTGCTGAGGAAGCAGTGAAAGAGCTGCAGTCTAAAGGTTTTGGAAGAGGGGTGAGGGCATGATTGAAGCAAAAGAGATCAACTTTGCCTATCGCCGCGGCATTCCGGTGCTGTTCGATATCAACTGCAAAATCGAAGACGGGGAGTTTGTGGCGCTGCTGGGTCACAATGGCAGCGGCAAAACCACTCTTTCCCGTCTGTTCATGGCTTTGGATCATCCCCGTAGCGGACAGATCCTTGTTGATGGGGAAGATATTATCAATTATGAACCGGCCGATCTGGCGGATAAAGTCGGTTACGTGTTCCAGAACCCGGACCTGCAGATTCTGGCGGATACGGTATATGAAGAAGTTGCCTATGGTCCCCGGGTCAAGAAGCTGCCGGAAGAAAACATCAAAACAAATGTGAAAGCCGCATTGCAGGCCATGGGCCTGAAAGAACTGGAAGCAAAGTATCCCCGTATCCTTTCTTTCGGACAGAAGCGGCGGCTGGGGGTGGCGGCTGCTTTGGCGCTGAACCCCCGCATGCTGATCCTGGACGAGATCACTAATGGTCAGGACGCGGCGGAACAGGCGGCCATGATGGAATATCTGAAAGCATTAAACGAAGAAAAGGGAACAACCATTATCCTCATCACCCATGACATGAACGTGGTGCGGAAATATGCCAGAAGGGCTATTGTCCTGACAGATGGCCGTCTGGTATTCAGCGGCACTCCGGAAGAGCTGTTCGAGGGAAATCAGCCGGTGGAACGCTGGGGCCTGCGACGTCCTACTGTTTCCGAACTGGCTTCCCGTCTGGGGGTTTCTGCCGCATCCTGTGAAGAATTTTGCGAGGAAGTCCGGAAAGGGGGCGCTGCTATATGAAACTGAACGCCTTTACCTGGATTATCGTAACGCTGGCGGTTACAGCCTGGGTGTTTATTCTGCCGCTGGAAGCCGTAGCGACGATTCTTGTGTTACAGTTAGTACTTCTGTTGTATTTTAAACGCAGCAAGACCATGCTGGCAGCCATTGGCGGGTTAGCTGTGTTTACCGGCATGATGGTCCTCCTGCAGCTGTTGTTTGGCTCGCCGCTTGACGTTTCCCTGTTCGGCGGCCTGCGCATGCTGGTCATGACCCTTGCCTTTTTGTGCATGCTGGCGACGACGCGCATCCAGAGCATTGCCAAAGCATTAGTGGACCGTTTCCATCTGCCGGTGGAATATGCGTTCATGCTGACGGCGGCCTTGCGTTTTGTTCCAAACTTTCTGGAGGAAAGTTCCATTACCCTGGACGCCCAGTCCTGCCGGGGCTATTCCAACCGGGGCAACGCGCTGAAACGCCTGCTGTCCTATGTGGTGGTGATCCGTCCTTTGGTCATGCGCGCTGTGGCCAAATCGGAAACCCTGGCCCTATCCATGGAACTGCGGGGCTTTGGTGCCAACACATATAAAAATATGCCCAAGGAAGAGCTCACGCTGACTGATTTCGTGGTATTAGTAATTGTTGTGGTATTGAGTACTTATCCGTTCTGGAAGAAGTTCTTGCCGGTATAAAAAGTGGAGAGAAATGCGCATTATGACGGAAAAACTGTTTGAAAGAGATTCCAATTTAAAAACCTGTGAAGCGACGGTGCTGGAATGCGAGCAGGCGCCCCAGGGGTATGCGGTTGTGTTGGATCGGACGGTACTGTTCCCGGAAGGGGGCGGACAGCTCAGTGATACGGGCACGATCAACGGAGCTGCGGTGAAGCATGTGCGGGAAACGAAGGAAAAAATTATCCATGAGTGCGCAGCTGAGTTTCCTGTGGGCAGCAAGGTTACGGTGCAGGTGAACTGGACGGACCGGCTGGACCACATGCAGCAGCATTGCGGAGAGCACATCCTTTCCTACGCGTTCTTCAAACTGTTTGGTGCCAATAATGTAGGATTCCACATGAACGAGCGCCTGGTGACGATTGACCTGGATAAAGAAGTAACCCTGGAAGAAGCCTTTCAGGCGGAAGACCTGGCTAACCGGCATATCTGGGAAGACCGTCCCGTAACGGTTTCCTATCTGCCCCATACGGAACTGGAGCATCTTCCCATGCGGAAGAAGAATGAGAAACTGACCGGTATCCTGCGGGTGGTGGCAGTACAGGACGGGGATGTCTGCACCTGCTGCGGCACCCATCCCACATCAACCGGCGTGGTAGGGCTGGTCAAAATAACGAAGATTGAAAAGCATAAGGGCGGGACCCGGGTGGAGTTTCTCTGCGGGCGCTGGGCGCTGGAAGATGCCCGGAAAAAGATGCGGTATATCCAGGAAGCCGCAAATATGCTGAGCACGAAAGAAGAAAAAGTCTGTGAAGGAATTGAACGGCTGGAGGATGAGATTTCAGAACTGAAGGAAAAGCTGCGGGCTGCCGTAAAGCAGATTCAGGAAGCGGAAATCATAACGATTCTGGAAGAAGCCCCGGTCAATTCCGCAGGATGCAAAATCGCAGCCGCGGTCAAGGACGGATACGAGCCGAAAGACGCAAAAACGTTGTTCGGGAAGCTGACGGATGTTCCCAACACGGTGGTGGCAGTGATATATCACAACGGGGAACGCGTCAATTACATGTTTGGCCTGGGAGACGGCGCGGCAGGTGACTGCAAGGCCATCATTGCCAAAGCCAATGAGATTTTCGGCGGCAGAGGCGGCGGCAAAAAAGAATCCGCACAGGGCGGCGCGCCTTATGCGGATGACTGGAAAGAGAAAGCGGAGAAGCTGATTGCTGAGTTGAAAGCAGAATAAAAAGAACTGCCGGTTATTCGTTAGTGCTCCCAAACTTCGTGCAAATTCATTTAGTAAGTGTTCCAAAAATTAAAAGTCCGGAGCCATTTTCCTGTTTTTGGCAGGCAATGGTTCCGGACTTTTGTATTATCTTTTTATTCTTTTCCCATTTTTGCTTTAGCAAATTCGTAAACGATAGGCAGTACGGATACAATGATGATGCCTAACGCCACGTGGGAGAAGTTTTCCTTCACGAAAGGAATGTTGCCGAAGAAATACCCTGCACCAGTGAACAGACCTACCCAGACCAGGCCGCCGATTACGTTGTAACGGAGGAATGTGCTGTAATGCATGGTACCGATGCCGGCCACAAAGGGAGCAAAGGTGCGGACGATGGGAACGAAGCGGCACAGGAAGATGGCCTTGTGGCCATGTTTTTCATAAAACTTCTGCGCCTTTTCCACATGTTCCGGCTTGATCAGGCGATTATGGCTTTCCAGTAGTCTCTTGCCAAACTTTTCCCCTATCCAGTAATTACTGGTATCGCCTAAAATCGCCGCTGCCAGACAGATTGCAAACAATGTTCCGAAGTGCAGACTGTTGGCGGTAGCGGACAGGGCACCGCAGGCAAAGAGCAGGGAATCACCCGGAAGAAAAGGTGTAACAACCAATCCCGTTTCGCAGAAAATAATCATAAACAGGATAAAATAAATCAGGGAACCGTAAGAGGCCATGACCAGGGGAATGTATTTGTCGAAATGCATAATGTATTCGCTGAAATAATAGGGAATCTGGCTGATGTCCATAAAAAGAAAAACCTCCATAAATAATTGCTTGATTTTAATGTCATTGTATTCTATCATATTTTGCCAAAGAATGATATAATTATTTATTATTTATGTTAGTTCGCGCTGTTTAGGTTTTGACTTTACATTTTCTGTTGAAACGAAAGCAGAAAACAAGTGCAAACAGTATTGGAGGTTACAATGAGCGAAATATTGTGCTGGTGTGGCAGCGGCAAGCCTTATGAAGATTGCCATAAAGAGATAGAAGACGAGATCCGTATGCATCAGTTAGCGGGGGAAGAGGTGCCTACCCGCCAGATGATCAAGACGCCGGAACAGATTGCCGGAATCCGGGAAGCGTGCAAATTAAATACCGCTGTGCTGGACGAGGTGGCGAAGCATATCAGAAAAGGTATGACGACGGAAGAAATCGACCGGATTGTGTATGATTTCACGGTTGCCCATGGGGGCATCCCGGCACCACTGAATTTCTGCGGTTTTCCCAAAAGCGTGTGCACGTCCATAAACGATGTGGTGTGTCACGGCATTCCTTCGGAGAAAGTGGCACTTCGTTCCGGTGATATCGTAAATATCGATGTTTCTACGATTTTGAATAATTATTACGGCGATGCTTCCCGCATGTTTGAAATCGGGCGCGTGGACAAAAAAGCCAAAGACCTGGTGGCGATTACCAAAGAGTGTCTGAAGCGGGGTGTGGCAGCGGTTAAGCCCTGGGGACATCTGGGAGATGTAGGCGCGGCGGTTTCCCAGCTGGCGCACAAACACGGCTACAGTGTGGTGGAAGAGTTCGGCGGCCACGGCGTGGGCGTAGAATTTCATGAGGATCCCTTTGTTGCCCATGTGGGGAGAAAAGGAACGGGTATGCTGCTGGTGCCCGGCATGATTTTCACCATTGAACCCATGATCAATACCGGCAGGAAAAATATTTTTATTGACGAAAAAGATGAATGGACAGTTTACACGGAAGACGGCAGCCTCTCCGCCCAATGGGAGTATACGGTGCTGGTGACGGATGCCGGCGTGGAAGTTTTATCCTGGTAAAAGCGCTCAGAAGGTTATGTATACAAGTATACATAAAAAAATCTATTGATTTTTTGAGCCTGATTGTTTAAAATAGGCTCAAATATATAATTGAAATTGTAAAACTGAATATCGGGTGGATGAAACATGCGGAAGAATGCAGGGCCAAAAGGTCAGGCATGCCGAAGGAGTAGCACTCTCAGGCGTTCCGGTGAACACGAAACCGCATGCGGACACAACTCTGGAGATACTCATTTAATTGAGAGCCGAAGGTGCAAGGGCACAGCCCTAATCTCTCAGGCAAAAGGACAGGGTCGGAACAGGCGGTAATCCCGCTTGAGCAATAATGTGACATATATATTTTGCATATTGTGATTGTTGACCGGCCTACAGGGAGTGAATTTCCGGAGGCCGGTTTTAGTTTGCAGTTTCAATATAGGGAGGTCCAAATGGGGGAATTCAGAATCAGAGGTGATACAGGGTAATACAGCAGTAACCGTGCGTTAAGCGCAGCGCCAGATTTGGCAAGGACCGGAAACAATTCCGGTAATTATAAAAAGGAAGAAGGAATTTTTATGGATTGGAAAGCTATTAATGCAACAGTTGACGCAATAGACAGTTTTGTGTGGGGTCCGGCGATGCTGGTCCTGCTGGTAGGTACCGGCGTGTACCTGACCTTTAAGCTGAACTTCCGCACCTGGCGGAACCTGCCCTACGCTTTGAAGAGCGTGTTGGGCAAAGATGCCCGTACCACGAAACGCGGGCATGGCGATGTTTCCCCGTTCTCAACCCTGATGACGGCGCTGGCCGCTACTATAGGTACCGGTAACATCGTCGGTGTGGCGACGGCCATGTTCTCCGGCGGCCCCGGCGCCCTTGTCTGGATGTGGATCTCTGCCTGCTTCGGTCTTACCAGCAAGTTTGCGGAATGTATGCTGGCGGTTAAATACCGTGAAGTGAATGCCAAGGGCGAAATGGCCGGCGGTCCCATGTTCACCATGAAGAATGCCCTGAAAAATAAATCTCTGGGTAAAACTCTCGGTTTCCTGTTTGCGCTGTTCACCGTGCTTGCGTCTTTCGGTATCGGCAACCTGACCCAGGCGAACTCCATTTCTTCCGCCCTGGAACAGACTTTTGAAATCCCCATCGCAGTAACCGGTGTCGGTCTGACGATTCTGTCCCTGATCATTATTCTGGGCGGCATTCAGACGATTGCCAAAGTATCTTCCGTACTGGTTCCCTCTATGGCGGTTCTGTATGTTGTTGCCGGTCTGGCGGGCATCCTGGGGAACCTCTCCGCGATTCCTCATGGTCTTTATCAGATTTTCGTGATGGCATTCAGCCCTGATGCAGTAGGCGGCGGTGTGCTGGGCACGATTACTGTCAGCGTTATGAATGCGGTCCGCTTCGGCGTAGCCCGCGGCTGTTTCTCCAATGAAGCCGGCATGGGTTCTGCGGCTATCACCGCGGCGGCGGCCCATACGGACGACCCGGTCCGCCAGGGTTACATCAACATGACAGGCACGTTCTTCGATACCATTGTTGTCTGCTCCATTACCGGACTGGTCATTGCTTCCTCCGGCGTTCTGGGCGCTACGGCGGCAGATGGTACCCCGCTGAAAGGCATCGCCCTGACCATCGCGGCTTTTGAACGGTTTGTTGGCCCTGCAGGCGCATATATCGTTTCCATCGGCATCCTGCTGTTTGCGTACTCTACGATTCTCGGCTGGGAATATCACGGTGAGAAAGCGTTCGAATATCTGGTAGGCGACCATAAATTAAACATCATCTACCGCGTGCTGTTCTCCCTGACCGCTTATATAGGCGCGACCCAGACCCTGGAACTGGTGTGGAACCTGGCCGATATTTTCAATGCCCTGATGGCGATTCCCAACTTAATCTGTATGATTATGCTGGCTGACGTTCTGAAATCCGAAGTGGAACGGTTCCAGCCAATCCTGGAAGCGGAAGAAGCGGCTAAGTCTGCTACGGAAGCCTGATTAACGCCGGATCCGGTAAAACTTTAATAGTTGCAAAGAAGAGGCAGAGGCTTTGGCTTCTGTCTCTTTTTTATATTCTGTACGCGTTATGTTTATGGTATAATATTTCAGTACCCGGAATTTTTGAATCGATATGAGGTAAACGTACGCTATGGGAGCATGAGTTGCCATGAATCATAAGGAGTCGTCTTTTTTATTGCACAAGGAGCGATGATCGCGGCGGCATACGTGGTACTGACGGTTGCTTTTGCACCGTTTTCCTTTAAGGAAATCCAGGTCAGGATATCAGAATCCCTGACAATACTGCCCATATTTACTCCGGCGGCGCTTCCCGGACTTGCTGTTGGCTGCCTGCTTGCTAATATTTTAGGCGGGGCGGTGGCTGCTGACGTGGTGTTTGGATCATTAGCCACACTGATCGGGGCAGTGGGGACCCGAATGTTACGGGACAAAAATCCTGTTCTGGCTGTCATCCCTCCGATTATCGCGAATATGCTTATTGTTCCGTTTGTGCTTCGTTATGCCTATGGCGTGCCGTTGCCAATCCCACTGATGATGGGGACCGTTGGCATTGGAGAAATGATATCCTGCGGTGTTTTGGGGTTACTGCTTTATAAAGCTTTGTATACGCATCGAAAGAGCATTTTTTAAGAATAAAATATAATGTTCACAAGTTTTTGTTTTTCATAGAATTTTTGGAGGACTGATGGATACTCTTGCAAATCTGAATCCGCAGCAGCAGGCTGCGGTGCAACATATAAACGGACCCATGCTGATTCTGGCGGGGGCCGGCAGCGGCAAAACCAAGGTGCTGACCTGCCGCATTGCGCACCTGCTGGAACTGGGTGTGTCACCTTATAAAATTCTGGCGATTACCTTTACAAACAAAGCGGCTAAAGAGATGCGTGACAGGGTAGACGCCATGGTGGGACCTGCGGCGAAGGACGTGTGGCTGTATACCTTCCATGCTTTCTGTGCCCGCTTCCTGCGCCGGGAAATCGAAGTGTTGGGAACCCACAAAAGTAATTTCGCCATTTACGACGCGGCAGACCAGAAGAATTTATTGAAATCCATTCTGAAGGATATGAACCTGGATGAAAAACGATTTCCGCCTGCCGCCCTGCAGAATGCGATTTCCAACGCCAAGAACCAGATGCAGAATGCGTCGGCTTTTGCAAAACTGGCGGGAGATTTTTTTGAGCAGAAGGCAGCGGAGGTTTACGAATTATACGAGAAACGGTTGCTGGCTAACAATGCCATGGACTTTGATGACCTGCTGATGCTAACGGTAAAGATACTGGCAGAGTTTCCGGAGGTGCGGGAAAAATACCAGCAGCGTTTCAGCTATATTATGATCGACGAATACCAGGATACTAACCGGACCCAGTACCTGCTGACACGTTTCCTGGCAGGAGATGAGGGGAACCTGTGCGTGGTAGGTGACGCTGATCAGAGCATTTACGGCTGGCGGGGCGCGGACATCCGCAACATCCTGGATTTTGAAAAGGACTATCCCAAAGCAAAACTGCTGAAGCTGGAACAGAATTACCGTTCCACTATGGTAATATTGGATGCGGCTAATGCGGTAATCGAAAACAACACGGGGCGGAAGCCGAAAAAGTTGTGGACGAAAAACCCGACAGGTGCGGCAATCACTTATTACAATGCCATGGACGAGAGGGACGAAGCCCGCTTCGTGGTGGAGCAGGCCCAGATGCTGATTCGCAACGGCCGTTTCTCCTATGGCGACATGGCAGTGCTGTACCGTACCAACACCCAGTCCCGTGTATTTGAAGAAATTCTGATCAAAAGTGGAATCAGCTACAGTATGGTAGGCGGCGTGAAGTTCTATGACCGGAAAGAAATCCGGGACGTGATGGCCTACCTGAAGCTGCTGTACAATCCTTATGATACGCTGAGCCTGCAACGGATTATTAATGTGCCCAAGCGGGGCATCGGACAGGCGACAATCAATAAACTGCAGGATTATGCCAACGCGCAGGGGATATCGTTGTTTGAGGTAATTACCAACGCGGCTGCGGTGCCGGGATTGAGCCCCCGTTTTATTGCCAAACTGGAAGAAATGAGCAGCCTCATCTTTGACTTAATCGCAGAGGTGGACACGTTTCCGGTAGAACAGTTAATTGATGACGTGATACACAAAACAGGTTATCTGGAAGAATTGCAGGCGGAACGGACACCCCAGTCGGACAGCCGGGCGGAGAACCTGCAGGAACTGATCAGCGTGGCGCAGGATTTTCTGAAGGATGAAGGGGATGAGAAAACCCTGGCCCGTTTCCTGGAACACGTAGCGCTGGTTTCCGACATTGACGATGCCCAGTTGGATAACGATAAATTTACCTTGATGACGCTTCATTCCGCCAAAGGGCTGGAGTTTCCGGTAGTCTTTCTGGCCGGGATGGAAGAAGGGCTCTTCCCCCATTCCCGCAGCCTAATGGACGATGAACAGATGGAAGAGGAGCGTCGGCTTTGTTATGTGGGCATCACCCGTGCCAAGCAGATACTGTACCTGACCAGCGCTAAGACACGCACCATCTACGGACAGACGAATTATTCCGCACCCTCCCGCTTTCTGGAAGAGATTCCGGAAAAACTTGTACATGAGTATAACAGGCCATCGCTGGTAAATACGGGGTATCGAAATACGGACGGATATAAGAGCCGCGGTTACGGACAGGGCGGCTATTCGAATGCCGGTTCCGGCAATTACCGCCAGAACGGACGCAGCGGATATGGGCAGGGCGCTTATTACCGCGGCGGTTATGACGATGAAGGCGGCGCCATCATCGGCGGAGGCCGGGGAAAACGAACGGTTCCTGACAGCCGGGTGAGCGCGTCCCTCAGCGAACGGTTTAAGGAAGAGAGCAAAAAGACCAGCGGGTTATTCAGTAAGGTCCATACAAATTATGTGCCGGAAAAACCTGCGGATGATGTAACGGACTTTGCGATCGGCGACCGTGTCAGCCATAAAAAATGGGGAGAGGGAACCATCGTCAGCGTGAAAAACTCGCCGGACGGGCAGGAAGTAAAGGTTGCGTTTGCAGGAGCTGGAATCCGCAGTCTGCTGACAAAATACGCCATGCTGAAGAAGCTTTAACAGACGTCGAGAGGTAGTTTTTATGGAAGAAAAAGAAACGATACAGTATCAGGCTGCTGTATTGAAAGACGGCGAAACAAAAGAAGCACTGTTGCGGGAAGCGGATGGGCTGCGTATGCAGATCCGGCACCATGAATACCAGTACTATGTGCTGGATACGCCGGAAATCAGTGACGCAGAATATGACGCGCTGACCAACCGGCTCCGTTCCATCGAAGCGCTGTACCCGGATGAAGTGCCGCCGGACTCCCCCACGCGGCGCCCCGGCGGATACGTAGCGCCGGGCTTCACCCAGGTGAAACACATGGTGCCCATGCTGAGCCTTGGCAATGTGTATAACGCGGAGGAGATGGGGGATTTCGACCAGCGGGTACGGAACGCCCTGCCTGCCGGTACCGAAGTCAGTTATGTGCTGGAACCTAAGATTGACGGGCTGGCCTGCAGCTTGATTTATGAAAACGGCTGGCTGGTCCGGGCTGCGACCCGGGGTGACGGGGAAGTGGGCGAAAACGTAACGACAAATGTTCGTACCATAAAAAGTATTCCCCAGCGCCTGCGTATTCCTGCCGGGGAAGAAGTACCGGAATTGCTGGATGTACGGGGAGAGGTGTATATGTCCCGGGAAGCATTCCTGCGTCTGAACGAAGAACGGGTAGAAGCCGGGGAAGCGGAATTCGCCAATCCGCGGAATGCGGCGGCGGGCAGCCTGCGGCAGCTGGATCCTGCCGTTACGGCCCGGCGTTCCCTCAGCTTTTTTGCCTATTATCTGAAAGGGCCGGAGGAACCGGAAACCCAGGAAGAGTGTCTGCACAGTCTGGAAAAATACGGTTTTTCCACGCCGGAACACTGGTGTGTGGCACATACAAAAGAAGAAATACTACAGTTCATTGAAGAACATGACCAACGGCGCCGAGAAC
The DNA here is from genome assembly GCA_902801365.1 of uncultured Succiniclasticum sp. GTDB lineage: Bacteria > Bacillota > Negativicutes > Acidaminococcales > Acidaminococcaceae > Succiniclasticum. Next base: position 34,084 of record CADCHY010000014.1, read on the forward strand.
TGGCTTACGATACGGATGGCGCAGTGGCTAAGGTCAACGCGGTGTGGCAGCAGAAACTGTTGGGCGCCACGGGAAAGGATCCCCGCTGGGCAATTGCCTATAAATATCCGCCGGAACAGGCCCGGACAAGATTGGAAGATATCGTGATCCAGGTGGGGCGAACGGGCGTGCTGACACCGGCTGCGGTGCTGACCCCCGTGAAGTTATCCGGCAGTACCGTAAGCCGCGCTACCCTCCACAATGAAGATTTTATTCTGGAAAAAGATATCCGTATCGGCGATACGGTCATCATCAACAAAGCGGCGGAAATTATTCCTGAGGTGCTTTCCGTTGTAAAAGAACTGCGACCGGAATCAGCGGTGCCTTTTGTCATGCCGAAGGAGTGCCCGGAGTGCGGCTGGGCAGTGGCCCGCAAAGAAGGGGAAGCGGCTTACCGCTGTACCAATCCCCATTGCCCCGCGCTGGGACGGGAAGGGCTGATTCATTTTGCGTCCCGGGATGCCATGGATATTGAAGGCTGCGGTCCCGCGGTAATCAACCAGCTTTTGGATGCAGGACTGGTGAAAACGCCTGCAGATCTGTACGAACTGAAAGAAGAGCAACTGCTGATGCTGGAACGGATGGGGAAGAAATCGGCGGACAATCTGCTGAAGGCTATTGAAAAGAGCAAGCAGCAGGGACTGGATAAACTCCTTTTCGCGCTGGGAATCCGTCACATCGGTGCAAAAGGCGGTCGCCTTTTGGCCCTGCAGTATAAAACCATGGATGCATTGATGGAAGCCTCTGCGGAAGAATTGGCTGGCATCAAAGACATCGGTGCCGTGATTGCGGAAAGCGTGGTGACCTGGTTTGCCAATCCGCTGAACCGGGAACTGGTTGACCGTCTGAAAAAGGCCGGGCTGGATATGGAGATGCAGGCTCAGGCTGTCAATGAAAGCCATCCTTTTTACGGCAAGACTCTGGTATTTACCGGTACCATGCCCACGCTGGACCGGGCTACGGCCCAGACCATGGCGCAGGATGCGGGCGCGAAGGTCAGCGGCAGCGTAAGTAAAAAAACGGATTTTGTGATTGCCGGCGCCGAAGCGGGGAGCAAATTGGAAAAAGCCCGCTCTTTGGGTGTCACGGTAATCGATGAAGCAGAATTCCTGCGACTGTTGCGCGGTAATTCTGAAACGGCTGACGGAGAAATTGCAGACCCCGCTGCTTTTCAGGAAATAATTACAGAAGCAGTTCCTGGCGGACCACAGCAAAAGAATGCAAGTCTTAAGAAAATGAATCTTTCCGGACAAAAAGAGAATCTCCCGGAAGAGGAAGAAGGAAATCTGTTTGCTGACCTGGAGGAAGAAAACTCGTGAAGAAAATTGTGAATTGGATAGCTGTGTGTTTGATTCTTGTTATGGGAGTTACCGGCTGTGGCTTCTTTAAGACAGTAGTCGAAGATCCGTTTACCGGAAACTGGATTGGCCTTGTAAAGGTACCGGGCATGGGAAAAGCTTTGCTGCGGGTCAACATTGAACCGGCAGATAACGAACGATACCATGTCCATGCTACGGCTGAGAATTTCCAGCCGAAGAAGGAGGAAGGAAAACCGGTTTCCCCCCAAAAAGTGTTCATTTGGCAGAGGGGAGCGGAAATGAGTTTTACGGGACAGCTGGAAAACGATACACTGCAGCTGAACCGGATGATGCAGTTGAGCCTTATATTGAGCAAAGCGACCGGCCGCCTGCATTTCCCGGACGGAACAGAAATCAGCAGGGATACGGGAAAAGAATATCCGGTCATAAAAGAAGAATTGCGTAAGCTGGTGCAGGAACAATATCCTGATGCCGGCTTTGAAGAGCAAAAGAAAGAATGAGTCTGCCGGCTTATGAACAGACAGAAAGATAACATCTGAAATAAATCTGTGAAAAAGAAGACTTATCTTTCCTCTTATATACAAATTGTGATATAATAACATGTATGTTTTTTCAGACTTAACGTTTAATGAATAACAGGATGGTGAAAACATGAAAGTAACAGAAAAAGATGTGAAATACATCGCTGCTCTTTCCCGACTGGAAATTTCAGATGAGGAAATGCCCAAGTTTACAGAACAGTTCAACCAGATTCTGAACTATGCGGATATTTTGGAAAAAGTTGATACCACCGGTATCGAACCGACCTTCAGTATCCTGCCCCTGTACAATGTGCTTCGGGAAGATGTGCCGCAGGAAGGCGTGGCCCACGAAGATGCGCTGAAAAATGCGCCGGCGGTACATAATGACGGATTTAAAGTTCCGCGTGTGATCGAGTAAGGGAGGCAAGGACTGTGAAGTTATACGAAAGCACCGTTCATGAACTGCATGAGCAACTGCAGAATAAACAGCTCAGCTCGGTGGAGCTGACTAAAGCGGTATATGACCGCATTGAGGAAGTGGAAGACAAAGTCGGCGCCTATGTGACGTTGGACAAAGAGAATGCACTGGCCCAGGCAGCCAAAGTGGACGCTATGATCGCCGCCGGCGAAACCGTCAAACCGCTGGCCGGCATTCCGGGCGCCATTAAAGACAATATCAGTACCAAAGGGCTGCGCACTACCTGCTCATCCCATATTCTGGATAATTTTATCCCGGTGTATGACGCTCATGTCATTGCTAACCTGCGTAAAGATGAAACTATTTTCTTGGGCAAGACCAACATGGACGAATTCGCCATGGGTTCCACCACAGAAACTTCTTACATGAAAAAGACCCATAACGCCTGGAATCTGGACTGCGTACCCGGCGGTTCCTCCGGCGGCAGCGCAGCGGCTATTGCGGCCGGAGAAGCCATCTGGTCCCTGGGCTCCGATACCGGCGGATCCATCCGCCAGCCAGCATCCTTCAACGGCGTGGTTGGTATTAAACCGACTTACGGCCGTGTGTCCCGTTATGGCTGCGTTGCATTCGCATCTTCATTGGACCAGATCGGGCCTATCACCCGTGACGTAACCGATGCTGCGATCGTATTGAACACCATCTGCGGCGTGGATGCCCATGACTCCACCTCCCTGCCGGTGGATGTGCCTGATTTCACAAAAGCCCTGCGGCAGGATGTGAAAGGCCTGCGCATCGGCCTGCCGAAAGAATACTTTGGAGAAGGCATTAATGCCAAAGTCAAAGAGCAGATTATGCTGGCCGTGGAAAAATACAAAGAGCTGGGCGCGGAAATCGTGGATGTTTCCCTGCCCCATACGGAATATGCCGTAATCACGTATTACATCATCGCCCCGGCAGAAGCTTCCGCCAATCTGGCCCGTTATGACGGCGTGCGTTACGGCTATCGTAACAAAGAGGCCAAGAGCGCGCCGGAAATGACAAAGCTGAGCCGTACGGAAGGCTTTGGCAGCGAGGTTAAACGCCGCATCATGCTGGGCACGTATGTGCTGAGTTCCGGTTATTATGATGCTTATTATAAGAAAGCCATGCAGGTTCGTACCCTGATCCGCAAAGACTTTGACGAAGTGTTCCAGAAAGTGGATGTGCTGCTGACCCCGACATCTCCGGTAGTGGCGTACCCGCTGGACGGCAAGATGGATCCCCTGGCAATCTACATGCTGGACGTAACTACAATTCCGGTGAACATGGCCGGCCTGCCCGGTATCTCTATTCCCTGCGGCTTTGCGGACGGTATGCCGGTAGGTCTGCAGCTGATCGGCAAGGCGCTGGACGAAGAAACACTGCTGCGTGCCGCTTACACCTTTGAGCAGGCAACGGAATTTCATAAAGCGGCAGCGCCTTTGGGAGGTAACAAATAATGAAAAATTATATTACTGTTATCGGTCTGGAAGTCCATGCCGAGTTAAAAACAAAAACCAAAGCTTTCTGCTCCTGCTCCACGGAATTCGGCGCGGAACCCAATACCCATGTATGCCCGGTCTGCCTGGGCATGCCCGGCGCCCTGCCGGTGCTGAACAAACGGGTCGTTGAATTTGCGATCCGTGCCGGTCTGGCCCTGAACTGCGACATTCAGAAGTTCAATAAGATGGATCGCAAGAATTACTTCTATCCCGACCTGGCGAAGAATTACCAGATTTCCCAGTGGGATGAACCCATCTGTCTGGGCGGCCACATTGATATCCGTGTCAACGGCGAGAAAAAACGCATCGGCATCACCCGCATCCATATGGAAGAAGATGCCGGCAAACTGGTACACAGCGGCCTGACCATCAGTACGTCTGATTATTCTGCGGTTGACTATAACCGCGCCGGCGTGCCCCTGATTGAAATCGTATCCGAACCGGATATGCGCAGCGCGGCGGAAGCCCGTGCTTACATGGAACAGTTGAAGGCGATTTTGGAATACACGGATGTCTGCGACTGCAAAATGCAGGAAGGCAGTCTCCGCTGCGATGCCAATATTTCCGTTATGCCGGAAGGCGCTACGGAATTCGGCACCCGTGCCGAAATCAAAAACCTGAACTCCTTCCGCGCGCTGGAACGGGCTATTGAATACGAAGTGGAACGCCAGATTGAAATTGTGGAAGACGGCGGACACGTAGTACAGGAAACCCGTACCTGGGACGACGCCAACGGCGTGACCCTGTCCATGCGTTCAAAGGAAGAAGCGCACGACTACCGTTACTTCCCGGAACCGGACCTGGTACCGGTCAACCTGGATCAGGCCTGGATCGACGAAATCAAAGCGACCCTGCCGGAACTGCCCTCTGCCCGTAAGGAACGGCTGTTGGCGGAAGATGTTCCGGAAGACAACGCGGATATCATCGTGGCCAGCAAAAAGGTGGCGGATTATTTTGACGCAGGCACCAAAGCCACGAAGAACCTGAAAGCCCTGTCCAACTGGCTGATTGGGGATGTCGCCGGCTATCTGAACGCGGAAGGTATTGAAATCGATGATCCGGAATTCAAGATTACACCGGATCATCTGGGTGAGCTGGTGAACCTGATTGATAAAGGCGTGCTGTCCAGCAAACTGGCCAAGCAGGTCTTTGCGGAGATGCTGAAAGAAAATGAAGTACCTCAGGTACTGGTGAAGAAGCTGGGTCTGGAACAGGTCAGCGATGCAGGTGAACTGGGCAAACTGGTAGACGAAGTGATTGCTGCCAATCCTCAGTCCATTGCGGATTTCAGGGCCGGCAAGAAAAAGGCTCTCGGCTTCCTGGTAGGACAAATCATGAAAGCTACCCAGGGAAAAGCAAACCCGGGCATGGTCAACAAGATGCTGATGGAAAAATTACAATAAAAATCTATTGATAGTATAAAACAGCATTTCCGTACATGGTTACGGACACAGGCGCGGTTTGTAAAACGAATGCAAACCGCGCTGCTTTTTTTAACGGGTTTGGAAAAGGATTTTTATATTAATTTGTAGAAACATATATAAAATCAGACTGAAGCATTGACATATTATGTAATTACAGTAAAAGAAAGATATGGTGTTATATAAACAGCAATTGGTTTTATCAGTGCTGTAATGCAAGAGGGGAGAACGTGAGTTGGATTTCGGAATGTATGTTTCCGGCCTGCAGTCCCATGCAGGCCCGCTTTTTTGTGTATTCCTTGCGGCTTTTCTCCAATCGATTACAGGCTTCGGCCTTGTCATGGTGGCTGCGCCGCTTCTGATGTTTTTTTACGAGCCGAAATTCACGATCATCATCATGTTCTGTCTGGCGGGCTGTGGAAACTGTGTACAACTTCTGCTGCTTTGGAAACAGGTAAACTGGCAGCGGATAGCGGAGCTGTTCTGCGGTGCCCTGGCCGGCATCCCGCTGGGAGTGGCGGTTTTCCGTCAGTTACCGGGCGGCGGGTTAAGGGCAGCAATCAGTATTGCCGTCCTTCTGACCCTTGTTACCATGGAATTCAGGCGCAGACGCTTTGAGGAAACAAGGAAAAATACAATTCTCACAGGTATGCTGGCGGGTATCATGGCGATGACGACCGGCATGGCAGGACCGCCCCTTATTCTGTATTTTGCCTACACATCGATGCCTCAGAATGTATTCCGGGCTACATGTATAGGATACTTCTTTTTCAGTAACCTGGGTTCGCTGATTGCTTTATGGGTTACAGGGGTGCCCATTGGTGAAGCAGTTGGAGAGTGTTTATTCCTGTTGCCCGGTCTTGCCTGCGGTATCGCCTTGGGGCATTGGGCATTTGCCTTTATGCCGCAACAGCTGATACGTAAAATTATCATCATCCTTTTGTATGCAACCTGTTTATATAATATTTGCAAGGCGTTTCAATTATTTTCATAAGTTTGATGTTTTTTAACAGGGGGATATGCTCATTGACCGGTGTATCACATAGCATTGTCACATTCGCAACGTTGTTTGTGGCGACACATAACGTATTCATTGCCGGAAGCGCAATGCTCGGCAGCCTGTTTCCTGACAAGTCGGAAGGATTATTCTGGCAGTCCTCTCACCGTTCCTACTCTCACTGGTTCGTGCTGTATGTTGCAGCCATGGCCTTTTTCTGGACGCCGGATGTGCTTTCTGTAACGGGGATGCAGGTGTGGCAGGCGGGCATCGTGCAGATGATGCGGCTGTTCTTTTTCTGGTTTTTTGCCGGGGCGTTACTCCATATTCTGGAAGACGCGATATGCGGCCCGGTACCGTTTCTGTATCCGACAAAACGGACAACCGTATTTCCCCGCCTGTTCAAGACCGGCTCTGTTGGGGAATGTCTTTTCGTCATAGCATATTGCGCGATTATGTATCTGGCTGCGGGAAGATTATAATTTTATAAAATCCCATGTGGAAGGTTAAATCAAAAACAAGCGTGTAAATTTTTATTAACTCGTTTCCGTGTTATAATTATGGGCAGGATAAGACCGATTTAAACAGTGGGAATATCGCAGGAATAGCAAAGGGGAATCATTATGAGAGATATTGACAATCAGGAATGGAAAGTGTATGTAACAAAATGTACAACCGGGGAATGGCCTGTTCCCCCCGGTTTTGTAAGTGACAAGAATAACTGGCTGTGCCGCGCTATTGTAGGCCGGGTGCTGTATTTCATTAAGGATGTAGAAGGTGCCCTTACGGTGTTGAGCACCTTCATCAACGATGTAGAGCCGGATTTGAACGATCATCCGGATCAGGGCATGTGCGAAGCGGAGCATTTTGTACTGAGCCTGCGAGATATTTCAGAAATCATCTGGAAGCTGACAAAAAATGGCGATGCATCTCTGCAGTATCTGGACAGGGCGTTTGAAATCTGCCGGAAATTTCCTTACCGTTTTCATACGGAAGCGCGCGGTGATATCTGGTACCGGCGGTTGAACGTTCTGGCAGAAAGCGGAAAATCGGAAACGGCTGTAGCTGAAGCGGAAGAGATGGTTAAGAATGAAAAACTGGAGTCCCATGCGCCGCATCCCATCATCCCCGACCCGCTGTATGATACGGTGAATCCATACATTTTCTACAGCCTGCGTTTTCTGGCAGAACAGAAGCATAAAGAAGGAAAAACGGCAGAAGCCTGTGCCCTGTTTGCAGAAGCATACAATTATTTTCCGCTGTCGGCGGCGGGCATCCGGGATGTGAACAAGGCGAAGGAAACAAAAGATGTGGAAGAACAGTACAAGGCCTGGATTTTCTGCACGACTTACCAATATTTGCCTTGGGAGAAACAGCCGATTGTAAAGTTACGGGATTAAGATGATTCAGAATTATGAAAGATAGAATTATTGAAATTTTGCAGGGCCTGATGGCTTGCGCTGCCATTACCCATACGGAAAAAGAGATTGCTGCGGAACTATGGATGCTGGATTTTTTCCGAAAGCAGCCATATTTTAAGAAATATCCGGAATTATGCGGATCGTTTCCGGTTCCTGGAGATGCCTTGAACCGCAGTGCTGTCTGGGCACTGGTGAAACCGTCTGGCGTTTGCGAAAAATTGAAGGTTGAAAATTTGCCGGCAGTAGTTTTCATGGGGCATCACGATGTGGTTTCGGCAGACGTTTATGGTGAAGCAGCCCCCTGGGCTTTTAATCTTGATGAAATCGCCGCCCGTTTGAACGCAGAGGTGCTTTCCGCGGAAGCCCATACGAATCTGCTTTCCGGGGAGTGGCTGTTCGGCAGGGGAAGCTGCGATATGCTGGGAGGAACTGCCGTTCAGATGGCGTTGCTTGCGAAACAGGCAGAAGCCGCGTTGCGCAATACAGAGGAAACGAATGACGGTCAGGGGGCGCTCCTGTTTATTTCCGTACCGGACGAAGAATCGTTCTCTGTTGGGATGCGGGGGTCCCTGCCGTTACTGGAACAACTGAAAGACCGGTATCATTTGGACTACCGTTTGGCAGTTTGCTCGGAACCAAGCCAGAGACTGGCTGACGGAAAGACGCAAATTGTTTATTCCGGCAGTATCGGCAAGTTGCTGCCGGTTGTGCTGGTACAGGGCAAACTGGTACAGGTGGGGAGCTACCGGGAAGGTGTCAACCCGGTAGGTATCCTGTCCCGCATCGTGGCGGCAACAGAAGGTGATGAAACCTTTGCGGAAACCTGCGGTAATGAAGTTTCGCTACCGCCGGTGTGGATGTATACCCGGGATTTGAAAGAAGGGTATGATTTCTCGCTGCCGCAGCGTGCGGCAGGGTATTGTAACGTACTCACGTTCCGGAAGACCCCTGCCCAGGTGATGGCCTATTTCCTGGGAAAAATTAAAGGGGCCGTGGCAGACACGGGTCATTCTGTTGAAGTGATGACATGGGTGACTTTATGGCAACAGGCAAAGCGGCAAAGCGGCTTTAACGAGTTCCTGCAGGAAATGGAACAGAAGAAAAAGGTACTATTGCAAAAGGAACACAAAACGTTTCCCGAAGTTACCCTGTGGCTGATGCAGCAGACTCTGGATTTTCTGAACTTTGATCATCCTGTGGTCTTATTTGGCTTTGCCCCGCCGTATTATCCGGCGGTACGCAGTGAAGATATGGGAGACGGTGCAAGATTTGAAATTTATAAGAAAGCCTTGTCAGCCTTGCAGGATATTGTAATTAAAAGCTATTTCCCGGGGGTATCTGACTGCAGTTACTGCGGACTTTCCGATAACGTGCAGAGCCCGGTGTATCAGGCTAATACGCCGCTGTGGGGAACAGATTACCGGTTTGATATGGAAGCGCTGGCGAGACTGCAGATTCCGTTCTTTTTGTTTGGCCCCTGGGGTAAAGATTTGCATCAGATTGGGGAACGGGTCAACCGGCACAGCCTGACGGAAGAATACCCGGAGGTTTTACGCAAACTGCTGCAACGCGTATGGTTATCGGAATAAAAAGATGTTATAATATATAAGATATATTTTCCGTTATTCAGAAAGCATTTCTTAATGTTCTGCATCATCCGGATACAGGCAGTCAATGATTTTGAAGAAAGAATCTGAGGGGGAAACGTATGTATAACAAAGTTGACGAGAAATTTATTGCGGGCCTGCAGGCGATTGCAGGAAAAGAGCATGTGTATGTAGATCCGGATACGCTGGATCAGTACAAAACAGATGAAGAGACGGATCCGGCTAAGTTCCATACACCGGAAGCGGTAGTGGCTCCCGGTTCAACGGAAGAAGTGGCGGCCATTGTGAAGCTTGCCAATGAAGCAAATATTCCCATTACGGTGCGTAGTGCCGGGACAAGCCTTTCGGACGGGGCTATTGCGGTCTGTGGCGGAATTATTCTTCTGATGGGGCGGATGAACCGTATTTTGGAAGTGAATACAGAAGGTCTGTATATGGTTGCAGAAGCCGGCGCGCTGGTGAAAGAATGTCAGGCTGCAGCTAAAGAGCACGATCTGGTGTATGCCGGTGACCCCAGCAGCGCGGAGACCTGCCAGATCGGCGGCAATCTGGCCACCAATGCAGGCGGCATCAAGGCAATCCGCTATGGCGTAACAAGGGACCAGGTGTACGGCATGAAAGTTGTTACCCCTGCCGGAGAAATCATGAACGTAGGGGCCTGCCTGAAAAAAAAGACTACGGGCTATGCGCTGGAGCAGCTGATTATGGGGTCGGAAGGAACTTTGGGCATCATCACCCAGGTAACCCTGAAACTGCAGCCGCTGGCTCCGTACCGTTTCGATGTATTGGCTATGTTCGACAGCGTGGAAAAAGCTGCCCGGCTGGTGCCTGCGGTCATTAAAGCGGGACTGAACCCCACCAGCATCGAATTTATGGATAACAGTTTCGTGCGCAGTACCACAACCTTCTGTGAGACGAACGTGCCTCACCGGGATATTGCCAACTTTGTCTATGTTACGGTGGAGACATTTGACGAAAACCAACTGGACACAGGACTGGAAAAACTGAGTGAGCTCTGCGAAGAAGCGGGAGCACTGGAAGTGCTGGAAGCGGATGACCGGTTGTGGACTCTCCGTCGCAGCTGTCAGGAATCTTTGCGGATCCTGTCTGATGTGACCATTACAGATGACTTTGTGGTTCCTGTACATAAGGTGGCGGAAACTATAGAGCATGTGAAAGCCATGGGGGATCATTATCCGTTTGAGGTCATGGTGCTGGGTCATGCCGGGGACGGAAACCTGCACGTCTGCATGTGCCGTAAAGATCTGACGGAAGAAGAATGGAATGAGAATGTGGAAAAATTCCACAGGGAAGCCTATCCCTACGTTTACAGTCTGGGCGGAAGATTATCCGGTGAGCATGGCATCGGTGCCAAGAAACTGCATTATATGGAAGAATACACGGAACCGGCCGAACTGGAATACATGCGCATGATTAAAAGGGCTGTAGATCCGAAAAATATCCTGAATCCCGGAAAGATTTTTAATGTATAAATTTAATTTTATTTAAAAACAATTAATTTTTTTGGCGTCCTGTCTGTGATGCAGTCAGAGAAATGGAACGCCGGCAAAGGAGTGTTTGTATGGCAAAGTATAATCCCGTTACCCCGGAACTGCTGGAAGAGTTGAAAAAGGTCGTTGGCGCAGCCAATGTAAAGACCGATGCGGAAACCCTGGACCGTTTTAAAACGGACGAAGAGACGGACCCTCGCCTGATGCACCTGCCGGAAGTGGTAGTGTGGGTCAACAGCACGGAAGAAGTTGCGGCAGTCATGAAACTGGCCAACAGGTTTGTTGTGCCGGTAACCCCCCGCAGCGCCGGCACCAGCGTTTCCGACGGAGCGATTCCCGTTTTGGGCGGCATCGTGCTGAACATGGAAAAAATGAACAAGATTATTGAAATCAACGAAGACGCCATGTATGCTGTAGCCGAAGCCGGCGCACGTACCATCGACATCCAGATGGCCGCCAAAGCAAAGGGCCTGCTGTACGCCGGAGATCCCTGCAGCGCGGAAAGCTGCCTTATCGGCGGCAACATCGCTACCAACGCAGGCGGCAACAAGGCGGTACGGTATGGCACCACCCGGAACCAGGTGTTTTCCGTAGAAGTGGTAACGCCAACCGGGGAAATAACGACGCTGGGCTCCCGCCTGAAAAAGTGCAGCACCGGGTACTGCCTGGAACAGCTGGTCATGGGTTCGGAAGGGACGTTGGGCATTATCTGCAAAGCAACCCTGAAACTGCTGCCGTTGCCTCCCTATAAAGTGGATGTGGCTGCAGTATATGACGATCTGGATAAGGCCGTTACCCTGGTGCCGAATCTGGTAAAGGCCGGTCTGGAACCCACCAGTGTGGAATTCATGGACAGCAACTTCCTGAAGAGCTCCTGTGAATACAGTGAGATTAAGCTGCCTCATTGTGATGAGGGCGTGTGTTACCTTATCGTCAGCATGGAAACCTTCAACGAAGACGAAGTGGACGCCAAAATGGAAAAACTGGCGGAGATCTGTGAAGAATCCGGCGCCATTGACGTGCTGGAAGCAGATGACCGTGTCTGGACCGTACGCCGCAACTGCCTGGAGTCTACCCGTTCCCTGAGCAAGATTGCCCAGTCGGACGATCTCGTTGTCCCGGTGGATCAGATTGCCAATTGCATCAAACGCCTGACGGAAGAAGCAAAGAAATACGATTTTACCATGTTCTGCCTGGCCCACGCCGGCGACGGAAACCTGCACTTCCAGCATATGAAAGGCGATATGAGCGATGAGGCCTGGGAACAACAGCAACACGCCTTCCATGAAACCGCTTATTCCTACGTGTACAGTCTGGGCGGCCGTATTTCCGGCGAGCACGGCATCGGCGCGAAGAAAGTTTATGCGATGGAAAAATACACCGACCCGGTGGAACTGGCGATGATGAAAGCCATTAAAAAAGCCCTGGATCCGCTGGATATCCTGAATCCGGGCAAAGTGATGAATGTATATTAATATCTTGTTGTAATCATTATAATTGCAGGGACAGGTAACTGATAGATAACATTGTCCCTGCATAAACAGAGCAACAGTGAGTATGATTAAAGGAGTATCTGCAAATGTTTTCCAGAGTAATGCTGGCCTTGGATCTGTCGGAGCTTACGCCCCGTATGCTGGATGTGTTTTACAGCATTTGCCTTGATCCGGAAACGGAAGTATATCTGCTTCACGTTGTTAAAAAGGCAGAGAATTTTGCCAAGTCTTCTGCATATTACAAAAAGACGTACAGCCGTTTAAACGGGCTGGCTCAGGACATCCAGAAAGCCGGATACGATAACGTGGATATTCTGTGGGAAAGCAATCCGGACTCGACCAGTATGATATTAACCTGCTGCTCATGGCTTCACACGGCAAAGGCATCTGGGCCAGTACGTTCAGGGGAAGCAATACCTTCAACGCGGTACGGGCTATAGATATCCCTACCCTTGTGGTGAAAGGGGATTACAAGTGCAGCGATTATCTGCAGCGCATACTGCTGCCTACGGATTTCTCCCGGAAATCCCTGATTGCCCTGAACTTTATCCGCAACCTGCGGGAAAACGTGGGGGAAATCATCTTTGTGCATGTTATTGAAGGCGTCCGGGGTGACGACGAGCTGCTGGAAAATAAAGAGATGGCAGAGGACATGCTGAAGGAACTTTGCAATGAGATGCAGGACTTCGGGATACAGTCACGCTACGTGATTGCGGACGGAGGCGCTGCGTCCCGTGAAATCTGCAAACTGGCGGAAGAGGAAAACTGCAGTCTCGTCATAACGGGGAAAACCGGTGCAGGTCCCATCAAAGGATTACTGATGGGGAGCACGGCCCAGAATATTTTACTGAATTGCAGCCGTACTCTCTGGGTAATGCCGGACGAAGAAAGCGAAGACTAAAAAACGCTTGACAAAAAAGGGTAATATCCGTATAATATCTTACGTGGCTGACCTTCAGCCACGTATTTACAATTAAAAAGCTTTAATTCCTACAACCGGAGAGATGACCGAGCGGTTGAAGGTGCACGCCTGGAAAGCGTGTGTACGGGAAACCGTACCGAGGGTTCGAATCCCTCTCTCTCCGCCATTTTAAAATGAGTGCCGCATTGCGGCTTTTTTCTTCTGAATTGGAGAATAATATTGGTTTTTCTGTAAGGCTGTAGCGGCAGGTCCTGCGCGATGGAGGCCTGTGAACCGTGTCAGGTCCGGAAGGAAGCAGCACTAAGCAGATTCCTGCATGCGCCGCGGGGGTGCCTGCCCTGCGGTCTTACAGGAAAACCGGTCGAGAGCAATCCGTTAAGGATTGCTCTTTTCTGTTTTAGCAAAGTTATCCTGATTCTGCAATATCTGTAATCGGGTTGTTAAAAACGGAAATTTGAAATTTTTTCACATTTCAGTCTTGCATTTCTTTGAAAGTGTGCTATAATTCAATTCGTTGTTCTGCTGAGGTCCCGTGTTAAAAAGTAGTCTTGGCAACTGCATGAAGCCAGGGCTATTATTTTTTTGCCAGGGAGACGCTGGTTGCATGGGTTTGTTCGTCAGGCGGATGAATCAGCGTGTCTTTGTGTACTGGCATGGTGTCACGACAGCAGAATGCGAAAAACAAAAAAGGAAGGAAAGAGTTTATGAAAAAATTGTTTGATACAGCTGCAAGAATGAATGAAATTGAGAAAAGAAAGAAAGCTGTGGCCAGGAGACTGCAGTTCCTGGAAGAAAAAAAGGCGGAAGTGCCGGAAGAAAGACAGGAGTCCTACTGCGATTTTGTAAAAAAATCTGTGACACGTCTGTGCTATGGCGCTACCGCTCAGGAAATCTGGCACGACTGGCAGTGGAGGTCAACCGGTCTGCCGGCATACTTTAAAAAAGTTGCGATGGCGGCGGGCAGATAAACTGCCTGGCGGTCAAATGTATTTGTAACGTGTTAACGCTGCAAATTGAATCCTAAAACGATTATAAAGTCAAAGTTGCAAAGAAAAAGATTTCGCAAAACCGTCCACGATTGCTATTTCATGGATTTATCCGCCTGTGGCTTCGAAACTCGGGGCTTCGCCCCTCAGACAGTCTCGCCACGACGGCGAATTTCATCTCATGAAATTACGCAATCGCTCCCGATGTTTTGCTTAACTCTTCTTCTTTGCAACTTTATTTTTTCTCTTAGATTTCATATTAATTTCATTGTTATTTGCGCTGATTTTTACTATAATAATAGAGTAAAATTTATTAGACTTCCGGGAACAGGAAAGGATGTGCGACATGGCTTACCAAACTCTATATCTGCGCTGGCGTCCGTCCGGTTTTGATACACTGGTGGGACAGGTACCGGTCAAGCAGGCGCTGATGAACGCGCTGTCCAGCGGCCGCATTGCGCACGCCTATCTGTTTACCGGCCCCCGGGGTACAGGCAAAACCACCACGGCCCGTATCTTTGCCAAGGCGCTGAACTGTCTGAACGGTCCTACGGACCATCCCTGCGGCGAATGCCTGAACTGCCGCCAGATCACGGACGGCAGCGCGATGGACGTGCAGGAACTGGACGCTGCTTCCAACCGGGGCGTGGACGACATTAAAAATCTGAACAAGAATGCAGACTTTGCTCCGGTGAACTGCCGGTACAAAGTGTATATCATCGATGAAGCCCACATGCTGACTACAGAGGCCTGCAACGCACTGCTGAAAACCCTGGAAGAGCCTCCGGAACATGTGGTGTTCATCCTGGCTACCACGGAACCGCAAAAGATTTTGCCGACAATCCATTCCCGCTGCCAGCGTTTTGATTTCCATCCCATTACCCAGGAGGAAATTGTGGCGCATCTGCAAAAGGTAGCAGAGGGCAGCGATATTAAAGCGGACAGAGAAGCGCTGGAACTGATTGCGGCGGCCTCCGAAGGCGGCATGCGGGACGCGCTGAGCCTGCTGGAGCAATGCGGCGTGATGGCGGAAACCGTTACCGCAGAAACGGTGCGCTCCGTACGGGGCATCATCGGCAGGGAGATTCTCCGGGAGCTGGTCCGTGCGGTGGGGCAGCGGGAAGTTGCTTCCGCCCTTGCGATTTTTGATAAGCTGCTGATGCAGGGCAAGGATATCAGTCAGATACTGATTGAATTATCCGGGTACATGCGGGCGTTGCTGCTGTACAGGGCAACACCGGAGTATCAGCCCATATATGTGACGGATACGGCAGAAGAACTGGGAAAGCTGGCTTCTTATTACACCGGGGAACGGATTCTGGCGGCTCAGGAAATTATCCATCAGGCTATGAACGAACTGCGTTTTACCGCCCGGGGACGGGTCACCGCTGAAATGTGCCTGTATGATCTGTGCCGGGAAGATAACCGGACGCTGAAGGCACTGGCTGCCCGCATCAACCGGCTGGAGCAGGAACTGACAGCGTTAAAAGCCGGTGGGATCACGGTGGCGGCGCAGGAACCGGTTGCTGTTGCAGCACCGGTAGCAGCCGAAAAGCCGAAAGCGGATGAACCGGTCGTACATGATATGCCGCAAAAACCGGAACCGGCAGGCGTTGTTCAGGAAGACGCGCAACAAATGTCTGCGGCAACTGCAGATAAAGGGGAAAAGGCCCGTACAGCAGTAAAAAAGAAACCGGTTGCTGCTGTTCCTCCGGTACAAAGCAATCCGCCTGAAGATCCCACGGTTTCTCTGCAAAATACTGCAGCGTCAGGAAACGGTACAGAATCTTCCGGCGGAAGTTATACTCCCTACGGAAGTGACTGGGCAGCAGGGGATGAGTACTGGACCCGGGCTATGGAAATACTGAAAGCGGAACGGAAAAATTCTATTGCGTCCTGCGCTTCCCACGGCTCCGTGCTGGCCTATGAGAATCAGACCCTGATCGTTGGTTTCAAGATGAAGTTTTTGTGTGAGCGCCTGCAGAAACCGGATTACCGGGAAGTGGTGGAGGAGATCCTGCTGCGGGTAGCACGGGTGCCCATCCGGCTGCAATGCGTGACGGATACGGGCGGGAAAACAGGGGGGTATACACCGGAAGGAAAAAAGCCGGAACCTGTTTCCAAAGCAAAAACCTCACCGGCAGCGGATTCTGTGAAGCCTGCCCCGGAACAGCCGGAAGCGGCAGCCGCTGACGCAGAGCCAAATGTGTCTGCAAGCACAAAAAAAGCCATGGAGATGTTCAGGGCAACACTGCACAAGGTATAGACCTAAAGGTTCAACATAGAAAAAACATAAATACAATTTATAGTTATGATTACAGGAGGACGGAAACATGAAAGGTATGAAATTCCCCGGTATGGGCGGTATGGGTAATATGCAGGGCATGCTGCAGAAAGTACAGAAGATGCAGGCAGAAATGCAGAAAGTGCAGGCGGAACTGCAGGCCCGCACTTTTGAAAGCACATCCGGCGGCGGCGCCGTAAAGGTTACCGTAACCGGCAAAAAAGAGCTCACCGGCGTGGTGATCGATCCCCAGGTCGTGGATCCGGAAGATGTAGAAATGCTGCAGGATCTTATCCTCGCTGCAGTTAACGAAGCTTTACATCAGGTGGATACGGTTACGGAAGCAGAAATGAACAAAGTGACCGGCGGTCTCAAGATTCCGGGAATGTAATATGGCTGGCATGATAAAACCGCTGAACAGTGTGTATGACCAGTTCCGCCGTCTTCCCGGGCTTGGCAATAAATCTGCCCTCCGTCTGGCCTATCACATCATCGATATGCCGGAAGAGGATGTGCGCCGTCTGGCGGAAGCGCTGTTGCAGGCGAAACGGGACATCCGTTTCTGCAGGGAATGCTTTAACCTGACGGACAGCGACGAATGCGAGATTTGCAGGGACGAGAAGCGTGACCACAGTATGATCTGCGTGGTAGAACAGCCCCAGGACGCCATGGCCATGGAACGGAGCCATGGCTACACAGGCGTTTACCATGTGCTGCACGGATGCCTGTCCCCATTGGACGGAATAGGGCCGGAAGAACTCCGGATCAAGGAACTGTTATCCCGGCTTGGCAGCGGAGCCGTGAAAGAAGTAATCCTTGCCACCAACAGCAATGTGGAAGGAGAAGCTACAGCAGCGTATCTGGCGCAGTTGCTGCGACACCAGCCTGTGGTTGTGAGCCGTATCGCCCGGGGTCTGCCCATGGGCGGAGACCTGGAATATGCAGATGAAGTAACGCTTGCCAAGGCCCTGGAAAACCGGACCCGCATTACGGGATGAAAGTGATTTTAGTGAAGGGGCAGAGAAGAGTAATTATAATGAAATCAATGTTTCCCTGAGATTTTTAGTGTTTTATGAATTAGATTTATGGATTGAAAAACAGGAGGAAGACATGGAAATTATAGCTTCACTTGGCTCATTGGCGATTGGCGTAATCATATTGTATATCATTGTTAAACTGTTGGCGCTCCCCTTCAAACTGGTATGGAACGGGATCATCGGGGCCATTATGCTGTGGCTGGCGAATCTGCTGGGCGGCACGCTGTTCGGCGTGACGATCAACATTACCATTATCAAGGCTTTAATCGCCGGTTTCTTTGGCATCCCCGGAGCTGCGGCAGTCATTTTGTGGGATTTGTTTTTAAAATAAACAGGTATTGATAATGAAAAAGTTGCATGCAATCGCTGCATGGATCCAACAGGAGACCAGTGCCCGCCGGCCCCGTCTCGATAAGACGGGGGTAGTGATGCGGACGGCTTCGGTTCTCCTGTTGTTGCTTCCCGGAAGGGAAGGTCCGGAACTTCTGTTTGAAGTCCGGTCCTCCAGATTGGGGTGGCAGCCCGGCGACATTTGTTTCCCGGGCGGACGCAGGGAAAACAGCGACCGGAATTTCGCGGCGGCGGCGGTACGGGAAGCGTCCGAGGAACTGGGCATCCCATACGGGGATATCCGGCTTTGCGGTACGCTGGATTTTTTTGCGGCCCATAACGGTTTTATGGTGTATCCTTTTGTGGGTATCTGGAATCCGGCGGGCGGAGTCTTATCCGGTGACGCCGTGTATAAAACATGGAATTTTAATAAAGATGAAGTCGCGGAACTGTTCACGGTTCCGCTTTCCTGGTTCCTGAACAACAAGCCCCGTATCGGCACGGCCCACATTCAGGTCACCCGCAAGGATGATTTTCCCTTTGAACTGGTACCCCATCTGGATCCCCACAAGGATTTCCACCAGGAGTATGAAATTTACTTTTACCAGTATGGGGATAAGGTGATATGGGGCATGACCGCAGCTATTTTACACAGCTTCCTTGACAGATTCGGAAAGGGGTTAGCAGACTTTGCGTAAAATCTTTTTTCTTATAATATTATTGATAGTGGGATTCCTGAGCGATTTCTCTCTGTTCGACAGCCTTGAACGGTTGGATCTGCTTTCCGGCAAAAAGAATATCGTGGTGATGGGCTGCGATGTCCGCAAGGGCGATGCAGGGCGCAGCGACACCCTGTTTGTTGTCATGCTGGATAAAAGCAAAAAAAATGCAGCCCTGCTCTCTGTCCCCCGGGACACCCGGGTAAAGATCAAAGGGCATGGCTGGGATAAAATCAACGCAGCCTTTGCCTATGGCGGCCAGAAACTGACCCGGGAGACCGTACAGGATTTTCTGGGTATCAAGATCAATAATTATGTCCTTGTAGACTTCCAGGGATTTAAAGGCCTGGTGGATGCTGTGGGCGGCGTGGATATCAACGTGGAAAAACGCATGTATTATTACGATCCATATGACGGATTTGAAATCGATTTGAGACCGGGAATGCAGCATATGGATGGAAAAACTGCCATGCAGTACGTCCGTTACCGCGATGAAGAAGGCGATATCGGGCGCATCCGCAGACAGCAGAAATTTTTGATGGCTTTGTACCGCCATATAGCATCGAAGAATATCATTGCCAAAATACCCGGCGTTTCCAAACAGATCATGTCTATGGTTAAGACAGATCTTTCCCTGAAAGAAATGGTGGAACTGGGCAATGTAATGCGTGAAATGGTGGAAAAGGACGGTCTGAAGATGTCCATGGTTCCGGGTGAGCCGGAATATATTGATGGCATCAGTTACTGGATCCCGGACATTCCGAAGATGCGTCAGAAGATGGCGGATATGCAGGGCGTTAAAATTTCAGAAAAATTTAATGAGAATACAAAAAAGCTGGAGCAGGAATATAAAAATTCCGCTAAATAATAAACGGAATCATATATGTCCGTATCCCGTGAACGTTTGTAATAAAAAACGTCCTAAAGTTTTCACAGGGGAGTACTTTTTCTGAATTCTACACCAGTAGTGCAAACCTTGAGGGTTATGGCTTGAAGTATCCTTTCTTTTGTGCTATAGTATATATACAATCAAACAGCCCCTCATTTGGCCCTTCTCGCAAGGGCTTTTTTTTGCGCAAAATTTGAACGTTAAAAAAACTAACGGCGGGCAAAGCCTCGCAAAAACGTCAACGATTGCTATTCCATGGACTTGTTCGCCTGTGGCTTCAAAACTCGGTGCTTCGCACCTCAAACAGTTGAAGCCACGGGCATCTCATTTCATCTCATGGAATGACGCAATCGTTTCCTATGTTTTGCTTAGGCCTTGCCCGCCGTTAGTCTTTTTAACGTTTTCTATTTGTTCTTATTCTCCGGCACTTTCTTTAAAGACAGCCCGATCCGTCCCCGGGCTTCGTCAATGCTGATAATCATCACGTCCACGATGTCTCCGGTGGAGACGACATCCAACGGGTGTTTGAAACGGCGGTTGGAAAGTTCTGAACGGTGGATCAGCCCGTTAATCTTCAGTCCGATGTCTACGAAGCAGCCGAAGTCCACAACATTGCGGATGGTTCCTTTCACGATGGAGCCAATCTGCAGATCGCTGAGCTTCGTCACATTCTTCCGGCTCAGGGGGGCCGGCGAATCTTCCCGGGGATCCCGGCCCGGCTTGGCCAGGGCCTGGAGGATATCGGTAACGGTGGGCAGACCTGCCTGCAGGTGTTCCGCAATCCGTTTCGGGTCCGCTTTGGCGGCGGCTAACTGTACGGCAGGGCTGCCGCTGTTTTCTTTTTTGCATCCTAACTCTGCCAGTATTTTTTCCGTCAGCTCATAGCTCTCCGGATGGACCGGAGTGTTGTCCAACGGGTTGGTGCCGTTGGCGATGCGCAGGAAGCCGGCGCACTGGGTAAAGGCGGCCGGACCCAGACGGGGTACCTTTAACAACTCTTTGCGGTTGCGGAAGCGTCCGTTTTCATTGCGGTAAGCAATAATGTTCTTGGCCACGGTACTGCTGACACCGGCCACATAGCTCAATAAAGCGGGAGATGCGGTATTCAGTTCCACGCCTACGTGGTTTACGCAGCTTTCTACTACGTCGCCCAGGGCATTGCCCAATTCTTTTTGGTTCACGTCGTGCTGATATTGACCTACGCCAATGGCCTTCGGTTCGATTTTAACCAGTTCGGCCAGCGGGTCCTGGATGCGGCGGGCAATGGATACGGCGCCCCGCAGGGACACGTTCAGGTCAGGCAATTCTTCTTTGGCCAGCGGGGAGGCGGAATATACAGAGGCGCCTGCCTCGCTGACGATAAGATACGACAGATTCAGTTTATGCTTTTCGATCATTTTTGCCGTGAACTCTTCCGTTTCGAAAGAAGCTGTCCCGTTGCCGATGGTGACGAGGGTAACACCGAAATCCTTAACCAGCTTCACAAAACGCGCTTCCGCGTCATCCTGTTGCCGCTGGCTGCCGATGATGTACAGGGTGTCGGTAGCCAGGACCTTGCCCTGGGGATCGATGACTGCGGTCTTGCAGCCGGTTCGGTAACCGGGATCCAATCCGATGACCGTGTGCCCCGCGATGGGCTGTTGCAACAACAGCTGCCGCAGGTTGACAGAAAACACATTGATAGCCTGCTTTTCCGCTTTCTCTGTCAGTTCATTGCGGATTTCCCGTTCAATGGAAGGGAAAATAAGCCGCTTATAAGCATCGGCGCAGGCTTCGGCATACATTTCGGAAAACCGGTTCCCGCTTTTGATTTTCAGGAAGCGGTGCAGTTCCGCCAGCATATTTTCTTCTGGATAATTTAATGAAAGCTTCAGGTATTTCAGCTTTTCGCCCCGGTTCAGGGCTAACGTGCGGTGAGGCGGCAGCAGCCGGACCGGCTCGCTGTATTCTTTGTACATGAGGAAATCTTTGCCCGTGGTTTCATCGGTGGCCAGCACGGAAGCCAGCTGGGCGTTCTGCCACAGCACACGGCGGATTAAAGCGCGTACATCGGCCCTGTCGGAAATGGTTTCCGCCACGATATCCTGGGCGCCTTTCCAGGCGTCGCTTTCCGTTTCCACGCCTTTTTCCGCATTGATAAAAGGCGTTGCCAGCTCAGACAGGCTTTTCGGCGTATCGGCCTGCAGCACAATATAACTGGCCAGGGGTTCCAGCCCTTTTTCGCGGGCAATCTGGGCCCGGGTGCGTTTTTTGGGGCGGTAGGGGAGATACAGATCTTCCAGGACCTGCATCTTTTCCGCTGCCATAATCTGCTGTTCCAGTTCCGGCGTCAGCTTTTCCTGTTCCCGGATGGAGTTTAAAATTTCTTCCCGGCGCGTGTCCAGATTACGGAGATACTGGGCCCGGGCCTCCAGGTTGCGGATCTGTTCTTCATCCAGTGAACCGGTGGCTTCTTTCCGGTACCGGGCGATAAAAGGAACGGTGTTGCCGTCGTCCAGCAATTGCAGCGCGGCCTCCGCCTGGGCCGGCCGGATATTCAATTCTTTAGCTAATAACAATACGATTTTTTCCATATAATAAGGCCTTTCTGATAACAATCAGGGCGGCACGGACTGTGCCTTCCGGAACAGGTTGGCATACCGTCCGTGTTCCGGAAAAAACTGTTGGAAGCAGACGCTTCCTGTCTATTATAGCACTTGTCAAAGGGAAAAAGATACGATAAAATTATTTTTAAAGAACAAGCGATTTTTTCAGGAGGAACCGGTATACCCATGATTGAACAACATATAGAACATACCCTACTGAAACCGGAAGCAACGACGGCAGATATTATCAGATTATGTCAGGAAGCCCGTACCCATAATTTTCTGGGCGTCTGCGTCAACCCCTGTTTTGTTCCGCTGGCGAAACATCTGCTGGCGGGAACGGAAGTAAAGGTGGTTTCCGTTGTAGGTTTCCCGTTAGGCTGTGATGAGCCGGAAGTGAAAGCGGAGGCAACCCGCCGGGCAGTCCGGAACGGCGCTGATGAGATTGACATGGTCATCAACGTGGGCGCGCTAAAAGGCCGGGATAATGCCTATGTTGTGGAAGATATCCGCCAGGTCGTAACTGCGGCAGGCGAAGCGCCTGTCAAAGTTATTATCGAAGCGTGCCTGTTAAATGAAGAAGAAAAAATCCGCGCCTGCAGGATGATCGCCCGGGCCGGCGCGGCGTTTGTGAAGACCAGCACGGGCTTTAGTAAAGGCGGCGCGACGGTAGAGGATGTGGCTCTGTTATCTGCGGAAGCAAAACAGCTGGGCCTGCGGGTAAAGGCTGCGGGAGGAATCCGGGATTACACGACGGCCAAAGCCATGCTGAAAGCCGGGGCGGAACGCTTAGGATGCAGCGCCGGGGTCAGGCTTATGGAAGAAGAGGCCCGGGCATGAGTTGTTTCCAGGTGGCGGTGTTGGCCAGCGGCAGCAAGGGAAACGCGACGGTAATGCGCTGCGAATCCGGCATGGTGCTGGTGGACGCAGGCATCTCCTGCCGCCGAATTATGCAGGGAATGCAGAAGCTGGGACTCCGTCCCGAAAATCTGGACGCGGTATTCATCACTCATGAACACATCGATCATGTAAAGGGACTGGAGACCTTTGCGAAAAAGTATCCGGTACCTATTTATGCAAGCCGGGGGACCTGGCAGGGGATCAGACAGACGCTTCCGCGGCTGGATCTGAAACTGTGTAACCGCCAGATTCTTGCACCCCAGACGGAGGTCACGTTAGGGGGGCTGCAGGTGCGCAGTTTTTCCGTATCCCACGACGCGCTGGAACCTGCCGGTTATCTGTTCCGGAGCAAAGGCCATGTGTTTGGGTATGTAACCGATACGGGATACGTCAGCGATGTAGTGAAACGTGAGCTGGAAGGCGCGGAAGTACTGGTGATTGAATCCAATCACGACCCCATCCTTCTGAAAAACGGACGCTATCCGCCGCCGCTTCAGAAACGTATATTGGGGACACGGGGCCATCTGGCCAACGCAACGGCAGGCCACCTGCTGGCAACATTGCAGACGCTGCCCGGGCAGGTTTTTCTGGCCCATCTCAGTCAGGAAAACAATACGCCGGACCTGGCGCTGAACACGGTACGCGGCATCGTTATGCAGCAACACCCGAAAGCAAACATCCAGTTCTATGTCACTTCACAGGACGAAGTGGTGAAAAATAAAGAATGGGAGGATTATCATGAGCAGAACATTTTTGAATAAGGCAGGCAGCGTAACCGTAAGCCTGTTGCTGGCAATGAGCATGCTGCTGGGTGGCTGCGGCGGCGCTAAAGGCAACGCGGTAGCCCCGGAAACGAAAAAACCTGCGGCGCAGGCGACAGAACAGGCTACGCCCCAGCAACAGCAGGAAAAGAAAGCGGAAGAAATCGACAAAAAGATGTCCGGCGCCCGGAATACACCCATCGTGCAGGCTGCCAGAAAAGTTGGTCCCACTGTGGTGGGTATTACCAACAAAGCCTATGTGCGCGATTTCTTTAACCGGGTGCAACTGGCGGAACGGGGTTACGGCTCCGGCGTTATTTATGATAAATCCGGTTTGATCGTGACCAATAACCATGTGGTAGACGGGGCTTCCGAAATCATCGTCAGCCTGGCGGACGGGCGCAGCGCTCAGGGTAAAGTGTTGGGTACTGATGCAGCCACGGACCTGGCTGTGGTAAAAATTGAACTCGATAATCTGCCGGTTGCAGAGTTCGGTGATTCTTCCACGGTACAGGTAGGCGAACCAGCTATTGCCATCGGCAACCCGCTGGGCATGGAATTCCGGGGCAGCGTAACGGTGGGTATCATCTCGGCGTTGAACCGTTCCGTGGAAATCGGTGAAAAGAAATTCACCCTGTTCCAGACCGACGCGGCGATTAACCCGGGTAACTCCGGCGGCGCGCTGGTGAACGCGGACGGCGAGATCATCGGCATCAACAGCGCCAAGATTGCGGTATCCAATGTGGAAGGCATCGGCTTTGCCATTCCCATCAATAACGTAAAACCCATCATCAAAGAACTGGCTTCCAAGGGCCGGGTAGCCCATCCCTATGTAGGCGCATCCCTGATTGATGCACAAATCGCTAAACAGTATGGTTTCGATATGGACCTGCATGGCGGCCTGTTTATCATGAAACTGTCTAAAGGCGGCCCGCTGGCCCGGGCAGGCGCCCGCACCGGTGATATCATCACCGAATTCAACGGCGTGAAGGTTCAGACTGTTGTCGCGCTGCGGGACGAAATTGCCAAGCATAAAGTGGGTGATCAGGTGAATATTACTGTACTGCGAAACGAAAACCAGATGACATTGGCTGTTGTCCTGCAGGAGTATCCGAGAAACTAAACCAACAGGAAAACGTGTGGTTCTACGGTGATAAGTACAGGATTTACCGGGAAGGCAGGTTTAGTTAAGAAAAGCAAAAAGCCGCCCGTAACGGGCGGCTTTTTTAACAGTAACATGCGATGTAAAAGGCAGATAACATGAGAATTACTATTGCCTGTGTAGGCAAACTGAAAGAAAAATATCTGACGGCCGCCATGGACGAATATGTGAAACGGCTGCAGCCGTTCTGTAAACTGGATATTGTCAGCATCAATGAAGAAAAGATGCCGCAGGAACCTTCGGAAGCAGAACGGGAGCAGGTGCTGGAAAAAGAAACACAGAGGCTGCTGTCCATAATTCCGGAGCATTCGTATATAATTTTACTGGACTTGCAGGGAAAACAGATTGCCAGTCCGGAACTGGCGGAAAAAATGGACGCGCTGGCGGTACAGGGCGTCAGCCATATTACCTTTGTCATCGGCGGCGCTTTCGGTTATACGGACGCCCTGCGGAAAAAAGCGGATTTCCGCTGGTCTTTTTCCAAACTGACTTTTACCCACCAGATGATCCGCGTGCTGCTGGCGGAACAGATTTACCGGGCGTTTAAGATCAGTAAAGGGGAGAAATATCACTGGTAAACGAAACGGAATTTTGTACGATGATGTGATGCTGTCAGGGAAAGACATCGCAAAACGCTCACGTCTTGCTATTCCATGGACTCATTCACCTGTGGCTTCGGAACTCGGGACTTCGTCCCTCAGACAGCCTCGCCACGACGGCGAATTTCATCTCATGGAATGACGCAATCCGTTCGAAATTTTGCTCATGTCTTTCCCCGACAGCGTCACGTTACACATACCTCCGCTTTCTTTATAAAATGGTAATGCGCCATATTCAATTTTAGTGTATAATATTTTTAAAAGGATGTACTTTTTTATAATAGTCTGAAAATATATTCTTGACATCCGGAAGGAGGCTTCTTATGAAAACCTGGAAACGTTTATTACAGACGACTTGCGTTGCGGCTCTGGTAGGCGCTACGGCTATGACTGTGACTGCGTCCGCGGCTAAAGCGCCTGTGGCGCAGGCACCGGAAAAAATCCCCGTCATTCTGGATGCGGACATGGTGGATTTGTTTGATGACGGCGTAGCATTGCTGATTCTGGCCAAGTCTCCCAAAGTTGACTTAAAAGGCGTAACGGTTGTCATCGGCAACAGCTGGGTAGAAGACGGGGTGGCCAGCACGATCCGCCATCTGGAAGGCATCGGCAGGACTGACATACCGGTGTTTGCAGGCAACAATACTCCGACCCGTCCCGGCCGTATCGAAAACATAAAAGCGGAAAAGAAACTGTGGGGCCGCGGCCATGACTCCCATTTGGGAGCGGCGGGATATCCCCGGCCTGCTTCCTGGCAGGAAACATACCGGGAACGGTACAATAGTGAACCTACCGTTGAACCGAAGGCGGAAGACCCCAGCGACTTTATTATCCGTACCATTAAGGAGAATCCTCATAAAGTAACGATTGTCGGTATCGGTACGGGCGGAAATATTGCCAAGGCACTGGAAAAAGATCCGTCTATCGCTCCACTGGCAAAGGAAATCGTGTATATGGCAGGGGCTTTCCTGCATGCAGGCAATGTAATGCCCACTGCGGAATTTAACGTATGGCTGGATCCGGAATCTGCGAAGAAAGAATATCGCGGGGCCTGGCCGAAACAGACCTTCTTCCCGCTGGATGTATGCGAAAATGAAAGAATCAATTACAAGAACTTCCTGGATCTTGAAAAACGGGTGAAAAATCCGGTCTTTAAACATATGTGGGAAAACCATTACCAGACCCCGCTGTTCCGGAATAATCACAAATTCGAGAACTATATCTGGGACGTTCTGGCCGCGTCTTATGTGTTGGATCCGTCCATCGTTACCGAAGAAGTGTTTATGCCGGTTGACGTAAACGATACGTATTCCCTGTCTTACGGCGAGACGCTGGCCTTTGCGGGACCGGGGCCGGAAGGATCCCAAAAAGCCCACATCGTACAGAAGATCAACCGCAAGAAAGTCTGGAAAATTGTAACGGATACCTTTGACAAACTGTAAAAAGAGGATGAAGTAAAATGAACCTGTTTACCCCTGCTGAATTTACGGAGAATTATGCCCAGGCCGGCGTGAAAAAAGCGTCATTGCCGGTCGGTAAAATGCTTTTGCTGGGAATCCTGGCCGGCTTCCTGATTGCCATGGGCGGTGCGACTGCAAGTACCGCGTCCCATGCCATCCCGAATGCAGGGCTGGCAAAGATGGTCAGCGGTCTGCTGTTTCCCTTTGGCCTGGCCATGGTGATTCTTACCGGGGCGGAACTGTTTACCGGGAACGTGCTGATCAACATTTCCGTGTTTGAAGGAAAAACAGGTTTCGCTTCCATGTTGCGGAACTGGTTCTGGGTATATATCGGTAATTTCTGCGGCGCCCTTCTGGTAGCAGCGGGAATGGCGTTTTTAGGCTGCCTGAATTTGTCCGGCGGCGGCTTTGCCGTTTCAACCATGAAAGTCGCTGCTGCCAAAAGTTCCCTGCCGTTTATGACCGCGGTGGGACTGGGCTTTTTCTGTAACGTGCTGGTGACGGTTGGCGTACTGATCAGCCTGGGTTCTAAAGATACGATCGGGCGTTTTATTGGCGCCTATATGCCGGTAGCATTTTTTGTCATCTGTGGCTTTGAACACAGCATTGCCAATATGTATTATGTGCCGGCAGGCATTTTTGCCGCGTCGAACCCGGCCTGGCAGGCACTGGCAGTGAAAGCGGGAGTCAACCTTGGAAACGTAAGCTGGGGAAGTTTCTTCATGGGGAATCTGCTGCCTGTTACCATTGGCAATATTTTAGGAGGGCTTGCTGTCAGTTTCATTTTCTGGTACTGCTACGGGAAAAAATAATATGCCGGCCCGTCTGCTTGAACTTGCAAGGTGCTGAATCTTTTGTGCCGGCTTCAGGCAAAAAGTAAAATGCACCGGATTCACATTGATTTTGGGAAATCGGTTTCAGGATTGCGTTTGAAGCAATCTTTTGCAAGGAGGGATGAATTTATGTCCAAAGTATTGAATCATTATCAGTATCTCCATTCGATTCCGGAACCGGGTTTCGAAGAAGTAAAAACCTCTGCGTATCTGGCAGAGAAACTGACAGAAGCCGGCTTTAAGGTAACCCGGAACCTTGCTGGGACTACAGGTCTTGTGGCTGAATATGACAGCGGTGTGCCGGGCCCGGTATTCGGTATCCGGGCGGATATGGACGCTCTTACCCATATCATCAACGGAAAGAAAGAATTCCGTCACACCTGCGGTCATGATGCCCACAGTTCCATGCTGCTGGCTGCTGCGGAAGAAGCGCTGGCTTCGGGTATAATAAAAAAAGGCCGTTTTAAAGCAGTGTTCCAGCCAGCGGAAGAACTAGGCGCCGGCGCCCTGAAAATCCTAGAAAGCGGAATTCTGGAAGACGTAGACTATTTGCTGGGCATGCATATTCGTCCCACGCAGGAATGTCCGGCGGGAGGCGCTATCTGTGAAATGCGTTATTCAGCGGGCTGCCAGTTCCGCGCCCGTATCAAAGGCAAACAGTCACATGGCGCCAGGCCCCATTTGGGAATCAATCCCATTGATGCGTCTACCTGCGCCATTGCGGCAGTAAACGCCATCCATATGGACCCGCGGATTCCTTTTAGTGTAAAATGTACCCGTTTCCATGCGGATTCCGGCGTGTTTAATTCGGTCCCTGAATTCGCAGATATAACGTTTGATATGCGCGCACAGGATAACCCCACTATGAAAGAGATGCGGGAAAAGGTCATACGTGCTATTGAAAACGGAGCGGCAGCTGTGGGAGCCAAAGCGGAAGAATTTGAGTTCTATACGGATTTCCCGGCAGCGGAAGGATTTGAACCGGGATTTGCGAAAATCGTCCGGGAAAGTGTGGCGGACGTTGTGGGAGAAGAGAATATTATTCCGGCCTTTAATACGTCCGGCGGCGAAGATTTCTTCTGCTATCCTGTAAAGCTTTCACACCTGAAGGTCGGTTTCGTCGGCCTGGGCGTGGGTGCGGAACCGGGCCTGCATCATCAGGATATGCATTTTGATCCCAAATATCTGGAAAACGGAGTAAGCATCCACTGCAGAGTGATTGAAAAGATGTTAGGATAACAACAGAAAAGATTTTGAGATGAATCCATAAAAAAATCAGGCAACCCTCAATGGAGGGTTGCCTTTTTCTTGGTCCTGAACGGTGTATGTTATTTATACAGCTTGGCCTGCAAATCCAGTAAAATCTTTTCCAGGCAGTGCAGGGAAGGTTCTACGGACTTCAGCTCCAGATATTCCGCCTCGCTGTGTCCGCCTGCGCCGGTAGGACCGATGCCGTCAACCGTGGTTGCGCCTGCGCCGGCCATATGGTTCCCGTCGCTGCCGCCACCGGCTTTGACCCATTCGGTGGAAAGACCGAATTCGCGGCTGGCGTTGTCGATAATTTCTACCAGCCCCGCTGTCTCCGGCGTGCTGGCCATGGGAGGCATGCTGGAAACAACGATGATCTCCGTTTCAATTTCCGCCGCTTTGGCATGCTCCTGCAGTTTGGCAAAGGCTTCTTCCATAATGGAAATCTGGGCCTTGTCTACCACCCGCAGATCGATATCCATGAAAGCATCCGCAGCTACGCTGTTGTAACCGCTGCCGCCTTTAACCACGCCGGTGTTTACCGTCATGCCGGTTTCAAAGTTGGTAAGAGCGGCCAGCTGCAGGATCCAGTAAGCCATTTCGTTGATCGCGCTGCGTCCGTCCTGAGGCGCGTTGCCCGCGTGAGCTGCGCGGCCTTTCAGTTTTACCTGATAATGGCACACGCCTTTGCGCTCCAGTACCCGTGCGCCGTTTGCCCGGGCCGCTTCCAGAACCAGGCAGTATTTGCTGTGGGAACCCAGTTCCTGGAACCAGGACAGGACGTGTGTGCTGCCGATTTCTTCTTCCGAGTTAAAGGCCAGGCAGACTTTCAGATCCTTCAGGCTTCCGGCGGTTTCCATGGCTTTTAAGACATGGGTGCCCTGGAGGCAGCAGCATTTCATATCGCTGACCCCCGGTCCGTAAGCCCGGTCGCCTTTCACGGAGAAAGGACGGACTGCTACGGTACCGTCAGGAAAGACGGTGTCCATATGACAGCAGAGCGTCACGTCATAATTTGTATCATCCGTGTTGGTGATAACCAGCGGTTTGGCGCAGTCCGGACCGCAGTCAACCCGTTTTACGCGCCACATGGGGCCGATAAAATCTTTTGCCAGATAATCCGCGACTTTATCAATTCCGGCAAAATTCTGCGCGTTACAGTCAATATTAACCAGATACTCCAAATCTTTCATGTACTGTTCAATGTTGTATGTTGTCATGTTGTTCTCCGTTATTCAAATCAGTACATAACTACCAGCAGCTTCATGACCCACATGGCCAGCAGCGCGTTTAAGATTGCGATGCATACCATAATGCCGTAGTATTTGGAATTAACTTCCGCAGTACCCAGACAGCGGCCCAGATACTGGATCAGAGAACCCATCAGGTAAATAGCCGGCATCAGAACGGTGATATCTTTGGGGCTTAATATATTGGAACCCAGCAGACCCGCTGCAGCACCAATACCGCCGCCCATGGACATGAAAGAGGATACGAGGACGGTTACGGCTTCGCCCGGCAGCCCCCACAGGGCCATGACGGGGGCGAAAACGGATCCCAGAATCTTTAACAGGCCGGTAACGTTTAACGCTTTGATGATTACAAAGGCCATAATGACGTTGGGCATCATGTTGCGGATACCGGTGTCCCAGCCTTTGCGGCAGCCTTCAATGAAAAGGTCGATAATATTTTTGTCTTGTTTCTTCTCAGCCATCATGCCGCCTCCTTCGCACCGTTCTTTTTGTGTTCGTATTTGATATACATGCGCATCAGGTTGGCACCGAAGAACTTAAAGATCATGATCAGGCCAAAGGGAAGGATGATGGGGGTGACCAGCACGCTGAACAGCGCGGCGCCGGAAGAGAAGAAATTGGTAATCGTGCCGTCGCCGGAGAACTGGTACATGGCAAAGATGGTTTTTTCATCTTCGTCGATGATGCCTTCGTTGTACATGGCTTTAATCATGCCTGCGCCGGCATCGGTGCTCTGATAGCTGGCGATCATGCCCAGACCGCAGGCACCGGGGATGCCAAGCAGGGGGCGCAGCAACGGGGATAAGAGTTTCTGTGCTGCTTTTAAACCGCCTAAGCCTTCAACAACATTGACTACGGCCAGCGCAAAAATGACGGCCGGCAGCAGGGACAGCGCAAAGGCGAAGCCGTCCTGGGCGCCGTTGCCGCCAGCGCCGCGGAAGGTCAGCATTTTACCGTTAGCGGCGGCAATTTTGCCGAACGCACCGTTTAACACGGTAAAATCACACACACTGTACCATTCTTTGCTGGTAGCCAGAATTCCGGAGAAGAAAACGATGGCAAACAGCAATGCAACATAGCTGTACCACTTAACTTCATCCTCTTGTTTCGGAACGGGTTTTTTCTCGTCCATAATGAGATTCCTCCTTAATCTTTATTTACCGGTACGCAGAAACAACTGAAGAAAAGTCCGGTTTCTGCCTGTCGGACAGTAACTAATGTCAACAACGGATGCCGGTTAAATAATTATATCATTATTAATACTAAATAAACAATGTTTTTTGTATTAATACTAAATAAACAATACTTTTTGTATCTGATTTTCTGATATCTGGAATAAATATGTAACTGTTGTTACAGTAATTTTCCGGAGATAATAATTTTGTAAAATTTTAACAGTAACACCGGGCGTAAGAAGGAAAAGCTGCGTTATGTCCTTTCGGCTATTACCGATTGTATGATATAATTAAATCAATAGAGCAAGGCACAGGCAAATTGATTTATTTGTTCAGTTACAAGGAGGAAAATGCAATGATCAAACTGTTAAAAAACGCACAGGTTTATGCGCCTGCGTTCCTGGGGAAAAAAGATGTGCTGGTAGTCGGCGACAAGATTTGCCGTATAGAAGACAAAATTGCCGGTTATGAGGGTCTGCCGGATGTGGAAGTATTTGACCTGGCCGGGAAAAAGCTGCTGCCCGGTTATATTGATATGCATGTGCATATCTGCGGTGGCGGCGGGGAACAGGGCTTTTCTTCCAGCGTGCCCGCTTCCTGCCTGAGCATTTTCTTCCAGAACGGCATCACTACCTGTATAGGTCTGCTGGGCACAGACGGCATTACGCGCAGCATTGAGGCGCTGGTAGCCAAAGCACGGGCGCTGACCGAAGAAGGCATGACCGTCTACACATTGACCAGCAGCTATATGTATCCGCCCAAAACTTTGCTGGGCAGTGTAGAAAAAGATATTGTTATGCTCACTCCCATGATTGGCGTAAAAGTAGCCGTTTCCGATCACCGCAGTTCTAATCCTGACGGGGACGACCTGATCGCTTTGGGCGTAGAGGCGCGCCGGGCCGGCATGATCAGCGGAACCGCAGGTCTGGTGACCATGCACATGGGCAGTGGCAAAGGCCGGCTGAACCCGTTGTTCGACGCGCTGGAAAACAGCGATCTGCCGCCGAAACACTTTCTTCCTACCCACATGCTGCGCTGTCCCGAACTGATTGAAGACGGAGCGCGTCTGGTCCGTATGGGCGGTTACATGGACTGTACGGCAGGATCCGATGAAAAAGAAGTCGTGAACAGTGCGAAACTGCTTTATGAACTGTTGCATATGGACGGGGTCACCACGGACCATGTGACCATGTCTTCCGATGCGTTTGGCAGCCAGCCCAAATTCGACAGCTGCGGCGAATGCATCGGTTACACCTATGCGTCGCCCAAATACCTCCACAGGACGGTCAAATTACTGGTGGAAATGGGTATGCCGCTGGAAGAAGTTATCAAAATGCTTACCTCCACGCCTGCAAAGATGATCGCCAAAGAAGGCATAAAGGGATGCATCACGGCCGGCGCAGACGCAGACCTTCTGGTACTGGATGAAAATCTGGATATCACCAGCCTGTTTGCCAAAGGCAGGACGGCGATGCTCAACGGAAAAATATTAATGAAAGGCCGGTTTGAAGAATAAGTTTTTCTGACAGGTGTTATACAGTTTCCGGCGTAATAAAGTATCAGCCTGCTTGCAATACAGCAGGCTTCTTTTATAAAAGGTGAACCTATGCTGCTTCTTTCGGTTGAAAATCTGGCCCACAGTTATGGGGAACGGACGCTTTTTAAAAATGTAAATTTTAATATTGAAACCGGGGATAAAATCGGCCTTATCGGTATCAACGGCACCGGTAAATCCACGTTGCTGCGACATATTGCGGAACTGGACGGGGGCAGGGATCCGGAAACGGGGGCGCCGGGGAGAATTACCCCGAACGGCACCTGCGTGATCGAGTATCTGCCGCAGGACCCGCCTTTTGAACCGGAAGCAACGGTGATAGGGCAGATTTTCCGAGGCGATTCCCCCATGATGAAACTGTTGCGGAACTATGAAAGCGTGTTGGATGAAACGGCGCTGCATCCGGAGGATGCAGGGGTGCAGCGGAAACTGCTGGAAGTGCAGCAACAGATGGACCAGCACTTTGCCTGGCAACTGGAAAGCGAGGCAAAGGCGGTGTTGAACCGTCTGGGTATTACGGATTTCAATCAGAAGATGAAGACCCTGTCCGGCGGGCAGCGCAAGCGGGTTGCCCTGGCCGGCGTGCTGGTGCGTCCGTCCGATCTTCTGATCCTGGACGAGCCGACGAACCACATGGATAATGAAACCGTTGCCTGGCTGGAAGAACAGTTGCAGAAACGCAAAGGCGCGCTGCTGATGGTGACCCACGACCGGTATTTCTTCGACCGCGTCATCAACCGCACGCTGGAGCTGGATAACGGCACCGCCTATCTGTACACAGCTAACTACAGCGGCTTTCTGCAAAAACGGGCAGAGCGGAGGGAACTGGAAAGCGCGGCGGCCCGAAAGCTGCAGAATATTTACCGGAAGGAGCTTGCCTGGATCAGCCGGGGGGCGGAAGCCCGCCGTACGAAAAAGAAGGACCGGGTGGAACGATTTGCGGAAATCGAAGCGGCTGCCAAAGAAAAAGTAAATCATCAGGAACTGGAAATCACTTCCGCAGCGACCCGCCTTGGCAAAACGGTAGTGGAACTGGAACACGTCAGCTGTTTATATGACGGGATTGAGTATATCCACGATTTCAGTTATATTCTGCTGCGGGATGACCGGGTGGGGATCATCGGTCCCAACGGTGTGGGGAAGACTACCCTGATGGATATTATTGCGGGACGCCTGCAGCCGGACAGCGGCACGGTGACGATCGGGCAGACGGTAAAAATCGGCTATTTTTCCCAGCACAGTGAGTTCCCCGACAGCCGGGAGCGTGTGCTGGAATATATACGGGACGCGGGGAATTATGTGCTGGCAGCAGACGGAACCTATATCAGCGCGGCTATGATGCTGGAACGGTTTCTGTTCCCGCCGGAACTGCAGTGGGTGCCCATCAGCAAGCTCAGCGGCGGGGAACAGCGGAGGCTGTATCTGCTGCGCATTCTGATGGAAGCGCCGAACGTGCTGCTTCTGGACGAACCCACCAACGACCTGGATATCCCTACGCTGTCGGTGCTGGAAGAGTATCTGGATACCTTTGCGGGGGCCGTGATTGCCGTGTCCCATGACCGGTATTTCCTGGACCGTTTCGCCAGCCGGATCTTTGCTGTTGAGGCTGGCGGTGTGTTGCGCCAGTATCCCGGCGGTTACAGCGATTATGAAAGAAGCAGGCAGCTGGAGGCGCTGGAGCAGGAAGAAATGAAAAGCTCCGGCGAATCGCAGCAGAAAACTCCGCAGAATAAAAAGAAACCGGCGGAGAAAAACCGGTCTGCCGGTCCCGGTGACGGAGCAAAAAGAAAACAGCCTGAAGCCGATGAAACGGGTAAAGAAGAAATCGGAAATAAGTCCGGCGGCCTCACGTTCAGCGAAAAGATTGAACTGGAAAAGCTGGAGGAAACCATAGCGGGAAAAGAAGCGGAAAGCAAAATGATTTCCCGGGAAATTTCCCTGGCCGGCAATGACTATGAAAAAATCGCAAAATTGTCAGAACAGTTGGACGTCATCGAAAAAGAACTGGAAACTTTGACAGAACGCTGGCTGGAACTCAGCGATAAAGAAGGATAGATAAGATATATAAAAAGAAATTTAGCAAGCTATAAAATATTCCGGCAAGGACAAGGCATAATCTTATGTTTACAGATTACGTTTTATCTCTTTACAAATTTAGCAAGATAAAGTATAATTAACGTACCAACAATAAAAGGAAGGGGTTTTCCATCGTGAAAAAAATCTGTCTTGTACTG
>CADCHY010000015.1 GCA_902801365.1 uncultured Succiniclasticum sp.
GCACGCCGCCAGCGTTCGTCCTGAGCCAGGATCAAACTCTCCATAATACTTTATAGAAAGCCGATTCGGCTCTTCTTGTTGTTCAGAATTTCTTTGACTTTTGGGTCTGTCCCCGAAGGGGCTGACCCGCACATTCATCTGGTTTGTTATTCAGTTCTCAAGGTTCCGCCGTCGATTGACGACTTGGTTATAATAGCACTTCTTTTTCCCTTTGTCAACACCTTTTTGTAAAAAACTTTACATTTTTTAAATATTTTTTATGAACGTTCACATTATCGCCCATATTATAAACTGATAGCGTGTATTATATTTTATTATTTTTAAAAAATATGATATACTACACTGAAAGCAGAAATCACATAAACACACTGCTTATATTACAGAGGAAGGTAATCATCATGAGCAAAATTACACTGGACATTCCCGAGAAATCACAGAAAGTTCTCGACGCAATGTACCAGACCATGGAAGGACGCCTGGAAGCCAGCCCCGGAGGCGTATGTCCCATTGACATCACTCTCTCCTTCGTGCGTATGTGCCATACCCAGAGCTGCGGCAAATGCGTTCCCTGCCGTATCGGTCTGGGACCGCTGGGAGATTTGCTGGAGAAGATTCTGGACTACGAAGCGTCCCCGGAAGATCTGGAAATATTGCGTAAAACTGCCGAAAGTATTTTCCTTTCCGCAGACTGCGCCATCGGCTATGGCGCTGCGGAAATCGTGTTAAACAGCCTGGCTGCTTTTGCAGACGAATATCAAGAACACATTCAGCATCATGCCTGTCTGATGCATCAGAATCAGCCTGTTCCCTGCCGTGTAGCCTGTCCGGCACATGTTGATATCCCCGGATATCTTTCCTTAATTGCTGACGGGCGCAGCGAAGATGCGATTCGTTTAATCAGAAAAGACAATCCGTTCCCCGCTTCCTGCGGCTTTGTCTGCGAGCATCCCTGTGAAGGAAACTGCCGGCGTAATATGATAGATGAAGCTATCAATATCTGCGGCTTAAAACGCTATGCAGCAGAACATATCGGAGAGGTTCCTGCTCCGAAACGCCTGCCGGATACGGGTAAAAAAATAGCCGTTGTGGGCGGCGGTCCCGGCGGCCTGACTGCAGCTTACTACCTGCAGCTGATGGGACATCAGGTCACCGTTATGGAACGTCTGGATAAACTGGGCGGCATGATCAGGTATGGAATCCCTGCTTACCGTCTGCCGCGTGAATATTTGGATGCGGACATTAACCATATCCTCTCTACTGGCATCAAAACACAATTTGGTATTTCTGTCGGTAAAGATTTTACAGTTGAAGATTTGCGAAAAGAATATGACGCTGTATATCTGGCTTTTGGCGCACATAACGCAAAAAAAATGCGTATTCCCGGAGAAGAAAGCGCTGGCGTTATTTCTGCCATTGATATATTACGTGAAGTGGGATACGGCAATCCGCCAGACCTTACGGGTAAAAAAGTCGTCATTGTAGGCGGCGGCAATGTTGCTATGGACGCTGCCCGTACTTCTGTACGACTGGGCGCGGAGAAAGTGTACATCGCATACCGTCGCAGCCGGGCCGATATGCCTGCTTTAGATGAAGAAATCGACGGCGCCATTGCCGAAGGCTGCGAACTGATGGAATTGTACGCACCGGATCACGTGGTAACAGACAAAAACGGTCACGTAAAAGCGTTGGCCCTTCGTCCTCAAATCCCGGGCCCCATCGAAGGCGGACGTCCCAAGCCGTATGACGCACCGGAACCGGTACTGGAACTTGCCTGTGATTTAATAGTTTCCGCTATCGGCCAGGATATCGAATGGCAACGCTTCAACCAGCAGGGTATCCCTGTCAGGAAAGGTGTTATCGATGCCATGGCAGACGGTTCAGTTTCAGGCAGCAACGGTATTTTTGCCGGCGGTGACTGCGTGACCGGTCCTGCGACTCTCATTCGTTCGATTGCCGCGGGTAAAGTTGCGGCTATCAACATTGACCAGTATCTCGGTTTCAATCATAAACTGGACTTCGGCGTTCAGGCTGCGGCACCTCACTTTATAGACCGCAAACCCTGCGGACGCTGCAATATAAAAGAAAGGGAAGCCGGTATCCGTAAACAGGATTTCGAAACCATAGGCCAGGGACTTTCAGAAACAGAAGCAAAACAGGAAGCGCTTCGCTGCCTCCGTTGTGATAAATTCGGCCTCGGCGCCTTAAAGCAGGGAGGGAATTTACCATGGTAAATATTATTATAGATGGAAAGAAGCTGCAGGTGCGTGACGATGTTACGATTTTGCAGGCAGCTCGCGAAAATGGTTTTTCTATTCCCACTTTATGCTATCTGGAAGGCCTGAATGAAATTGGCGCCTGCCGTTTATGTCTGGTGGAAGTGAAAGGCCAGCACCGTCTGGTTTCTTCCTGTAACACCAAAGTGCGGGAAGGCATGGAAATCTCTACCCGTTCTGCTAAGGTCAGGATGGCGCGCCGTTTAAACGTCGAACTTATTTTATCCCAACATAACTGCAATTGCCCCTCCTGCCCCAGAAACGGAAACTGCCAGTTACAGAAGGTTGCGGCACAGTTAGGCGTAAATGTTGAGAGTTATCCCAAAAAACTTAAACAGGAAGCCTGGAATAATAACTTCCCACTGAACCGCGACGAAACAAAATGCGTAAAATGCATGCGCTGCATCCAGGTCTGCGATCAGGTGCAGAATATGCATGTCTGGGATCTGGTAAATACCGGTAAACGTACCCGCGTCGGCATGGTACAGAATACCTGCACCCTGTGCGGGCAGTGCATCACCCATTGCCCGGTTGCCGCATTAAGCGCCCGGGATGACACGGAAAAAATCTGGAATGCCATATCGGATCCGGAAAAAATCGTCATCGTACAGCCGGCGCCCGCCGTGCGTACCGCCTGGGCCGAAGAAGCTAATGTGCCCAGAGAAATGGCTACTCCGGAAAAACTGGCGGCAGCCCTGCGGCATTTAGGTTTTGATTACGTGTTTGACACCAACTTCTCCGCTGACTTAACTATTATGGAAGAAAGTGCGGAATTAATTGAACACCTGACCCATGCAGGCAAGTATCCCGCTCCTATGTTCACTTCCTGCTGCCCCGGCTGGATCCGGTTCTTAAAGAAAGAATATCCGGAAATGGTTCATTACATGTCCACTTCCAAATCGCCTATGTCCATGTTCAGTGCCATAGCTAAGAGCTATTATGCCAAACTGCTTGATGTTTCACCGGAAAAAATCGTCTGTGTGGCCGTCATGCCCTGCGTAGCCAAAAAATACGAAGCTGACGTACCGGAAGTCAACAGCGAGCCCGGCATCAAAGATACCGACTATGTTATTACAACCCGGGAACTGGTCCGTATGTTAAGGGCAGCAAATGTAGATGTTGCCAAACTGAAACCCGAACCCTTTGACAAGCCTTTAGGCGAAGGAACGGGCGGCGCCGTTATCTTTGGCACTACCGGCGGTGTAATGGAAGCAGCAGTCCGTAATGCTTACTACATGCTGACTGGTAAAAATCCGCCTGATCCGGATAATTTCATCCAGTGGAAATGGCTGGATCGCTGGCGTGAAACGGAACTCACGGTTGCCGGCGTAACAGTGCGCATTGCCGTAACAAGCGGCTTAGGTTGTGCCCGGGATTTGGTCGAAGCTATTAAGAACGGTTCGGCACACTATGACTTCGTAGAAGTTATGGCCTGTCCCGGCGGCTGCAGCGGCGGCGGCGGACAACCCATACATGAAGGCGAAGAACTGGCCTGGGAACGCGGCAATTATCTGAAAGATCTGGACAAACGCTCCAAACTCCGTGTTTCCTATGAAAACCCGTATATTCAGGAGTTGTATAAAAACTTCCTGGATAAACCCTTATCCGAAACAGCGGAACACTACCTGCATACCAATCAGGTCAATTGGACGATGACTGACTGAAGAAGGGTGTAACAAATTAAAACCGGCCCGGACGCTTTACAGGCGTTTCCGGGCCTTT
Source organism: uncultured Succiniclasticum sp. (assembly GCA_902801365.1). Classification (GTDB taxonomy): domain Bacteria; phylum Bacillota; class Negativicutes; order Acidaminococcales; family Acidaminococcaceae; genus Succiniclasticum. The sequence continues at coordinate 3,996 of CADCHY010000015.1, forward strand.
GTTTTTTATAAATAATAAAACGGCATTGCGAACAATGCCGTTTTATCTGCAGTATTTAATTGTCTTCAACAGGATAACTCTGTCAACCGGATTAAAATCTTCTGCTGTCCCTCTCGCTGACCAATTCAGCCATATCAACATGTAATTCCTCTGCCAGCGCAACTAATAACGGAAAACTGGGGCTTTGTTTTCCGCATTCAATACGGCTCAGATACTGATAGGAAATGCCCAGCTTATTGGCTAATACTGTCTGGTTCATACCCCCAATGGTACGATAATACTTGATTTTTGCTCCTAATCGCCGGCACTTTTCCTGAAATGACTTTGTTTCGGACACTGTGGACCCTCCCTTGATTTGTTTTATCTTCAAAAATATAATTAATTTGATATAAATATAATTATTCTAATACATTATACCACATAAAGTGAGATTAAAACCATGTTTTTTAAAAATATTTTATTTTTTAGAATAATTAATAAAATATAGCCAATGGTTCCCTGTTAATCATTCACCTTTTCCATATCCCTGCTTGCCACAATATCTACGCCAAGGCCTAAAATATCCGGCACAATTACATCCCCTGCCTGCACCGGAGCCTCTACGGTCACATTGCGCAGATACGCCGCGCAGTCCGCAACCTTTCCTTTGGGCAGCACTTCTGCCGAAACCACTGGCAGCAGAGGCAGCAGCCCGCCTTTAATCCGCACCGTAGTCGTCAGCATACGACGGGGGTCCGTCACTTCCGTTTCAGCATACTTTGCACCACGGGGACAACTGTTGCCCGTTACACCGGCAAACCTCCCGTTTTCCAGTGTTACCGTCATTTCACAGCCCATCGGGCACATAATACAGTTCATTACTTTTGTTTCCATTTTTTCTCTCTTTTCCGTATTTTAAACTGAATCGCGCTACAGCAGCACGCTTGCAATATAACATAGTTCAAATTTACTTCGACTGCAGACCTACTGTGATTTTATCATGCATCAGCGCCGTTTTGGCAGCAGGAATATCCAATGTAACCATCTCGCTGGGCTTCACCACCGGCAACATCTTTTTCACAAGTACTTCCCCGCCGCATTTTACCTCCAGGGTTACCTTCCGGTCCGGAGCGCCTGCCCGCATAAACAGCCTTACAGGTTCACCGCCCTCCGGCAGATGAAGTACCTGCGGCACACAGGTACGGATACCGTTTACCGGGGAAACCTCTACTGTATTCACGGCCGGTGTCAAACTGCCCTGTGCTTCCAAAGCCGCAAACTTGCCCGCAATCTCCGCCTCGTCGGAAACAAAATCCACCAGATCATGGACGTGCACCACATTTCCCGCAGCATAAATACCCGGCAGGTTTGTCTGCCGCCGCTGGTCCACCCTGGGCCCGTTGGTAAAAGGCGCAATTTCCACACCGGCCGCCATGGAAAGCTCATTTTCCGGAATCAGCCCCACAGACAACAGCAGCGTATCGCATTCAATGTCAAATTCCGTTCCGGGAACCGGCTGCATCTTTTCGTCAACCTTCGCCACCGTAACTCCTTCCACACGGTCACGGCCCTTGATTTTTAAAATCGTATGGGAAAGGTATAATGGGATATCAAAATCATACAGGCATTGTACCATGTTACGCGTCAGCCCATTGGAATACGGGCATATCTCGCACACCGCCTGTACCTTGCAGCCTTCAAGGCTCATGCGGCGGGCCATGATTAGACCGATATCGCCGCTGCCTAAAATCACGATTTTCTTACCGGGCAGATACCCCTCCATGTTCACCATGCGCTGGGCCGCTCCTGCCGTAAACACACCGGCCGGACGTTCCCCTGCCGTACGGATGGCTCCCCGGGTGCGTTCCCTGCACCCCATGGTCAGTATAACGGTTTTACCCTCTACGGTAAACAATCCTTTTTCCGGATTCACCGCTGTGACCTTTTTATCTTTTGAAACAGACAGGACCATCGTGTCTGTCAAAGCCCGGATTTCAGGCTTGTCCTGAATCAAAGCGATACAGCGTCCGGCGTATCCGGGGCCTGTCAGTTCCTCTTTAAAATGATGCAGTCCAAATCCGTTATGGATACATTGCTGCAGAATACCGCCCAGTTCCCGGTCACGTTCAATGACCAGGATTTTTTTTGCCCCGTTTCGGTAAGCGGAATAAGCGGCAGAAAGACCTCCCGGGCCGCCGCCAATAATAATTACGTCATAAAGTTCCATTCTCATCACTCCAACACCAAAATCGCTGTCTAAACTATTCCAAAGTTCAAAGTAAGCAGTTTCACCGTTTTCATTCCTCGAACTTTTTATAAAACAGTTCCGACCCCTGTCTCTCTTTCAACACCTTTTCCACCGGAATTCCCAGTTCCCGGGCCAGTATCTGTGTTACCCGCGGACCGCAGAAACCACCCTGGCAACGGCCCATTCCCGCACGGGTACGCCGCTTCACACCGTCAACCGTACGCGCCCCTACCGGCTGGTGGATCGCATCGACGATTTCACCCTCCGTCACCGTTTCACAGCGGCAGATTACTCGGCCGTACAGCCTGTTCATTTCAATCATTTTCTGTTTTTCAGACGCCGTCATACGGTTAAACGCCGGCTTCTTCGGCAATCTTCCGTTCCAACCGGTTTTTTTACGCAGATACATTTCCCTGCTCACAGCTTCCGCCACTACCTCCGCAATGGCAGGCGCCGCAGCCAGCCCCGGACTTTGAATGCCGGCCGCATTAATGAAACCGGGCACTCCGGAAGCCCCCAGAATAAAATCTCCCGTACTTGAAACCGCGCGCAGTCCGGCAAATTCCGTAATCGAGGCTCCCATAGGAAGGTTCGGAATAAGCTTTCGGGCTCCGGCAATAACTTCATTCATCCCATCTGGCGTTACAGAGGTATCTTCCTTGCTTGCCTGTTCGTTGGCATTGGGACCGATAAACGTATTGCCGTGGGTTGTGGTGCATATCATGATACCCTTGCTCTTCTCGTTGGGACAGGGGAAGATGGCGCCGTATACCAGCGAAGGAGCTGCCATTTTATCAAATAAAATATACTCGCCCTTACGGGGTGTAATGGCAAAAGAATCATCTCCGGCCAGTTTTGCAATCTCTTCCGCGTAGACGCCTGCCGCGTTGATGACCACTTTTGTCCGGATTGCGCCCTTCGTTGTATTTACTACGGTTACAGCTCCGTCTTCTTTTACAAAACCGGTCACCGCACAGTCACAGATAACCTGTGCGCCGTTCTGTACCGCGCATTGGGCAAAAGCCACCGCACAGCCAAAAGGCCACATCACACCGGCCGTAGGCGCCCATAACGCCGCTTTTGCCGTTACAAGGTTCGGCTCTTTTGCCAGCACTTCCTCCCGGGAAAGGATTTCCAGGCCGAAAACCCCGTTAGCCCTGCCCCGTTCCAGCAACACCTGCAGATGTCTAATTTCTTCATCATTCGTTGCAACAACAAGACTGCCTGTCCATTTAATATCCAGATCCAGCTCTTCCTGTAACTGATGATACAGCGCGTTGCCACGGACGTTCGTCTTCTGCTTCCAGGTTCCCGTAGGCGCGTCAAAACCTGCATGACAAATCGCGCTGTTTGCCTTGGTGGTGCCCACAGCCACGTCAGGCTCTTTCTCCACCAGAAGGCAGCGCAGATCATATTTGGACAATTCACGCAAAATGGCTGTTCCTACTATGCCGCCGCCGATTACCACAACGTCTGCTTCTTTAAAAAATTCCATCTTTCCCACTCCCTAAAAAGCCGTGGCATCTTAAAGAACCAAAACTGCCACGGCTTTATATCATTTAAAAATGAATTCTATCATTGTTTCAACTTTATTCTTTCACAATTCCTTCTTCCGATTCCACAGCGGCGATTGACGTAACCTTATCCCCTTCCCGGAGGGTTATCACATTCACACCCTGGGTATTACGGCCTAACTTGCGCAGCTGGTCCACATCCATACGGATTACAATACCCGCTGCGGTAATAATATACAGCTCGTCTTTCGGATTTACAACCGTCATACCCACAACATCTCCGGTTTTGGGAGTAAGTTTGTAATTGATACGACCCTTACCGCCCCGGGTCTGTTTTGTGTATTCGGACAGTTTTGTCCGTTTGCCCTGGCCGTTTTCCGTTACTGTCAGCACTTCGCTCTCCGGATCATATGCGTAATCCATGGCCACCACCGTATCGTGGCGTCCCAGGTTAATTCCCCGTACACCGTGGGCGCTCCGGCCCATGCAACGCACGTCTTCCTCGCTGAAATGAATCGCCATGCCATCCCGGGTTGCCATTAAAATAGAAGCGTTTCCGTCCGTCATCCTGACGCCGATCAGTTCCTCATCCTCGTTCAGCACAATTGCTTTCAGTCCGCTGCGGCGTACAAAGGAAAAGTCCGTCAGCTTGCAGCGTTTTACCGTGCCTTTGTCGGTAGCCATAAACAGGTATCTGTTTTCTTCGAATTCGGAAACGTTGATTACAGCGGTAATCTTTTCGCCCGGACTCAGCTGCAGCAGGTTTATGATGGCAGATCCCTTTGCCGTGCGGCCGGCTTCCGGAATCTGATAGCCCCGCAGCGTATAAACCTGTCCCTTGTTTGTAAAGAACAAAATATAATTGTGGGTAGTGGCAAGGAACAGATACTGGGTAAAATCGTCTTCTTTCTTGCCGCTTCCGCCTTTTTTACCTATACCGCCCCGCTGCTGTTTGCGGAAATTATCCGGAGTCTGGCGTTTGATATAACCCTGGTTGCTGAGAGTAATCACGATTTCCTCATCCGCAATCAGATCCAGCACGTCCATATCGCCGGTATCGTTCACGATTTCCGTCCGGCGGTTATCGCCAAACTTATCTGCTTTTTCATTCAGGTCTTTCTTAATGATATCCAGAACCTTCCTTTCATCTGCCAGCACGCTTTCCAGGTAATCGATGGTCTGCAATACATCAATATATTCATCGTCAATCTTTTTCCGTTCCAGACCGGTCAGGCGCTGCAACCTCATATCCAGGATGGCCTGGGACTGACGATCGGAGAGGCTGAATTTTTCCATTAAGGAAGCTTTGGCAATCTCCGCGTTGGCGCTGTTACGGATTGTATGGATCACTTCATCCAGATGATCCAGAGCGATTTTCAGGCCTTCCAAGATATGCGCCCGTTCTTTCGCTTTGGCCAGTTCGAAACGAGTACGCCGGGTCACAACATCTTTCTGATGGCTTACATAACACTCCAGGATCTGTTTCAGATTCAGAACTTTCGGTTTGTTTTCCACCAGCGCCAGCATAATCACGCCGAAAGAATCCTGCAACTGGGTATGTTTATATAATTTATTGAGAATAACATCGGGAACCACATCTGCCCGCAGTTCCACCACAATACGCATACCGCGGCGGTCCGATTCGTCCCGCAGGTCGGTAATCCCTTCAATGACACCGTCTTTTACCAGATTGGCTATGCTCTCCAGCAGCCTGGCTTTATTGACCTGGTAGGGAATCTCCGTTACTACGATGCGGTGTTTGTTTTTTGGCATAGGCTCGATTTCGGCCTTGGCTCTAACTTTGATGATACCTCTGCCGGTAGCATAGGCCTGACGGATGCCTTCCGTACCCAGAATCGTAGCACCTGTAGGAAAGTCGGGGCCCTTGATGGCACTCATCAGTTCGTCGACCGTTATATCCGGGTTGTCGATCAGCATATCAATGCCTTTAACAACTTCCCGCAGGTTATGGGGCGGGATGTTGGTAGCCATGCCGACGGCAATGCCTGCAGAACCGTTTACCAGCAGGGCCGGAATCTTTGCCGGCAGCACAGTTGGTTCTTTTAAGGATTCGTCATAGTTAGGCCCGAATTCAACCGTATCTTTTTCTATATCTTCCAGCATGGCTTCCGCCACTTTTGTCATACGGACTTCCGTATAACGCATGGCCGCCGGGCTGTCGCCGTCCACGCTGCCGAAGTTACCGTGACCGTCTACCAGCAGATAACGGGTATTGAAATCCTGCGCCAGGCGCACTGTGGCGTCGTAAACGGAAGAATCCCCGTGAGGATGGTATTTACCTAATACTTCACCGACGATGCGCGCCGATTTTTTATAAGGACGGTTGGAGGTCATCCCTGCTTCCTGCATGGCATACAGAATACGCCGGTGAACCGGCTTCAGGCCGTCCCTTACATCCGGCAGTGCGCGCTGCACGATAACGCTCATGGCGTAATTGATATAAGAATCTTTCATTTTATTGGTAAGATCAACTTCCTCGATCTTACCGCCGGAAGCGATATAACCGTCGTCATTCACCATAACTTCCGCATTTTCATTTATTTTTTCCTGTCCGGGAGTCTTTGTCGTATCGTCCACTGTATCACCTCATATTACAATCTTTATATAATTATGATTATATAATTATGATTAACTTACTTTATTTTATCCTGCCACATAAAACACCGTCATTCCTGCCAGACAGGAAAACGTAATGTGGGGAAGTTCCTTCAACTGTTCCGCTTCACCCATTTCATTGCTGATGGCAAAGGGGTTATCGCGGCTGAGTTCCGCTTCATCAAGCTGCCACCTGGTACCGCTTACGGAAACTTTGCTTTTTTCCGTAAACGCAAGAAGGGAAACGGCTACCGGTGTTTCTTCCGCAGGGGGATAGAATTTAATTTTTACTCCTTCCGGAACAAAAACCGTTATCTCCCGTTCATCTGCCAGCACAATGGTACGGTTCTTCTGCAGTGCTGCAGTACCCAGTGTTTCAAAGGCGCTCAGCAGATGATCCAGCCTTCCTCCGTAGACGCCGGAAAAAATCCATAATTTTTCCGGAGGCAGGATTTCCAGCAAAAGCTGCAAATCCGTTTCGTTCTTGTCCGCCGGGAACACTTCCGCTTTCCCGTTTTCAACCGCATGCTGCCAGAGGACAGAATCGGCGCTGTCACCGTCCCCTATTACCTTATCCGGATAAAGCCGGGCGGCATGGTAATAGTCCAGACCTTTATCCGCAGCAAAAAACTCAGGTGTACCCGGCAGTTTTTCTGCTGTCATATTCAGCCAGGATGCTGCCGGCTTCCTGCCTCCGCATACGGAAAAAGCAATCTCCTGCGCAGGCTTATTATCTTCAATGGATAACGTTCCCTGGGGAAAGAATATTTTATTCATGACCGTACCTTCTTTTTGGCAGGAGCCGGTTTGATTATGATGCTGGTTCCTTCCCTTACAACTTTCCAGTCTACGTCCCCGCCTTTATCCTTCAGCCATTCCATGCTGACTTCCAGCAGGCAGCGGTTCAGTTTTTCTATTGCTTCCGGCGGAAGCATCATGGCTTCCGCTTCTTTTTTTATTGCAGAAGAATTTTTACGCAGCTTTACGCGGCGGCTGTCGTCGCTTAACAGCGCTGTTTCAAAACATTCTTCTTCCTCCATGCCACGGAACATATCCGCGTCGGAAAGATTCTTTTTTATTTTCACGGTCAGTCTCCATTATACATTTAGTTAAATATGATTATAAAACAACTATGTTTATTCCCGTAAAGGAATCTTCAGCATTGTTTACAGGTCAAGTACCGCTTTGGTAGCGTTTTCTTCAATAAACTGACGCCGCGGTTCAACCTTGTCCCCCATCAGGATAGAGAAGATAGCATCCGCTTCCGCCGCATCGCTTAATGTGACCTGCAACAGTGTACGGTACTGGGGATCCATAGTGGTCTCCCATAACTGTTCCGGGTTCATTTCGCCCAGGCCTTTGTAACGCTGTACCGACACATTTTTCTTGTCGCTGCCAATTTCGTCCATGCATACCCGCAATTCTTCATCCGTGTATGCATAACGGTGCGCTTTTTGTCCTTTTTTAACAAGATACAGAGGCGGTTTTGCAATATATACATGGCCTTCCGTAATCAACGGTTTCATATACCGGTAGAAGAACGTCAGCAACAGGGTGGCTATATGGGCGCCGTCCACATCGGCATCGGTCATGATAATGATTTTTCCGTACCGCGCTTTGCTGATATCGAAATCTTCCCCGATTCCGCAGCCGAAAGCTGTAATCATATTTTTGATTTCATCACTGGACAGCATACGGTCCAGACGGGCTTTTTCTACGTTTAAAATTTTACCGCGCAACGGAAGAATCGCCTGGAACTTGCGGTCACGTCCCTGCTTGGCACTGCCGCCTGCGGAATCACCTTCGACCAGGTAAATTTCCGTCATGGTGTTGTCCTTGCTCTGGCAGTCCGCTAATTTTCCGGGCAGGCTGCTGCTTTCCAGAATACTCTTCCTGCGGGTCAGATCCCTGGCCTTGCGGGCTGCCGCCCGGGCCCGGGAAGCCATAACAGCTTTTTCAATAATCTTACGTGCTTCACCGGGATGCTCCTCAAAGAACTCTTCCAGCTGCTCTGTTACCAGGTTATCTACAATACCCCGGATCTCGCTGTTTCCTAATTTTGTTTTTGTCTGCCCTTCAAATTGAGGTTCCTGAACCTTGATGCTGATGACCGCAGTAATACCTTCACGGCAGTCGTCACCGCTGAGGTTATCATCACTTTCTTTTAATAAATTGTTCTTGCGGGCGTAATCGTTGATGGAACGGGTTAAAGCCTGTTTGAAACCGCTTAAATGAGTACCGCCTTCTTCTGTATTGATATTGTTTACGTAGCTGAAAATATTTTCCGTATAGCTGTCGGTATATTCCATGGCTACTTCTACAATATTTGTATCTTTTACGCCTTCCACATAAATCGGTTCCGCATTGATTTTGTCTTTGTTGGCATCCACATACTTAACAAATTCAATAATGCCTCCCTTGAAATGGAAGGTTTCACTCCGGCCGTCCCTTTCGTCCTCCAGGGAAATGGTAACGCCTTTATTTAAAAAGGCAAGTTCCCGCAGACGCAGGCGCAAAACATCATAATCATATACCGTTTCGGTAAAAATCGTTTTATCCGGGATAAAATGCACCGTAGTACCGGTAGAATCCGCATCGCCGATTTCATACAAAGGCCTGCTTGTTTTACCGCGCTTAAATTCAATACCGTACCGTTTTCCGTTACGACGCACTTCTACTTCCATCTTTTCAGACAAAGCATTTACACAGGATACGCCCACGCCGTGCAAACCGCCGGAAACTTTATACCCGCCGTCACCGAATTTGCCGCCTGCATGTAATACAGTCATAACTACTTCCACCGCCGGTTTTCCTGTCTTGTGCATATCAACTGGGATACCGCGGCCGTTATCCACAACCGTGATGCTGTTATCCGAATTAATGGTAACCTTTATGGTATCGCAGAAACCCGCCAGCGCTTCATCGATACTGTTATCTACAACTTCCGATACCAGATGATGCAGACCGCGGCTTGAAATGCTGCCAATATACATACTGGGGCGTTTCCGTACGGCTTCCAGTCCTTCCAGAACCTGGATCTGACTGGCCCCATATTGCCCTTCCACACCGGTAGCTTCTTTAATTTCCTTTTCGATTTCAACCTGTTTGGCTTCCTCTGCAGCGCGAATTTTTTCTGCGTCTTCACCCGCCTGCATCACTGTTTCCTTATTTTCAGCCATTATTTCCTCCGTTATTATAAATTAAGTTTTGATTGATCCGTTTTTGCAATGTTGAAGCTGAAATTGCCGACAAATATATCTTTTCCTGTGAAAGGACGATACTGTCAATTACACCGCCTTCTGACAGGTCTTCAGCTTCGTAAAACTTGCCGTCTTTATTTTTTAATCCTTTATAAAACTCTTTATTATCTTTTACTGAAAAGATACCTATGATTTCCGCTGCCCTTATCAGACAGCCTCCCCCTAAATGTACATACATATTTTTATTTTCCCTTTTTCAAGAATTTCAAAATATTTACATACTCTTTTTCTTTAATCAGTGCCAGCGGTTTTCCCGCTTTCAGCTGTACTCCCAGTTTTTCTTCCTGTTCGTTTGCCGTATTTAAGCGTATCTTTTCAAAATAATACATTTGGATGTCGCTTTTTATAATTTTAAACTCTTCTTCGCTGCATCTTACTACCTTATTCAGGTCATACCACTTAATCCACGGTTCCCTTTGTATATGGATCCACAGTTTATGTTCCAGTTCCCAGGCCCTTTTTCTTTCGCATATATAACAAATATCTTCATTGTTTTTTAAATATTCTCCACAGACAGGGCATTTTTTAATTTTTCCTTCACTGGCCAGTTTTTCCAGCCCCAGCCTTTTTTCTTCCACGCTGATAATAGCATTTTTAACTTTTTCATTACTTATATGGGAATATTTCTGCTGTAATCCTTTTTTTTCTGCTGCTGTTACTGGTGGAATCAGTAGTTTTTCTTCGATTGGGCTTATTTTACTGTTTTGCGGATTCCTGTTTCTTTTTTTAAAGCTTTTTCCTAAAAAAAATCTGATATCCTTTACATAATCGCTTCCCATAAAAACATTGATTTGCCGGATAAACTGGCTTTTATAATATATGAACTGGTTGGACCAAACGGAAGAATCTACTTCCAGTGTCAGTATCCTTCGTTCCAATTTTACCGGACTGCAATGTTTGGCGTTATTATTACCGATTATATCCGCCCAGCAGACTTTCATTTTAAAAAGATTATACTGATTCTGATTGGATTGGGAACCAACCATTTTCAATACAATTTTTTCAACATCTTCCATTTAATTTTCTTTTATAATTCCTTTTTCTACCTTAAAATACTGATTGGACCCTAAATCGGGAATAAGAGTTTTATCATTTACTGTAATAATAGTCTGAACTTTATCGTTAATAAAACTTACCAGTTGGTTTCTTCTGTAATGATCCAGTTCGCTCATAACATCATCCAGTAAAAGAACAGGATACTCTCCCGATACTTTTTTTACATATTCTATCTGGGATAACTTCAGCGCCAGGGCGCAGCAGCGTTGTTGCCCCTGGGAAGCAAAAGCCCGGCTGTCAGCGTCATTTATATATGTTTTTAAATCATCCCTGTGAACGCCGATTCCCGTACTACCCTGCATAATATCCTTGAATCTGCGTTCCCTCATGCTTTTGATATAAAAATCTTTAATATCCGTTGCTGATTCTTTTTCCGGATAAAATACGACTCCGTCGTTTCCCTTCATCTCGTATTTCATTTCCAATGTGTCTGTCTGGTCCGAAAGAGTATTAAAAACAGGAATGGAAATTTCTTTGAGTTTAATCAGGTTATCTAACCTTTTTATTAAAATCTGCGAACCTATATCAGAAATTTCTTCATCCCACGGAGCAAGCTGCTCCTGCGGCTGGTTTTTATCACGGATTCCTTTTAACAGGGAATTTCGCTGTTTTAATAATCTCCGGTAACGAACAAGCAGTTCATAATACAACGGATCGGTCTGGGATATTTCCATATCCATAAAACGCCGCCTCAGGCCCGGATCCCCTTTTATAATCTGAAGGTCTTCCGGAGAAAACATTACGGCATTAAAAAAACTGTAATGATCCTTTGTTGTCGTTTTTTTTCCGTCGATTTTTATTTCTTTGTGCCATCTTCCCTGGTCATTATACCTTTTCATCCTTATGGAATGGATTTCATCTTCCTTTGTAAAATCCATATGTACGGCCATTCCGTCGGACAAAAACTTTACCATTTCGTCTTCTTTATTAGTACGGTGGCTTAAACCAAAAGCGGAATAAAAGATGCTTTCCAAAATATTGGTCTTCCCCTGCCCGTTTTTTCCGTAAAAAACAGTTACCATTTTGTCAAAAGAGACCGTACAATGGTCATAGTTCCGGAAATTGACCAGCTGAAGCCTGTTAATTCTCATTTTTTAAAAAATCACCCTTACAGGAGTTACGATATAAATGTATTCTTCTTCGCTGTCAGGTTTGATGCAAACCGGACTGAGGGAATTATTCAGATTAATCTCTGCTTCTTCCGTCTCGATATTTTTCATGATGTCCATAATATAGGCAGCGTTAAATGCTACATTGATAGGATTCCCTTCCGTATTACAGGAAATGATTTCCTCACCTGTCCCTACATCCGGACTGCTGGACATCACTTTAATTTCTTTGGCGTTAATGCTTATTTTAACAATACTGTAATCGTTTTCACTTCCGCTGCAAAGGCTCATGCGGCTGACGGCCCCGGCCAGGTCTTTCACATTTACTTTGGTTTTTACGCTGAACTGGGGCGGAATAACTCTCTTATAATCAGGGAACCTTCCCTCAATGAGTCTGGATACCACACTCCATTTTTCAATTTTTACCATCAACTGGTTATTTACAATTGAAAATGTAACTTCTTGGGGTACTTTATCATTAAGATTCTTATTGATTTCCTTTAAAACGACAGAAGGAATGATAACGCTCATGTCAGGCGCATTCTCTGCATCCAGCGTACGGATTGCCAGTCTGTGGGTATTGGTTCCCACAAACGTAATTTTGTTGTTTTTAATTTCACACAGTACGCCTGTAAACAAAGGACGGGCAGAATCTGTAGAGCAGGCAAACGCTGTCTTTTTAATGAGTTCCTTTATTTTTTCTTCTTCCAGGACAAAAGTCTGCTTTGCCGTAATGGAAGGATACTTTGGAAATTCATTTACGTTCATCAGTAAGATTTTGTAATCTGCTTTTCCTGACTGCAGGCGCACATTATTATCGTTTTGGGATTTTGTGACTTTTACTGTCTCTCCGTTAAAATTCCGGACCAGATCATTAAAACGGGATGCGGCAATTACAATTTCACCCGCTTCTTCCACTTCTGCCGGTATTTCATTGCTCATGGAAAGATTTATATCCATTCCTTCCAGTCTGAGAGTATTATTATCTGCAATAATGTGCATACCTCCGAATATGGGTGTGCTAGGTTTGGCTGCAATGGCAGGCATTACAGACTGTACTGCTTTATTAAGGTCTGAAGTCTGGCATGTAAATTTCATTTGTTCACATTCCTTTCTCTTTTTTTATTTTTTATTTTTAATATTTATTTTTTAGTCGTAATAGTAAGTGTTGTGTATTGTGTGGAAAAGTGCAGGATATCTTCATTTTTTCGCATTACCGGTTGTGTATAAACTGTTGACAGTGTGTAAAACTTTATAAACAGTATTAACAACCGAAAAAATTATCCACATTTATCCACATTTCAGTAACAGATTATATACATTTTTTCAACATAAGAAGTTTTCTGCTGAAAATCAGATAGAGCGTATCTGTTCTTCAAACTGTTGCAGCAGATTATCAAAGCTTCTGTCTTCTTTTCTCATCTTTTCCACTTTTTCATAAGCGTGAATGACGGTAGTATGATCTCTGCCGCCAAAAGATGAACCGATTTTTGGAAGGGAAGCGTCCGTCATCCTTCTGCTGAGATACATGGCTATTTGTCTTGGCAAGGCTATATTTTTTGGCCGCTTTTTTCCTATTAAATCGTCGTTCTGCAGATTATAAAATTTGCAAATATGGCTGATTATTTTTTCAATCGTTACATTTTGTATGCTGTGGGTAGCGAAATCTTTCAGTACCGTTTCAGTCACTTTCATGTCAATGGGAAGGTGCATGATGCTCGCATAAGCTACGATACGGTTAAAAGCGCCTTCGATCATACGGATGTTGTTATCGATGCTGACAGCGATTGTCTGGATTACTTCATTAGGCATTTCTATTTTCTCGATTTCCGCTTTTTTACGTATGATGGCGATCCGGGTTTCCAGATCCGGGGGTTGGATATCTACCGTGAGACCGTTAACAAAGCGGGAACGTAATCTTTCTTCCAGTTTATCCATACTCTGGGGATGACGGTCACTGGAAATAACAATCTGTTTGTTAGCTTCTTTCAATGCGTTGAACGTATGGAAGAATTCTTCCTGCGTCCGTTCCTTATTTTCCAAAAACTGGATATCATCGATAATCAGGCAGTCAATGGTACGGTACTTTTCCTGAAAGTCTTTGACCGTGTGGTTCTGGATAGCATTGATTATTTCATTGGTAAAAGTTTCACTGGTTACATATTTAACTTTTGCATTGGCATTTGCTTCTAAAACAGCATTACCGATGGCATGCATCAGATGGGTTTTTCCAAGGCCGGAATTACCATAAATGAATAAAGGATTATATACATTTCCCGGATCATTGGCAACTGCCTGGGCTGCCGCTGTGGCAAAACGGTTTGAATTGCCGACCACAAAAGTTTCGAAACGCTGTTTTGGATTAATGTTGCTTTCAAAACTTTTTTCATCATCTTTAAAGAGGGAATCTGTTTTATAATGTTCTGCCGGAACTTCTAAAACATTCTGGTTTTTAACCTTTAGTTCCAATTCTGCTGTATGGCAGAGCAGAGGGTAGTGCTGGGTACAGTGCAGCAGATTACATCTTTTTCTACACTGACAGGGGTAATCTGACGAATATATATATCCATGTTGGATTCACTGATAGAGTGGCTTAATTTTTCTGTAAGTCTGTCCCAGATATATGATAAATCATAAGTTTCCATGAAGCGTTTCCTTTCTCACAAATTTACTCTTTATTTTACCATAAATGCGAAAAAAATTAAAGTTATCCACAGGGCAGAAAGGGAGTAAATTTGTGAAATATTGTTAAATCCTTGACACTGTGAGGGCTTTTTAGTATAATTCTGTCAGCTATCAATTGAAATCGTTACATAGAGATTGATAAGACCATGGAATGAAGGAGGTAAGCACTGTGAAACGTACATTCCAGCCCAACAATCTGAGAAGAAAAAGAACGCACGGTTTCCGTAAAAGAATGGCTACACTGGGTGGCCGCCAGGTTCTGAAAAGAAGACGCTTAAAAGGCAGAAAGAAATTGTCTGCATAACTTTAGAATAAATAGGCCGCGCGAGTGGCCTATTTTTTCCATGTGGACAGGAGTATGGATGCAATGAAAGAATTCACATTTCCCAAATCCAATAAGATCAAGGCAAAGAAAGAGTTTCAGAATGTGTATGAAAAAGGACATTCTGTGGTGGATGGGTTATCTGTTTTCTATGTGTTGCCCGGTGAAAATGAAAACATAAAAATAGGTTTCGCCGTGGGTAAGAAAGTGGGTAATGCCGTTATTCGCAATCATGTTAAGCGTATGATGCGCGAAGTCTTTCGTTTGCATAAGGCAGAGCTTAAAACTAATTTCCGTGTGATTTGGGTGGCCAGGAAAAGACTGGCACAGGCGGATTTCAAAACCTATGAGAGAGTTTTCTTAAGACTGGCTAAACGGGCAGCTTTGCTGCAACAGGTATAAAAATGAAGAAGGGTATTACCGCGATTATTAAAAGCATACTTGTTACCCTGATACGTTTTTATCAGTTATGCATATCCCCGTTGCTAGGTAATAATTGCAGATATTATCCCACCTGTTCCCAATATGCATTAGAAGCAATTGAGAAAAAAGGGATAATAAAAGGTTGCTGGATGGCGGTAAAACGGATCTGCCGCTGCCATCCCTGGCATGACGGGGGATATGATCCTGTTAAATGAAGCACGTAACAATGAAGGAGTGAAAAATTGGACTTTATATCGAATCTGGTAATCCAGGTTATTCAGACGTTGTATCATTTTCTGGGAAGTGTAGGTTTTCCGAATTACGGTCTGGCTATCGTGCTGATGACCATCATTATTAAAATTATCCTTTTCCCTTTGACGAAAAAACAGATCGAATCCACAAGGGCTATGATGTCAATCCAGCCCAAGATGAAAGAAATCCAGGAAAAATATAAGAATGATAAAGTCCGTCTGAACCAGGAACTGGCAAGGCTTTACCAGGAACAGGGTGTTAACCCCATGGCAGGCTGCCTTCCGCTGCTTGTTCAGATGCCTATTTTGTTTGGTATTTATTATGCTGTACGGGATTTCCAGTATGAAGGACCGGCTAATTTCCTGTGGATGGAAAATATTGCCAATCCGGATCCCATGTATATTTTACCGATAGTATCCGCATTAACTACCTATATCCAGGCCAAACAGACCATGCCTCCGAAGAAAGCGGGTGACAAAGGGCAGGATGGAATAATGGGCATGATGCAGGGGCAGATGATGACTTATTTTATGCCGCTGTTTATCGGTTATATCAGTTTGAGTTTCCCCGCTGCCCTGGTTCTTTACTGGATTGTGATGAACATCATGCAGATTGCCCAGCAGGCATACATCAATTCGCAGATGGACCGTAAATAAAACCGGTTTTTATGATTGATAAGGAGTAGAATATGAACGTAGAAGCTGTAGGTAAAACAGTAGAAGAAGCGTTGGAAGCAGCGTTAAAAGAATTGAACCTTACAAAAGAGGAAGTAGATTATACAGTTCTGATAGAGCCGAAAAAAGGATTTCTGGGTTTCGGTAAAAAAGAAGCAAAAATTCTGGTAACCCCCAAAGCGGACACCATTTCCCTGAAATCAGAAAATAAAGAAGAACCTACTGTTGCGGAATCCTTAAAAGAAAAAGTTGTTTCTTTCGGAGAAAAAACAACCGAGTCGGCAGAAACTGTTTTACGCAAAGTAGGGGAAAAAGCAGACGAACTGGATGAAAGGCAGAAAGCCTTTAACAACAGAGTAAAAGAAAAATGGAATGATACCGTTGATTCCGTTAAGGAAAGCGGGGATAAAGTCAAGAACGCTGTAAATGAAAAAGTTGAAACGGCTACCGCCGTATCTGCTGCTGTTAAGAATACCCTGGCGGAACGCAAAAACAAACGTCCTGCCAATGAAAATGTCAAAGAATTTGTAGTAGACGACGCAGTCGTAGATGAAGCCAAAGAGTTCCTGACCAAGATTTTCAAGGCCATGAAGATTGAAGTCGTCATGGAAAAGTTTGTCAATAAAAAGGACGGCTGTGTTGTGCTGAAACTGCATGGCGATGACATGGGCATCCTGATCGGCAAACACGGACAGACGCTGGATTCCTTACAGTATCTGACCAATCTGGTGGCCAATAAAAATACGGAAAACAGAGTACATATCGTAATTGATGTGGAAAATTACCGTGACCGCAGGGCGGAAACGCTGACCCGTCTGGCGAAACGCCTGGCCGACAAGGTAAAGAAAAGCGGAGAACGCATTGTGTTGGAACCCATGAATCCCCATGAAAGGAAAATAATCCACACCGCGTTGCAGAACGATAACAAGATTACGACGCTGAGCGAGGGGAGCGAACCCTTCCGTAAGGTTGTTATTGAGCTTAAAAAGTAATCAATAAAGGAAAACCCGGTGTAGATTTTCTGCCCGGGTTTATTTTGTTATTTCAGGTGGAAACCATGTTACAGGAAGATACAATCAGCGCTGTTACAACAGCGCCGGGGAACGCGGCCATCGGTATTGTGAGGATAAGCGGATCAGATGCGTTACAGATTGCGGATCAGATGTTTTTTGCCGCATCCGGGAAAAAACTGGAAACCTATCCTTCCCATACAATGGTCTATGGGTTTGTCAGGGACAGGGAAGGCAGGGATATAGACGAAGTACTGTCGGTCTATATGAAAGCCCCCCGGTCCTATACAGCAGAAGACGTGATTGAAATACAGTGTCACGGCGGGATGCAGAGTATCCGCCAGATTCTGGCCCTGACGTATTATTACGGAGCCCGTCCCGCAGAGCCGGGCGAGTTTACAAAACGGGCGTTTTTAAACGGCCGCATCGATCTGGTTCAGGCGGAATCCGTCATGGACATCATCAATTCCAAAAGCGCTGCGGCCCTGAAAATTGCAGTACAGCAGCAGGAAGGATTTCTTTCAAAAAAGCTGAAAGAGGTCCGCAGAAAGCTGCGGGATGTTATCGTACATCTGGAAGCGGTCATTGATTATCCGGAAGAAGATATAGAAGACGTTACTTATAATGAAGTAAATAATACCATATCCGGTGCGGCGGAAGAAGTATCTGTTCTGTTGGAAGGGGCCCATACCGGAAAAATTTTAAAAGAAGGACTGCGTACGGCGATTATCGGACGTCCCAATGTAGGCAAATCCAGCCTGCTGAATACACTGTTAAAAGAAGACAGGGCCCTGGTTTCCGAATACGAGGGAACCACACGGGACGTAATTGAGGAGCAGCTGGTCATCGGAGGGGTTCCCGTACTGCTGGCAGATACCGCAGGCATCCACGATACCAAAGATTTTGTGGAGAAACTGGGTGTAGAACGCAGCCGTGCTTTTTTGGACAAAGCCGAACTGATCCTTGTGGTCTTGGACGGGACCCAGCCCCTGACTGCAGACGATGAGACGATTTTGACAGCGATTAAGGGGAAGAACGCTGTATTTGTTGTAAACAAAACGGATCTTGCGGAAAGCATCATCACAAAAACACTGGCGGAACGGTTTGCGCCGGAAAATGTCATTGAGATTTCCGCCAAGACAAAAGAAGGCATCGACAGACTGGAAAGCTGGCTGCAGGAATATGTTTACGGAAGCAGCAGACAGTCGGATGAAGAAATTTACATCCAGAATGAGCGGCAGATCAACTTGCTGCGCCAGGCTGCAGACAGTTTAAAAGATGCAGTGGAAGCCGCGGAAAACCGGCTCCCGTATGATTGTCTCACCATTGACGTGGACCGGGCTCTGACCCTGATGGGGGAGATTACCGGGGAAACGGTACGGGATGAGATAATCAATGAAATTTTTGCCCGTTTCTGTGTAGGAAAGTGAGAAAAGATGGGGATCATTGTTGATTCATATGATGTAATTGTAATAGGGGCAGGGCACGCCGGGGTGGAAGCCAGCCTGGCAGCGGCGCGGTTAGGTTATAAAACGCTGCTGGCGACGCTTTCTCTGGATAATATTGCCCTCATGCCCTGCAACCCGTCCGTAGGCGGCAGCGCCAAAGGACAGCTGGTAGGGGAGATAGACGCCCTGGGCGGTCAGATGGCCATCAGCGCGGATGAAGCCTGCATCCAGATGCGCATGCTGAACACGGGGAAAGGATATGCTGTCCACTCCCTGCGGGCCCAGGCAGATAAACCGTTTTACCATGTGATCATGAAAAAGGTTGTGGAAAATCAGGAAAACCTGGACGTGAAGCAGCTGATGATCGATAAACTGCTGGTGCGTAATGATGAAGTAGTGGGCGTGGAAGCGGAAACCGGGGAAGTGTTTGAGTCTTCCATTGTTATTATCTGTACCGGAACGTACCTGCGCAGCAAGATTGTGTTTGGCAGTGTCAATTATGAATCCGGTCCCAACGGATTACGCAGCGCAAACAAATTATCGGAATCCCTGCTGGAAGCCGGGGTAGAACTGGCCCGGTTCAAGACCGGTACCCCTGCCCGGGTGGACAGGCGCAGTCTTGATTTTTCCAAAATGCAGATCCAGGAAGGGGATCCGGAACTGCGCAACTTTTCCTACATTAGTAATATCACGCACCGGGAGCAGGTTCCCTGCTGGCTCACTTATACCTCTCCCGTGACCCATCAGATCATCAAAGACAATCTGGTCCGGTCCGGTATGTTCAACGGGCTGGTGGAAGGAGTAGGTCCTCGTTACTGTCCTTCCATTGAATCTAAAATTATCCGTTTCAAGGACAAGGAACGTCATCAGCTGTTCATTGAGCCGGAAGGGCTGAACACAAACGAAATGTATGTGCAGGGGATGTCCTCGGCGTTGCCGGCGGATGTACAGGTTAAGTTCATGCAGACCATACCGGGCATGGAGCATGTGAAAATGATGCGTCCCGGGTATGCTATTGATTACGACTGCCTGGATCCACTGCAGTTAAAATCCTCTCTGGAACATAAACACATAAAAGGATTATTCTCGGCAGGCCAGTCCAACGGAACCAGCGGCTATGAAGAAGCGGCAGGGCAGGGACTGATTGCCGGCATCAACGCAGTGCGTAAACTGCAGGGAAAGACGCCTCTGGTGTTAGGCCGGAATGAGGCGTATATCGGCGTGCTGATTGACGACCTGGTGACAAAAGGCACCAACGAACCCTACCGGATGATGACTTCCCGGGCGGAATACCGTTTGCTGCTGCGTCAGGACAACGGCGACCTGCGGCTGACGGAAAAAGGCCGTGAGATCGGGCTGGTCACAGATGAACGCTGGGAGAAATTTACGAAAAAAAGATCGGAGATCGAACGGGTGATGCATCATTTGCAGAACACCTTCGTTTCTCCAACAGAAGAAATCAATGCAAAACTGATCTCCGCCGGCAGTGTACCCCTGAAAAAAGGGGAAAATCTGGCGACTCTGCTGAAGCGCAGCGAGATGTCCTATGAAAAGCTGCAGGCATTTTTCGGCGCGCCGGAAATCTCTCCGGTGGTCAGGGAACAGGCAGAGATCCAGTGTAAATATGAAGGCTATATTATAAAACAGAAACAGGCGGTAGAAAAAGCCCTGCGGCTGGAAAGCAAAAAAATCCCGGCAGACATCGATTATTTTGCACTGAAGGAACTGTCCAACGAAGCGGCGGAAAAGCTGGATAGAGTCCGTCCGGATTCCCTGGGGCAGGCTTCCCGTATTTCCGGTGTATCACCTGCGGATGTAGGGGTGCTGATGATCGCCCTGGAGGTACACCGCCGTCAGGAGGCGGAAAAGCAATGAAGGTTCTGCCTGAATTACTTACAGAAAATACATTTACTGTTTCTGCGGAAGCCGCACAGTGTCAGGAGATACTGGAAAAACAGTGTGCCCTTGCCGGCATCAGTTTAAGCCGGAACCAGCTGTTGCAGTTCGGCCGGTATTTTGACCTGCTGACAGAAACCAATAAGGTCATGAACCTGACAGCGCTGACTTCTCCGCAGGATGTGGCTGTGAAACATTATATTGATTCCCTGCTGTGTTATGACGAAGCGCTGATGCGGGGAAAAAATGTGATAGACGTGGGAACCGGAGCCGGTTTTCCCGGCATACCCCTGAAGATTTATGATCCTTCCCTGCAATTAATATTGCTGGATTCCCTGGAAAAACGGCTGAAGTTTTTGCAGGAAACCGTGAGGCAGCTGCAATTAAAGAATGTAAGCTTTGAACATATGCGCGCGGAAGATGCCGGGCGGGATAAAAAACTGCGGGGACAGGCTGATGTTGCAGTAAGCAGGGCGGTGGCCCGGCTTTCTGTTCTGGCAGAATACTGCCTGCCATTGGTAAAGAAGAACGGTTATTTTATTGCATTAAAAGGAAGCAAATATATGGAAGAACTTCTGGAAGGGGAAAAAGCACTACGGATTTTAGGCGGCAGTGTGACGTCAGTGAAAGGAGTGGAGCTCCCCGGATTAAATGACGGGCGGGCCATCATTGTCATCCGGAAAACCAAGGATACACCTGCCATTTATCCGCGTAAGGCCGGCCTGCCGGGAAAAAATCCGTTAGGAAGCAGTTAAGGAAACGGTATAACTTTTACGTAAATTTACTGCAGGCATTGGCGTTTTATGATAAAATAAAAGAATAAAAACAATAATACAGGATCTGTTTGCAGAGGAACAGATCTTTACTGATGTGAAAGCGGGGAAATTTTGTGCAGGACGGATTCAACGATCTGAATGTTGAAACATTGAAAACAGACAATTTGCAAAAAGCTACAGACGTCCAGGTTCTTCATATTCCTCTTTCCAAAATCGTGCCCAACCCGTACCAGCCGCGTAAGGAATTTGAGTCGGAAGCCCTGTCGGAACTGGCAGATTCCATCCGCCAGTACGGTGTATTGCAGCCTCTCCTGGTAGCTCCGGGAAAAGACGATACCTATATCCTCATTGCCGGCGAAAGGAGACTGCGGGCATCTACCATGGCGGGACTGGGAACCGTTCCTGTTATAGTCAGCGAATATACCAGCCAGCAGATAGCGGAAATTGCCCTGATTGAAAATCTGCAGCGTAAGGATCTGCACTATCTGGAAGAGGCGGAAGGCTATGAAAGACTGGTTAACACCTTTCACCTGACCCAGGAATCCATGGCGATCCGGGTAGGAAAAAAGCAGTCAACCATTGCCAACAAGCTGCGTCTTCTGCGTCTGCCGGGCTCTGTGCGCAAAAAACTTCATGACAGCGATCTGACGGAACGGCACGCCCGGATTTTGTTAAAGCTGGAAAATGAGGACCTTCAGAAAGCTGTTTTGCAAAAAGTACTGAAAGGGCATTTAAATGTCAGACAAACGGAAGCGCTGGTAGAAAAGACACTGAAAGAAGCAGGAAAGCTGAATCAGAAAAAGCCACGGTTTGTGATTGTAAATGACGTGCGTATCTATTTAAACAGCATTAAAGAAATCATGGAGACAGTAAAAACGTCCGGGATTCCTTCCAGTATGGAACAGGAAATGGACGGTGATGATGTCGTAGTGACCTTGCGAATCAAAAATGTGAAAAAGCGGAAAGACCCTAATGTTATTAAGCTTTTTTAATACACAGCCTGTGGATAACCCTGTGTATAATGTGTATAAATAATCGGTTTCACGTGAAACGGACAGCGGATTTTAATCGTCTGCTACTATAATGATGGAAGTATCGGAGGGGACTGTTGTGGTAAAAGTCATTGCGTTAGCCAATCAGAAAGGCGGTGTCGGCAAGACGACAACTGCCGTAAACTTGGCAGCCTGCCTGGCTGCAGAAGGGCGTAAAGTCCTGCTGGTGGATTCTGACCCCCAGGGCAATGCCACCACCGGTCTGGGGCTGGACAAACGGGATATCAAAAAGAGTATTTATGATATATTGATAAATGATGATGTGCCGGCAAAAGATGTAATCATACCGACAGCTTATGATAATCTTTCCCTGCTGCCTGCCACGATCGCACTGGCCGGCGCTGAAATCGACCTTGTCAATATGATGAGCCGGGAAAACCGGCTGAAAAATGCGCTGGAACGGGTTAAATATGATTATGATTATGTGTTGATCGACTGTCCGCCGTCTCTGGGCCTGCTCACATTAAATGCGCTGACGGCTGCCAGTTCGGTTATCATTCCTATCCAATGTGAATTTTATGCACTGGAAGGTGTTACCATGCTGATGAACACCATCCAGCGGGTACAGCGGAACCTGAATCCGGCGCTGAAACTGGAAGGCGTAGTCATGACCATGTTTGACGCAAGGACTAACCTTGCGTCTGATGTAGTCAATGAAGTAAAGAAATACTTTTCTGCTAAGATGTACAACACAATTATTCCACGCAATGTGAAATTAAGCGAGGCTCCCAGTCATGGGGAACCGGTGATTGTATATGATTCCAGAAGCAAAGGCGCCCAAGTGTATCAGGAACTTGCCAGGGAGGTAATCGGCGATGAGTAAACACAGCGGTCTGGGCAGAGGTTTGGAGTCCCTGCTTTCTTCCAGTGAATCCCAGTATGAAACTGCCATACCCAAGGATCCTGAAGGAGCGGTGAAAGTTCCTGTGGAAAGTATCAGGCCTAATCCGTACCAGCCCAGAAAAACCTTTGATAAAGAAAAACTGAAAGAACTGAGTGAATCCATAAAAAAACATGGCATCATCCAGCCCCTGATCGTCCGTAAAAAGGGTCTGAATTATGAACTGGTTGCCGGTGAACGGCGTCTTCGGGCTGCAAAGCTGGCAAAGCTGCAGACGGTTCCTGTCCTGGTCCGGGACTATGACGAAAAACAGATGCGTGAGCTTTCCCTGGTGGAAAACATTCAGCGCCATGATCTGAATCCCCTGGAAGAGGCAAAAGCAATCCAGGAACTTATGAAACAGTGCAGCTATACCCAGGCTCAGGCAGCGGAACGTCTGGGGAGAAGCCGCGCGGCTGTGGCAAATCTGCTGCGTATGTTGAACCTGCCGGAAGAATTGCAGGCAATGATAGCGGATGAAAAGGTAACGGCCGGCCAGATGCGCCCGCTGTCAGCTCTTACGGACAGGGAACAGCAGCTTAAAATCGGCAGAGCGCTGGCAGAAAACGGCTGGAGCGCCCGTACGGTGGAAGAAGTCGTCAAGACAATTAAAGAAGGAAAAAATCTTGAGGTCTTAAATGAACGGGTGGTAATCCTGGATAAGAACGGAAAACCGGTAAAAGACCCATCTTCCGCAAAAGATAAAACCGGTAAAAAGAAAAAATCCGAAGCCGACATCCACTACAAACAGTTTGAAGAAAACCTGATAGAAGCCCTGGGAACGAAAGTTCGTATCGTCAGCAAAAATGACAATGTGGGAAAAATAGAAATCGATTATTATTCGCTGGACGATCTGGACCGTATCTGTGAGCTGCTGCAGGGGAAAAATGACAGCAGCAGTATTGACACGGCGCCCTGGCTGAAGACGAAGTTTCCTGTGTAATATTGTTGACAGCTGATGATTTTTATTGTGAAAAGAAATTCTAATGTAAAGTGACCGCTTCTTATCATTACAGAAATCTGAAAGGAACTTTATGACCGGATTGGGAACGATGGTCAACTGCGCAGCAATCGTAGCCGGCTGCGCGGTTGGCCTTATTTTAAAGAAAGGCTTTCCTGAAAAATGGCAGGAAACCATTATGTACGGTGTGGCTCTTTGTATTTTTCTGATTGGCGTGGAAATGGCGCAAAAGAGCCAGAATGTCGTGCTGGTCATTGCCAGCGTAGTCATCGGCAGTATTATCGGTGAGATGCTGGAGATTCAGGAAAAACTGAACGCTTTTGGCGCCTGGGTGGAAAAAAAGCTCCTGGGTGACAGAGGGCAGGACGCCGGTTCTTTTGGCAGGGGTTTCATTTCCGCCAGCCTGATTTTCTGCATCGGCGCCATGGCGATTGTAGGCAGTATTGAAGACGGACTGACGGGTAACCATCAGATCCTGTTTGCCAAAGCTATGCTGGACGGAATCCTGTCTATCATATTTGCGGCGAATATGGGAGCGGGCGTGGGGCTTTCCGCCGTACCTGTGGGTCTGTATCAGGGATCTATCACCATGCTTGCTTCCTGGATGCAGAATCTGCTGACGCCGGAAATCATACGGGAAGTCAGCGCTGCCGGCGGTGTATTGATTATGGCCATAGGCGTCGTGCAGGCAAAGCTCTTGCCGATCCGCCTGGCCAATCAGATCCCGGCCCTGCCGGTTGCCGTGCTTTTGGCAAAACTTTTTTTGTGATTTATGAAAATACGAAAGTTTATTTTCAGTGGACTAAAAATCTAAAAATGACATAAATGTTACTATTTTGTTTTAAACAACGCGAAAGTGCTTATTTTTTGCGGGGTTTTGCGGGAAAAACATTGACAAAGATGTGAAATACTTTCTATAATAGGAAAACAGGGATATTACCCGGTAAATATATAATAATTGCGATAATTGTTTTTTATGAGGGGATTTTTAAATTATTGATTTTTATTGAAAGAAGGGGGAAAAAAATGAAATTCGTTAAAAAAGCTTCAGGCATCGCGCTGGCAGCTATGCTGGCTGCAGGTCTTACTGCGGGCTGTGGCGGTGGCGGCGGCGAGAAAAAAGCAGCTGACGCGGGCAAGGAAATTGTAGTAGGCGTAAACGCCGAACTGACTGGTAATGTTGCCAACTATGGTAAGAGCATGCTCTCCGGTTTTGAACTGGCAGTTGAGGAAGCCAACAAGGCCGGCGGCGTTGACGGCAAGCAGATTAAAGTAGTGACTGCGGATAACAAGTCCGAGCCTTCTGAATCCGGCAATGCAGCTACGAAACTGGTTACCCAGAACAAAGTTGTTGCTGTCATCGGCCCGGCTACCAGCGGCTGTGTGGCTGCGGAAGAACCCGTGCTGACGGCAAACAAGATTCCTTTGATTGCTCCCTGCGCGACGGCGCCTGGCATTACCTTACAAAAAGACGGAAAGACGAAACCTTTCGTTTTCCGCGCATGCTTCATCGATCCCTATCAGGGCGATATTATGGCACAGTTTGCTGCCAAAGATCTGAAAGTTAAGAAAGCTGCTATCCTGCATGATTCTTCCAGCGACTACTCCAAAGGCCTGGCAGAAGTATTCACGAAAGTATTTATCGCAAACGGCGGCCAGATTACTACTGACGAAGCTTTCCTGGCCAAGGACGTTGACTTCAAGGCTTCCCTGACCAAAATCAAAGCGACCAATCCGGAAGCCATTTACGTTCCCGGTTACTATGAAGAAGTTTCCAAGGTTATTAAACAGGCCCGTGAGATCGGCCTGACCTGCCCGATGCTGGGTTCTGACGGCTGGGATTCTCCCAAGCTGGTTGAAGTTGCCGGCAAAGAAGCCTGCAACAACGGTTTCTTCACCAATGCCTATACGGCAGAGGACAAAGATCCTGTCGTTCAGAAATTTGTTAAAGCGTATCAGGGCAAATTCAACAAGGTTCCCGATGTTTTCGCAATGCAGGGCTATAATGCAGGCTTAATCCTGTTCAATGCTATCAAGACCGCAAAGACCACTGACGGCACGAAACTTGCGGAAGCAATTGCCAAGACGAAAGACCTGCAGGTTGCCAATGGCAAACTGACTTATGATGAAAAACATAATCCGATTACCACTGCGTTAGTCCTTGAACTGAAAGACGGTAAGATGACGCTGAACAAGAAGATTGGCGGCTGATCCCGTATCAAATAACGTTTCAGTAAATCAGTAATCCGGAAGCAATGAGGCTGTGGTGCGGGCCACCACAGCCATTTGCTTCTATATTCGGAGGAAGAGAATTATGGAGTCCGGTTTTTTGCATCAGTTGGTCCAACAGCTGATCAACGGTATTTCCCTGGGCAGTATCTATGCGCTGATTGCCCTCGGCTATACCATGATCTACGGTATTTTGAAATTAATTAATTTTGCCCACGGCGATATTTATATGCTGGGCGCTTATATCGGGTTTGTCTGCACTTCCATTTTAAAACTGTCCTTCTTGCCGGCGCTGATCATTTCCATGATTGGGGCAGCCCTGGCAGGTATGATTATTGAACGTGTAGCTTACCGTCCCATGCGGAATGCACCCCGGATTGCCATTTTGATTACGGCCATCGGCGTTTCGTTCTTTCTGGAAAACGTGATGATCCTGTTTGCTTCTCCCCAGCCCCGTACATTCCCCGCCGTATTTACGGCTACGGTGTACCATGTAGGCGCCTGGGTGGTAAACAGCCAGCAGATCGTTATTCTCGTCAGCGCCCTGGTTCTGATGGTTGCCCTTACTTATATTGTAAACCAGACCAGAGCCGGCAAGGCCATGCGCGCGGTGTCCTTTGACGCGGACGCAGCCCGGCTGATGGGTATTGATATTGACTCGACAATTTCCATGACCTTTGCGTTAGGCTCTGCCCTGGCAGCGGCCGGCGGGGTCCTGGTAGGCATATATTACAACTCCATCGATCCCCTGATGGGCATGGTTCCCGGTATCAAAGCCTTCGTCGCCGCGGTACTGGGAGGTATCGGCATTATTCCGGGGGCGATGCTGGGCGGTATTATTTTAGGCGTGGTGGAAGCGCTGGTCAGCGGTTTCATTTCTTCCACCTTCCGCGATGCCGCCGCATTTGCAATTCTGATCATTATTCTTCTCTTCAAGCCCCAGGGCCTGATGGGCAAGAATATCCGTGAAAAGGTTTAAGAGGTGATGACAATGAATAAAGTACGCATGTTTGACTTAAAAGCATTGATTGCCTCTGCCGTAGTATTTGCGATTTTGCAGGGCCTGATGGCTGCGGAGATCATCGGCCCCTTCTGGGAACTGAACCTGGTCCTGATCTGCATCAACATTATTCTGGCTTCCAGCCTGAACATGATCAACGGGTTTACCGGCCAGTTCTCCATCGGCCATGCCGGCTTTCTGGCGGTAGGCGCCTACATGGGCGCGGTTATGACGGTGAAGCTGGGCTTTTCGTTCCCGCTGGCGATTATCGCCGGTACCATTGCGGCCGGTATCTTGGGTTTCCTGATCGGCCTGCCTACCCTGCGTCTGGACGGCGACTATCTGGCGATCGCCACCCTGGGCCTGGGCGAAATCATCCGTATCTGCATCCTCAATATTGAATATGTAGGCGGCGCTTCCGGTCTGATGGGCATCCCCCGGATGACAAACTTTGTCATCACCTTCTGGCTGATGATCGCCGTATTGTTCTTTATTAAGAATTTCAAAAACTCTGCCCACGGCCGGGCCTGTCTGGCCATCCGCGAAAACGAGATTGCGGCGGACACTATGGGCATCGACACCACGAAATACAAAGTCATGGCCTTTACCCTGGGCGCTTCCTTCGCGGGAACTGCCGGGGTGCTGTTCTCCCATTACTTCTTTATCGCCCATCCGGCGTCCTTCACCTTCATGCGTTCCTTTGACATCCTGACCATGGTGGTATTGGGCGGTCTGGGCTCCCTGACCGGTTCCATCACCGGCGCCATCCTGCTGACCTTTATTTCGGCGGCGCTGGCGGACTTCCCGGAATGGCGTATGATTATTTACTCTCTGGCCATGATCATCCTGATGCTGTACCGTCCCCAGGGACTGTTCGGCAACAAAGAACTCTCCGAAAAGGTTTTCAGCAGCCTGAAAGGAGGTAAGAACAATGGGTGATAAAAAACGTTTACTGGACCTGCGGGATGTTTCCATCGTGTTCGGCGGTCTGCGGGCCGTTTCCAATTTCACCATGCATATTGACGAAGGGGAACTGGTAGGGCTTATCGGACCGAACGGCGCCGGCAAGACCACCGCCTTCAATATGATTACCGGTGTGTATGTGCCGACAGAAGGAGAAATCTATTTCGACGGCAAACTGATTAACGGGAAAAAATCCTATCAGGTCACCCAGATGGGCATGGCGAGAACGTTCCAGAATATCCGCCTGTTCTCCGAACTGTCGGTACTGGATAACGTTAAGATCGCCAATAACATGCATATCGGTTACAGCCTGCCCCATGCAATCTTCCGGGTAAATAAGTATTTTGACGAAGAGAAAAAAGTAACGGAACAGGGGATGGAACTGTTAAAACTGTTCCATCTGGACAAGCATGCCCACGATATGGCGAAGAACCTGCCCTACGGCGCCCAGCGGCGTCTGGAAATTGCCCGGGCCCTGGCTACGAAGCCCCAGCTGTTACTGCTGGACGAACCGGCAGCCGGCATGAATCCTCAGGAAACCAAAGAACTGATGGAAATGATCAAATGGCTGCGGGACAATTTTAAAATTTCCATTTTGCTGATCGAGCATGACATGAGTCTGGTCATGGGCGTCTGTGAGCGGCTGTACGTATTGGAATACGGCATGTGCATTGCTACCGGCACGCCGGCAGAGATCAAGAAAAACAAGAGAGTTATCAAAGCATATCTGGGCGGGGAGGTGTAATACGATGGACATGCTGACAGTTGAGGATATCAACGTTTATTATGGCGCGATCCATGCAATCAAAGGCATCAGCCTGTCTGTAGCCAAAGGCGGTATCACCACCCTGATCGGTTCCAACGGCGCCGGAAAATCCACCACGTTGCATACGATTTCCGGTTTGCTGAAGCCGAAAACCGGAAAGATTACCTTTGAAGGCCAGGATATTACGGGAAAACCGGCCCACAGAATCGTGGGAATGGGCCTGAGCCAGGTTCCGGAAGGTCGTCATGTATTTGCCAATATGACGGTAATGGAGAATCTGGATCTTGGTGCTTACCTTCGCAGAGATAAAGAAGAAATCAACAAAGACCTGACAGACGTCTTTACCAAATTCCCCCGCCTGCTGGAGCGGAAAGACCAGATTGCAGGCACCCTGTCCGGCGGCGAACAGCAGATGCTGGCCATGGGCCGGGCGCTTATGAGCCGTCCCCGGCTGATGCTGCTGGATGAACCGTCCATGGGTCTGGCTCCCCTGCTGGTACAGGAAATTTTCAACATCATCAAAGAGATCAATGCCAGCGGAACCACGGTGCTGCTGGTAGAGCAGAACGCAAGAATGGCGCTGTCCATTGCGGATAAGGCCTACGTGCTGGAAACCGGCAACATTACGCTGGAAGGAACCGGCAAAGAGTTGCTGAACAGCGAAGCGGTGCAGAAAGCGTACCTGGGCGGCTGATGAAGTTATATTCAGTTTATTCTTTGTTTTAAATCAAAATACAAATGCATTGAATCAGCATTCTCATAAAAGTTCATTATTCTTTCAGAGGAGGTTTTATCCATGCTTGTAAAAGATATTATGACAGCCCATGTATATACGATTAACCAGAACCAGTCGCTGCTGGAGTTGCAGGGCCTGATGAGTGACGACAACATCCGCCGCGTTCCCGTGTTAAATGATGCAGGGACGGTTGTGGGTATCATCACCGACCGGGATGTAAAGATGGCCTCTCCTTCCGAAGCCAGTACCCTTTCCCGGTATGAAGCTTCGTACCTGTTAAGCCGCATCAAAGTTAAGGATGTTATGACCCATAACGTAAAAACGGTTTACCAGACGGCAGACCTGGCCGATGTAGCTGCCCTGATGTATCAGGATCATATTGCGTCCGTGCCGGTTATGGACGAAGAGAACAATCTGTGCGGCATTGTTACGGATAGCGATGTATTCCGCGCCCTGGTGGATATTTTCGGGTTAGGGCAGTCCGCTTCCCGTATTACCATCGACGCTTCGGACAAACCGGGCGTGTTGGCAGAGATTGCGAAAATGTTTGCAGACCACGGTATCAACATTATTTCCTGTGTGACCAGCGATGCCAAGGTTGCGGGCGAAAAGGAAATGACCATTACCGCAGATCTGTCCCAGGCAGGCATGGGCATTATTGAGGAGATCCGGGAAGCCGGCTATACGGTGACCAATATTACCACCAGCAGGGCAAAATAAAATGATTGCTAATGTTGATTTTAAAGTCGGCGATGTGGTGCGGATGAAAAAGCCGCATCCCTGTGGCTCTTCCAACTGGGAGATTACCCGCACGGGCATGGATTTCGGGATCCGCTGCTGCGGCTGCGGGCATCATGTGATGATACCCCGGACTAAGTTCGTGAAGGCGGTGCGGGAAGTGTTACCGAAACAGGAAAAGTAACTACTTAATAACAGGGCAGGCGTTCCTATAAGAGGCGCCTGCTTTTTTGTATGTGCAAAGGATTTTAAAGAGCGCAAATAAAAACACTATTTACCTTATCATAAAATTTGAGTATAATTAGGACATAATTGCAAGACGAGGTAAATTATGCCGATTGAAATGTTACAGGCCCTCCTGATTCCGTTTATGGGAACCGTGCTGGGGGCAGGCTGTGTGTTTTTTATTCGAGGCAATCTGCACTGGAAGGTGGAGCGCGCCTTCACGGGATTTGCCGCCGGGGTCATGGTGGCAGCTTCCATCTGGAGCCTGATAATTCCGGCCATGGAACAGTCAAAAGCCATGGACAGGCTGGCTTTTCTGCCGGCCCTGGTCGGGTTCTGGTTCGGTGTGCTGTTTATCCTGCTGCTGGACCACATCATCCCCCATCTGCACAGGGAAAGCAAAGAGTCCGAAGGCATGACTAGTTCCCTGTCCCGGACGGTGAAGCTGGTGCTGGCAGTGACGCTGCATAATATTCCGGAAGGAATGGCGGTGGGGGTTGTGTATGCCGGCCTGTTGTCCCAGATGGTCAGCGGCATCACCCAGACCGGCGCGCTGGCGCTGGCCCTGGGCATCGCGATCCAGAATTTTCCGGAGGGTGCCATTATTTCCCTGCCATTACGGGCCGAAGGGGTAAGTAACGGAAAAGCATTTCTGTATGGAAGTCTGTCCGGTATTGTGGAACCCATCGGGACC
The DNA here is from genome assembly GCA_902801365.1 of uncultured Succiniclasticum sp. Taxonomy (GTDB): domain Bacteria; phylum Bacillota; class Negativicutes; order Acidaminococcales; family Acidaminococcaceae; genus Succiniclasticum. The sequence continues at coordinate 35,508 of CADCHY010000015.1, forward strand.
TTCCTGACAATCATGGCGGTAAGCTATGTGGTTCCGTTCCTTCCGTATTTCCAGGGATTTGCTGCCGGAACCATGCTGTATGTGGTAGTCGAAGAGCTGATTCCGGAAATGAGTCAGGGACAACACTCGGATATCGGAGCCATAGCCTTTGCCATGGGCTTTTCCCTGATGATGGTGCTTGACGTAGCATTAGGATAACAATATTTTTATAAAAAAGCAGTAACGGGAACCGGTTTGTAAAACCGTTCCCGTTTGCTATTTCATGGACTCATTCGCCTGTGGCTTCGAAACTCAGGGCTTTGCCCCTCAGACAGTCTCGCCACGACGGCGGATTTCGTCTCATGAAATGTCGCAAACGTTCACGATGTTTTGCAAACCGGTTCCCGCCACTTATTTTTTGCTAACTTACTTTTCTTATGTTATAATAATATGTCATTTATAAATAAGAAAAATAATCGAAAAACTTGTTGTACGATAACATAATGTGATATGTGATAAAGGAGAGAAAACTGTGAGCACGAATCTGGATGTAGGTATCGTTGGGCTTCCCAACGTAGGCAAAAGTACATTATTTAACGCTATCACCAAAGCCGGGGCGGAGGCGGCCAATTATCCCTTCTGCACCATTGAACCCAACGAAGGGGTGGTGGCGGTGCCGGATGAACGGCTGGATGTGCTGGCCAAAATGTTCAATTCCCGGAAAATCACGCCGGCCATCATGCACTTTGTGGATATCGCCGGACTGGTGAAGGGCGCGTCCAAGGGCGAAGGTCTGGGCAACCAGTTCCTGAGCCATATCCGCAACACGGACGCTATCGCCGAAGTAGTGCGCTGCTTTGAGGATGAAAACGTAACCCATGTGGAAGGCAGCGTGGACCCGGTGCGGGACATCCAGATCATTGATACGGAATTATGCCTGGCGGATATTGATACCATCAACAACCGCATGAAAAAAGTGGAAAAGCTGCTGAAAGCCCACGATAAAAAGGCAGCGGCGGAACAGGCGCTGCTGGAACGCGTCGCCAAAGGACTGGAGGATATTGTGCCGGCCCGCCGGATGGAGTTCACCGAAGAGGAAGAAGCGGCACTGTATGATCTGCATCTGCTGACAAGGAAACCTATCATTTACGTCTGCAACGTGGCGGAGTCTGAGGCGGCGGACGCCAGCGGCAATCCCCATGTGAAAGCGGTGCAGGAGTTTGCTGCCCAGGAGCATGCGGAGGTGGTGGTGATTTCTGCCAAAGTGGAAGCGGAGATCGCGGAACTGCCGGAAGAAGAAGCAAAAGAATATCTGGAAATGGAAGGGCTGACGGAAGCCGGTCTGAACCGTCTGATTAAAGCAGGCTTCAAACTGCTGGGCCTGCAGACCTATCTGACCGCCGGTGAAATCGAAAGCCGGGCCTGGACCATCAACATCGGCACGAAAGCGCCCCAGGCTGCGGGCAAGATTCACACGGATTTTGAAAAAGGCTTTATCAAGGCGGAAATCGTTTCCTACGACGACCTGGTAAAATGCGGCAGCAAGGTGGCAGCCCGTGAAAAAGGCTTGGTCCGTCTGGAAGGCAAAGACTACGTCATGCAGGACGGGGACGTTGTGGAATTCCGTTTTAATGTGTAAGGAAGAAGACCATGTTTGATACACACAATCACTGTGAGTTTTCCTGCGATTCGAAAATGACGCTGCAGCAGGCGGCGGACACGGCCGCGAAGCTGGACATCGGAATCATCCTGACGGAGCACTGGGATTATGAATATCCCACCAATCCGGAGCAGTTCCTGTTCGACCGGGACGCGTATTTCAAAAAGAACCTGCCCCTGCGCAGCGACAACGTGCTGCTTGGTATCGAAGTGGGGATGCAGCCTCATCTGGCAGAAAAGGAAGACAAAGTGCCGGAAGGCTATCCCTTTGACTTTGTGATCGGTTCCATCCACATGATGAACCGCCTGGACTTGTACGAGGTGACAACGTATAAAGGCCTGTCCAAAGAGGAAACCATGCACGACTTCCTCCGGGACAGCATTCGTTCCGCGGAAAGTCATAACAACTTTGATGCCTTCGGGCATATTGATTACATCTGCCGGTACTGGCCCTATGCGGATAAAGAATTCCACATGGAAGAAAACCAGCAGGAGTGGGACAGACTTTTCAAGATTTTAATTGAAAAGAATAAGCCCATTGAAATCAACACCCGCAGATTGGATTCCAGGGTGGCAGTTAAAGCGTTGCTGCCTTTATACAAACGGTATAAAGAACTAGGCGGAAAATACTGCACGCTGGGCAGCGACGCCCATTACACGGAGCATATCGGCCGGCGTCTGGGTGTAGCGGCAGCTATGGCAAAGGAAACGGAACTGCAGCCGGTGTATTTCAAAGAGAGAAAAATGATTGTAGACAGGTAGTTTTATGCAAAAGAGCATGACTTCAGGAAACTCCCTGAAACTGTTGCTGACCTTTATGGTGCCGCTGATTATCGGCAACATATTTCAGCAGATGTACAGCATATCGGACATTATTATCGTAGGGCGTACCATCGGTGTCAACGCGCTGGCTTCTGTCGGCGCGGCGGCTCCGATTTTTATGCTGCTGGTGATGATTACTATGGGTATGTCCAACGGGCTGACCGTCATAACGGGGCAGTTCTTTGGCGCCGGTGATTTTGATAACATGCGCCGCAGCGTGGCCATGAGTTTGCGTCTCAGCATCATATCGGTCATTATCCTGGCGGTGGGGATGTTCATCGTCATCGATCCGCTGCTGGCTTTGATGAACCTGCCGGAGGTTTTGTACGAAGACACCCGGAGTTATATCCTGATCGTGGCGGAAGGGCTGTGGGCCATGATGGCTTACAACTTCTTTTCTGCCGTGCTGCGGGCTCTGGGGGACAGCAAGACGCCGGTAGCCTTTCTGATTTTTGCTACCATTATCAACGTGGGTCTTGCCCTGCTGTTCATCCTGAAGTTCGGTATGGGCGTACCGGGTTCCGCCTACGCGCTGGTCATATCCCAGGGCATATCGGCTTTCCTGTGCGTCATTTATATGTGGAAGCATTTTCCCGTGTTACGTTTACAGAAGAGCGACTGGAAATGGGATAAGCAGTTTGCCCTGGCCCATCTGAAGATCGGCCTGCCCATGGCAGGACAGTTTTCTATTCTCGGCGTCGGTATCTTATTGATCCAGTCCATCACCAATTCCTTCGGCCCTAATACCATCGCGGGCTTTACGGCGGCCATCCGTGTGGAGCAGCTGGCCCTGCAGCCTATGGCCTCCTTCGGTATCGCCATGGCGGCTTTCAGCGCCCAGAACTATGGGGCCAAACAGTTCCAACGCATCCGGGAGGCAGTGAAAAAGTGCTCCCTGATTGCCATGGCTTTTGCTTTCTGCGCAGGCATCCTGATTTTCTTTTTCAGTGAAAACATCATCGGCATCTTTATCGAAGAAGGGAATCCGAAGGTCATCGAAGATGCGTTGCTGTATCTGAACTGCTCTGTGCCGTTTTACTTTTTCCTGAGTCAGATGTTTATTTACCGCAGCGCGGTGCAGGGCATGGGCGTGGGCATGGTGCCCCTGGTTTCTTCCCTCATCGAACTGAGCATGCGGACCGGTGTGGCTAAGTTTCTGGCCACGGACTGGGGGTACCGGGGCGTGTGCTATGCCAGCCCGGTGGCCTGGGTGGCAGGGTCCATCTTCCTCTTTTTTGCGTACCGGTATTTTATCAGCCTGTTTGAACGGCTGAACCGGTAAAAACGTGACTGACAGGATCAGGCAAAGAAGATTGTTTTGCTGCAAAAGAGCAGGAAGCAAAGACGCAATCGTAAACAACGGAAAAGCTGTTCAAGGCCGCTTTTGTTCAGGATGTTACAGATTTTAGATTTTATAGTATTTTTATTCTTGAAATCTTTAATTTTAAGATTAAACAGTTTGACAAATATATTTTTCTTTCATATAATACTTTTAACGTAATTTTATAATAGGTACATCTGATGAAGGGAAAGAGTAGTCTGCTGCGGCAGGTCCCAGAGAACCGGTGGTTGGTGAAAACCGGTGACGGCGGGCAGAGGAAAATCCTCCCTGAAGACCGGCGCTGAATCAGCATTAAGCGCCTGCGTTATTTCCACGTTACAGGAAACGCGTATGTTGGTACGTAGTAAAGTGCCCGTTTATTTACGGGAATCAGGGTGGTACCGCGGATTATTTCCGTCCCTCAGCTTATGTGGGACGGTTTTTTTATACGGTAATCGGCTTCCGTTTTTGTAAAGCGAAAGATGCGCAAGAGAATGATTCGCGCTTGCTCGTGCGGTTGTTTACCGTAAAACTGCTGAAAGAAATTTTCAGGTATACAGGGGGAAATCAAAATGATGAAACAGCATTTGGCGATTCTGTGCGACAACAAACCGGGCGTTCTGACCCATGTGGCCGGCCTGATAAGCCGGAGAGCCATCAACATTGAGTACATCAACGCCGGCTATACGGAAGAACCGGATGTGACCCGTATCAACATCGTCGTGTCCGTGGAAGACCAAAGAGCCCTGAACCAGGCGATCCTCCAGCTGGCCCGGCTGATCGATGTAATCAAGGTTGTGAATCTGGATGAAGCGCCTTTTATCAGCTCCGAGCTGGCCATGATTAAGGTTAAAGTGAACTCCACCCAGGAATTGTCTGATATTGCCAACCTGGCGGACCTGTTCCACGCAAAAATCGTGGACGTCAATCCGGGAGCCGTTGTCATGCGTGTCACCGGCAGGGAAGACCATATCGAGGCACTGCTGCAGATGCTGAAGGATTATGAAATTATTGAAATGGCCCGGACCGGGCAGATTTCCCTGTCCCGCGGCTCCAACGCAGTAAAAAAGATGTAAGGATCCGGTAAGGATATTTTGATTCCGGGCAGGCGTCCGGGGTGTAAAATATAAGGAAATGCCGGCAGAACCGTCTGCATGCTGCCGTCCGCAAAAGCGCAGGCAGCCGCGCAAACACAGTTCACCGGCACTTCCGTAAAGTCGTTTTCGTTGTATCATTTTAATATTTTTTATTTAAAAAGGAGAGATTTATCATGGCAAAAGTGTATTACGATCAGGACGTAAACTGGGACGTCATCAAAGGCAAAAAAGTTGCTATCGTCGGTTATGGCAGCCAGGGTCATGCGCATGCGCTGAACCTGCGTGACAGCGGGCTGGAAGTTGCGGTTGGCCTGTACAAAGGTTCCAAATCCGCAGCCAAAGCAGAAGCTGCAGGCTTAAAGGTTATGACTGTTGGCGAAGCAGTTAAATGGGCAGACATCACCATGATCCTGATCCCGGACGAAAAGCAGGCTGACGTTTATAAGAACGAGATCGCTCCCAACCTGAAACCCGGCAGCGCGCTGGCTTTTGCCCATGGCTTCAATATTCATTTCAAACAGATCATTCCCGCTGCAGACATTGACGTATTCATGGTTGCCCCGAAGGGCCCCGGTCATCTGGTTCGCCGCGTATTTACGGAAGGCTCCGGCGTTCCTAACGTGTTCGCGGTTTATCAGGATGCAAGCGGCAAATGCTTTGACCTGGCGCTGGCTTATGCCCGCGGCATCGGCGGCACCCGTGCCGGCGTTATTGAGACCACATTCAAAGAAGAAACCGAAACAGACCTGTTCGGTGAACAGTGCGTACTGTGCGGCGGCGTAACCGCTCTGATGGAATCCGGTTTCAACACGCTGGTTGAAGCTGGCTATCAGCCGGAAATCGCGTACTTTGAATGCTTCCATGAAATGAAACTGATAGTTGACCTGATGTATGAAGGCGGCATGGCCAAAATGCGCCATTCCATCAGCGACACGGCGGAATACGGCGACTACCATACCGGCAAAAAGATTGTTACCGATGACACCCGCGCTGCTATGAAGAAAGCGCTGAAAGAAATCCAGGACGGCACTTTTGCCAAAGACTGGCTGCTGGAAAACCGTTCCGCAGGCCGCGCCCATTTCCTGGCTGAACGCCGTATCCATGCGGAAACCCAGCTGGAAGAAGTTGGTAAAAAACTGCGCAGCATGATGAGCTGGCTGCAGGCTCCCAAAGCCGCAGATCCGGCTCCGGCCAAAAAGGCTCCTGCGAAAAAAGCTCCGGTAAAGAAAGCCCCGGCCAAAAAAGCTGCTGCCAAAAAAGCTCCTGTTAAAAAATAAAAACGGAAACAAAAACATGATTGAGGTAAAACTGAAAAAAGTTTGGCCTCAATGAAACTGAAGACCTGCACTAAACAATAGAAACCGCTGCCGGAGCGTGTCTCCGGCAGTGCAACTCTGATAGAATGAGAAGGTAAAGCCCGATGAAACTGAATGGTGCGCAAGTTGTAATTGAAAGCTTAAAAAAAGAAAAGGTGGATGTGGTATTCGGTTATCCCGGTGGCGTAATCCTGCCTTTATATGATGAAATGTATAAGGCGGAATATCCCCGGCATATCCTGCCCGGACACGAGCAGGGCGCTGTGCATGCGGCAGACGGGTACGCCCGTGCCACCGGGCGCCCCGGCGTATGTTTCGCTACCTCCGGACCTGGTGTATGTAACATGGTTACAGGTATCGCAACAGCTTACATGGACTCCATCCCGTTAGTTGTTTTCAGCGCGCAGGTATCGACAAAAGCGATTGGCAGGGACTCTTTCCAGGAAGCGGATATCACCGGTATTACAACGCCGATTACAAAACATAATTACCTGGTCAAGAAGATTGATGATTTGCCGCGTGTAATTAAAGAAGCTTTCCTGATTGCTACTACCGGGCGTCCCGGTCCGGTGCTCGTTGATATTGCGACCGACGTCTTCCGCGCGGAAATTGATTTTGTGTATCCTGAAGAAGTTCACCTGCGGGGCTACAAAGCAGATTTTACCGGGGATGAAAGCGCTATTGACAGGGCAGTAGCCGCTTTTAAAGAAGCAAAAAAGCCGATTCTGATGACCGGTGGCGGCATTATTTCTTCCAATACGGCAGACTTTATCCGCAAAATCGTGGAAGCCACCGGTGTGCCGGTTGTAACGACGCTCATGGGCAAGGGCGCGGTTTCTGATTTTTACGATGCGCACCTTGGCATGGTGGGCATGCATGGATCCTATACTTCCAACATGTCCATAACCAAGTGCGATCTGATTCTGGCCATCGGCGCCCGGTTCAGCGACCGCGTTACCGGCGATGTTGCCAAATTTGCCAAATACGCTACTGTCATCCAGTTTGAAGTGGACAGTGTGGAGATCGACAAGATCGTTCATGCGGACATTCCTGTCATCGGCGATTTGCGCTGGTCTATGCCAATCTTTGCGAATAAAGTGCTGGAAAGCGCTGTGGAGCTGAAAAAGCAATTTGCTCCCTGGCGTGAAGAGTTGCTGAAGGTTAAGGCAAAACATCCTTTTGTTTCCCGCAAGCTGAAGGGAGAAATCACGCCCGAACGGTTATATAAAACCATAATGAAACACGCGGACAAAGATGCCATCGTAGTGACTGACGTAGGGCAGCACCAGATGTGGACAGCTCAGTTCTACAATGTGGACATGCCGCGGCATTTCCTCTCCAGCGGCGGTCTGGGAACCATGGGATTCGGTCTGCCCGCTGCCATGGGCGCGCAACTCGGCTGCCCGGAAAACCAGGTGATTTTGTTTACCGGCGACGGAAGCATCATGATGTGCTGCCAGGAATTTGCCACGCTGCACCGGTACGGTATTCCGGTCAAGGTGTTCGTGCTCCACAATAATGTGCTGGGCATGGTGAACCAGTGGCAGCGCCTGTTCTTCGGCGGGCGGGAAAGCCAGTCCATCGTAAAAGACCTGGTGGATTTTCCGGCTATGGTGAAAGCCATGGGGCTGGAAGGCATGAAAGTCACCGATCCTAAAAAGCTGAACAACGTCGTGAAAGCGGCTTTGAAGAGTGAACATTCCGTGCTGGTCGATGTGGCTATCCCCAACGATGAGAACGTGTTCCCCATGGTCCCCGGCGGCAAACATCTGGACCAGATGATCCTGCAGGATACGATAGACTGAGGATCAGTAAGCCCATAAAGCGTGTGGCGCGTGTCTTTTTGATATGGCGAATAGCATTGCCTGAAAATGCAAAGTATAGTAAAATAAAGTACCGGCGATCCGCTGACGATATCCATGGACTGCCGGTACTTTCGTATTTGGAAATTGTTGTTACAGTAAAATGCTGAGCAACCGGGCCGGAAGTCCTTTTGCGGGGTCGGTCCGGTCGTTTGGGAATGAGGGGTTGTGGCGTTATGGGATATCCTGATTTGAGAAGGCTGACGGTGTGCCGGAATTTGTTGGAAGACGCAGTGATAAATAAACTGGTTGCCATCCGGCTAAAAGAGCAGGAAGAACCTGTTGGTGAACCGGATCGCCGGAAAGCGGAAATACAGATTCTGCGCAGCGAACTGGCAGCGTTGCTGGTAAAGAAAGCAGAAACGCTGGGACTGTCCGGAAATATTTTATCTTCATATATGGTGCATTGCCTGGCAGAAGGCAGCAACACGGCAGCGGATATCATTGAAGCTACCGGTGCCTTCGGAAAAGGACTGGTTCAGGCCATGTCCCAGGATATGCAGTTGCTGATTCCGTTTCTTCTGGCAAATAGTTCGGCTTTTACCGGAGCAGCCTTTTTGGATGCATACGTGCCTGCTGAAGAAGCGGATCATAAATTTGAAAACAGTCTGCAGAATAAAATAATACAGGCAAAGACATCGGCCGGGGCGGCCAAAGCCCTGCTGGCGCATTACAAAAAATGGGGCAGCGGTATGCTGGCCCGTTACACCGCTTTCCGCATCGGCACTGGCGGAACCCTGATCGGCATTGCAGATTTTCCTGTTTTTAAATGGGATGATCTGTTAGGTTACGAAGACCAAAAATACAAACTGCTGACCAACACGCAGAATTTTATGGAAGGCAGGCCTGCCAATAATGTGCTGCTGACCGGCGCGCGCGGAACCGGAAAGTCAACCGGAGTGAAGGCTCTGGCAGCCATGTTTGCCGCCGACGGACTCCGGCTCATCCAGATTACCCGGGACCAGCTGGAGCTGGTTTCGCCGGTGCTGGAGAAGCTGAATGAAATCCGCAGCAAAAAATTCATCCTGTTTTTTGACGATCTTTCCTTTGACGAAGGGGAGTCCAGTTACAAATATTTGAAATCCGCCATTGACGGAAGCGTTACGGCCCAGCCTGATAACGTGCTGATCTATGCCACCTCAAACCGCCGTCATCTGCTGAAAGAGACATGGAGCGATCGGAACGATGCGCTGGAAGCGGAAGTGTACCGTCAGGACAGCGCCAATGAAAGCATCTCGCTGTCTGACCGCTTCGGCCTGATCCTGCATTATTCCATGCCCAGCCAGGACGAATACCTGCAAATCATCGACCACGAACTCCGGAAAGCAGGCGTTCGCCTGTCACCGGAAGAATTGCGCTTGGAGGGAATCCGCTGGGAAATGGAACATTCCGGGCGGAACGGGCGTATTGCCAATCAGTTTGTGAAATGGTATCTGGGGAATCTTGAAGAATAGGGCTTGATGTTTCACGTGAAACTTTTGATTTTCCGCAGAGTGTTTTTGTAAAAGCAGACAGCTAAGCTAAAACTTTTTGGAGAAAAACTATGGAAACGATCGCCTGTTTTGGAGATTCATTAATAGAAGGCTTTCCTTTTGCCCCGGAGAACAGTTGGATCGCGCAAGTACAAAAGAATACGGGAATCCGCATGCTGAACCACGGTATCTGCGGCGAGTGTTGTGATGATATCAAAGACCGCCTGATCTGGCGCCCGTTGCCAAAAGATGTGAGCCATGTTCTTTTTGAAGGCGGCATGAACGACATCATCCAGGGTTGTCCGCTGACGTTTTCCATTGACCAGATCAAACAGGCGAAACAGTTTTGCGACGAACAGAACGCTGCGTTTTGCCTGGTACTGCCCTGGCTGTGCGGCGCGGAGGAATTGAACCATCTAGTTGAACGCCTGCGTGACGCAATGAAAAAAGAGTTTGAAAACAAGTGTTACCTGCTTGACTTTGAGCCCATGTTTTTAACGAAGAAACACCGTATGGAGTGGTTCATCTGGGACGGCGTGCATCCGAAAGCGGAAACGTATGAAGCCTTGGGCAATTTTGCGTCGCCGCTGCTGGGAAACTGGATTTGCGGGAATTGAGATTCTGATATTAATAAAAAACACTTGACGAATTGCTTAAAAACGTGGATAATAATAAAGTACTACATTTGCCACTTTAGCTCAGCTGGCAGAGCATCTCATTCGTAATGAGAGGCCGCTTTTTTATTCAGAATGCCTGTCGCTAAAACCATATATTAATCATACAATAACAAACCCCTCTCTCCGGATCTGCACGGGAGAGGGGTTCGATTTCTGTTCCTTTATCCTTTTTTATCTTCGTCAAACAGCATGGTCTGGATTTTCCGGTAATATTCTTTCTGTTGTTTGGTAAGTTCATCCAGTGTACCCATGCGAAGATCCCATTTTACCCAGGACCAGGGTTCGCCGTAGGAAAGAGTAACCGTGACGGTAGCGGCATCCAGGGCAATCAGGTCTGTCTGGGGGAAGGGTCCCCAGGTGTCGATTTTATATTCACGTCCCATCGCTTCTATTTCGTCCAGCATCTGTGCGGAAATGACACGGTTCTGCGTTTTTTCCGGTGAATTGTGCCAGGACTTGAACCGGCTGTCGAACAGGGCTTTGGTCTCGCTCTTCCGGCTGACATCAATAAAATGGTGTCCGCCGCTCATGCTGCCGGAACTGCTGTAATGGCAGCCGGACAGCCGGCCCAGCAGGATTTCGCCGTCATAGAGTTTCTGGCCGTTGTCTTTTGCCAGCTTTTCCATAAATTCCGCCAGTTTTTCATCGGAAATTTCTTTACGGAACGGGCTGTCTTTGCCGGCCCGGTTCAGGGTGATATGCTTCCCGTTCTTATATTCCACATAAAGAAGCCGGAGCGGTTTGAATTCCGTGGGTTCTGTTGTTGCGGAAGCAACGCTCACGCCGCCTTTCTGCAGCAGCTGGTCCAGATCGGCCAAGGCTTTTTCGTCGGCGGTAAAACTGCAGCCCCTGGGGAAGATACGTTCATCTTTTTTTGGTGCATCCATGATTGGCTTCACGCCCGTAAGTCCGGAAGAAGATGGCTGCGGGCGATAATTTGAATTCATGGTGCGCATGGTGCAGTGAATTTTATCCCCTTCCCGCTGCATGATCAGCTCATACTGGCAATATCTGTGATAAAAGGAAATTTCGCTTTTTTGTATTTCGCTGGGAACAAACGACGCATCCGGTTTTGCCGCCGGTTTCTGCGCAGGCTTTTCTTCTGCTCCGGTACAGCCATGCAGCCCGCACAGACTGCAGCACAGCAAAAAGAGTCCGAATTTCCAGAATCGCATGATGGCACCTCCCGTTTTGATCTTCCTGATTAAAAACGTGTTGAAAGGTTTAACCGCTTTTCCTGTTATGGAATGCTGTAATGCTTTTTCCTCTTGCATAAATATTGTAACAAAAAGAAATAACAAATGAAAGTAAGATTTAAATTTCTTTGCTGCCGCCAGAAGCATATACGAACTTATCTGTATTTCCGTAACGGTTTTCTGATGACAGTTTGTCATATGTGTTATAATAGTAGAAACTGTTTTTTTACAGGAGGGGGAATTATGAAGATAAATACTGTAGCCATCCTTGGGGCAGGCGC
>CADCHY010000016.1 GCA_902801365.1 uncultured Succiniclasticum sp.
TTTCACGATAAAAAATAACAATCAATAAGAAATGTAATATAAATTTGAAACAAGGAGACTATTTACAATGAAAATTGCTATGAACCTGAAAGCAAAAGCATTACTGGCAACTGCCGTTGTCAGTATCGGATTATTTGTTAACGCGTCCCCCATCTGGGCAGAGCCGCAGCCTCTGACGATTCCATCCGACGGAATCGTGCTGCAGGGACAGGCAAAAGAAAAGTATGTTGCGGATTATATGAAAAAATTTTTCAGCCAGATGAAACCGCCTGCACCGTTTGAAGCGCCGGCTGGCTGGAAGATGGAAACCGTTACGGTAAACGGCATTACCCTGGAACGGATGACCGCAGACCAGAAAAAGAGCGACCGGGTGTTGCTGCAGATGCACGGTGGCGGTTATGTAGGCGGCATGAGCAATAACCACCGCATTCTGGGATTGCGTCAGGCAACTCTGGCGGACGCGGGAGAAGTTTACTTTGTCAATTACCGCCTGGCGCCCGCCCATGTGTATCCTGCGGCACTGGAAGACGCGGCAGCTGTTTACAAAGAGCTGCTCAACCGTGGTATTAAAGGGGAAAACATTATCCTGACCGGTGACTCCGCCGGCGGGAACCTGGCAGTTGAGCTTTCGCTGTACTTAAAGGAAAATAAACTGCCCCAGCCCGGCGTCATCGCATTGGCTTCCCCCTGGACGACTTTTGAACATAAGAAGGGAACTTCCCGGTATTACAACGACGAAAAGGATGTCATTTTAGGTAAAGGGACGCCGCTGAACATTCCGGTCAAGGATGCGAAGTATAAAGGAAAACTGAGCCGTAAAGATCCCCGGCTCTCGCCCATATACGCCGACCTGTCCGGCCTGCCCCCGATGCTGATCCAGGCGGGCGGTAACGAACTCTTCCTGACGGAAAGCGTGCGGCTGGCGGAGAAGGCCGCAGCGGATGGGATTCCCGTTACATTAACGGTCTATCCCGGCATGTCCCATGACTTTGCGCTGTTGCTTCCCGAAATGCAGGACAGCATTGATTCGCTGGACGAAATTGCCGATTTTGCAAACCGGTATATGAAATAATACTATTTGTACAATACCAATTCCGCTTTTCTGACATAAAGCCGGAAAATGTTTTGTCACTTGCGCAAAAAATTTACTTGACTTACAGTCAGCTTTAATGATTATTATAAATATATAAATTCTGTATATTGATTCGTAAATATTCAAATATTCATAATGAAATAAATAAAGGAGGATGTAATTGTGCTGAAACGAATTATGTTTACCCTGATGGCGCTGTGCCTGTGCATTTCCTTTGCGGGCTGCGGCGGCGATAAAAAAGCCGAGGCGCCCAAAAGCGACGCGAAACCGGCGGCTGTGACCAAGAAGGCCGAAGCGGCTCCCGCCCCGGCGAACGGGAAAGTGCTGGTGGCATATTTTTCCTGGGGAGGCACTACCCGTAAGGTGGCGCAGACCATACAGCAAAAGACCGGCGGCGATTTGTTTGAAATCAAAACGGCAACGCCGTATCCCACCGATTACCATGCCACCATTGACATCGGCAAAAAAGAAAAAGCAGACAATGCCCGTCCCAAACTGGCGGGAACGCTGCCTGACATGAAACAGTACGATGTAATCCTGCTGGGTTATCCCATCTGGTGGTACATTGAACCCATGGCTGTGAAAACCTTTGTAGAAGCGCAGGACCTGTCCGGCAAAACGATTCTGCCCTTTGCCACCAGCGGTGGCAGCGGTGTTGAAGGAAGCGTGGATGATTTGCGGAAAACCCTTCCCAATGCCAAGGTTAAAGATGGTATCCTGCTCAACTCGACCGGCGGCCTCGACGGCTGGCTGAAGGATAACGGGCTGGGAAAATAAACTAAAAGCAGGCTCAATCCGGAGTACGCCTGCACAACGGATAATGAACCGGATAATAAAACAGGTAAAAGAAATCCGTAAAGAAAACGGTTAAGAGTACCGGGTAAAGGAAACGGAAAAGTTATGGAAATCCGTGTACTGAAATATTTTCTTACAATAGCAAGAGAAGAAAACATTACCCGCGCGGCGGAACAGCTGCACATCACCCAGCCGACGCTTTCCCGGCAGATGATGCAGCTGGAAGAGGAACTGGGGGTTCGTCTGTTCCGGCGCAACCGTGTCAGTGTTACGCTTACGGAAGAAGGCCGGCTTCTGCGGCGTCGTGCTCAGGAGATTCTGGAACTGGCGGATAAAGCGGAACAGGAGATCATCCTGAACAGGGAAACGGTAACGGGCACCATTGGGATCGGCTGCGGTGAAACCAATAATATGGAAGGTCTGTCCCGTCTGATGACATCCTTCCGGCAACACTATCCGGAAGTGGTCTTTGATATCTACACGGCCAATGCGGACGACGTGAAGGAAAAGCTGGAGAACGGGACACTGGATTTCGGGCTGCTGCTGGAACCGGTGGAGATCAGCCGGTTTAATTTTGTACGTATGCCATTACGGGAAAGATGGTACCTTCTGATGCGCCGCGATTCTCCGCTGGCAGAAAAAGAAACGATAACGCCTGCCGATCTGGTGGGGGCGCCGTTGATTGTTGCCCGGCGCCATTCCGTGCGCAACGAACTGGATAACTGGTTCGGGGAGTATTATCGCCGTATGCATGTGGTAACGACCGTGAACCTTTCTTACAACAACTGTTCCATCATGGTGGAAAATCATGTAGGGGTGGCGCTGGTCCATGACTTTGAAGTTCCCGGTAACGCTCTCTGCCTGCGGCCGTTGTCACCGGAGATAGGCAACAACAGCGTGTTGGTATGGCGGAAAGAGCAGGTGTTTCCTCCGGCCGTGACAAAGTTCATTGAGCATGTCCGTACTACGGCTCCGTTACTGTAACGACGGATGCAATATCCTGTTTAAATTTAATAATGATTAGAGAATTGTATATGAGTTCTAAAAAACGCTGACGGTTTGTCAGCGTTTTTTACTTTTCTCATCATGCCCGGGAAGCATGGCTTTTAATGATAAACCGGTATTAGACTTTAATACAACAGTTTCTTACAATAAGAACAGATGAAACACCCTGGAAAGGGTATTAAGAGGGAGGGATTGCATGACAATTACGGAAGTGAGTGAAAAATATAAGATTCCGCTTGCCTTGCTGCAACGCTACGCAACGGAAAAAGCAGATGCGGAAAGCAAGGGTAGGAAGCTCAGGCAGGCGGAAGCATACCGGTTTACGGACAGCGACATTGAACAGCTGAGTGTGCGGATGACGTTACAGGATATCGGGTTTGCGGAAGAAGAGGTTGCTGCGTATCTGCGGCTGCGGCAGGACGGGGAGAATTCCGCGGAAGCCTGTCTGAACATGCTGAACAAATTACGCAGCAGGACGCTGGACATGATTCACGGCAAAGAGAAAGCGCTGGAACGGATTGATTACCTGCGCTATGAACTTCAGACAAAGAAGAAGGGGAGTTAACCATGGACAGAAGAGAGTTCCTGAAAGTAACCGGCGCTGGGGCGCTGACCCTGTTTCTCAGCGGCTGCGGCATCAACGCAGTCAGCGGGGACAAGAAAGCCGGCGCGGCGCCGTCGGCAGGCGGCGCGGAAGCAAAACCCGGCGGCGTGTCCCCGCATAAGGCCGGCACCTCGGCCCTGTTGGCAGACAAGTTCATTGAAGGGGCGCAGGCGGCGGGGCATGAAGTATTCCGCTTCAATGCCGCCTTTGAAGACATCAACCCCTGCCGGGGCTGTGATGCCTGCGGCATGAACGGGCCCTGTGTCATTCAGGACGCCATTTCCGCCAAACTGATCCAGAAGCTGGTGGACTGCGATATGGTCGCTTTGGTGACGCCGCTGTATTATTACGGTTTTTCCGCCCAGATCAAAACCGTAATTGACCGGTTCTATTCCCGTACCGGCGCCATCCATCGCAAAAAGTCCAGCCTTGCAGGAACATTATAATACGCTGGTGCGTTACATGGAATGGCAGGATGTGGGCCGGGTGCTGGGCTACGGTTGCGGCAGCCGCTCTGCCATTGAAGGAAGTGAATTCCCGGAACAGGCATTCCGGATCGGTAAGAGCTTATAAGGAGGATACGGAATATGAAAATCGTTGTGGTTACAGGCAGTCCGCATAAGGCCGGCACGTCGGCCCTGCTGGCAGATAAATTTATTGAAGGTGCGGAAAGTAAAGGGCATGAAGTATTCCGTTTCAACGCTGCCTTCGAAGACATCCATCCCTGCCGGGGCTGCGATGCCTGCGGCATGAACGGGCCCTGTGTGCAGAAGGATGCCATTGAGGAGAAACTGATTCAGAAGCTGGTGGACTGCGATATGATTGTGCTGGTAACGCCTCTGTATTATTTTGGCTTTTCTGCCCAGCTTAAAACGGTCATCGACCGTTTCTATTCCCGTACCGGTTCCATCCATAAAAAGAAGTCCGCGCTGCTGGCAACCGCATGGAATAACGACAGCTGGACGATGACGGCGTTAAAAGCGCATTATACACGTCTTTGCCAATATATGGAGTGGCAGGACCAGGGACAAATCTACGCGACAGGCTGCGGTTACCGCAGCACAATCGAAGGCACGGAATTCCCTGTCCAGGCCCTGGAATTAGGAAAGAAAGTGTGAGTGATGGAAATCGGGTTAGGCGAAATATTGATAATTGCGGTTTTGGCGGTTCTGCTGCTGGAACCGAAGGATCTGCCCCGTATCGCGAAAAAATCTGCCCGTGCCTATGTGGGCCTGCGGGGATTTATGAAAACAAACTGGCTGGCGCTGGCAGAAGGTGAAGCCGGCGAGGACGGCGCGCATAAACCGGATACAAAAGTTGCAGACGCGAAACAATTTTAAGAATGAAGCGAATAGAAGAAGACGCTTCACAGGATATAATTACAGGAGGAATAAGAAATGGGACGTATCGGAACGACAGAATTATTGGTTATCTTATTGATTGCGCTGGTGTTGTTCGGCGGCAGCCGGGTGGCCGGTTTGGGTAAGGCGTTGGGCACCAGCCTGCGGGAATTTCGTGCGGAACTGAATAAGAACGCGGAGAAAGAAAATGAACCAGCCGGAACTGCAGTTGCGGAAAAATAATGTGGATATGGACGTATGGGAACATGTAGGAGAACTGCGCCGCCGGCTGATCCGGTGCATAGCAGCGGTTGCTCTTGCGTTTGCTGTTCTCGTATATATCGAACCCGAACGGGTGATGGACGCCGTGGCGGCGCCTGTGAAAGAGCAGGGCGTGCAGTTAATCTATCTGGGCCTGGCGGATGCGCTGTATGTGCAGCTGAAGGTGGTGTTTCTCTGTGCCGTGGTACTGGCGGCCCCGGTGCTGCTGTGGCAGATGTGGGCCTTTGTTCGGCCGGCGCTGTACCCGGAGGAAAGGAAACTGGCCATTGGATGGGCGGTGTTCTCCCTGCTGCTGTTTGCGACCGGCGTGGCGTTTGGGTATGGTGTTGTCTTTTTGTCGGCCCTGAACTTTTTTGTATATGCGGGCGCGGGAACAGCCATGCCGCTGTTTGCTATTGACCGCTACGTAAATTTCCTGCTGGGGTTTGTGATTCCCTTCGGCCTGATTTTTGAAATGCCTTTAGCCTGTACCATCGCAGCGAAAGCGGGAGTGCTGCGCGCGGACACGCTGCGCCGCGGCCGGCGCTTTGCTGTGTTGCTGAGCTTTATTGTCAGCGCCCTGTTAACGCCGCCGGATGTACTGAGTCAAATCATGATGGCGGTTCCGACGGTTCTGCTGTTTGAATGCAGCATTTACTGCGCGGGATGGGCAGAGCGGAGTCTTGAAGAAAAAAGGGTTGGTTCTGTACATTTCTAAAGGGCATAAATGGTATAATAGAATAAATTAGCGAGATTAGAATTAGATAAGAAAAATTCGATAAATGAGATAGCGGATTTTTTCAGAGACACAAAGAATTACAGGTACTGGTTATGCATCACATGAAGCATCATCCGCATACGCTGATTGCGGACTTTACAACCGGAAACGTGAACCGGCAGCTTATCAGTTTTGCCATGCCGATGTTCCTGTCCCATCTGCTGCAGATCGTCTACAATATGGCGGACATGATCATAGTTGGGCAGACGCTGGGAAAGGTGGGGCTTTCCGCTATTTCTGTCGGCGGGGACATCATGAACTGCATGACATTTATCGCCATGGGGTTTTCCAGCGCGGGACAGGTGTTGATCGCCCAGTACATCGGCGCAAAGCAGCATGACAAACTGAGCAGGTTTGTCGCTACCATGAGCGCTGCGTTGTTTGGCTTCGCCTGCTGCGTAACCGGGATAGGACTTTTGTTCCGCCGGGAGATCATGGAACTGATGCATACGCCGCCGGAAGCGTTCGCTGAGGCTTTGGCCTATGCCGGCATTTCCATGGCAGGCATTGTTTTCGTTTACGGATACAATGCGGTAAGCGCGATTCTGCGGGGCATGGGCGATGCGAAGCATCCGTTTTATTTCATCAGCCTTGCGGCGCTGCTGAATATTGTGCTGGATGTCATTTTTGTCATGCAGATGGGAACGGGCGCCAAAGGCGCGGCGCTGGCGACCATTCTCAGCCAGGGAGTCAGTTTCCTGCTGTGCGCCGCGTTCATATACAAAAACAGGGACCGGTATCATTTATCGATTACGCTGGGGCAGTTTTTCCGTCCGGAAAAAGAGATGCTCATATCCCTGCTGAAATTAGGCGTGCCTATGGCGATTAAAAACGCGGCGGTACAGTTTTCCAAAATGTTTGTCAACTCCTGGGTCAATTCCTTCGGCGTGGCGGTTTCAGCCTTCGCCGGCGTGGCCAACAAGATCAACATGTCTGTCAACATGATGTCCAATTCCGTGAACACGGCAGGCGCATCCATGGTGGGACAGAATATCGGTGCGGAGCAGTACGGCAGGGTGCGGCAGATTGTGTTTGCAGTATACCGCATCATGATCGCGGTGGCTGTGGCTGCTTCCTTCGTCATCTATTTCTTCCCGGAACAGGTTTACGGGATTTTTACAGACGACCCGGCGGTCATCAGGATAGGCTATGAATATATTCCCATCGCGATTCTGGCATTTTTCAGCTGCGCGGGACGAAGCGGCAGCAACGCGCTGATCAACGGCAGCGGCAATTCCCGCGTGAATTTTATCACGGCTGTGTTTGACGGAATTATTCTGCGGCTGGGGCTGTCCGTATTGTTCGGGATTGTGCTGGACATGAAATATATGGGTTTCTGGCTGGGGGATGCGCTGGCTAACTTTACGCCGCTGTGGGTGGGTATGTTGTTTTATCATTCAGGCGCGTGGAAGAAGAAAGCCGTGTGAAGGGTTGTAAAATTGCTATGTACTATGCGTTTTAGTTTTAGCGCATTGCAGAATCTGCATTGTACAATTCATTTTTTAAACACTATAATCAATTATGGTATGAAAGACTATGATTAACCGTTACGGGAGGAAAGAATTATGAGTAAAACACTGGTAGCTTATTTCAGCGCAAGCGGAACCACCGCGAAAGTTGCTAAAAAGATGGCGGAGGCCATTGGCGCAGACTTGTTCGAGATCAAACCGGAGACGCCGTATTCCGGCGCTGACCTGAACTGGCAGAACAAGAACAGCCGCAGTTCGGTGGAGATGAATGACCGCAGTTCACGCCCGGCGATTGCTGTTAAAGCGGCGGATATGCCGCAGTACGATGTGGTGTTTGTAGGTTTTCCGGTTTGGTGGTATCGTGAGCCTTCCATTATTGATACTTTTATGGAAAGCTACGACTTTGCGGGGAAAACCGTAATTCCGTTTGCCACGTCCGGCGGCAGTAATCTGGGCGATTCCGCCGCGAACATGCAGAAACTAGCCAAAGGCGCGAAGGTTGTCAACGGCAAACGGTTCAGCGGCAACGCGTCCGCAGCAGAACTAAAGGCCTGGGCCGGTCAGTGGGCAGAACATGTAAAATAATTATTTTGCAATAAAAAAGGAGGTTTCACCATGAAAGTATTAGTAATCAACGGTAGTCCCAGAGCCGATCAATGTACAGCAACGGCGCTGGACGAGATGATTAAGACATTACATGCGGAAGGCGTGGAAACCGAACTGATGCATGTGGGTAATAAGGATATCCGGGGCTGCATAGCCTGTAATTATTGCCGGACCCACGGCAAGTGTGTGTTTAACGATATCGTCAATGAAGCTGCCAAAAAGTTTGAAGAGGCTGATGGCATCATTGTCGGGAGTCCGGTGTATTACGCTTCACCTAACGGAACGTTACTTTCGTTTTTGGACAGGCTGTTTTTCAGCACGCCTTTCTCCAAACACATGAAGGTTGGCGCGGCAGTAGTCAGCTGCCGGCGGGGCGGAGCCACGGCTTCGTTCGATGTGCTGAACAAATATTTTACGATTTCCGGCATGCAGGTGGTCGGCAGCACATATTGGAACCAGGTCCACGGCTTTACGGCCGAGGATGTGAAAAAAGACCTGGAAGGGCTGCAGACCATGCGCAATCTGGCCCGCAACATGGCCTTTCTGATGAAAGCCATAGCCGATGCCAGAGAAAAATACGGCCTGCCGAAACAGGAAACGGATGTATTTACCAGTTTTCCGGATGGGAAATGATAATTGGAAATGATATTGTTGCGAAAACAATAAACCCGGCTTTTAGCAAAGGCAGTCTGGTATTGGGTTCTAAGAGGAGGAAGTCTTTTATGAAATGTTTGAAAACGTGGAAAAGACTCATATCCGTTTTGCTGTTGGGCCTTGTGGTTGCAGGCTGTGCGTCTGCAAACGGGAAGGCGGACAGCAAAAAGCCGGGGGAAGCCGCGCCGCCAGCAGCAAAATCAGTAATGAAAGCGAAAGGAACAGAGCCGGTGGTGTTAAAGGAAAAGGGCATGTGGCGCATAAAACTGAACAGCGGTTATGATATGCCGGTACTGGGCCTGGGAACATGGTCGCAGAATAACAGGACGGCAGAGGAATCAGTGTACGTGGCATTGAAAAACGGTTACCGCCTGATTGATACCGCACGCTATTACGGTAACGAAAAAGGGGTGGGGGAAGGCGTGCGCCGCGCCATTGCAGACGGCATTGTAAAACGGGAAGAGGTATTCATCACCAGTAAAATTATGCCGACCGACTATCATAACGCGTCGGCAGCAATCGATGCCTCGCTAAAAGATTTAGGCCTGACATATCTTGACCTGATGCTGATCCATCAGCCTGGTTCCAACGACAAGGCGGTCTATCAGGCTATGGAACAGGGAGTGAAAGACGGCAAGATTCGTTCTGTCGGCATTTCCAATTATTACACGAAGCAGCAGGTGGACGAAGTGCTTTCCTACGCGAAAATCGTTCCTGCTGTAATCCAGAACGAAAACCATATTTACTACCAGAACACGGCGCTGCAGAATTATGTAAAACCATTCGGAACAGTGATAGAGTGCTGGTATCCGTTTGGCGGCAGGGGCAATACAAAAGACAGTTTCGGGAACGAAACAATTGTGGAGATTGCAAAACAGCACGGCAAGAGTCCCGCGCAGATTATTTTACGCTGGCAGGTGCAGGCGGGGCACGTCACGGTGCCCGGTTCCGCTAATCCGGAACATATTGCAGAGAACATCAGGGTGTTTGATTTTGAACTCTCGCCGGAGGAAATGAAAAAAATCGCCGGGCTGAACCAACAACGGCGATATGAGAACTGGTAAAAGAAAGTAATATGTTTTTTGAGCCGGGTTAATTGTCTATAATCCGCTCTTACTTATGAGAATCAGGAATGGGGGAATCAGGATGAAACGGATTGTGTTACTGATTGTTATTGCTTTGTTAGCTGCCATTGTTATTAAAGGGCCTGATTCTTTAATCGGGCTGGCCAAAATGTCACGCTCGGCTTCCGATAACGGGGGCAGCCTGCCCAATGTTACCGGTAAAGCAACCGGCGTAACCGGAAAAAAAGTGCTGGTGGCGTATTTCAGCTGGGGCGGCAACACCCGGGAGGTAGCGAAACTGATCCACAGCAAAACCGGCGGCGATTTGTTTGAAATCAAAAAGGAAACACCCTATCCGAAAGAATATAAACCGACGACGGATGTCGGCAAACAGGAAGTGGAACAGGATGCCCGCCCGAAACTGGCCGGCCCGCTGCCCGACCTGAAGCAGTACGATTTAATCGTGCTGGGGTATCCTATCTGGTGGTATATTGAGCCCATGCCGGTGAAAACCTTTGTGGAAGCGCAGGACCTGTCCGGCAAAACGATCCTGCCTTTTGCCACCAGTGGCGGCAGCGGTATTGAGGGAAGCGTAGCGGATTTGCGGAAAACGCTGCCGAAATCACAGGTGAAAGACGGTCTTCTGGCAAACATGACCGGCAGCATTGACCGCTGGCTGAAAGAAAACGGTCTGATGAAATAATGAACACCCGGACTGGTACGTTACGCAGTGAAAGACTGTGCAACAAAGTTGGTTTTTATAAATTCCACAGAAATTTTACTTGACTTACAGTTATCTTTAATGAGTACAATAATTATATCGAAGTCACGTTATTTTCTAATGGTCATATTGTAAAAATGCAGGAGGATGCTATGAAAACTTCTTGGAAAAAAATCCTTCCCATCGTGCTGACCGCTTCTCTGGTTGCAGCCTGTGGCGGCGCTACGGCCAAACAGCAGCCGGCCCCGGAAAAGAAAGCGGAAGCAAAACAGGCAGTGGCGGCCCCGGCTCAAACTGACGGGTCCAAATATATTCCCGTGGATAAGAGGAGCGGCGCGAAATCCGTGGTGTATTTTACCCGGGACCTGAGTGCCAAAGGGCTGCAGAAGATTTATGAAAAAGTAAATCA
The DNA here is from genome assembly GCA_902801365.1 of uncultured Succiniclasticum sp. Lineage (GTDB taxonomy): Bacteria > Bacillota > Negativicutes > Acidaminococcales > Acidaminococcaceae > Succiniclasticum. The sequence continues at coordinate 10,800 of CADCHY010000016.1, forward strand.
GGATATTACCGGTAAAGTTGCCATTAAACTGCACACCGGAGAAAAGAACGGCCCCAATATAATTCCCCGTCCCTGGGTTAAGGAACTGATTGAAAAGGATATTCCGGGGGCGACGATTGTGGAAACCAATACCTACTACAACGGCGACCGCTATACTACCGAAGGGCACCGGGAGACTCTGAAGGTGAATGGCTGGACCTTCTGCCCGGTGGATATTCTGGACGAAGAAGGCACGGTCATGCTGCCGGTAAAAGGCGGCAAATACTTTAAGGAAATGTCCATGGGTGGTCATATCACCCGCTATGATTCGCTGGTGACCCTGACCCATTTTAAAGGACATACCATGGGCGGTTTCGGTGGTTCCAACAAAAATCTGGCCATCGGCATGGCTGACGGACGCATCGGCAAAAAGATGATCCATGCCGGTGAAAGCGGATCCCAATGGGGTATTACCAGGGAAGAGTTTATGGAACGCATGGTGGAATCCACCAAGGCGACGGTGGACCATTTCGGAAAACGCATTACCTTTATCAACGTGTTGCGGAACATGTCTGTGTCCTGCGACTGTGAAGGGACTGCGGCTGCGCCGGTAACCACGCCGGATATCGGTATCCTGGCTTCCAAAGATATTCTGGCGGTTGACCAGGCCTCCGTGGACATGGTTTATGCCCTCCATGACGGAAAAGGACACGATTTGATTGAACGGATGGAAAGCCGTCATGGCCTGCGGCAGCTCACTTACATGAAAGAGATGGGCATGGGCAGTGATCTGTACGAAATCGTGGATTTGGATAAATAGTTTAATAGTTAAGCATTTAATAGTGAATCTGGGAAAATAGTTTTAGAAAGGCTTTGCCTGGGAAGGTACGATATGAGGATACGCAGCGCGACAACGCAGGATGCGGCACGGCTCCTTGCCATTTATACTTATTATGTGGAAAAAACGGCGATATCTTTTGAGTGTGAAGTTCCTTCCTTAGCGGAGTTTACCGGCCGGATTGCAAAAACACTGTTGAAATATCCGTACCTCGTAGTGGAAGAGGATGGTGTAGTGCAGGGATATACCTATGCCGGACCTTTTAAGGAACGGGCTGCCTATGATCGCTCCTGTGAATTGAGCATCTATCTGGCCCGTGACGCGAAAGGCCGGGGATACGGCAGAAAGCTGTATGAAGCGATGGAAGCCGCATTAAAAGATATGGGAATTATGAATATGTATGCCTGTATCGCCGATCCCATTACCGAAGATGAGTACCTCACAAAAAACAGTGAACAGTTCCATCAGCATCTCGGTTTTGTCAAAGTGGGGGAGTTTCACAAATGCGCCTGTAAGTTCGGACGCTGGTATAACATGATCTGGATGGAAAAATTCATTGGAAAACATATATAATCCCAAGTAAAAACTGCTGGTTGTTATTGCTTGTCAGAGAAAAGAAAATGGCAGGACGTTGCTCCATTTGGGGTACGTCGTGCCTTTTTTTGTTTGGCTTGAATATAAGTAAAGACTTGATTTATTATCACAAAAAATGTGTTTAATGACTTTTATAGGAAAAAGGTGTTCAGGGGGTTGATCTGTTTTCTGCCTGTGGCCCGTATGGTATAATTATAAATAGAATGGCCCCGTGATTAAGAAGATGTTGATAATTTAAGGAAAGTGGTGCAGGAAACCATGAAAATTCTGGAAATGGATCATTTTGTACTTACCACACAAAATTTACAGGCCTGCCTGCGTTTTTACACAGAAATGCTGGGCATGGAGAAAAAGGAAACCAACGGCAGGTTTATGTTGCGGTTTGGTTCACAAAAGATAAATATACACACGCGCCCGGCGGAATTCCTCCCGGCGGCAGAGCATCCGGTTGCAGGCAGCCTTGACCTGTGTTTTGAAATTGAGGGCGATATCGAAGTGGTGCTGGAAGAGTTAAAGAACAAAAACGCAGGACTGGTAACCGGCATTGTGGAACGCAACGGCGCAAAAGGAAAAATGCGCAGCATCTATCTGCGTGATCCGGACGGCAACCTGATTGAACTTGCGTCTTATCATTGAAGCATATAGATGAGTATTGAATTCTGATTTAAGTCTGTAAATCAGTAATTGGTTCAGTATGAAAGCCTGAACAGCAAAACTGTCGTCGGAGAAAACGTAAACTGGTAAAACGGAGGTTTCCATGAAAAAGAAAATGTTAAAAAAGATGATCCTGATGCTTCCCCTGCTGGGCATTCTGGGAGGCGCCTATTTCCCGGAGCCGGCAGAAGCCGCGGAGCCCTGGCCGCCAAGGGACAATTTTTTCTGGCTGGGGCAGATCAACAAGGCCAGCGATATCATCAATACAGGTGAGAATCTGCTGACAAAAGAAGAAGGACGTCGTTTTGCGGCTGCCATCCAGAAAGTGCTTGACGCCGGAAACAGTAAAGGGGCGGAACGCCCTACGGTGGTAATCACCTTTGAACCGTTGCTGATTAAGGCCGGCGGACCGGATATTACCAAAATTCATGCCGGTCGTTCCAGTCAGGATATGCTGACCACGGTGAGTATTTTAATGCAGCGGGAACAGCTGCTGGAACTTTCCGCGGCGTTGAACAGGATGACGGAAACACTGCTCAAGCTGGCGAAGGCCCATGAGGGCACGCTCATTCCAAATTATACCAACGGCGTGCAGGCGCAGCCCAATAGTCTGGGACATTTCCTGCTCGCTTATGTGGATGCCTACGAACGTGACCAGGAACGCGTCAAGGAGTATTACAAACGCCTGAACCGTTCTCCCATGGGCGCAACGGTGCTGAACGGCACCGGCTGGCCGTTAAACCGCGACCGCATGGCCGCCTATCTTGGCTTTGACGGCATTGCTTACAACACTTACGACGCGGGACAGGTCTTTCCCCAGGAAGCACCCATTGAAATGGGAAGTATTGCCAGCAGCATTGCCATTCACACGACAAGTCTGATCCAGGAAATCATGCAGCAGTATGCCCAGCCTCGGCCCTGGATTTTATTGCAGGAAGGCAATGGCAATACGTATGTTTCCAGCGCCATGCCGCAAAAACGCAACCCCGGTATCCTGAACCGCTGCCGTACCGACAGTTCCACGTTGCTAGGCCTGGCAGTCGGTGAAGCGTTCCGCGCCCACAATATTCCCGCAGGAATGGCTGACGGCCGCATTCGCGGCACGGACAGCATAGTCAAAAAGACCACCAGTGTCGTGAATCAGATGGACCGTATTTTGAAAGCGCTTGACATCCGGCCGGAGCGGGCCCTGGAAGAACTGAATCTGGACTGGACCTGTTCCCAGGAAATCGCGGACGTAATGATGCGCAAACATAATATACCGTTCCGTTCCGGACATCACTTTGCTTCGGAAATCGTCACCTATGCACGGGCCCGGAACATTACGCCGGTTGATTTCACTTATGACCAGGCCCGCGAGGTTTATCAAAACGTTGCCGCGGCAGATGCCTCACTTCCCAAAGAACTGCCTCTGACTCCCGAAGAATTACAGGAAGCGAAGGATCCGGCCGGCATTATCAGGAACCGGGCGGTAAAAGGCGGACCGCAGCACAGTGAGATGGTGATTATGTTCAGTAAGGTGCAGAAGGTATTGGACAATAACACTGCATGGCAAAAAAACGCGGCGGACAAAGTTAAAAATGCGGAATTGAAACTGAACGAAGATTTTGCAAAGATGTTATAAAAGTTTTATCCGTCAACATGACATCACAATGACGTATAAAACAAATTTTTCAAATATAAAGCCTCTTATACGGGTCTGCAGCAAGAAAGATTTACCGCAGACATTGCTAATTGGCCTGAAATTTAGTAAAATAATTATGAAAAGAACATGAATGTAAAACCGTGCTGAGAAGGATATAAACGATTCGCAGGCTTACGTTAATTGAGGGGTTGACAAAAAATGCGACAGGAGAACTCTTTTGGAGCAGGGGGAAAGTTCGCTTTACCTTATAACATTTCTACATAAAACAGACTGACCGTTATGGCGTAACATGTTTTCATGTTGCGTCAGACGGTCGTTTTTTTCTGTGGGAATCCGATTACAGGATAATTGATAAAAACGGGGGCGTTTTTTATTGGACGGCAGTATTTTGATTGTTGCAGCTTTCTTATGCTGTGCCTTCGGTTTTCTTCTGAACAGCATGTATGCTAAAAAGTATGGAGATCCGGCAATACAGTGGAAGCTGTTTGCCCTGCAGTTTATTTGCGTTGGCGGCGCATTGATGCAGCTTCCCGGTGATGAAATGTCGTTGCGGTTTTTGTTTTGGATTATTGCAAGCGTGATTTCCTGTGCAGCGGCTTTATGGATGTGCCGGCAGCATGCTAAGAGTCAACACGCCGGACTGGGTGATACCGTTGTCGCCATGGCGGCGCAGGCGATATTGCCCGTTGGCGCAGCGGTCGTGATTCTGATGGCTGCCGGTATGATAGCGTTTGGTTTTCTTTGGAATCATTAATTTATGATAAGATTCATAGTTTTTATGGGGAGGTGAAAATTCGATATGAGAAAAAGCATGCGATTCGGTATGGCGGCGTTGTGTTTCGCATTAACGCTGGCTTCTGTTACGGACACAGAAAGCGCGGCTCCTAAAACGGGGAAGAATGCTGAGCGTTCTGTGGCGAACTGGTATTGGAGCGACAGGGACGAGGTGTGGCCGCCAGTTACAGGACGGTATGAACGGAAAAATGAAAACGGCGTGACGAATGCGTATATCAATGTCACTGTGCTGCCGGATCAATGGCCGGTGATTACACTGCGCGCCTGTGATTACAATGGAACCGATGATAAAAAAGGCTGGGAAGCGTTATCCCAGTCGCCAGCTGTCGTTTTGGGCGGACAGATTATCGGTCTGGCAATCACGGATTCTCCTCCGGACAAAAAATATATCAAAGCCGGCATGAAACCTGTCCAGCTTCGCCTGGGCGCCCAGTTTGCCACCGGCGCCGAAGTCCAGGGCATCCATAGAGGAAACGGGATCGGGGCGATGCTGGATGATGTTCAGATTAATCTGATGCATGCCGGCGTCACATCAGAAAAAGACGGGCTGGTTCTGGACTATTTCGGGCATAACGGACTGCGTTTACCAGACGTCCGCGGTGAATATGTATTGAATAAAAACCGTACGCCGCGGGCCGACGAGTTCGCCGCCTGTGCACTGGTTGCCGCGCTGCCTGTTCGCGAAACCAACACCGACTTTACGGATAAGACGCTGCAAATCATACCGGAGGCTGTGACAGGCAGCATGATGCCGAAATACAAATACATCATTAAGAATTACGGCTTTGCCGTTAAAGTATTCCAAAATGGTAAACTGCTCCGCACCTTCATGGTGCCGAAAGATTTAAGCGCCGTGTACCGCTTCGACAGTGATGGCGGCGATGTGATGATTTACAATATCGACGGATCGAAAGGGTGATGAACAAATCCTCCACATGGAATGGAAGTGAAGGAGGTTTTATTACTCAGGTTGTTTTAAAATTTGTATACATTGAAGGAGGTTTGTTATTATGGATCGGGCACGAAAAATTATAGCCCTAAGCCTTGTGGCGGTATTTCTTGTTACCGTGACAGTGTTTGCTGCCGTAAAAGGATTTTCGTCAAAAGTAACTTTTAACGGTACAAAAGGCTTTGCGTGGATGTCTTGGGCAGGACATACTTCGCAAAGGGGAGCTTATATCCTGGACAGTAAAAATAAGAGAATCGCGAATTTTAAAGTCATGAAGCCCCAAAAAGTGTATAAAAAGAATAACACAACTTACGGGTATTACTCATACCGGCTTAACATGTCTCGGTTTAAGGCCGGAAAATACAAACTGGTCACGTATAAGCCGTATTACAATTGGGGTGAAGAATATATTACGATTCCTTTTACATACCCCGGTGCTTCTTTTCTGCAATATCATTCTACAAAGGTTATCCGGAACGATAACGGCGACCTGATGCAGCGGCTATATTTCAAACGGAATAATGCCAGAGGAAAAGGTTTGCATTTCCAGATATTCAATAATAAAAATCAACTGGTGCGCAGTTTCAACTTCAAGTCGAGTAATTCTAACCAGTGGTTCTGTTTCGACTGGAACGGCTGGGCCGCAAAGAATTCGGGCAGACGTTCTCCCCGAGGTGTATATACGATTAAGTACTGGGTTGACGGCAGATCGCCCCGTACGGCAAAATTCAGGCTGGCACTGTAAGGAGGCGTAAGGACATGAAACGAAATATTAAGATAACAAAGCTTGCGGTTTTTATGCTGACGCTGATTGTAATGCTGGCCGTTTCCGCTGTGGGCATGGCTAAAGGCGGCGAGGAATGGAAAAAGGCGGAAGGCAATTATACCTGGAAAGAAAGCTCCCAGTACAACAACGGGCACCTCATTATTAAACCCATGGAAGAAGGTCTCTTCCTGTTTGAATTTGACGTAATGCGGGGCAGTGAAGCGGAAGACAGTTCATATGATTTCAGTACGGCCGGCATTTTACTGGTCAATGATAATGGCGTGGGCGAAGCTGAATTTGATGTAGATAAAAAACCGGTGAAACTGACATTTACCCTGAAAGACAAAACGATTACCGTGAAACAGGAAGGCTCCATGCCGGCTGATGTGAGCGGTGCTTATGAATTTATGGAAAAGGGATTTGACGTTTCGGAAGCGGCGGCGATGGCAGTCCTGGAAGGAATTTCCCCGGTAAAGACCAGCCTGAACAGTGCTAACAGACCGTACCGGCTGATATATGCTCATGAAGCCGTTGGAGGTTGGTTCTATGATATACGGGCCATTCATCAGCCGGATAACAAACTGTTTGCCCGGTTCCTGGTGGCAGCAGACCTGACTGCGGTCTACCGCAACGATGATGTTAAGAACCCGAAGCTGATTTACGGCTCGCCTGCTACCATGCTCACGACAAAGAAAGCGCCCCTGTTACCGGAAGAAGAGGAAGAAGAGGTTCCCGTGCCGGAAGGGGCTACTGAGGAAAAGACAGATGGGAAAGATGCAGACGCTAAGGACAACCTGTTTACTGTCAGTGCCGTGGTGAATGTGGAACCGGCAGACCCTGCCATTAAAGTAGGAGAAAGCAGCAAACTGAGAGTTACCATTCCCGGTAATCTGAAATATAAATTGTCCGATTTAAAATCCAGCGCCGATGACAAAGTCAGCGTGGCCGGTGACGGTACGCTGGCCGCCAAAGCTGACGGCACTGCGACAATCAGCGGAAAATTAACCGTAGATAATGCCTCCCGTGATTTTAAGGTGGAGGTGACTGCTTATGTCCCAAAGCTGGAATGCAATGCACTGCCTGCACACGTTGACGTTAACGAAAAGTTGGAGTTGTCAACTTACATCACCGGACAGGAAGGGGAGGTAAAGCCCCAGTGGAGCGTCAGCGACAGCAAGATTGCAGAAATTAAAGACGGCGTGCTTGTGGGTAAGGCTGACGGCGTTGCAGATGTGACTGCAAAAAACGGTGATATGACCCGCACCTGGAAGGTTGCGGTAGGAAAGGCAGAGCTGCCAAAACCCAAAGCAGGAGAAGCGGACGACAGTGACTTTGATATTTTTGACCTGTTAATCATTGGCCTGCCGATAGTTCTGATCGGCGGCGGTATCTGGATGTTCATGAAGCGCAGAAAGAAATAAAAAAGAAACCAGATAGTAACCAAGTGCATCCGTCCGTTATTTAAAGGCTTGCGCACAGCGATTCGTTTGTGGCTTGCTGCGGACGGATGCTTTGCCGCTTTTGAAAGGACTTGTTGGCAATGAGTAAAGAAAAAGAGCATCTTGTGGTTAAAGCCAGTGGTCTGGGGATTTGCCTGTTTATTCTTTTCTTTGGAATTCTGGCCGGGGATATTGTCCTTTCCAATGAGGATATGGAGTTTTTTCCGAAATCCGTTATCCTGCTGACGGCTTCAGTCTGCGCGGGGATTTCTTTTCGGCTGCTGTTGAAAAGAGGCTTTGTCTGGGACCGCATCGGTGAAACGGATTTTCAGGAAAAGAAGAATTCCCTGAACCGCCGGATCTATGAGTTTTTCCATCCCTTTAAAATCAAATATGAAGATGCCCCGCCGGATTCCACTGTACTGGAGAAAAAACTGACGGTGTTTAAGCAGGAATACGCAGGCTTCTGTAAAGGACAGGAATTACGGTATACCGTGACGAATTTTTACCGGCATATACTGCAACTTCAGAAAAAACGGCTGGACCGGTTGGGCTTACGTATGGAAGTTTCGTTGGAGCGTAAGTGCTATACACAGGAAACACCGGTACGGCAGAGCTGTTTCTTTGACGGATGCTTTCTTCATACCGCTGCCAGTGAAAATGTGGCAGGCTTTTACCGGTATCTGCAGGGAAATCGTACGGTTTTCGAACAGAGAAATAACGACTGCGCGGATTATGACCTGATAGGAGCTCTGAGGGCAAGGGACGGGCAGGCAGTGACCTGCCCCAGCTGCGGCGCAAAGGCAAAAATGGAAGAAGTGACTTCCGGCTGTCCTTATTGCGGGGTAAAATTCCGTATGGAAGATTTGTCGGAGCGTGTGTCCGGTTTTGCGCTGCGGAAGGATTACCGGCTGTTGGAAACGGTTTTTCAGGGAAAACTGTACGCATATGCCAAAACAATAATCTTTGCGGTTGCCTTGATGCTGTGCGCGCTCGCCGTCTGGTGGATGAAACCGCTGGAAGGACTGACGGTTGCTGGTTTTTCCTATAGCATTGGTGTATTTCTTTTTACAGCAGTCCTCTGCCTGTTGGTTACCATAGTGTCAGTTATGGTAATCTCGATTCCTTTGCTGGCAGTTCTGGGGTTTGCCTATCGGATGATGCGTCCTTCCCTGTTTCCCCACGTAAGGCGGGAACGCCGGACCGATACCCATTGGAAAGATGCAGTCCGGTTCGATAAAAACTTCTCTTTGCAGGACTTTTTCGCTAATGTGGAAAACAAGCTGAGCGGGATTCATTTTGCGGATACGGAAGAACAGGTCAATGCGTTTTCCTGTCTCAGCCTGACAGATTTCCTGCCGGGGTACCGGGATGTCGCGTCCTGTTCGTTTGACAGTCTGGAACTGTTGGATTTCCGGGTGGACGGCGACCGTCAACTGACCCGGGTACGGGCGGAGATGGAGCTTCTCCGCTGGCGCAACGGAACTATGAAGGAAGAGAAAGAAAGTGTTGAACTGCTGCTGGCAAAAGCGGCTTCCTGCCTGGCACAGGCGGTCTTTGAACCGATAGTGCTACGGTGTCGGAGTTGCGGTTCTTCTCTGGATCTGATGGAAGGACGGCGATGTCTGTACTGCGGCAGAGAAATGGAATTGGAAAACTATGATTGGTCCATCAGAGAATATAAAATTGTGTAAAACCGGTACAGAATAATCAGAAAAAGATTTGCGATTGGAGACTAAACATGAAAAAAGTATTTGCTGTCTGCCTGCTTCTGCTGTCATTTTTGTGCTGTCTGCCGGCTTTTGCCAATGCGGCGGTCCAGACAGGAAAAAAAGATTATGAGCTGATTTCCCCGGAAAGTTATGAAGGCTACTGGGAAGAAAAGAAGGAAGGACGGCTCCTCATGGCCGTTGCGCCAACGGAGGAACCGGGCTGGTATGACGTAACTGTCGCATTACGCGAAAAGCGTCCGAAGATAGATGTGTACATGATGCGGGCGCACTATCAGGAAGATGGCAGCATGTATTATGAAAACTGCCTCTTTGTTCTCCGCAAGGTGAAAAGCGACGGCAGCGTGAAAGATAAAGTAAAGTATCGCAACGGGTCAGGGCTTTTATATTACAGTTTTGATGAAAATGTCCTGTATTGGACCGACTACACGCTGAAGCCGGAAAAGCGTGTGCTTACTTTTATAAAAACAGCTTCGCCTGATGCAGACGAAGCCAAGTGAAGTGACAAAAAAGATTATAGTTTTTATAATATAAACAGGGGAGCACGGACAAACAAGCCGTCGCTTCCTTTTTTATTGATTATCGGAAAGCGTGTTTTCTTTCATGAAATGATACCCGAATACAATAATGCGGAAGACCCAGTCGACGAACATGGCATACCATACCCACAATACGTTTTTGTGCCAGAGGTCAATAAAGAGATAGGCCAGCCCCACACGAAACACTGCCATAGCAAAAACAGCGACTTTCATGGTAAAGGCTGCTTTACCGGTGGCTCGGAAATAATAGGGCAGCAAAAACGCAACCGGCCAGATGACCATGGCTGCCGAATGGGCCAGAATAAGCTCCTCCGCCAATCCGGAGGAAAGGGGCGACAGGTTGTAACAGCCTACCCAGAAGCTTCTGCCAATAATCAATACGGAACAGATTACGGCAAGGAACGCATAATTAAGGTATAAAAGAATCTTTGCGTAATATTTGGCCTGTTCCGGTTTTTTTGCTCCGTAACACTGGCCCACGACGGTAATCATCCCGGCTCCCAGCGCATTCCCGGGCAGATACAGGTAGGTGGCCAGATTGGACGCCACCGCATATGCTGCTATGGATGCAGTACCCAGCGTAGACACCAGGCTTTGCAGCAGGATCTTTCCAAAATTGAACAGACCGCTTTCCACGCTGTTGGGGATTCCGATAGACAGGATTTTCCGGACAATCTCTCTGTCCGGCTTTAACTGTGAAAAAGCATGAATCCGGATTTCCTTGCCGAAACGCTGCAGGCTGTACACCATAAACAGCGCCGCCGCCATCCTCGCGAGCAGGGTTGGCAGTGCCACGCCTACAACACCCATGTGGAGTCCGAAAATACAGATTGCGTTACCGATAATATTGAGCAGGTTCATTCCCAGAGACGCCAGCATGGCCAGTTTTGTATTGCCGGATGCCCGGAAAATGGCTGCTGCCGAATAATAAATTGCCAAAAAAGGGAAGGAAGCGGCGGTAAATAACAGGTATTTGACTGCATCTTCCATAACCCTGTTTTCAACCTGTCCGAAAATCACCGATAGCAGGGAATCCCCTTTTAACAGAAACGCCGCCGCGATGCAGAACATCAGCGAGGTGGTGATAAAAATCATCTGCCCGCCGCTTTTGCCTGCATCTTTGTAATTCCCGGCGCCGATAAACTGGGCGCAGACTACCGTCCCTCCGGCGGTAAGGGCGAAGAGGACCTGGATCACCAGCATGTTTACGGAGTCCACGAGTGACACGCCGGAAACGGTGGCTTCGCCCACATAGGCAACCATCAACACATCTACCATGCCCACCAGTACCGAAAGGAGCTGTTCCACCACAAGGGGCCACAGCAGGTGAAACAAATGATGTTTGCTGAACAGTAATTCTGAATCAGGTGTGTTGTTGAAAGGATTTGTCATTTTGTGCTCTTGCTATTATACTATGAGTTTCAAAGATGAAATTTCTGCCAGAGTTTAGCGTTGTTTATTGTGAGTCTGTTAATGAATGCACCTGCGGTTTCGTAAGCCAGCCGGATGATTTACAGATAGCCGGTGTGTTCCAGCAGCACTTTCAGTCCGATCAGGCACAGGACCAGGCCGCCGGTCCGGGTCGCGTGGCTCCGGAAATGTTCCCCCAACTTGAACCCAATGGTTCCGCCCAGAAAAGAAATGATAAAAGTGACCGCGCCGATGAGCAGCGAACTGGTCCAGATGTTCACATCCAATACGGCAAAGCTGACGCCTACTGCCAGAGCATCGATACTGGTGGCAACAGCCAACAGGAACATGCGCTTCGCACTGTAGCTTTCAATTACTTCGGCATCTTCGCCGGCTTCCCGGATCATGTTGATGCCGATGTACAGCAACAGGAAGAACGCAATCCAGTGGTCGTACGCTTCGATGTATTCTACGGCCCAATAGGCTGTCCAGTAGCCGATGACCGGCATGAAGAACTGGAACGCGCCGAACCAGGCGCCGAACTTGACCGCTCCTGCAAACCGGGAAGAGGGTGCCAGCGCTAGGCTGCCGCAAATGGATACGGAAAAAGCATCCATGGCCAGACTTACTGCGATTAATAAAAGTTCAAAAAAGCTCACGGTGATGTCTCCTGTTTATAGCTGTAAAGATGTATGGACTAACCGCTGAAAAGCAGTCAAATTCACTCATTTGGCTGACAGTTGCTGTTTCTCGGTCGTATCCAGGTAATGTTTGGCAAAGGAAAAACCGGCGCCCCGTACTTCATTGACTTCGGAAATAGTGAAGAAGGCATCCGGGTCCGTGACGGAAATGAGCTGGGTGATAGGGTACAGCTTCCGCCGGGGAATTACGCACATGATACATTTTCCCTGCTTGCCTGTGTAGGCTTTTTCAACGTAAAACATAGTAGCGCCGGCGTCTTCCGCAAGGATTTGCTGCCGGATTGTTTCGCTTTCATCTGAAATAATAAACAATTGTATCTGTGACTTGCCCATGAGCATGATCCTGTTCATGGTCATGGTGAAAAGCGCCAGTACGAAAATGCCGTACAGGATTTGTTCTATACTGGAGAAAAATGCCTGGCTGCATAAAACAAGTCCGTCGATAACATACAACAAGGCAGACACGTTGAGATGAAAGTATTTATTAAGAATCAGCGCAGGAATGTCTGTTCCGCCGGAAGAACCGCCGGCCCGTAAAAGAAGCCCGATGCCTCCGCCCATCAGCACGCCGCCGAAGACAGCTGCAAGCATGATATTATCAGTGACCGGTTTACCCGCGATGGGCAGCTGTTCCAGCAACGACATAGCCAGTGGGTAGAGAATGGAATTGGCGATAGTTGTAAGCGCGAATTTTTTTCCTAAAAAGACGAAGCCGGTTACAAAAAACAGCATATTGATTATAAACACTGTGGCTGAAAGCGGAAAGGAAATATAATGCGTCAGTGCCAGCGCGATACCTGTGGAACCGCCCAGGATGATGCCCTGGGGCGCGATAAAAATGATAACAGCAGCCGCTACGGCAAAATTGCCAAGCAACATAGCCACAATGCTGCGAGTGATGCTTTTGTTCATGGTAATGCTTATCCCTCAAAATCAAAAAAATAATTTATAGCAGTTCCTTGTATTTCGAAATCACTTCGTCCCGCAAAGTCAGAAAGTCGAACACGGCGTCTTCCGACAATACGCCACGTCTTAAATCCCGGGGAAGTTTGCCTGCCTCATCGTCGGCAAAATCTTTTTGCCATTGCCTGCCTGCATAATACAGTTCCAGTTCGCGTATCTCTTCTTCAAGAGCAATGTAACGATTCAGCGCCTCCTGTAAATCCCGTACGGCTTTGCTGCTTTTTTCCAGTATTTCTTCCATCCGGTAAATCCGTGCAATCTGTGATTCACTGGCTTTTGCATCTTCATTTATTATGTCGAGCTGCCCTAAGTCCTGCATCATAAAAAACTCCAGTTTCTTTGATATTATAATTCTAAATTATATCACAACAGCACAAGAAATGTTATAATAAAATTGACCATGGAATGAAATTTTCTAAATTTAGAATAACTTTATAAATCAGAAAAACTTAACACAGTTATATGATATGGTATAATATAAACAGAAATCCCCTGAATTAATATACGGAAAGAACTGGAAGGAGCAGTGAACCATGATTAAATTTGCCCACAATAATTTTAACGTACTGAACTTGGAAAAAAGCATGGCGTTTTATGAGGAAGCGTTAAACCTGAAAGAAGTCCGACGGGTAGAAAAACCGGATTTTTCATTAGTTTATTTAGGCGACAACGGCGAAACGCCCCATACGCTGGAACTGACCTGGCTGAAAGACCGTAAGGAACCCTATAACCTGGGAGAGAATGAATTCCATCTGGCTTTTGTTACCGATGATTATGAAGCCTTGCATGAAAAACACAAGAAGATGGGCTGCATCTGTTATGAAAACCCGATGATGGGCATCTATTTTATCAACGACCCGGACGGCTACTGGCTGGAAATCCTGCCGGTACGGTGAGGTTGGGAAACGTTTATAAAATTAATTTATGCGATTTCCGGCAGGGTATGTGTCTGGATTAATCAGTGGTTCAATAAAAATCTGAGAATTTAGAGAGGCTAATTATGCGTATTCTTGTAATTGACGGACAGGGCGGCGGTATCGGCCGTTCTTTAGTGGAGTTGCTTGTTAAAAATTTTCCGGATGCGGAAGTCGGGGCGACCGGTACGAATTCCATCGCTACGGAAACCATGCTGAAAGGCGGCCCGTCTTTTGCGGCCACTGGTGAAAACGCGATTTTGTTTAATGCAGCAGAAGCAGATGTAATCATCGGGCCGGCGGGCATCATCATGGCCAACGCCCTGCACGGGGAAATCAGCCCGGCTATTGCCATGGCAGTTTCTTCCAGCAAGGCAAAGGTGGTGCTGATCCCCATGAATCACTGCCGGGCTTACATTGCCGGCGTAGAAGAAAAGAAGGTTGCGGAATATCTCCAGGACGCTGTGGACATTATACGGAAGATTGCGGAAAAATGAACTAAACATCTGAGGAAATGTTTGCATAATTATTCCGACACATGTTATAATAAATTGTCACAAGAGTGACGGGCTTCGCAAAAGCGAAGCAAAGCACTAACAGTTTTGTCCTTAACTGAATACAAACGCTAAAGCTATGAAGGCTTACCGGTTCCGGAAGGAGCCAGCCGCTTCATAGCTTTTTTGTTTGTCTGTGCAGCATAGTTGCAGGAGTGAGCGGACCAGATTTGCTCATAAAAGGCAACGAGGCCGAAAAAGTGCATGATTGCAAGCTGGACAGGCAACCAGGAAACTAATTATGTAAGCGGAATAAATTGCATCCGGCTTTTACAAAGTATACCGGCATTATGGGAAGGAGAAATGTAATATGAAGGTGAAGAAGCTTTTATGTGTTATGATGCTTGCTGCGCTGGCATTGTCCGGCTGCGGCGGGGAAAAGACAAAAGAAGCGGCGGTGTTCAAGGTGGGCGTGCCCCACTTAATGGCCACGTACGATCACACGAAAGGGTATGACGGCTGGTCCACCACGCGTATCGGGGTGGGCGAAACAGTTTTGAAGTTCGATGCCGAAGGAAAACTGGTGCCCTGGCTGGCAGACTTTGACGGGAAGGTGTTTACGGTAAAGAACGTGAAATTTACCGACGGCAGCAAGGTGACTGCCAAAGATATTTGCGACAGCCTGACCGATTCCTGCGCAAAGAACGTCCGTGCCAGAGAAGTGATGAAGAAAAGCAGCTGGAAAGTGCTGACGGACAACAAGTTTGAATATATTGGCGAGAAGTCTGTCCTTACCGATCCCGTGTTCTGCATTGCCAAAGGCGGCAACGTTTATACCGGCGGCAAGGTAATTTCCTATTCCGCCGAGAAAGCGGTGGTAGAACGTAACGGCAGAAAATATGAATACCTTGCCATAGGGCATAATGCTACCCGGGGCATGGCCATTGAAACGGGAGATGTAGACGTGGTATTCGATGTTGACCCGCAGTATTATAAAGGCCGCGAGCATGAAGAAGTCGGCGGCGCACGCACCATCATGAGCCGTATGAACATGGCGTCGGGCCGGCCGTTAAGCGATCCGAAGCTGCGCAAAATTCTGGCGGAGTGCATCAATCTGCAGGATATGGAAAAACCGCTGCGGGGTTATGTGGTCTGCAATCCTGACTATTCTCGCTATACAAAATCCAATCGGATTTATAATCCGGTAAAAGCAGATAAGCCGGTAACACTGAAGATGGTGTTCTACGAAAGCAGGCCGGAATTCAAAATAATTGCGGAAGCCACCCAGCTCCAGGCCAAAAAGGCAGGTATCGACATCAAACTGCAATCGGTACATGTGAATGCACTTCGCGACGTGGAAGTAAGCGGCGATTATGACCTTGTTCTTTCGTCTACAACCAACATCCAGAGCGGTACCGTGGAGAATTATTACCGCCTTTACTTTGACAGCAAAAGCCCGGAGAATCATACCGGATACAGCAATCCTGCTTTTGACAATGCAAAATCCCTGCAGGAGATGCAGGACGTCCTGGACAAAGATTATGCAGTCATTGTGTACGGCAACCCGCTGCACAACCGTGTAAGCAAGAAAAAAATGGTAAAGCTGAATCCGCTGGACTTTTACTATGACGTGGAGGAGGTAAAATAACTGCAACGCATAAAAAATGCCGCCAACCATCACTGCGATGATTGGCGGCATTACTGTTTGGTCATTCAAAGGGCTGGTAGATTCCCTCTGCCCTTCTGCGGGTTGCCGTCTGGGAAATATAGGTTCCTTCAATAACCTTGAAGCCCCGGCGTTCTATAGTCTTTTTCAGATAATTCCTGAAGGGGCAGGGCAGGCGGTGATGATTCTCCGAGCAGATACAGGTGGACAGATGGATTACAACATCTTCTTTCTTTTCTTCATTGGCCAACAGCCGTTTTTCCAGATTTTCGATTTTTACATCGATCCCCGCTCCGCAGCAGCCGCCGCAGTTCATGACCATGTAACGTGCTCCTTCCGGATATCCTTCCATTTTCCCGCTGCGCTGGGTAAATGCTTTCATGCAATTATAGCCGGAACAGCGCCTGGTCACCAGTTCGCACTGTACGATTACCACTAATTTTGACATGTTCATCCTCCTTAACAACATTATTTCAGCTTGAAATCTGTATAATCAGGGTTTATAATATAGAAAAACAAATACGATAGCTTGAAAGAAACGTTGGTTGAAAAGCCAGCGGTTTTTGTTTTTGTGAAGATTTTGGAAGACACAGGCGGATATGTAAACGAATGAAACAGTCTTTCCGTAACGCTTTGGAGGCGATATTTATGAGTTCGGATATGAAACGTAATTTTGCATTGCTGTCAGGACCGCTGGCGTTTTTGCTGCTGCGGTTCACGGCGCAATCCTTTGGCAGCGCGGCGGCAAGCGCCCTGGGAATGGCGGCCTGGATGGCGTTGTGGTGGGTATTCCGTCCGGTGGGAATTGCGGTGACGGCGCTGTTGCCGATTGCCGTCAATGCAGTATTGAATCTGATTCCCAGCGGGCACGTAATCAGTAATTATTTTTCGGAAATCGTGGTACTGTTGCTGGGGGCCGACCTGATTTGCCTGACCTGGAGCCGTACCGGTCTAGACCGGCGTGTGGCTGTGAAAGCGTTGTGCGGTATCGGCACATCCATGCGGCAGCAGATCCTGGCATGGCTGGGAGCATCGGTAGTACTCTCCGTCTTTCTGCCGAACGTGGTGGTAGCGGCGATTCTTTGTCCCATTGCGGCAGCCATGCTGAAGTTTGTGAACGGCGGCAAGAATCCGGATGTCCGGCAATCTGCGCCGATTCTGCTGGCAATTGGCTGGGGCAGCGGCATCGGCGGCTTCGGTTCTCCCATCGGCGGCGCGGCAAACCTGGTTGCCATTGCCTACATGGAACAGCTTACGGGACATGAATTCATGTACGTGGACTGGGTGCTGCGGTTTGTGCCAATCCTGTTTCTGGTTTTTCTTTTAAACCTGTTCTTCCTCTGGCAGATCAATCGCACTACACAGGATTTAAACGGTTCAGCTTCCTATTTTAAAAAGTTAAGTGAAGAGTTCGGACCGCTGAAGCGGGGCGAAAAAATAGGGCTGACGTTATTTGTGCTGGCTACACTCCTGGCGTTCCTGCGTCCTCTTTACGCGGAACTGTTGCCCGGGCTGAAGCCTGCTTATTCATTTCTGACGTTGGGCTTGCTGATGTTTGTGCTGCGTGATGAGAACGGTGAAGTGATGCTGGACTGGAAATATGCGGAAAGCCATGTCATGTGGGGCATGATGTTCCTTTTTGCCAGCGGTATGGCCCTGGGACGCATGCTGATTGAAACCGGAGCGGTAAAGCAGTTGACGGCTTTGATTGCCGCAAGCGGGCCTTCCGGCGGGCTGGGAACCATTGCGCTGTTTGCAGCGTTCGGTTGTTTTCTTACAGAAATGTCCAGCAATACGGCGGCCGCTTCCATCGCGCTGCCGGTGGTCATCAGCATTAGCCAGACTCTCGGGCTGAATCCGGTGCCCTATATGCTGCTTACGGTAGTGGCAGTGAACTGCGCTTACGTTCTGCCGGTGTCCACCCGCGCAATTCCGGTATCTTACGGACTGGATGCCGGGCTGCAGATCCGCCAGGGCCTGCGGCTGACAGTTCTCAATGTACTGCTGGTAACGGCTTTGGGCTGGTTCTGCATAAACTATGTGCCGTTTTTCGCAAGGTTTTAAATTATACTACTTCTTTCAAAATTCTGATCAGTTCCCGTACGGTTTCTTCTTTTGTTGCCCAGCTGGTGACAAAGCGGATGACGGTTTTGTCAGGGGAGGTCTTTTCCCAGAAGCTGTAAACGACACCCTTTTCGTCCAGTCTTTTGATCACAGTATCAGGCAGTTCCACAAATTGCTGGTTAGTGGGAGAGTTGATATAAAGTTGCAAACCTGCACCCAGAAAGCCCTTTTGTAAAATCTGCGCGAGCCGGATGGCGTGGGCGCCGATTTCATAATACAGGTTGCCTGTAAACAGGGTATCAAACTGGATTCCCAGCATATGCCCTTTGGCCAGCAATGCCCCGTGCTGTTTGACACGGGTCAGGAAACGGGCCGGCATATTGTTTTTGGAAAACACGACGGCTTCCCCGAAAAATGCGCCGCATTTGGTACCGCCGATATAAAACACGTCACAAAGGCGGGCAACGTCCTGCAACGTAACATCCGTACCGGGAGCTGTCAGTCCGTAGGCCAGACGGGCGCCGTCCATATATAACGGCATTTTGTACTCATGGCAGATCTGCGATATGGCTTCCAGTTCCTCTTTACTGTAAAGCGTGCCATATTCGGTCGGGTGGGAGATATAGACCATGCCGGGGAAAACCATGTGCTCATGGTTGCCGTCCTGCCAGAACCTGCTGACAAGTTCCCGGAGTTCTGCCGCCTGTATCTTTCCTTCATGCTGGGGCAGTTCCAGCACTTTATGGCCGGTAAATTCAATGGCTCCGGCTTCGTGGGTGCTTACATGCCCCGTATGGGCTGCCACGACCCCTTCGTAAGGCGCCAGCATGGTGTCGATGACGACCTGGTTGGTCTGGGTTCCCCCTACTAGGAAGAATACTTCTGCTTCCGGGCAGGCGCAGGCCTTGCGGATTTTTTCCGCTGCGCCGGCGCAGTATGTATCGCTGCAGTAGCCGGGATTCTGCTCCAGATTGATTTCTGCCAGCCGCTTCAGAATTTGCGGATGGGCGCCTTCGCTGTAATCGTTTTGTAAACTGATCATGTTGTACAACTCCTGTTCCTTACATTAAGTTAATTCGTTATTATCTCAGGCCTGCTTAGGTTAATAACTATGATATTTATTATATCATATTCAGTGGGTTGAACGCGGAACTTTTATAAACGGCTTTGGGATTTTGGTTAATTGCTATTTGACCGGGAACAATGGATAATTAACCGGTTGATTAAACTAAAACACCCTGCACGTTTTCCGAATTACCGGAAAGGTACAGGGTGTTTATTTTTTTAACTTCACTGACGGCGGAAGCTCTGAAACCGCATACCGCAAGGGTGTCTCACGTCCTTACGGCAAGAGGAGGAGTGAAGTTAAAGGACAACGGTGCGAAACAGGTTTCACAGGCCGCCCTTATAACAACCATGCCCGCTGCGGCATGGTTATTATTGAAAGGACCCGGCTATTGTTGCAGCCGGGGTGGGAAATGAGAAACTGCGCGGCAACGGTTATTTGCCGGCAGGTCCGATCATAGCCAGCATGGTACCCGCTGCAACAGCGGTACCGATAACGCCTGCTACGTTGGGGCCCATAGCATGCATCAGCAGGAAGTTGGAAGGATTAGCCTTCTGACCTACAACCTGGGATACACGCGCAGCCATCGGAACGGCGGATACACCGGCCGAACCGATCAGCGGATTGACTTTGCCGCCGGAAGTGATCTTCATCAGCTGGCCAAAGAGACAACCCGCAGCAGTACCGGCGGCGAAAGCAACCAGACCCAGGCAGATGATCAGGATGGTCTGATATTTCAGGAACTTATCCGCTTCCATGGTCAGACCGGTACCAACGGACAGGAAAATCGTTACGATGTTCATCAATGCGTTCTGGGCAGTGTCGCTCAGACGGTCCAGGCAGCCGGCTTCCTTATACAGGTTACCTAACATCAGCATACCGATCAGGGCGCA